>JAQGPJ010000070.1 GCA_028293125.1 Verrucomicrobiales bacterium | reverse complement strand
AGGGCCGCGGCCCGGACCCATGGGAAGCTGCTGGAGACCGTCGCGGCGGCACTGGATGCGGTGAGTCCGACGAATGCCAGAGGATGGTTTGCCTCATGTGGCTACAATATTATTTGAAATGCTCTAAAGGGAAATTACAGCAGCCACCTGCATTCTGTTGACGTTGCGGGCTTTCCCCTAATGAGCCTGATGTTGGGAAAATGCTGGTGCGCGGGACGCTGAGGGAGGACGAGCGCTCCCTTCAGATCTTTGTTTTCACCAACCGCAGCCCGGACAGGGGCATGGATCAAACGCTTACGACTGTCAGCCAAGCGAAGCTGATCCACGCGGGGGAATTTTTCTCCCGTCACCGGGGGGAGGAGCATGACCAGCCCGGCGGTCGCGGCAATCCCCACGGCGGCGGGTAGAACGCGCTGCGCGCGGTTGTATTTCCGCGCGGCGGCCTGCATGTGGTGGAGAAGTTCCTCAGCGGTCATGGCGGCGGAATAAAGAAGGAGGAAAGCCGTGAGGCCGGGCGGGTGCCCCTGTCAAACGGGTGGCGGCGGCGGGCTTTCCGGGGTCCTGATGGTGTGTTACGGTTTCACAGCCAGCCATGCTTTGATCTCCGCCAGTTCCTCAGGTCTGAGGGGGCGCGCCGGAGGCATGTGTCCATAGTCCACGAGAACTCTGATGGAGTGGGAGTGGACTTTGAAAAGCGGGGCACGGTCCGCGTCATTGGCATGGCACTTCGTGCAGGCCTTCAATGTCAGGGGATCGCCATAGGCCGGGGCGGGATCATGCGGAGGGTAGTGCATCCGGGAGAGCGGCTGGTCCCCGATGTGCTGGTTGAAGGCCTTGAGCAATGCGGCATCATTGATAAGATCCCCGCGGGCGGGGTGGACGGCCAACGGGCCATTGGCGTGGCATTTATAGCAGCTCACGGCCTCGAAGCGGACTTCACTTCCCTTAATCTCGGCAAAATAATTCAAAGGCGGGTTGGTGGTCCGGTCCTGCACGATGGAGAATGTGCCCCAGGCATCAGCGCCCGCGGGCTTCTGCACCAGCAGATACACATGCGCCACCTCATTTGAAAAAGCGGAGACATGATTGAACATGGGGCGCCGGATGACATCCTCCTGCGTGCTGATCAGGCCCACATCGGAGACCGGCACGGCGGCTCCCTTTTCAAAGAGATCCCGTGCCTGCAGCATGCAGGCCCTGATCTCCCGCTCATCCAGCCCGTGGACATCGGAACGTGGATGGGGCGGCAGAGCGGGTATCGCCGTGGTCCACGGCTTGTTGATTTTATGCGGCCCGACGCTGGCACTGACGCGCAGGAATTCCTCACGGGTGAATTTCGATAAATCCACGGGAGGCTCAAGGAGCAGGCCTGTGACCGTGGAAACTACTGGTTTGATAGTTGAAGGTAATATGATTTCCTGCGTATGTGGAGTTTTCATCGTGCGGAAGAATTCGTCTTCCATGGCGCGGGTGTTGTTTCCGTGACGCGGCACGGTGATTCCCTGCTGATCGTCATCCTCCACGGCGGTGATGCAGCCGGGCGCGAAGAGTTGAAAGAGCCATGCGCCATCGCCCCACTGGTTGGCTTTTCCAAGATCGCTTGCCGCATATCCGCGCAGGAAGCCGCCCAGCGGATTCTCCGGCAATTCCTTGAACCTCGCCTCCGGCCAGACGCTGACATTCCCCCAGAAATATCCACGCGCCCAATTCACAAATTTAAAATGACGCCGGGTGATGTCCCACGCCCACTGGTCCGAGCCGTTGTATCCACCGCCATCCACCTGAAAAACCACGATGCGCTCCGTGATGGATGGTTCGGCCAAGAAGGCGCTGGCGATCGTGGTGCAGGAACCGCCGACAAACACCAGCAACGGCTTTTCCGGCGTGGCCTTTTTCGCCTCGGCGATGATCAAAGCACTGCCCTCCGTGCGCTCAAATGCGGTGTCCGACTCCTTGTCGCCGGGAGGCCTGCGGATGGCGACCGTGGAACCGACCACTGGTTCCGGGATGTTTTTCAATCCGCTTTCCCGTGCCAGCCGCAGGAGCTTCGCCGCCTCATCTGTTTGCTGCCGGAGTTCATGGGCATATTTTTCCTCCCAGCCAAATGTGCATCGCGTAATAATATTTCCCACCAGTTTTGCTTCACCCAGACTGACTTTCATCCACAGGTAGGCGGCGTCAGGCACATCAGTCCAGAAATCGTTGTCGTAGAGAATAGGATTGTCCGGCCCAACACCCACCAGGCTTACGACGCCGTTTTGGATCGTGTGCTCCGGCACCATAGCGGGGGAAGTCCAAACCGGAAACAGCGCTGCGAGGAGCAGCAGGTAATAAACGGGAAGACGCATAAAGACAAAAATAAGGAACTTGCAAAACAGCTATGGGATGCCGGGCCGGAGCGGCCCGCTGGGTGTGACTTGAAAATGGAAGGGCGGTGATACGCACCCAAAGGCTTGCTTCCCCGGGTGATCACAGAAAACGGAATAAATCATACGCCAAGCCCTGATTCTACGGCAAAATGAACCCTGAAAGCGCCCAAGCAGCTCTTGCACAGGCTTTTTGGAAAATCCCAGTGTCACGACCGATTTTCCTCACAGCCTATGGAACAATCCGTCTCCAAAATGCCGTGAAAATCATTGTACGGCAGAATTGCCGCGCTTAGTATACAATTTATTCCGTTTTTTGTGATCACCTCTACTTCGCGGAGGGCCGGCCGACTTACGAAGGGGCCGAGTTGAGGCACTGGAACCATCTTCAGATCTGCGTGCGGAACTCACTGAATATCACCGGCTACTTTCCCCCGAGGGCGAAGGAGAGGATTTAGCCTAAAGAGGAAAATGAGAAATTGGCCAAAACGGAGGAAGTGACTTATTTTCAAGGCCATGAACGATTTGGCACCTCCAATTCCGGCTCACCCTGCGGGTGAGTCCTCAAATCAGGCGCTGCCGGTCTCCGGATCGTGGCCCCGGGACACGCCGGGCGGGCGTTTTCACGCCGGATGGGGCGACCAGTCACCGGCCACCCGCGAGAGCTCCCTGATTTTCTTTTTCCAGTTCCTTGAGGCGGGAGCCGCTGGGAACAATTTTTGCGCGGCTGTCCCCTGGCCTACAGCGGCAACTGCGGCAGCGGGGGCCAAAAACGTCATGGGCACGGTGCTCCTGAGCGTGCTTTGCGGCCACTGACGCTATGCCCACAACAACGGCATCCGCGGTGACGGGGTCAATCCCGGGCTGCTGGGAATGAGGGGGACGGTCAGTGAGGACGCGGTGCGGATGGCCAGGCGTTGCATCAGCGAAACCGATGGACTGAACTGGCTGTCCTGACAGACTCTCAGCTCCATCGCTCCGGCGCTGGGGCTGCCGTGGATCCTGGACATCGATGTCACGGTGAAGCCGCTTTATGGCCGGCAGGAGGGTGCCGCCATGGGCTATAATCCACATAAACCCGGGCGTCCCAGCCATGTTTAGCACAGTTATTTTGCCGGCAACCTCCACATCAGCCCCGGCGTGGAGGTACGCCCCGGCAATGAGCATGCCGGAGCCAAAGGCTTGCCGGGACTTTGGGAAACGCTGGAGAAACTCCCCCGGCCTCAATAGCCGGCCTTTCTGCGCGGTGATCATGTCCGGCTTCGGACGGCAGGTGCAGAGCGGCGGACAGCGCACCGTCAAAGTGAGCATCCTGCACGAAAAAGGCGACATCATCGCCCAGGCCATCGCGGCCATCAGCAACGAGTTATGCCATATCCGCGCCATCACGGAGCGATGGAGCGGCGAACAGCGCTGGACGCGGCTTCCCTCATAGCTGCTGCGCCACTGGCTCGGCGGAAAATGGCTGCCGGGTCTGCCTCCGGAGGCTGAACCCCTGCTCAGCGGATGAAATCCCCACCCGCCCGCCCAATCCTCCCGTCAGGCCATCGTTTAAACCGAACGGCGCGGAATCCGCGTGTCCATTTTCCTTTTTAGGATAATTCCCCTGCGCCAGCCAGTGATGCGAGAGCGGGAGGGCGCAGGCGCTCCCGCATGGCGGGAAAAATGAAGCGCATAGGTGTGAATCGATCAACTGCCCCGGTCGTCCTTCCTATATACTGATCGCCGGAAGTCATTTCCGGAATGGGCGGGAGATTTCCCCGATGCCGGTGTATCCTTTCGGAAATGATTTATGGCAAACTGTGCAGCTGCCAAGGGCCGCCAGCCGAACTCATTCCTCCTGCTCCATGGGTCCAGGAATGGTTCATGCCAACCCTGATCACTTCCGCCAACCCGCAGCTTTGATCACTTTTGCGGGGATTCCGACGGCGACCACGCCAGGGGGGATGTCTTTGGTCACCACAGCACCCGCCCCGATCAGGGAGCCGGCCCCGATGCGCACGCCGCCAACAAGGCGCACGCCATCGGAGAGGAAAACGTCATCCTCGACCACGGGCGAACCGCTTGGCGTGGTAAGCATCCGGACCAAGGCGTATAAATTACACCGCGCTCCGATATGGGTGCCCATTGTGATTACAATGCCAAAGGGATGCGGCAGATAAAGTTCCGGCCCGATTGTGACCGGTTTGAGGATTTCGATCTGGTAACGGGTGCGCAGGAAGAAATCGGGAAGGAAGGTGGGAAGGTGGCGGTCCTGCAGCCAGAGGAAGGCGCGGATCAGGATGAGGGCATTGTAGCGGCTGTGCCAGAGCAGGTGGAACGCAAAACTCCCAAGCGTGAAACGCTTGTCGTTCATTGCAAAGTCTTTTCTGAGCGTGGCGAAAAACGGCATGATCCTGCAAGGAAAACGCGGACAAAATGTGTGAATTAATGGGGATCCCGGGCGGGGGAGTGCCCGGAGACGATGGGTGATTGGAGGCCGGGTGACGAATGGGGGCGGTGGACGCTATGGGAGGCGTCGATGTGGTCGTGGATCATGGGTCTGGCTTCAAAGGTCTTCAGCCGGGAAGCTCTCCATGGCGGGGATTGCAATGGCACTTGGCGGTGTGACTCATGCTGGAGATTATCCGCGGGAAGGCGAGGGATTTCTGCCAAGATTTAAAGGTGTATCGGGCCCCCCGGCGGAGCGGGGATGACACCTCCGGGCTGCTGTCCGGAACGGGTGGGGAGGCGCGCCGGAGGGCTTCGGCGACCAGTCCGGTGCAGCGCAGGCTGTGCCTGCAGGCATACCCACTTTTGAAGGGGATGGCCTGGGGCCGGGACCATGGGGGACGATCTGGCCGGGGGAACCGAGGTGTGATGATTTATGGCAAACGGCATATAATCCACTTAAAAAAGAATATGCGCCTGCTGCACAGTGCCAGGTGTTTTTCCCTTTCCACCGCTGTGGCTCCCGAGTTTTCATTATCGTGATCTCCGAACCGATAGTCCCCTTGGGAACCGCCTCCACGCAGCCCGCAGGATCGAAATCCACAGTGGCCTCATGCTGCTGTGTGGCGCTCAGCGGTGAATGAGGAGGACGACTCCACCTGATGGGGAAATCCTGGAGTCCTATCGCCACTGCGGCGGGGGCGCTGATACACTGTCCGTTCCAGGGACTCCTGCCAACACAGCGGATAATACCACTCCTCCCGCCCATCCTTTTTGCGCACTGTGCGGACAGGACTGCCAAAATGCTCCCTCACCTCCTGCCGGGTCATGCCCATGCGGACCGGCGACTGGCTGATGGAGGTTTCCAGTGGGGAGGCACAGGAGGAGGCCAAAACCGCAACCAGCAAGTATAAGCCAGGACGTGTCATGGGATGTTTGATGGAAAAGAATCCGGCCCATTTCTCCGCGCTGAATGAGGCAACTCAGAGTTTGGGTGCCAGAAGGGCCTCCAAGCGGCTGTTCTCCTCCTGCGGAGCGGTACGCTCCAAGGCCGGATAGCGCAGACCCCCATTCCACTGCACCTCCACGGTCCGAAACAGGTCCCCGGTTTTCACCAGCAGGGAGATAGACTTCGCGGCTCCCTTGGCGGCGGTGATGGCGGCCTTCAGATCGCCCTCCGTCCACGCCCGGCCTCCGATGGCCACGATCTCTGTACCGGCAGTCAGACCGGCATTGAACGCCGGACCGTCCCACATCACCTCCTTCACCACCCCTTTGTTGTCGGTCACCAAGCCAAAGGAGTAGCTCAGATCACTGATTTTGCGTTTGGCCTCGTCCTTTTTGAAGAATTCGGTGGGCGTGTCCCGGTAAACCAGCTGATAGCCACCCCGCGTCAGGCCGTCCAGCGGCGCACGGGACGTGGTGCCATTGACCCGCTGGTTCAGAAACGCCTCCCAGTCCCACTCCAGGACGCCGTTCAGCGTGGCCACCACATCCTCGAAGCGGTAGGTCAGCTCGCCCCAATCGCGGTCATTGATGCCAAAAAACGCGGAGGCGAAGTCATCCAGTGATTTGGCTCCGTCGGTCTTCTCCCGGATCAGGCTGTCGGCATCCAGCCAGATGAGCAGGCCCTCCCGGTAATAATCCTCCCCCCGCTGCCAGCTGCGCCACGGCTGCGGGCGGCGTCCGGAGATGATGGGATCGTGGGTGGTGTCCGCCACCGGACGCCACAGACGGCCTGCCCGGGTGTCAAACGCCGCGGCAATGCCGGCCAGGGCATCCAGCGTCTGCTGCCGGGTCCAAAGCCCCGAGCGCGCGGCCAGGATGTATCCCCAGAACTGGGTCTGGCCCTCGTAAAGCCAGAGCAGGCTGTCCCGCATCGGTGTCCGGTAATCGGGTGTCCACAGGTCCGCTCCACGCCGGAACTTGCCGTTCCAGCTGTGCACGAACTCATGTGGCAGCAGATCCCGCCCCGGAGCATTGTCGTCCCATTTGGTGAAATATTCGGAGGCGACCCCGTTCTCGGACGAGCGATGATGCTCCAGCCCGATCCCGCCTTGGCGCTCCGACATGGCCAACAGGAAATCATAGTGGTCGTAGTGCTGCGATCCAAACAGTTTGAGCGACTCAGTGACCAGATTCCGATGGGCCTCAAACTGCTCCGGCGTGGCCGCCAGCTGCTCCGGCTGGTCCGCGAAGATGTTCAGCGTGACATCCGGCGACAGCTTCTCTATTCTGGCATGCAGCCCCGCGAAAACCGGACTGTCCACCAGCGTCTCATAGTTCACCGTCCCGTACTCCACCCTTGACCCCACGGTTTTCCGCGGACGCAGCGCCGTGGCCACCGTCCAGCCCGCCGGCCAGGTGACCGCCGCACTGACGGGAATCCGGCGCACGAACCAGCCCGCCGGATAAAGTGACACCGCGTTCCACTGCAGATTCATCATCACCGGCGTCACCACGATGCGGCCCTGATCCGTGGCTGTCGGCGACAGATACTGGTATTCCGCGTCCACTGCAGTGGCCCCTTCCGGCACCTCCACATGAAAGGCGAACACATCCACGGCGTCCCGCCGCCAGACCAGAGGTTTGCCGCCGGCGCTGAAGCGGAGCCCCGCCAGCTTGTCGATCGGGCCGCTGGGGGCGTGATTGCCGGGCAGCCATTTCGGATAAAGCAGCACCAGCGGGCCCGCCTCCGCCACCGGAATGCGCTGTTTGATCCGCATAATACCCCGCGCAGTGTCCGTGGCGTCCACCTCCAGCGTCATCGTGCCCGGATAATCCTCATCACGCGCATGAGGAATGGAATCCACGGCCTCCTCCGGCTGCGCCAAGGTGTTGGAGGCGGGGAGGATTTCCGGGGCAGGGGTATCAAGGGGGTTCTGGGCAAATAAAACCGTCACCAAAGCCAAGCCCATCAGCACCCATCCGGAAATCAGTCCCGGTCCCTGACTGGAGCGGGAAACCGGGTTTCGCTCCCCGCCGGCGGCGTCAGCGGGCAAATTCCCCTGCTGGTCATTCATGGGGTTGCGGTTCGAGGAGAGCATTAGGCAAAAAGTGCGCAGGCTGAAGCAAAATACACCATCCAGCAGCCCGATCTTCCTCCTTTTTCCCGTTTTCCTTTCCTTGGCAGCACAACACATCACAGTCCAGCTTGGTCAGCCAGCAGTCTGACCATCCATTTTTCTCCAAAATCCGCATTCCGGTGGTCAGGTTTGCACATTGTCTATGTGAATTTTCACATTTCCTATATTGCTTGAATCACAAAATTGATGGGCACCCGGCAACGGGTGCGACCGTCAATCATATAATCCGGTCGATTTAAGTTAGAATGGCTTTCCAGAGGCCGGCCCGACGCCTGCCGGCGCTGTGCGCGGGGGCGCGCAGGCGCAGGATGTGGCCGGCCATGGTGAAGCCCCATGTCATGCCCGGGCCGCAGAGCCGTTTTTTGACCGGAAGCTTGGAGCCAGCCTCGGTGACGCCGCTGCCGATGGGCAGTCCCGCCGCCGCGCGGGCGGCATAGTCCATGCGCTCCACATTGTTGCGAAAGTAGGTCAGGGCTTTTTCCAAGGCCGTGCGGTCGGCGGCTCCGAGTTTCCTTGCCTTGGCCCTCTTCTCCCATCGCCGCCAGGCCGCCTGCCTCTGCGCTCCAAGCCGGATCTTCCGGACCGCTTCCCTCCTGCGGATTAAACCCTGACAGATTCCCATACCAGTCCCCCCACCACGCGCACCGGCTGGATGGCGAAGTGTCCTGTTTACCAGCATTGGGCTTGAGCGGCGAAACCGGAGCCATTATAGAGCATTTCTGTCAATCATGGCCCCGCTTCCCGAGACAATCAGCTTCAAAACGGCTACGACATTGGGGGAAATGCTCTAGTCTGAATGATCCCGGAAAATGGAGGAATGCGGATGTCAGCCCCTGCTGGTCCACTGGATGAGCAGGTCCGGCGTGCACTGTGTCCAAGTTCAGCACGCCTGCCGGTCGTTTCCGGGTGTCATGAAGGCTCCTGACCGTGCTGAGGAAGCGTTCGCAGCTCGTCGAGCGAAGTCAGCGAGAAACGCTCCAGAAAAAGGGCGGTGGTGGCGAACTGGAGCCGGCCATCAGGTCCGGCGAAATCCTCCACCAGCCCCATCTCCCGCAGCCGGACCACCAAGGCACGCTTGTCCACCCCGCCGAAAACGCGCTCGATCTCCGCATGGCTGACCGGCTGCTTGAAGGCGATGCAGGCCAGAATCTCCATCATGCTTGGAGTGATATCCCCTGCCGCACCCTGAGAGGGGGTTTCCCGGGCCAGATATTCACTCAGGCGCGGCTCTTCGATCCGCGTGGTGCCAAGGGAAACCAAGCCGTTGACCACGCGGATCTGCAGCCCGGCGGCGGCCAGCGTCTCATTCAGTTCCAGCAGGGCCGAAAGCAGCTGCACCGCACTGAGGGAGGCTGCGGCCCGGATTTCCACCCGTCCCTCCTCCGCGTAAAACTCCCGGAGCTTCTCCCGCAGGCCATCCAAGGTGAAGCGCCTGCCGGTCACGGTCAGAATCTGCACCACCGTGCGGGCGGCGGTGACCGCGGCGCTGGCGGTTCTGGCCCGTTTGTTCTTGGACGGAACAGCGCTCATTCAGAAGCCAGATTCAGATCCCCGACCACTGAGCGCAGCCGCTCCTTGTCGATGTGGGTGTAGCGGGCGGTGGTGGAGAGGTTTTTGTGGCCCAGCAGGTCCTGCAGCTCGCGCAGGTTGCGCCCGCGCTCATTCAGCAGCAGGCTGGCGGCGCTGTGCCGCAGGCCGTGGGCGGTGATGATCCCGGTCCCGGCACCCCGGCAGGCGGCGGCGAGCCGTCTGTTGAACGCCTGATTGCTGGGCGGGCTGCCTTCACGGCCGGGAAACACCAGATCGCTGCCCGCAAACCCGATGTGCCCGCGCCGCAGCCGGTGGCCTTTAATACCCTCCAGAAACCGGATCCATTCCGCCAAGGATTCGGATAGACGGGGCAGCACCGGCACATCCCGGAAGCGGCCGCCTTTGACCTTGAGCCGCACCGCAGTCACTTTGCCCACCCCATTGCGCACCAGCTTGTCCGACGTGAGCAGCGCCCATTCGTGAAACCGGCAGGCGGTGAAGAACAGCGCCTCCGCCAGATGGCTCACCAGATGGTCAAAATACGTCCTGCGGCTCCGCTGAAGCTCCAGCAGGACTTTTGAGAGTGGTGTAGCGTCCAGATGCTGGATTTCCACCGACTCCAAACGGAATTTGGGGGCCACGCAATCAGCGAACGGATTGGGGGCATCCAGCATGCGGTAAAGGAAGGAGACGGCGGCCTTGGTCTGGAGATGGTGCGAGGCCCCCCGGCCGCGCGTCAGCTCCGCGTAGAACTCCTCCGCCACGCTTCTGGGCAAAGCTGCCGGATCCAGGGACTGCGCCGCGGCCCGGATCACGATGTCCCGCCATATCCGACGGTAAGCGGCCAAAGTGGGGCGGGACAGCTGCCGCTGTGCGGCGGCGGCATTAAGATTTTCCAAAATCTCGTTTGGACTAAGGGACATGGAAACGACCCTTCCCGCGCATTCTTCCGTTGTCACCCGAAGAGGGCCGCTGTGACTTGGGAAGTGCCCACCCGTCCCTTCTCCTTCCCTGCCGCCGCCAAAGCCTTCTGGAGGCATCCGGCGGGCCTCTGCGCCACCCTGGCTGTTGTTCTGGTGGTCATCGGAGACAAATACCCGCTCTCCAACTTCCCGATGTACTCCAATCTGGGGAAAATAGAGGACACCTCCGCGGACCTCATGCTCGTCACCAATGAGGCGGACAGGCCCCTGCCCATGTCCAAGCTCTTCAATGTGGGATCCGCACAGGGGAAAAAGCGTTTTGAAAGCATTCTTCAGAAGGTCGCCGGCACCAAGGAATACGAGGACGCGCCGCCGGATAAACGCCGCGCCGCCGGCGAGGCCTTTCTCGCCAAACTCTGGGAGGCCCGGGACGGGGATGACGTGGAGGCGTTCAGTCCCAGGGAATTCCGCCTGAAAATCCGCACCGTCGCCATGCGCCATGGGGTGTTTTCGGACACCACCACGGAAATCGCCACCATGACCGTGCCACAGCCCCAACCGAAAAAACCCACCCCATGAAATCCCCTTGGCTGACCGCCCTGTTCCGCACCCGGCCCATGCACTGGGGATCCGCTGAAATGCTCATCATGCGTCTGCTGTTTGCGGCGGTGCTGCTGTGGGCAGGCATCTTCTGGGAACTGCCCGAGGCCGCGGCCCAGGTGCCCAAACCGGAATGGCTGGCCATGATGGACCACGGCGGGGCCGAGACCATGGCGGGCCCGGAGTCCAAATCCAGTGCCAACGGACTGGCGGCGGTGGTGCCTCTCGGCTGGATGGTGGACACCGCCCGCTCCCTGGTCATCCAGGTCCTTACCGGTCTGACCCTGATTCTCTATGTGGCGGGCATGGCCCCGGTGCTGACTCTCCTGCCGGCGCTGATCCTTATGACGGGCACGGGAGCTCTGCGGAATTCCATGGGGGACATCTCCCACCACACCCAACTGGTGGCCATGGTGCTCCTGGCCCAATGGATCGTCTATCTGACCGCGGCCATCCGGCAGCGGCGAGAGCGGCCACTATGGCTGCGTCCGGCCCATCAGGTGCAGGAACAGGCGGTGTTCTGGTCGCTGCTCACCATTGGCGCGGGCTACTTCGCTTCCGGTATCACCAAGCTGGAGGCCACGGATTTCGCCTGGATCCAGCGCGTGCCATCGATGGCTCTTCAGGTCATGAAGGCGGTCTGGTCCGCCAGCTACAGCAAGGGGGAGCCCGTCTCGGGCTTCAAGGCGGTGACGGTTCCCGGCTGGATTCTGACCTATCCCAACGCCGCACGGCTGTTTTTCGGCACCGGCCTTCTGCTGGAGCTGCTGGGGCCTATGCTGGTCATGGGCCGCCGCCGCGCCTTCTGGACCGGTCTGGCGATCATCGTCATGCACATCGGCATCTCCGTCGTCATGGACATCGAGTTCCGGAACCACATTTTCCTCCTCGCCATCTTCGCGGTGAATATTCCCGGACTGATTCTCCGGAGCCGCAGGAAGGCGGCAGCCACCACAGAGGCGGATGGAGGGAAGGAGCAGCCCCTGAAGACTGCGCCCCAGTCCTCGGCATAATCCCCCAACTGGGATTTCCCTCCGCCCTCAGCCTTTGTTCTCCAGTAGCTCCAGCACGTGGTTGTGGATCAGTGACTCCCGGACCATCGGACTGGGACTGGATCCGAAGGGGGAGGCGGCAAGCGCGCTCTTTTCGACCGCTTTCCGCTCCCGCTCCGTCAATCCCGTGAGATATTCCCTTACTTGGGCCGCCTTTTGCTGGAATTCTTGCTCCGCCACCGCCTTCCGCACCGCCTCGGCTTTGCGCTTGGCTTCCCGTGCCTCTTTACGCTGAAGCGCCTGGGCCTCCTTTTCCTGCTGCGCGCGTTTGAGCCCGTCCTGTGACTGGAATCCCCTGGGCGGGGTGTAGTTGTCCTCAATGGCCTGGGCAAGGTATCCGCCCGGATTCTGGGGCCTCAGCGGGTCTCCCTCCGCCCGGCTCATGAGGTAGTCGAACTCCTCCAGCTTCTCCCGGATGTGCATCTCCGGATATTTGACGGCCAGGCTCTTCGCGCGGGCCCGGCTCACACCCCGCCGCACCAGTTCATTCTCTATCTGTGGCAGAGTGTCGATCTCCAGCGCCAGCAGCCGCTGGCCGTCGTCCTGCTCCACCTTGGTGAAGCAGACATCCCACTCCCCGGCCCTCCGCTTCCGGTAGCGCTGCTTTTCATCCATGGGCTTCAGAAACCCCACCGCCACCAGCTCCTCGATGGCGGACTTGAATTTCTGCTTCACGTTGTTGAGCCCGTAGGTGCGCTTCATCCCGATCTTCTCGTAGGCGAAGGTGGCGAGGTCGAAACTCAGCATCTCCCGGTTGTAGAAGCGTTTGTCCAGAAAGCGGAACATACGCTTGGCGATGCTGTCGCGCAGCGCCCGGTAAAGCCCGAAATCCAGTCCCTTCAAATTGCCTGCCTGAAAGCTCTCGAACAGGTGGTCCGCCCAAGTGATGTAGGAGGCGGAATCGCTGCGCTCCCTCTTCTTCAGCTCGAACGCCTGGATCAGCACAATTCCCTTGTCCCCCCAGCTTGTTTTTTTGGAATAGTCCCGCCACGCGTTGTGCCATTTCACGTTGACACCCAGCCACGTGTTGAGCGCGGAGACGATGCGGTTGTAGTAGTAGCCGTTGTCCTCCCATCCGAGAATTTGAAGCAGCTGGTAACGTGAGAAGTGGACCTTCTTGTTCCGGAAGCTCTGCAGCTTGGTAATCTGGATCAGAGCCAGCAGCACCTCTTCATCCGAGGCATTCGGCAGTCCGCAGTCCGCGGAGCCGGAGATGGTCACTTTGCGGGTCACCATTGAACGGCTCTGGCTGTCCCAGATCTGATCCTCGAACACCAGCACCTTGGCATCCTGGTCCGGGCGTTTTGAGAGCAGGGACAGCGGAAACTCGGCAAGGTTCAGTTCATCCCGGCCATCACCCAGATCCAGATCGGGTTCCTGCGCTTGAAAAGGCTTAGCCATGCGGCCCTCCTTTTCTCAAAAACAGAAAAACATCATCACCACCGGCCACCGGCCGGTTACCCGGTTTCCATGATGATGTTCTTTTCGTACATACATATTTCTCTTTTGTCGGGATTTGAACGTTGATAATCAACGAGTTATGACTCAAAAAATAACTCCCATGTCGGTATTTTGCAACGTCCATGTCGGTAGTGCCCCTAAAATTTGCAACTCCCATGTCGGTATTTTGCAACGTTCATGTCGGTATGTCCAGAGCCAAAAATAACGTCCATGTCGGTATTTTGCAGCGTCCGTGTCGGTAGTGGATTTTCCGCCCAAGAGCCCGACTGATCTTTTTCTGATTTTCCTTGGATTGGGGGCATCCCAAAAATGCAACTCCCATGCCGGTATTTTTGTTCAGTATTTTCTGAAAAGTCTTCGATTTTGCAGCGTCCATGTCGGTAATCTGTTATCCAATTTCCGTTCCACGCCGGTTCAGGCCGTATGACAGGCCCGGAACGCCGAATTCACCTTTCGAAAAGGACTTAACTGTTCATCAGTAATGATTTCTCTTCAATTTGCAGTGTCCATGTCGGTAATCCGGTACGGTAGGAGGCAAACCGCAGGGCAATCCGGCAAAATCCCCCTCTTTCCTTGGAAATGCCGGCTCTCTCCCGGCTTCCCAAGGCCAACTACCGACATGGACACTGCAAATCCGGGGGTTTGACCCTGTTTCCGCTGTTTTTTCCATTCCCGCTTCCCACGCAGAGTCAGGAGACAGCGTCCGGAACAGGCATCCCTGAAAGCCTTGACACGCCTTATCGAAGGGAAAACGCGCGAAGCAGCTCCCGAAGGAAGGGGGCGGAGGGCCGGGGGGGGGGGGCGGCGGTCAGAACTGCGTCCGCTTTCAACCCGGTCGCAAAACGTGATCTGCCCTCCATAAGTAGAAGCAGGAAAACAAGCTTTGGGAACTATAGCGAATTCATGAAAGAAAATAGTCGCAGGCGGTGACCCATTTTTTTGCTGCATGCCTGCGGAATTTTAATCAAGGCAGGTGGAAATCACCGGCATTCCTCAATATCGTATCGTATGTGCAATGCATATGCAATATTTTTGCCTTGATGATATTTTATTAAAGTGATTTAAAAATTGCATAAATTCATGATAATCAAGACATTACTGAATTTTACCTGACTTGGAACCGGAAATGCGTAAAACATTGGCGGATCTAAAAAGTAGTGTCATGCAAAACATCACGCGTTTTTTCATTTTTTTGCTGGCGATCACGATTGCTGACAGCGCCCGCTCGGGAGGGGGCGTGTCGATCTCCACTTTTGGGCAGGACTGCCAAGCGCTTTCCACCCGCAGCGAAGGACAGAACGCCACCACCGCCAAATTGATTATCCGCTCATGGCTGGAGGGGGTTAAGGCCATCGCGGCGTTCAGCAGCACTCCGTCCGAATCCAAGTGCGGTTCCCTGTGCACCGTTTTCCCCTGCGCCCAGGATCCGGCTTGGTGCGCGGCCAGCATCGGAAAATTTCTGACGGACAACCGGGATTCGCTTCCGGACGATCTCTCCGCCACTGATATGCTCCCCCTGTGGTGGATCAGCGTGCATCCCGATGCGGAGTCCGAACACAAGGAGATCCTGCGGAGCCGCCTGATGGCGCTGAAGAATAGAAAAGCGATGGCCACTCCGAAGCGCCGTCTCCGCTCATAATGCGGGTCGGAGTTGAAAAGCGGGCGATGGTGCGGAATCCATGGTGCAAAATCCAAAAACAGACCGGAAACCAAATCAAATCCGGTATAGCGCCTTTTAAAAACCAAAACCGCCAGGCGTCCGCCAAGGCAGGCCAAATGAAGCTTCCGAAGCGGATTCACTCCGCTTCGGAAGTTGTCGTTTTATCCATAAACCACCGCTGGATTTAAAGAGATTTTTAATGTGAATGGCAAGGCTTGGCGGAATATTTGCATACCGGCATCACTCCGCCTCTCTGAAAGTCAGCCATGATCTGCCCGCCGCTCTTTCCTGGAACACGCCTGATAGGGCGGATCGTCCGGCCACGGCACCGTGCGGTTGGAAAATTTGCGGTATTCGCACTTCTCAAAACAGTAATGCACAGATTATGCGGACCCATGTCCTTTCTCCGTCACTCAAACTGTCCGGTTTTTCCATCCTTCTCCGTTTTCCGGCTGTGGTGGGCGGGAGGGCAGTGGCCAAAACAGAGAAACCAGCAGGCTGGCTGGCTTCTCATGACGACGGGAGGAAAACTCCCGGGGCCGCAGGGGGCGGTCAGCCGTCCGGCGCGGAACTGATCCCAACAGATGCCCTGCCATGTTTCCCACCACACAATGGACCATACTGGCACAGGCCACTATCCATGGGGATGCCAGCGCCAACGCCGCTCTGGCCGCTTTCTACAAGCGTTACCGGCAGCCGATCATGGCCTTTATCCGGCGGCGCGGGGTGCCTCAGGATCAGGTGGAGGACCTGGCGCACGATTTTCTGGTGCGGCTGCTGAAGCATTCCACGCTGAAGCGGGCGGACCGCACCAAGGGGCGTTTCCGGGCCTATCTCTGCACCGCTCTGGCGCGTTTTCTGATCAGCCGCGCCCGCGTGCAGCCGGGTCCGGGAGGAATGGTTCCACTGAGCCTGGATTCCTGTCTGGAAAATCTGAATCTGGCGGATCTGGAGCCGCCGGACGAGGCGTTTGACCGGGACTGGGCGGTCGCCATGATGCAGGGGGCCTTTGAGGATCTGGCGGCCACGGTCAGACTCAGCAAGGAGCGCAGCGCGTCGTGGCCCGTGGTTGTGAAATTTCTGCTTCCGGGCCAGAACGCACCGCCATCCTATGAGGAGGCCGCCGCCCAAGTGGGCACCTCGGCCGCGGCGCTCCGGGTGGATGTCTCCCGCCAGCGGGCGCGCTTCCGGGAATTCCTGCGCGAGCGCGTAGCGCAGACCGTGGGATCGGGGGAATCCGTGGACAGCGAGATGCTCCACCTGTTTAAAGTGCTTAACACCACCGGTTGATTGATACACTTGGCGGGTCAGGTGGTATTATCATCCGTAACCCGTCCGCTTTTCAACTCCGGCCGAAACTGCTAATGCCTCCCTACCCTTATCACCGTCAGGACCTGAGCGACTGGTGCGGTGCCGCCTGTATCCAGATGGTGCTGGAGAAAAACGGTCTGCTGGTGTCCCATCCGGTCCAGCGGCCGCTGTTCAATGCCGTCAGGGACGGAAACAACTGGAATGCCTCGCCGGAGAAAATGCTGACGGTGCTCAATCAGATTCTGCCTGCGCGGAATGGCTATGAACTGCTTTGGAAGCCACTGAACCATACAGGTGCCTCCCGGAGGGAGGCATTGGATGTTCTGGCCACCGTCAAAGCCGCGGCACCGGAGGGGGTGCTTCTCCCTTGCCGTGACTACAAGCACTGGGTGGTGGTCACCGGGGCGTTCACCGCCGACACCCTGCATTCGCAGCCTGACCAGCTCTGTCTGGTGGTGAATGATCCGTGGACTGCGGCGGGCAGGGAATGCTCCCATGGTGGCGTACCCTGTCCCTCGGGAGGGTGCGGGGCCGGCCCTGAGCTTTGGGGACCGGTCAAAGTCAGCGATTTTCTGATCCAGCTGCGGCGTGGCAGCCTGTGCTTGGCAAAACCAGCCAACGCCAAACCGGTGGACTTCGAAGTCGTGACCGCGCTGGCGGGGGATGAAGGGATGCCCATGCAGGCGGAGGATATTATTCTGGAAACCGCTCTGAAGCATTATCAGTTTTTTCATTCAAAGTTTGCAGCGGATCTGCCACTGCCCACGTCGGACGGGGTGGACAAACCCCGCCCCGGCTCCTCCGGCAGTGTGCGGATTTCCGGAGGCCTGACCTCAGGCTATCATGACCGCTGGCAGGTCCGCCTGGTGGACAATCAGCCGGGAGTCCCGCCGCGCTTCAGTGTCTGGGTGGAGATGTGCGCGCGGACGCTGCGGCTGAGCCGTGTGCGCTATGTGGACAACCATCCTGACTGGTGGACTGCCGGCGGGGCTTGGCTGTAATCATAAGATCTCCGGAGAAAACGCGGGCTCCGTGAAGCCGCCGTCCTTCTCCATTTTTCCATTCCGAAAACAAAACACCGATGTCCACTCCGGCGGCGGAATGCCCGATCTGTGGCCAGCCTCTCACCACTTTTGGCGGGGAGGCCGGGGTCTGTGTGGCCTGTCTGTGGGCCACCGGGCTGAGGAATCCGGCGCGTGACCTGCCGGCGGAGGTCTCAGGATGGGAAATCCCGGGCCACGATCTGCTCGCGGAGCTGTCACGCGGAGGCATGGGGGTCGTTTACCGCGCCATGCAGCATCAGCCCCGGCGCCAGGTGGCGCTCAAGATGCTCCTGCCGGTGCATTGCCAGTCACCGGCTCTGCAGGACCGGTTCCGGGTGGAGGCGGCGGCGCTGGCCCAGCTGGAGCATCCCGGCATCCTGCCGCTCCACCAGTTCGGGGAAGTGGATGGCATACCCTACTTCACCATGAAGCTGGCCACGGGCGGCTCCCTGGCGGATCTTCTGAAGTCCCCGGAGCGTCTGCCATCGCCCCGCACGGCGGCCTCATGGGTGGAGAGCCTGGCGGAGACTCTGCACCATGCCCACCAGCACGGGGTGCTGCACCGCGATATCAAGCCGGGCAATATCCTTTTCGATGAATCCGGGCAACCATGCCTGGGGGATTTTGGACTGGCAAAACTGGCGGACGGGGATTCCGGTCTGACCCGGACCACCAGCGTGATGGGAACGCCGTGCTACCTGCCCCCGGAAGTCACTTGGAACGGGTCCAAAGCCGCCACCACGGCGAGCGATATCTACAGTCTGGGCGCGGTTTTTTATGAGTTGCTGGCCGGTCGGCCGCCTTTCGTGCTGGAGGGCATGGCCGCCATTCTCCGGCAGATCGCCGATGAGATGCCTGATGCCCCCTCCACCATCGTGGCCGCTGTGCCGCGGGATCTGGAGGTGATCTGCATGACCTGCCTGGCCAAGGAGCCCGACCGCCGTTATGCCAGCGCGGACGCCCTCGCGGAGGATCTGAAGCGCTGGCGCACAGGAGCGCCCATTCTGGCGCGCCGGGCCGGAGGAGGTGAGCGGCTGGCGATGTGGGCCCGCCGCAAACCGGCGCTGGCCGGGCTGAGTGCCGCTCTGGTGATCACCGCCGTTTCAGGCACGGCAGGGCTCTGGTTTAAAAACAAGGACCTTCAGAAATCGTTGGCCGCCACGAGAAGCGCGACTGCCCTTGCTGAAAAACGCGCACAGTTTCTGCTGGGTGCTTTTGCGGATTCCCTGGAGGATCTGGGGCGCGTGGATCTGCTGGATCAGGCGTGGTCCAGCCTGGAGGATGCCAATGCGGGGGTGACCAGCGCTTCCGGGGACAGCCAGGGCGCGCTGATGTCCGCCCGGCTGTTCCTGCGCTGGAGCCGGGTGCTGCTGGCTCAGGGAAAATGTGATGAAGCGGAGGCCCGGGCCCGGGCCACGCTGAAATTCCTGCCCTCATTGCCTCCGGCGGAGATCCCGGCTGTGGAGCGTGAGAGCAAAACCGCGATTGCCTGGGCGCTCGCGGACAAAGGGCAGTATGAGGCGGGAGCGGAAGCCCTCGAGTCAGTGCGGTCCGTCATTCCATGGAGCCATCCGGGAGCAGCTGTCCGCAGTGATGGGGAAACCAGCCTGGCGCGGGCGAATCTGATTTTCCGTCAGGATCATGGAATTTCGCAGCTTGGCCCTGACACCAAAGTGCCTGAAGCGCTGGAGCACGCCCGCAGGGCACTGGCCAAAATCCGGGAATGGCGCACAGCGGATCCGGACAACCCGGAGGCGGTGTTTACGGAAATTCAATGCCTGCGCGCCGAAGGCCGGGCCCGTTATTATTTGGAGAGCTTTGCGGAGGCGCGGCCTCTTTTTATCCAGGCACGGGATGCCGCGGAGTCGCTTTGCGCCGGGCTCAACCCTCCCTCCCGCTGGCGGGAACTGTATGCCGACCTCATCGGCTGGGCCGGGCAGGCAGCCTCCAGAATGGGGCCTGACAAACGGCAGGAGGCGGAACTGGGACTGACGGGGGAATTGAAGGCTGTGGATGAAATGCTGGCCGCCAATCCGACCAACGCCCGCCTGCGGCTGCGGCTGGGGGATTGCCACTGGGCACTGCAAGTGTTCCGGGAATCAATCCGTGATTCCGCGCAGGCGGCAGTGGAGCGCAGGAAGCGTCTTGATGTGCTTGCCTCTCTTTACAAGGATGCTCCCGGGGTTCGCGAGGTGCGGCTGGCCTATTGCAAAGCTGCCGTGGATCAAATGAAGGCATTGCAGCAATCCAAGCAAAAGGATGGCTTGGATGCTTTGGGATTTGGTGCTGCGGAGGCCGCCAAATCTGAAATCCTGCGGCGCCGGCGCGATGTGAAGGACCAGAGGGGCTGGCAGCAGGTGGTGAAAGGACTTTGTGAAACCTGGGGAAAGGCCGGCCGGCCGGAGCAGGCGCTGAAGCTGCTGGATGACAGTATTGATTTCGCGGAGAAACAGGCCGCCGCGGATCCCGCCAGTGCTCCATGGTGGCGCTGGAGCCAGGCATCCTTTCTCCGGCGGGAAGCGGAACTGCACCGCGGCATGGGTAACAAACAGCTCGTTCTGGCCCGCACCCGCGAGGCCCTGCGTCTGCGGGTGGAGCTGCTGAAGGCCAAGTGGGAATTGGAGACCATTGCCGGTGAGGTTCCCTATGGCTATGTGCTGATCGGCGAGGCGCTGGACAGTGAAAAACGCTGGGAGGAGGCTTTGGACTCCGCGGAGGAGGCGCTCCAGTGCTGGCGGGATTACTCCCAGGAGATTGGGGGGCTGGATGACTGGCTGAAAGCGCTTTCCCGCGCCTGCCGGTCAGCCACCGAATCCGGCGTGCCGGAACTCAAAACACGCGGTCTTTCCTTGGCGCGGAGCACGGTCCGGGCCATGACCAGTGCCGTGACAGCGCCGCGGAGAGCGTTGGGGGAGGAGGCCAAAAAGAATTGGGCTGCTCTGCAGGCTCTGACTGCCGCCGCTCCGCCGGAGCCGCCGAAATCATCCCTGCTTCCCTCCTCCCTCCGGATTCAGAACCGGAATCCCGGCTTTCCGCGGATTCCTGTCCCAGTCGGAGAACACCCGGCGCCAGCGCTCCAGATGAGCCTTTTGCCCGCACAGGTTTTTGACAGCCCATTCCCGGGCTCCCTGCGAGAGTCGGGCCAGCAGTGCGGGATCATCCTGCAGCTGCCGGGCATAACGCCGGTAGTCCTCCGGTCCGTCACACAGGAACCCCCCGATGCCGTGGGGCACCAGTTGACCGAGATGATGGCCGCCGCCGCGGGGCACAAGGGGCACCACGCCGCTGAGCATGCCCTCCACCACGGAGCGGCCCCAGCTTTCCCGGAACTTTGGACCAAGGTCGTAAACCATGATATCCAAGGAATCCAGGAAGGGCACCACGGGCACGCTGCCGGCGGGCACCAGATCCCAGCGGGCATCGAAGGAATGGTCCGGCCAGCATCCGGCCATCTGCTGACTCCAGCCGAGCACGCGGAACCGGGCGGGCTCCGTCAGGTCCAGCCCCTCGTAGCTGAGTGGAAAATCCCGTGGAAATTTATCGGGATCCGGCCGGGAGACGCGTCCCACCGTGAAGGGGAGCTCCCCTTCCTTTGGCAGACCGCGCTGCCGGAAGGGAAAGGCGGCGGGATCGATGTAGTTTCCAGCGGTGACCCAAGGCACTTCCCGGCCTCCGGGACCGCCGGGCAGAGTGCCCCACCACTCATGGTCCGGCGGCAGAAGGGAGTCGGAGGAAAGGGCAAAGGAGCCGGGAGGCGGGCCGGGCATGCCGGAGGCCGCCCAGCGGTAGCCGGGCTCCAGTGCCTGGCGCTGGACCGGGGAGACATAAAGCACCTTCTCCACCAGCCCGTAGCGCACAGCCCCCAATTCGCCGTAAAAGTGCCACATCATTTCACTGCTCCAGATGACCCGCAGGCCGCGCCTGACACAGCTGCCCAGCATCCCGCCGGTGAAAAACCAGCCATTGCACAGGGAGATGGCCCAGCCTTCCGCCCGATTGGGAATCTCCTCCGGCAGACTCCACTTCACCCCGAGTCCCCGCAGGTAATCCAGCCACTCCGGATTCTGAAGGTAACCGGCGTTGTTCGGCACCACCGTGATGTCATACTCTCCGGCCAGGAGGCGGAGAGTGTGGACAAACTTGGTGTCCGATCCGCCGACATGGGCCGGCCAGTTGAACCAGTATAATTTCCGGCATGCAGACGGCATTCCCTTTCTAAAAACGGACCGGGTGCGCCTGGCAAGCTGTGATTGCGCAAAGCCCCCTCTCTCCACTTCAAAACCGCCCAGACACGGATTCACCTCAAATTTATGACCAAGGATTTCTATTCATTGCTCGGCTGCCTCCAGTCCCTTCTCTATTATCTCTACAAGCCGGGAACAGGGGAGTCCCGGGAATTTTTTGAGCAGCTGGGCAATGGCACTCTGGCTCCGGCGGACCATCTGCTGGATCAGCCTTTCGCCAATGTGCGGCAATTTTACCTGTTAGCGGCGGGATCATCCCGGGCTTTGGCTCTGGCGGTCAGCGATCTCCGGACCGCGAGCAGCGCGCTGCAGCAGCATCCGGAACTCCAGTCCGCCGGCCGCCGGGCTCTGGCCGCCGCCGCCGCCGGCATTTCCCTGGAGGACTCCGGGGGCAACAGCTGGCTGGCCGCCGCCACGGCCTATTCCGCCAACGGGGTTCTGCCTCCCCAGCCTGAGAGGGTGACGGTCAATGATCTGCTTAAATTTGCGGAAATTCTCCGACTTACGGCTATTCAGGGACAGCGTTATGAAACCTCGCTGCTCAATGCGGCTCTCAAGGCGGAGGAACTCTGCTCCCGCTTCAAAAGCGCCGGTGAGGATTTTTACAACAGCATGCAGCCGCTTCTGGTCTCCATTGGCGAGTTTGATCCCGAGTTGAAGCGGCTGCTCTCCGAAGTGCAGGCGGAAATCAAAAAATCCCTCGGAATTGACGGCAGCGGAGACGAAAGCGGCACCTGGCCATCCGGCTACGTCTCCAGCAGCAGCAGCAGCAGCTCCTCCTCATCCAATGGAGGCACCGGCGGTTAGGTGGTTCACTGGCAAATGAAGCGGAGGCACCCGGATTCCCGCTTATGAGAGATTGTGGAAAGTTCCTCCAAGATAAAATAAAAGCCGCCGCGCTCAAGGAATGAGGCGGCGGCTCTTTGGCTGGAATAGCCTGGTTCCGATTCCTGATCCTTACTTTCGGCGGAAAATGCCGGTCCAGTAGTCGAGCGCGTTCTGAATTTCACCGGCCCAGTAAGTGAACCAGCCCACTTTTGCCTGGGGAGCAGCTGATGGGGGCTGGATGGCGGCTGGAGGCAGGGAGGGTGGCGGCTGTGGCGTGACGGGTGGAGGAGAGGATTTAGGTGCCGGAGCTGCGGCCTTGGGTGCCAGTGGCGGTGGTCCAGCCACGGGAGCTGTCTTGGGAAGAGGAAGAGCGGAAGGAAGCACCGGAGGTGCTTTGGCAAGCGGCGGTGGGGTCGCAATTGGCGGCGGGGCGGCAACCGGTGGCGGGGTCGCAATTGGCGGCGGGGTGGCAACCGGCGGCGGGGTGGCAACCGGCAGCGGGGTGGCAACCGGTGGTGGAGTGGCAACCGGTGGTGGAGCGGCAATTGGCGGCAGGGTGGCAACCGGCGGCGGGGTGGCAACCGGCGGTGGGGTGGCAACCGGCGGTGGAGCGGCAATTGGCGGTGGAGCGGCAATTGGCGGTGGGGTGGCAACCGGTGGCGGGGTCGCAATTGGCGGTGGAGCGGCAACCGGTGGTGGAGCGGCAACCGGCGGCGGAGCAATGGAGGGCAGTGAGGAGAGAGGGGGCGGGAGCAGTGAGGAACTGGGCCGGGCTGGAGTGGCCGGAGCTGCGGGGCGGGCGGCTCCGGGAACCGCCTGGCGCGCCTGATGAATTCCGGCGGCCAGGGAGTCAGTCAGCTCAAAGAGCTTCAGCTTCAAAAATCCGCTGATGCGCAGGGATTCCAAAGCGTTTTCACTGGGCGCGGCGAGGATGAGCGCGGCCCCGTGGCGCTGCATGCGCTTGGCCAGGGACAGGATGGCCCGCAGCGGCGCGCTGGTCAGGGTCTGCACGCCGGAGAATTCCAGCACCACGGCACGGCCTGTATCCTCATCCACGAGCTCCCGTAATTTGGCATCGAATTCGGCGGCGGTGCCGGAGTCGAGCTTGCCGGTTATGGTGATGACGTTGATTCCGTCTTGGTCTGATTTGACGATTTCCATGAAACGGGGTTTGGGGTTCTGTCAGGCTGCGGAGAGGAGGAGGAGGCAGGCCTGGCTCTGATTCTGTTCAGGCTGCCAAGGCTGTCTTTTTGCCGGACTCCGGCGAGTTAGGCGGCGGCACTCCAGAGCGGCCGGTGAAGGCTTCGCGTGAGAATATTGATATTCCGTCCATCACGGCGCTGGTAATGACGGGTGTCAGTGGCCTGCTTCAACATGTGGATGCCGCGTCCGCCGATTTCCAACTCCTCAATATCCTCCACTTGGCTGTCGTCCACCCCGGGGGACTGGCTCCAGGGATCGAACGGCTGCGCGTTGTCGCTGATCTCAATACGCATGGAGCCATTGGTGTATTCCAAGCTCAGCCACACCTCGGGATTCTCGCATCCGCCGTACTTCAGGGTGTTGGAGGCCAACTCATCCAAGATAAGCTCGGCGACAAACCGGAGCGGTGGCGGCATTTCCTGATAGACTCCGCTCTCCTCGAGCGCCTGCAGACAATTTTGAAGGGAGGCGGGACCGCCGTGGATCAGATAGGAGAAGGGTTCGCTCATTTTTATCAGAACAAAGGATGGCTGATCAGTAGGGGGCTGCGGAACCTAAACGTCCGGCGCGGAAAAGGAAAGACGGACAATGGTGAAATCATCGGGAAAACGCTCGAGGGCGCACAGGGCGCCGATGCGCTTGCGCAGATAGCCGGGCTCGCCGCCCGCCATGTAGCGGGTGCCGCGGACCACGGCGGTGAATTCCTCAAAGGACCATTCGCGGTCAGGGCCGACCGGGATCTCAAAAGCCCCGTCTGTGTAGATGTAGAGTTTAGCGCCGGGATCCACGACAATGCTGCCGTTGAGGAATTCCACATCCGCCAAGGCTCCCACGGACGGTCCCTCCGTGCCCAGCGCGGCATAGTCCACACCGTCCTCCGGCACCGCGCCAAAGAGCAGCAGGGCGGGCGGATGTCCGGCGCTGGAATAAGTGAGGATGCCGGTGCGGCGGTTGTAAACCCCATACCACATGCTGAAGAGCATGTTGTTCTGCTCCTCCATGGGGAAGGCGGCGTTGAGGTCCGCCAGCACTTTGGCCGGATCAGCCATGGCGGCCTCCCCTTGGAAAAGACGGGAGCGGACGCTGTTGAGCACGGAGATGGACAGCAGGGCCATGCCGGTGCCGTGGCCGACGACATCAAGGATGTACATCACAAAAAGGTCGCCAACCCAGTGATATCCGAAGGAGTCGCCGCCGAGCGCTTCGGAGGGCACCATGTGCCACTCGGCGGTGATCGGCCCCTCATGGACGGGATCCGGAAGAATGCGGTGCACATAGTGCTTGGCCTCCTCCAGCTCCGCGGTCATGCGCCGCTCGCTCCTTTCCAGCCGGGCCATGGTTTCCCGCCGCTCACTGGTCTGGAGAGCCAGCACGCCGTAGCTGGCCAGGCAGACGGCGAACTGGCGGTCCTCGCGGGACCACGCCCTCTCCGGTCCAGTGCGCTCAAAGCAGAGCACGCCGTAAAGGCCGTCCGAGTGCCGCAGTCCCACACACAGCAGGCTGCCGGTTTCCGGTCCCGCAAAACCGATTTCCCGGAGGAGGCTCATCATCGGCGTGTCCGTCACCGCCTCCGCCCACGGCTCATCCCCGCGCAGATTATCGAAAAACATGGGGCAGTAGGCCAGATCGGTCATTGTGCCGGCGGCCACCGGGCCGGAGGTGTCGTGGACAACCTGGCGGACCACCTTCTCCCCCACACTGTTTCCGCTGCCGGATTTCAGCCAGGCCGAAACACGGCGGCACTCCAATCCCTCCGCGGCGCGGTGGGCCAGCAGGGTCAGGCTTTTAGGCACATCGCCCTCCTGGAAGGCGCGGGACAGCGACAGTTCGGAAAGCGCCCCGCTTTGCCGGAAGAGCCGCTGGAACAGCGACTGCTGGCCGGCCTCCACCTGGTGCTCGGCGCTTACATCCCGCAGAAAAACCATGAAGCCGGCCTCCAGCCGCGTGGCGCTGATTTCAATCATGCGGCTGCCGGCGGGCACATGGAAGCGGACGTCGATGCTCTGACAGGTGACGCCCTGGTCCAGTGTCAGCAGATGACTGCGCAGGCGGGTGCGCTCAGGGGTCCACTCGTCGAGATCGCGGCCGGCGGCATCGCTTCCCAGCAGAGCCAGCGCCTGGCGGTTGGCGGCGTGGATGTTAAGGCGCACATCCGTCTCCACGGCGGCCCCGGGCAGGCTGTCCAGTCCATTTCCAAGCGGCAGGGCGTCGCGGGTGTCATCATCCCCCTTGACAGTCAGGGTGGGGTAAAGGGAGGCGGTGGATGGATAAAGCAAGGTGCCGCCGCCGGGCTGGAAACCGATAACGGCCGGACGCCCCGCCCCCGCCCCCGGCAATTCCCCGGCCCCCAGATGGAATTGGAATGAGTCCACCTGAAGCAGCTGCATGGGCGTGAGCGGGTAGGGCTGGCCGCGGCGCATGGGCACACCGTCTATCCAAGTGTCGTTGCGGGATTCCGGCAGGGCCACCAGGCACCACACGCCATCAATGGACTGAATGCTCAGATGCCGCCGCGACAGCACGTCCACCGGGCGCAGGACCTCAATGGCCACCGTGCCTTGGCGGCCCAGAATATCGCCCGCCCGGCAGGGCCAGCGCTGTCCGTTCACATGCAGAAAAAGTTCGTCGGAGGGGTTCACAGAGCCTAAGAAACCGGCTTCGGCGGCGGAGACAACAGTCATTGCCCGGCGTCTTTCCGGCGCAGCATCAGCAGGGCGAAGCCGCAGCTCACCAGCGTCCACAGGCCCAGTGCCGCCAGTCCCGCCAGGGCGGGACGGGCGTGCCTCAGCACGCGGGGCCGCTCATCCCGGAGGGTGTCCGTCACATAACGCGGAGTGCGGACGCCCTTTTTGGAGGGGTCCCACTCGAAATTCTCCACCCCGAATGGATCCATGCCCTCCCCCGGCGGGTCGTAGATGATGGATTCATCCACAGGAATGACGAGGGACTGGTTGGGATTCAGCAGCACCGAGACCGGGCGCAGGAAGGTGTAGAGATTGTTGAGAGCGGTGGAATAGTCGCCGGCATCCCCCACGCTTTTCCCCCAGACCAGCGAGACATCCATCACGCGCTGGGCGGAAAAGGAGGGAAACAGGCGGCTGGCAATGCGGGGAACGGGGTGCTCATCCCAGTCCCGGACCGGGAAGACAAACCCTGCGAACAGAATCTGTGGAATGATGATCACCGGGACCAGCAGCACGGCCTGCAGGGTGTTCCGGGCCCAGGCGGAGACCGCCAGCCCCAGTCCGGTGGCGGCGGCGGCGCTGGCGGCCAGCCCCGCGAACTGCCAGAAAGCCGCACCGTCCAGACCGTCACCCGCAAATTTCAGAATGAGAAACAGCAGCAGCGCCTGCAGGCCGGTCACACAGCCCATTCCAAGGAATTTGCTCAGCAGATACGGAAGGGCGCCCAGTCCCACAAACTGCTCGCGGCGGAAGATGGAGCGCTCCCTGACCAGCTCCGGCGCGGCGTTGCCGCAGCCCAGCCACAGCACGGCGATGGCTGCGAGAAAGAGCTTTTTGTCGCTGGCGTGCTCACCCGTGGCCGCCATGGCGATGAGGCCCGCGATCAGCACAGGCTGCCCTATCAGAAGAAACAGATTCTTCCAGTCCGAGCGCAGGATGCGCCACTGCCTGGCCAGCAGGATGGGCACGGGAAAGCGGCGTCTGGCCCGCCGCGGCGGCGCGGTGCTCCGCGGTGGTCCGGGAGGCGGCGGCGGTGGATCAGTCAGGGACTGGCCTGTCTTTTCCTGGTAAAGCCGCTGCCAGTGCTCCGGTGTGGCCTCCTTGAGCTGGTGATAGAGCTTGGAGAGCGTGCGGACATTGAAAAGCTCCCGCGCCAGCCGGGGCTTGCCACGGAAAACCGTGCGGCCCGGAGTTGGCCGTCCCTGGGAGTCGCGGCCGGCCATGACCACCTCCAGCGAGGAGGTGAGGTAAACGTTCTCCATCAGGTGGGTGGTGCAGACCACGGTGCAGCCGGTGTAGCTGAGCTCCTGCAGCTGCTGCATCAGTTCTGTTTCGGATTCCGGATCCAAACCCGATGTCGGCTCGTCCAGGAAAAGCAGGGGAGGACGGCTCAGCAGCTCCACACAGACACTGAGCCGCTTCAGCTGCCCGCCCGACAGCCGCCCGGCGCGGGTGTCGAGATGCTGCTGAAGCCCCAGGCGGCTGGTCAGGGCGGTGATCAGCTTCTCCAGTTCCCGCCGGGGGGTGCGCCGCGGCAGGCGCAGCAGGGCGCTGTAGTGCAGAGCCTGGCGCGCGGTGAGTTCCAGATGCACGATCTCCTGCTGCGGCACATAGCCGAAATAGCTGGAGGGCGACTCAATGTTCCGCAGATCCTGGCCATCCAGCAGAATAGTGCCGGCGGAGATCGCCTGCAATCCCAGCAATGACCGGAGCAGAGTGGTTTTCCCAGCGCCGGAGGGGCCGATAATGCCCACAAACTGGCCGGGCCGGGCGTCAAAGCTGGCGCTTTGCAGGATCAGCCCGCGGGCCCGGCCTCCGGAGACATCAATACCGTGCGCCTGGAGCCCGCAGCCCAGACCGTCACGCACCGGACGCAGCGCGAAACCGTCGAAGACAAAAAAGTCCGCCTCGCCGAACTGCAGCAGGTCCCCGATGACCAGCGGATGGCGTTCGAAATATTTTCCGTTCACCTGCGATCCGGTGCGGCCCATGTCCACCACGTCAAAACCGGAGGCCACAGCCTCGATCCGCGCCTGCACAGGTGAAAGCGAGGAATCGGCCAGCTGGATATCCACATCCCGGCCGGTGCCGAAGGCAAGGCCGCCGGCGACCGGAATCTCACTGACCTGCTCCCCACGGAACACCGCCGAGGGTGCTCCCGGCGCGGGAGGCGGCAGAGGGTCGGGAACGCGGGGGGCCGGGCGCGGAGGTGGTGGTGCCGTGACGCCCTCCTGCGGATCCGCAGCCGGGGCCGGGGCAGCTTTGACAGCACCGGGCACCTCCCAGGTGAAGTGGAACTGAAACAGGCCCACCATGATCACATCCCCATCCGACAGCGCCACGTCTTCCGTCACCGGATGTCCGTTGACCTTCGTGCCCAGCGGACTGCCGCCGTCGCTCAGCCTGACAAATCCCTCCTCCCACGTGACCGTGCAGTGGACGGGAAAGACAGCCGGGTGCGGAATGCGCAGCGCCGCGGTTTTGGCGTGGCCGATGGTCAACGGCACGCCGGGGGCCAGGGCACGGCTCAGCCGGGTGCCTCCGCTCAGAGTGATGTGGGGAACAGGAGCGGCGGTTTGCGGGGTCATGCCTGTCATGCTGCGGGCGTTGGAAGGGATGGGGACGATTCTCAGAACCACCGCCTAGGATTAGGCCGGCACTGGGCACGGAGAGAAGGGACGCAGGCCGCTCCTTTCCCGGCATTCCGGAAATCCTGACAGGAGCCGCGTGTGGAACCAGCCATGGGAGGCCGTCAGGGGAGAACGATCCACACCTCCACCGCGCGGTTTTTGTCCTCCTGGGCTCCGCCCACCAGCTTGCTGGAGCCAAGGCCCACGGCATACGCGCGGTTGGACACACGGAAGCTCCTCAGCACCGAGCCCACGCCCGCCGCCCGCTTCTGGGACAGGGAGCGGTTGGCCTGCGAGGCCCCGGACGAATCCGCAAATCCAATCAGGAAAAAGACCGCCTGCGGGTCGGACAGGAGAGCTTCGGCCTCGGGCGTCAGCAGGGCGGTTTTCAGACGTTTGCGCTCGTTGCCTCCCAGAGCCGCCGCCCCTTTGCCGAACTGAAGGGTCGCCACCCGGGTGAGCCGCTTGGCCTGGCGGATGGCTTCCCGCACCTTTTCCTTGTCGTCGTCGGAGTAAATGTCCGCCGGGGCCTCATCAATGCGCTGGTCGGCGTCGGCCTTGAGGGTCATCACCTCCGGGGCGTTCGCTGCAAAAGTCTTCACAGGCTCGGCGGGCACCACCGGATCGGGATTGTCAGGAATGGAGGGCGCAGGCTCAGGAGCCGGTGTTGGATCCGGTTGAACGGGAGGCTCCGGCTCCGGAGTTGGCGCCGGCGGAGGATCCTTGGGAGTGTTGTCCGCCACTTCCGGCTTCACGTGAGGCTCTGGCTCCGTGACAGGCTTTTCCTGCCTGGGCGTGGCGGTCAGGAGATCATCCTTCACCGGTGTGTCCTTGCCGGGCGGAGGAGTGGGGGCCGGCTTTGTGACGGGCGGGGTTTCCGGTTGCCCCTCCTTGGTGACTTTCTGTCCGGTGCTGTTGTCCGCGACTTCAGGAGTGCCGGACTTGGCGAAATACGGGGCACCATACTTTTTATAGGCCCAGAATCCCCCGCCGCCCAGAGCCCCGAGAAAGACCAGCAGGATTCCTACCAGAATGCAGCTGGCCATGGCGGATGGCTTTCGTGGACCGGATGGCGGGGGGACAGGCGGGGGCGTGCTCATAAATGGAAAAGGAAACAGGAACAGCAAAAGGAAGGGCTGGCGGGCAGGGAAGTCAAACCGGCAGCGCCGTCGCGGGTGGAAATGCCGGTGTGCCAATTATACTCCCCATGTTTCCATGAATTACGGTGAGGCATGGGATTGCGGGGCGGGGAGTGAAACTTTCCACCATTCCGCATCCGGCATTCCCCCTCCCGGCCCGGGACTCCAATCCGCCGCAGGAAAGTGGAGCCGGGATTCCAATCCATGGAGCGGGTGCTCCAGATTCCTTCCCAAACCGGGATCCAAAATCAGCGCTTAAACTTTTTCACCATATATCACGTTCATTTTCAATGAACTATCAAATATTGAAAATTTCCGGCACGCCGCCCGCTATATACGGGACCCGAACCTGGGGCGGCACGCCGCCCCTCCTTTAAAACCTCAACTTCCCCCAAACTTATGTCACACGTCACCGAAGGCCAACTCCGCGAAATCATCGCCCTCAAAGCCTACCGCGATCCGGTGTTCCGCCGGCAGCTTCTTATCAACCCCAAGGCTATGGTGGAGAGCATCATCGGCACCAGCCTCGGCAATGTCCGCATCAACATCGTGGAGGATACGGAAACCGATATCACCATGGTTATCCCGCCCGTTGCTTTCGATGAACTCCCTCTCCATTAATTCCTGGCTGGCAGCGTTGATTTACTTTCTGCTGCCTGCTTCCGCTGCACCCGTCACTGGATCAGCCACAGCCCTTGCCAGACACCGCCATTTCGCTGCTGCATCCGGCGGAGGAATGGGAAAGATGACGTCCGTCCGCCCAGACCCACTCACACATAACCCGGACAACCGTCGAAAAGGGTGAGCTGGAAATCCTCCTCCCGCATCAGCCAGCGCTCCGAAGTCATGCGGCGGATAAAGGCTTGGTTTTCCAGCAGTTTGCGCCGCTCCGCCCCGAGGGCCGCCAGTTCGCTCTCGTCGAAGGCGGTGGTGTAGGCATCGGGCGAATGGGCGTGGAATCCGAAGAGAATCTCCAGCCGCTCCACATCCAGTCCACAGTCGGTGCGGAAAAACCGTGACAGGAAGGAGCAGGCAAGACCAAGCGCGCACCCGGCATAGGCGGGAATCCAGTGGGAGGCCTGATGGGAGAATTTTTTCAGCGGTGTGCGCTCAAACTCGATGAGGTTGTTCTTTTCCGGATGCGGAAAAGGTTTGGCCTGCGCGACCTGTGGATTGTTGACAATGAATCCCACAACCTCCAGTTCGTGAAGGATGGCGGTGTCCTCGTTGCGCAGACCGGTCTCGTGGAGAATGATGAGATAGGTGGCGTATTTCTCCGCCAGGGTGGCGGTGGGCATCATGGGATGGTCCTCGAACCGCAGCGCGGCATTGGCCGCCGCATGCAGCGACGCCAGGGTGTGCATGGTGGAGGCCCTCGCCAGAGCAAAGGCCCGACCGGGATCGGCCGCCGCCTTCTCCAAGGCTTCATTGAGAAAAATGAAAGCGTCCAGCAGGCAGGAGATGAAGGGATTGAGCTGCGGGAGGAGCGCGGGGCGGTTGGAGGACGGGGTGCTGGCCATGGCGGGGAGGGGAGGAGGTGGTGCTTGGCAGGTGATGGATCCCGATGGATAACTTAAACGGGAATCCGGTCGGACGTGAGGATTTTTTCGCATCCCATGGTTTCCCGGAAATAAACCGCGCAGGGCTTCATCCAGCGGGTGGCGAAAGCATGCATGGCCGGATGATGCAGCGGCACGGTCCACATGCCGAACCGGCGGTTGTGCTTCTCCATCTGATCGACGGCCTCTTTGTAAAGCCACATCACCACTCCGTAGCGCTGCAGGCGGGGATGGGCGAAGGAGCAGGTGAAGCGGGTGGTGCCGTCCGCCAGACGGTGATTGATCACCCAGCTGACCAGGGCACCGTCCCGCAGCACGGCGCAGGAGGTGACCGGATCGTAATTGGCCTCATGTTTCCATGGCGCCAGGTCCTCCGCGATCCAGCGATCCGCCTCATGCGAGCGGCGCAGGGCGTCTTTCTGGGCATCGGTTATTTCCCGCCATGGCACGATACTGAAGCGGCTGGCGTCAAAGCGGCGCTCCTGAAGCCAGGGAGGGTTCATGGCGCGGATCTGACGGAGATCGGCTTTGATGGCGGCCATGCGGGGCTGGGGTTTTTCCCAGCCGGTTTTCTCCAGGATGCGCTCGAAGTGCGCGCTGACATCCTTTCCCGTCATGTAAATGGTGCGGATAAGCTCTCCTCCCCGGGCCGCCACCTCATGATGGAACACCTCCATCAGCCGCGTGCCCACACCCTGATGCCGGAAAGCCGGGGCCGTATAGAGGGAGAAAAGGGTGGGGGGCGCCTGGTAGCCGGGTTTGGGAATGGCGCCGAGCGCCAGCCCCGCCGGCACATCGTCCACCGTGGCGGTCACCAGCAGGGGAGTGATGTCCAGATGGCTGGGGACCGCCGTCAGGTGCTTGTAGTGGGGAAAGGTCATCCCTGTGAAATCCGCGGCCTCCGCGGCGGTGGTGGGCACTTGGGTTGCGATCATGGCGGGGATGTCAGGGGAAAATGGGGAATGGTGTTGGAAGGGAAGGGAGAAAAGGCCGGAGGGTTTGTCAGATGTCCCAGTTGAGCACCGACGGCACCAGGTCCGGCCGGGCCAGCCGGAGCAGGGTGTGGCCAATACCGCTGGAGCCCCGGAAAAAGCCGGGCTGGAACACCGCATTGCGCACCGGATCGGTCTGGAGCGTAAAGGCTTTTCTCTGCTGGGCGCGCCGCACAGTCAGAGTGGCCCCCAGTCTGGCCAGGGAAAGATTGGAGCTCCCCGGCATGGCGTCCGCGGTGACATGGAGAATCTCCACGCGTCCCATGGTGCCGCAGCACAGATGATCCACCCCGGAAAGCCCGGCAGCCAAGGTGGTGCGGCAGGCGGCCTCCATCTCCGCCCGCAGCAGAGAGTCCTCGTGCTCACCGAAGACGCCCAGGAAGCCCATCCGGCTGAGCAGGATGCCCGGCGCTCCGTGGCACCAAGTCGAGACAAAGCGGGAGCCGCCGCCGGGCAGCAGCAGGGGCCAGTTCTCCGCCTTGGGATCGTAAAGACCGCGCTCGTGGCGCAGCGCCGCGCGGGCGGCATCGGCATAGGCTTGTGTGCCGGTGGCCTTGAAAAGCGCCAGCAGCGCCGCGGCTCCACCGGCTGTGCCGTGGGAGTACCCGGCCAGCAGAACGCGGTCCGGCCATGAGTTCCAGGCCAGTGCGTCGTCGCCCACCCGCTCCGCCTGGGCCAGCAGATGCTCCCCGCAGGCCACCGCGCGCGCCAGAACCTCCGAATCACCGGTGGCGCGGTGCAGCGCCAGCAGGGACAGAATGGCCCCCGCGCTGCCGCTGACAATATCCAGCGACTGATCCCGCGCAATGCGGGCATCGTCGATCAGAAGGCTGATCCTCGCCGCGCGCTCCAGCAGCTCCGGCGCGTCCAGCAGCCGCGAGACTCCGGTGAGGGCGTAAACCAGTGATGCCAGACCGGAGCATCCGCCGATGCCCTCGCGGCTGACCATGGCGCCCGCATGGGGCGAATCCAGAATGGCGCGCACCGGCTCCAGTGCGGCCAGCGCCGTCCGCTTGGCCGCGTCCAGACCCGTGACTCTCGCCAGCGCCGCCAGGAACAGGGACATGCCCGCCGCCCCATCGTAAAGATAGTAGGAAACGCCGCGCTGCTCCTTTTTGTCAGGATGCAGGAAGGCCGGCGCCAGCCAGGTCACGAATCCGTCCTTGCCGCGGATGGCGGCATTGATGATCTGACCGCCGAGCATGGTGGCGGCGCGGATGAGTCCGTCATCGCTGATCAGCGGCACCGTTTTCAGCAGGGCCGCGTAATCCACGGTGTCCGATGACTCCGCTTGGGGAGCCTCCGGCGCGGCGCGGTCATCCGGACGGATGAAGGCCGTGGCGATCATCTCCAGCTGCCGCTGAAGACCGGCCTCGGTCAGGGCACCGAGCTTGGCCATCGATGCCTCCAGCGGGCTGCGCGAAAAAGCATTTTCGATCAGGCATTCCCCGTGGGCATCCTCCAGATGATGCCCTCCGGCCCGGACATAAAACACCGGGATATCCCCATTCTCCAAAGCTTGGGTTTCATGCTCCACGGCGGCCCACAGCAGGGGACGGGAGGGGTGGGCGCGCACAAACTGGCGGCGCAGTGCCTCAAAAATCAGGGAGCGGTCAATGCCATGTTTCAACGATCCCGCCGCCAGGGAGCGCTCCAGCAGGGAGGCATAGTGGGTAGTGGGCCGCAGCAGCACCCGGATGGGAGCTTCGCTCCACCGGTCCAACGCGGCATGAACCGCCCCCGCATGCGACTGCAGCGCCCGCCAAGTGGTGGAGAATCCGGCGCACAGGGCGGGCAGATTCCGGACGGCGGAGTGGCGTGCGCCTTCAAACACGGGAAGATTTTTCAGTCCCAGGGCAATACCGCGCCGCCATGCCGGGCAGATCCCGTCCGTGGAGGTGTTCTCCCACACCAGACGCGGGGCGGGACTTTCGTAGCCGCCCTCCCCGGTCAGGCCGCCGATATCGTAAAGCGCGCCCTGCCGCCCGCGCTGCCAGAGCGGCAGCAGACCGGTCTGGAGCACGGAATCCTGCACACGCCGGGCGGCCTCCGTGAAGGTTCCCGGGGAAGGGGCCGGGGAGGAGCCATTCCGGCCGGCACTATTGTCCCGGGAGGCGAAGGTGGGTTGGAGGAGCGTCTCCAAGTCGATCAGCACCGGGCCGTCCGTGGTGGCGATCACATTTTCCATATGCCCGTCATTGCCGCCCAGAAGGTGCATCAGGCAGAGCAGGGAACCCGCCTTTTTAAACCACATCTCCAGTTCCCCCGCCGTGTCCACCGGTCCTGCCGAGGCGTGCTCCACCCAGCCGTAACCGGCTTTGGGCAGCACGGCCAGCGCGGGGGGCGCACAGTCCAGTCCCTGCTCCCTCAAAGCCCGCAGCAGTTGATGGAAGTCCGCCTCCAGATCCAGCGGGCGGCGCTTGTAAACCAGTTTCCGGCCATCGGAGAATTCCAGCACCTTCACGGTTCCAGCTCCGCCGTGGCGGTCGGAGATGCCGACCTGCACGGCTTTCAGCTTCAGGCCGGTGCAATTTTCCGGGCCCGAAAGCTGGAAGACCTGCTCCAGCTCCCCCCGGTCAGTCTGGAAGCGGGTGATAAATTCCTGGGTTTCCCTGGCCCATCCCAGACAGACCACCGCCATCAGCCGTGCCAGCCCGGCGTATTCCAGCAGCACCGGAGCCCACCCCCGGCCCAGACCCAGATCATCCGAAAAGGCGTGGTAATTCCGGGACGAGGAGGCGTCCGGCAAAGCCTGGCGCTGGCTCAGATAATCTTTGAAACGGCGGGCCAGCACGGGGGCTGTGAAGCTGGAAAGCTCCTGAAGGAGGCCCCGGACGGCTGCCCGGATAATGGATTCATCCACGCCGGAGTCCAAAGAAGCCGGACCTTCCAGCTGAAAAATGTCCAAAGCCGCAATCAGAAAAGGGCGGCACGCCGATGCGAACGGGGCGGGACTGGAGGCGGCCACCTCCGTGGCCAGAGCTGCCCATGGGGAATCCTGCCTCCCTGGTGAAAGATGCTCAAGAAAGGACAGCCACTTCGGGCGTTCCCCGGCCGGAAGCGGCCATTCGTCCTTGAGCAGGGCGGCGGCATCCTGCCGGATGCCGTCCCATTCGAGGCGCTTGCTGAAAAGATCCGCCCGGCTGTCCGCGGATTCCGCCATCCACATTTCCATGCGTGCCTGCAGACTGGGGGAAGCGGGGTCTTCCAGCTTTGACTCTCCTTTCTTCTCCGCCTGCCCATCAGCTGTCTCCAAGGGATAGGAAATGGTGGAAAAACGCCCGGCCAATCCCGGAGCGCGCCGTCCCAGGACATCAATTTCTTCGGGGAAGAACAGAGTGGCGGAAAGAGAGGAGGCGCTCGGGTCGGACATGGATATGAATGCGGTGTGGGAAATGGGTAAGTCAGCGCTGGAGGTGAAGGGACGGAGGAAACGGGAAGAGAGGCGGACAGTCCGTTCCGGTCCTGGTCACACAGGAGGGCGCACCGCTCCCCCGGTTGTCATGGGAAGCGGTGCGCTTTGGGGGGAGGAGGGGAAAGCGGCCTTGGATCAGCTTAGATCAGGGAGACTTCGCTGCTGAACTCGTTGCGGGTGTTGAAGCCGCCGGTGGCGTTGTTGCAGGTGTAGGTGGTGTTGCCGCTGTCGGCGTCGTCCTTGCCGCCGGCGACCTGCTCGAGGTCG
>JAQGPJ010000066.1 GCA_028293125.1 Verrucomicrobiales bacterium | reverse complement strand
CGCCGGAGGATACAAAGTTCCACGAATCCGGCACTGTGGCGGTGCCGGCGGGCTTGGTGTTGATCCTCACCAGCTCCAGTATGTCCGGGCTGATGATGTGCAGGGCGCTGTCCCCGGTTTCAGGCAGCGTCAAGGAAGGGAACAATGTCCCGTTCTCCTGGGCGGTGACTGCCGCGGGGACTCCCGCGGCAACCAGCAGTGTGGTGATAAACAGGCCGGCAGAGCGCGGCAGCATGGTTAGGTATTGTATATTCATTGGCGTGGATGAAAATAAGCGCCGGATTTAACGGCTGCGCCGGGATGGCGGGTGCAGCGCACCACACGGTTTCCTGGGATTTTTTCATGATGCGTTCCTCCAAGCGGCAGCCAGTCCCTTGCCCCATAAATATACTGTAAAATAAACCAAACCGTATTGTTTAAATGAAACCAAACTATATATCACTATCTTAATTAAATCAGTTGTTTCAGCAGTTGGGAAGCCAAATCTTAAACTTTTCCGGATTTGGTCCAACGAAAGAGTGTGGCCGGATGGATGCCCAGCTGGGCAGCGGTCCATGTGCGGTCATTCCCGCTTTGCGCCAGCAGCTTCCGGGCGAGATCCCACTGTTGCTGACGGTTGAGCCTGATGCCTGCCTGGATCTCCATCCCCGCCTGGGCCGGATTCCCATTCCGGCCTGCGGTGTCCGGAGACGCCGCCTCGTTCGGCGGTGGTTCACTTTTGATCACCGGTGCTTTCCACCATTCACGCCTCACCACGGAGCCGTCATGGAAAATAACCAGCCGGTGTATCGCCGCCCGGAGTTCGCGCACATTGCCCGGCCAGGAGTACTCCATCATGTCGGAGGCCAGCTTGGGCTCCAGTGATAGAAACTGTTTGGCGAAGCGGTCATTGGCCTCCGTCAGAAAATGCTCCGACAGGAGCGGAATGTCCTCCGGGCGCTGCCGCAGCGGCGGCAGCTGAACCGTCACCTCCGCCAGCCGGTAGAACAGATCCGCGCGGAAATCCTGACTGTCGATACGGCTCTCAAGATCGCGGTTGGTGGCGGAGACGATGCGCACATCCGCGGCATACTCGCCGCGCCCCCCCACGCGCCGGGCGCGGCGGGTTTCCAGGAAGCGCAAAAGCTTCGGCTGAAGATTGATATCCATCTCCCCTATCTCATCCAGGAACAGGGTGCCGCCGGCCGCCTGCTCCACCAGCCCCTCCCGGGAAGCCACGGATCCGGTGTAGGCTCCCTTCTCCGCGCCGAAAAGCTCCGCCTCCATCAGCTCGCCCGGAATCGCCGCACAGTTCACCGCCACAAACGGTCCGCGCCTTCCTGAGACATTGTGGATACTCTGGGCTGCCAGTTCCTTGCCGGTGCCTGATTCCCCATTCACCAGCACGCTGGCACTGACGGGACCCGCGCGCAGGATGGCCTTGCGCACCGCCTCCATCTCCGCCGACCGCCCCACCAGCAGCGGCAGGCGCGGGGACTTGGGGGCGTCAAACAGTTTCAGCCACAGTGCCTGGGACTCCGCTGCCCCGTCCAGGGCATCCACCCAGCGCTCCACTTTTTCCGAGGTGTAAACAAAATCGAAGGCACCGTCCCGCATGGCCTGCACCGCCTCCAACGATGTTTTGCCGGAGCCGTAAATCACATACAGCCGCCGGGCCGCGGTCAGCAGGGTCCGCAGGCGGGGCCAGGAATCCTCCTGAAAAATCTCTGAGGGCAGCACATAAACGCGCCCGGCAGTGGCGGCGTCCAGATCCCTGACATTCTCGGGATGAAAATCCAGCACCCGGTCTGTAGGGAGCAGGCGGCTCAGCACCGCCGGCGGGGTCTGGCCCCGGACAAACAAGGGAACGGCTTTCACGCGGGAACGTTTTTCATTTCAGATAAACCAAATTTTCATCGAGTTTTCATTTTAAACGGATTCACGTATGACGCATCCGCATTGCGGTTGCAACTAAAAATTTACTTTTTCCTAGTGAAAATGCCCGAACAAGGATTGATTTTTTCATAAATCACACACAAAATCAACGACTTATGACTTTTATGTACAAATTAGCATTAAAATTGCTTTCAGCCTTGAACATGTGCCCCCGACCGGAAATCAGCCTTGGCAGCGCTCCCCCTCTCCCCCGGAAAGCCGGAGCGGTGACGGACGGGCCGGTGCTCCGGGATGGGACACAGAGCTCTGCGCAGGCCTCCACCCCCCGCCGGACTGCGGGAAGAAATCTTTTTCTCGTCGGTCTGGGGGTTTTCGCGGGCTTCATATGGCTGCGTGATCTGGGATGGATTTCAGCCGCCGAGGACACTGTGCCGGTGTTGGTGGCCATTCCCCTTTGTCTGTGGATGGGCAAACCGTGGGAATGGCGCCGGGAGCCCGGCATAGTGTCCCCTTGGCTGCTGATCTCCGTCATTCTCCTGGGACTGGGCGGGATTCTGACGGATGCCACCCTGCTGCTGGCGGGCTCGTGGTGCCTGCTGGCGATGGCGTTCTGCCGCGCCTGGCTGGTCCATTTCGCCCCCCGGCTGCTGCTGCTGGCGTTGCTGGGGTTTCCTTGGATCCACCAGAGCGCCGACGCCATTGGCTGGTGGTTCCGTTACACGGGAGCCGGGGTGGCCGCCGGATTTTTCCACCTTTTTGGTCAGTTGGTGGCCCGGGATGGCACTTTTCTCCACATCAACCAAATGCCGCTGAATGTGGAGGCCGCGTGCGGCGGCCTGAATGTGCTTCAGGCTATGCTGGTCGCCGGAGTGGTGGTGGCGTTGCGCACCATGCCCGCCGGAAAACCGTTCTGGATCGCCTCGCTGCTGCTGCTGCCGTTCGCGTGGCTGGCCAACACCCTGCGCATTTTGATGATCGGGATTTCCGCTCTGGTGGTGGGGCCAGAGTTTGCCATGGGCTGGTTCCACACCTTTGGCGGATGGGTGGTTCTCTGCCTGATGTTCCTGCTTTGCCAGACGCTGCTGGAGGCGGCGCGGAGAATTCTGCTTAAATCCCGTCCGCTCTCCGTATCCATCGGATGAGATCGTCCCTTTTTCAGGAGCGCGCGGCGGGAATCGCCGCTTGGCTCTACGCCCTTTGGCAGGCCCGGGCTCTGGGACAGGCATGGAGGGACTCCCCCTTTGACCGGCTGGGCTCGGTTGCTTTTCTCCTGTGGTGTGTGCCGGTGCTGATCAAGGCTGGCCAGCGACTGCCCATGCGCACAGTCTGGTTTGCCGTCGGGGTGGTTTTCAGCCTGCTGGGGTTTGTAAGTGAACTCAACGCCGTCAAATATGGTGGTCTGGCCGTGGTTACCTGTGGCTTTCTGCCGCCCACCCGTGCATCCTGGGTGCAGTTGGCGGGAGCCGTATCATGGATGCCGGCGCTGGGCTGGGTGCTCAGCTCCGCCATCAGCTCTATCAGTCTCCGTCTTCCCAACCTCGGCGACTTGCTGGATCCTGTGACTATTGTCAATGGCGCGCGGCTCCTGATCGCCGCCCTCACCGTATTGATTGCGCTCCGCCCGCCTGCCTTCCTCCGATGAAAACCACCCGTCCGCGTCTCGTTTGGATTGTTCTCGCCATCGCCCTGATTCTGGGGGCATTGTGGCAGTTTGTGCCTTTGTCCGATGCCTCGGCCCGACTGGACAGCCTGCCTGCAGTCTCCGAAGGAGTGCAGACTCAGAATGTCGATCTGGATCCCTCTGAAGTGGAAATCTTCAGCCGGGCCAGAGTCGTCAAGCGCATTGCCTCCGTCGGTGGCCAGGCGGTCATGATGACGGCCATTGATGGCACGGGGGACCGCCATGCCATTCATGACCCCCGTTTCTGCTTCCAAGGGGCAGGCTGGAGAATTCTTTCTCAAACCCCGATCGCCCTGAACAAGGGCGATGCCTCATTGGTGAAGCTGGAGAAGGACGGCAAAACCACGGAGGCCGTGTACTGGTTCACGGACGGAGCCCGTCAGTTCAGTTCCCCCACCACCTACTGGACCACCACCACGCTGCGCCGGCTGACTTTTGGAAAAAGCGGCAGTGAGCCGATCCTAGTCATTCTTGCCGCTCCGGATGGAGCTACCATTAACTGGCAGCAGCTCCTCAAAACCTGGGGGCCTCTCAAGAATCTCTAATTTCATATCCCCGGGTGCCGGCAGCCGGCGGAGGCTGCGCCCGGTGTCCTCATGTGCTCCGCCAGCGGAATTTCGGGCCCGGGCTGCGGAGCGCTGGCACGGCGCGGGCTGCGGTTTCCTGACAAATTCCCGAAAATGCACCCAGAGAGACGCATGGGGTGCGGAGTTATGGCGGAACCGGTTACCCTTCATTCCGTTTGCGCAGTGTCAGCGTCCTGCTTTCCACTGCGGCTCCCGGGCTGGCGTTTGGCAGCGGGGCTGATCCGCGCAAGGCGCATTTTGCATGGGGAGAACCAGGCTTCTTCCGATGAAATGAAGGGGCATGCATTCTGCAAAAGGAAAAGCCTGCCAGCAGCAGGCACCTTGCCACAGCCAACGTAATTTCCGGATACTAGGCATCACTTTCCGCAACCCACAACTAACTCCTGAACCATGAACCGCCCTCCTGACCCGCATCTGAATTCTCCTCAGAACAGCCGTCTGAAAGGAAAGACGATTGCCTTTCTGGCCACTGACGGTTTTGAGCAGTCCGAACTGGTGGGGCCTTGGAAAGCCGTGCTGGCCGCCGGAGGCACTCCGGAACTGGTGTCCGTGGAGGCTGGCCTGATCCAAGGCATGCACCACGACAAAAAAGGTGACCACTTCGAGGTGGACACCACTTTGGAAAAGGCATCCGCCTTGGATTATGATGGCTTGGTGCTGCCCGGCGGGGTGGCCAATCCGGATACTCTGCGCCTGGTGCCCTCCGCTGTGGAGTTTGTGCGGGACTTTTTCCGGCAGGGCAAAGCTGTGGCCGCCATCTGCCACGCTCCGTGGATACTGGTGGAGGCTGGTGTGCTGGAGCGCCGCACCGTGACCTCCTGGCCCAGCCTTCGCACCGACATCATCAATGCCGGTGGCATTTGGGTGGATGACGAGGTCGTTTGTGACCACGGGCTGATCACCAGCCGCAAACCGGATGACCTGCCGGCCTTCTGTCGCAAAGCGGTTGAGGAATTCGCTGAAACCACCCACGCGGCCCTCACCATCTGAAACTTCCATCCCGGTCCCGGACCCGTTGTGGCAGGCTGCCATCAGCGCAGGCGGGACCCTTTGGACAACTGCCCCCTTATGATCACCTGTGTTGTATTTGACGTGGACGGCACGCTCGTGGACTCCGTGGACCAGCATGCCTCCGCTTTTCAGGATGCCTTTACTGAATTTGGCCGCAGTGTGCCGCATTCCGAAATCCGGATGCAGATTGGCAAAGGACTGGAAAACTTGTTGCCAGTTTTTCTCTCCCAGGAGGAGATCGGGGAATTTGGCGAAGCGCTGGGAAAGCGGAAGGGGGAGATTTTCCGCAAACGCTATTTTCATTCCATCAAGGCTTTCGCTGGCGTGCGTGAGCTCTTTGAGCGCATCCGTCGGGACGGCCGGCGCATTGCCCTCGCCACCTCGGCGGAGAAGGAGGAACTGGGTGCCCTCAAAGCCTGCGCGGGCATTGGGGATCTGGTGGATGCCGAAACCTGCGCCGGCAGTGTGAACCGCACCAAACCGGAACCGGATATTTATGAAAACGTGCTGGGGCAGCTCGGTCATCCACCGCCAAGGGAGGTTATCTGCGTAGGGGACACCCCCTACGATATTGAGGCCGCAGCCCGTGCGGGTTTGGGAAGTATCGCTTTACGCAGCGGAGGATTTCCCGAAATCACCTTGCTGGAGGCTGCCGGAATTTACGACAATCCTCAGGATTTGCTGATAAATTATGATGAATCCCCGCTTAACAGGTAGGCGGAACGAAGCATTTGGAAGCCAATTGCGGAAAGCCGCTCTTCTTCCATAATTTGCCGCAATCTGCATGCGTCCGTGGAGGAAACGGATCACTTAGCGGGGGAAAAGAAGCCGGCACAAGGATTGCAGAATCAGATCCGGGTTCCCGCCACACACCGCGCTTTCCCGGTCAAGACTTCCGATCCACCCAAAAAACGCTTCTGAACTGCAATCGTAACCCATGAAAACATTATTCGCTCCCGACGAGGCTCCGGTTCCAACTTTTGCAGGCGGAGGGGGCGGGTCCCTTCCCTCGCAGCATACCGTTGCTGTCATCGACACCATCCAGTGCGAGTTTCACGATTATCCGCGCGCCGCCGTTGTGGATGCCATGGAGTCCTGCCTGCTGGACTTGGAGGGGGAAGTCAAACCTGAAGTTTTGAAGGAGTGCATGCGGCACCGCTTGCGCAGCAATGATCTGCGTGCCACTGCCGGATCTCATTGAGTCCTTCCAGGCGCAAGCGTTTCAAAGCCATTTCCATCCGCTGATCCAACTCCTCCTCCTGTGGTTTTGCGGAAGGAGTTGATTTTTCCTTCGTTCCCCGGAACAGCGGTCAGCGCAGAATAAAAGGCTGCTTCATCTCCTCAAGCAGCTTTCTCTCCTCGGCGAGATAGGTATCGCCCAGTTTGGTGAAAGCGCCGGACCCGCGGTAATGCTTCAGAAAGGTGTTCACTTTTGACTTCAGCTCCTCATTGCCCTGACGGATCCCAATTGACCATGACTCCTCCACAAATGGCTTGAGAATGGCTCGGGTGGTGGACGGGTTGGATTTGTAGTAACGGAAAATGCTGAGCTGGTCATAGAGAAAAGCGTCGGCGCGTCCCTGGGCGACCTCCAGTGCGCAGATCGCTTCGGATTCAAGTGCCGTGACTTTGGCTTCCGGCAGATTGGCGCGCGCCCAGGATTCCCCGGTGGTTCCGATTTTGGCAGCGATCCGGCTCCCGGGCTTTTTCACATCATCGATGCTTTGAATGGAGGAGTCTTTGGCCACGAGCATGGCAAGAGCGGTGAAGGCGTAGGGATCAGAAAAGGCGATGGATTTTTTCCGCGTCTCATTCTGCGTCATGCCGGAGATAATAAGATCGATTTTTCCCGCCTGCAGCGCCGGGATCAAACCCTCGAAGGCATAGGATTCCAGCTTCAATGGACGACCGAGGTATTTGGCCAGATCCTCCGCCATGCGCACATCCACGCCGTCGGGCTCGCCTTTCTCATTCTTGAATTCAAAGGGCGGGTAGGTCATGTCCATGCCCACCACCAAGGAATTATCCTTTTTGGGGGAGCAGGCGGCAAACGGTGCGCCGGCGGCGCTGAGCAGAGCAAGGGCGTGGCGGCGGTTCATGGCTTTGACAGGTTGAATCAGAGAAAAAAGCGGATGGATGGCAGTGGGAAGGAGGACTTGGCGACAGCAAAACTCAGGATGTTCCCAGCGGCACAGCAGTCGGCTGCGGGAAGGCTCCGCTCGCAGGAACCATGCTCAGTTCCGCCGGATTTTTATCCAGGGAACCCACCGGTCTGTCCAGCGCCGCCATCACGCTCTCCGCAAGGACGGCGACCACCGGCACGGCCACACTGTTGCCGAACTGCCGGTAGGCCTGGGTGTCGCTGACAGGGATTTGATAGCTGTCGGGATAGCCCATCAGCCGGGCGCACTCGCGGGGCGTCAGACGCCGGGGATTGCATCCGGCCCCGCGGCTGATGAGGATTTCGCTGCCATCCTTGTAATAGCGGGCGCTGAGGGTGCGGGCCACGCCGGTGCCGTCGAAGACACTGCATCCGAAGCCATTGCCCCGGGCCGCGTGTTTGGCGGCGTAGCCCAGCAGATACTGCCACAGCTTGTCCGTCAGGATGTATTTGTCCGGTGGATTGCGCTCCAGAATGGACCGCAGCACCGGTCCCTGCGGGGGCGGCACGGGAAAGCTGAAGCTTCGGGGATCGCGGAAGCCCACCAGGAAAATGCGCTCCCGATGCTGGGGGACCCAGGCCCGGGCATCGATGATCCGGTGATGCACCGTGTAACCCAGCTCTTCGGTCAGGGTGCGGTGGATCACGCCGAAAGTGCGGCCCTGGTCGTGGCTTTGCAGGTTTTTGACGTTCTCCAGCACGAACGCCGCCGGTCGATGGTGTTTCAGCAGGCGGGTGATTTCAAAAAACAGATTGCCCTGCCGCGCATCGTCAAAGCCGTGGCTGCGGCCCAGGCTTTTTTTCTTGGACACCCCCGCCAGGCTGAAGGGCTGGCAGGGAAAACCGCCGCACAGAATTTCGTGCGCCGGCACCTCCTCCGCGGCCACGGCGCGAATGTCGCCACAGGGGGTTTCGCCGAAATTGGCGGTGTAGGTCTCCCGGGAGAATTTATCCCAGTCCGAGGAGAAAACGCACTTCGCCCCCAGCCGCTCAAAGGCCAGACGGAATCCGCCAATGCCACAGAACAGGTCAATAAACCGCCGGGGCTTGCCGCCGGCGGCGGCGGACAGAGCGGATGAATGGCGGGCGGGGCGGGGTCCTGGCATACTCCGCACCGTGGCGGACGTAAGGAAATCGGCAACAGATTTGACCGGGAACCCGCCGGACCTTTCCCGCGCTGCCCCTTCCGCCTTTTTATTCCCTTCAATTTCATGCCGCAGCCGCACCTGAACGCCGTCGCCACCGCTGTCCCGCTCCACTCCCGGCACGGGGAATTCGTCGCCAGCCTCCCCTTCTGGGTGCGTCCGGAGTCCACGGTGGAGAGGCTGCGGGGCATTGCCGCCAATGCCGCCATCGCGGAGCGGCGCACCGTGCTGGAGCATCCACTGGGACCGCCGGGCAGCGGAGCGTTTTACGAATACGGCGGTTTTCCCTCCACCGGGCGACGTATGGAGGTTTTCAGGAAGGAAGCTCCGCTTCTGGCCTGCCAAGCGGTGGACGCCTTGGCGGGGAAATGCGGCGGGCTGGAGGGGGTCACCCATCTGATTGTGACCACCTGCACCGGATTTTACGCACCGGGGCTGGATATCGACATCATCCTTCACCGCAGCCTGCCGCCTACGGTGAAACGCACGGTCATTGGATTCATGGGCTGCTATGCCGCCCTGACCGGGCTCCGCCAGGCACGGGAGACCGTCCTGGCGGATCCCTCCGCCCGGGTGCTCATGGTGAATGTGGAGCTGTGCAGCCTTCATCTTCAGGAGACGGAATTCTTTGACCGGCTGGTGTCGTTCTGTCTTTTCGCGGACGGGGCGGCGGCCTCCCTGATCACATCAGAGGCATCCGGCCTGCGGCTGGACAACTGCTTCTCCGCCCTCAGCCTGGCGGATGCCGACCGCATGGCCTGGGTGGTGGAGGATCAGGGGTTCGCCATGACGCTGGATGCCCGGGTGCCGGTGAAGATCCGGCAGTTTCTCGCCCGCCAGCCCCAAGCCGCCGGCGGCTGCGCGCAGGCCGGGCCGGATGATGTCTGGGCGCTGCACCCCGGAGGGCGGCTCATTCTTGACGCCCTGCAGGACCACTACCGTCTGACGGACCGCCAGATGGAGGTTTCCCGGAGTGTGCTGCGGGATTTCGGGAATATGTCCTCCGCCACCATCATGTTCGCAGTGGAGCGGCTGCTGGAGGGGGCCGGACCAGAGCCCCGGCAGGGGCATGCCCTGGCATTCGGGCCGGGACTGACGGTCGAGGGCGCGGATTTCACCGTACTGCCCGTGAGCTGATTTTGCTTGCTCCGGACCCTGTTTCCGGAGCAGGATCCGGAAGGTCCCGGTATTTCCCGGCTGGCCTTTCCGTCATGAATTCCCCCCGGTTTTCTCTGCTGCTCTCCCTTTTTATCCCCGGGCTTCTCCTGACCGCCGGCCCCGCCCGCGCGCGTCTGGGTGAAACACGGGAGGAATGCATCGCCCGCTATGGCCAGCCGGTGGCGGAGACCACCGGTCTGCTTCAGGGAGCCCAATCCATCTCCTTTGCCAAAGCCGGCATCCGGGTGCGCATTGAGTTTATTGATGGCAGGGCGGCCTACCTCAACTTCTCCAAAGCCGGTCTGTCGCCGGATGAGGAACTGCAGCTGCTGGAATCCAACGCCGGCGGCCATCTTTGGAGCAAAGCCGAGGAGTATGTGGGCCGCCGCTGCTGGACCGCCCCCGCGGTGGACGGGGATGGGGCCCGCTACGCCAGCGCTTACTCCACCGGAAACGCCTCCTGGCTGGAGGTGGCCGCCAAAAAATGGACGGATGCCATCCGAGTCCAGAAGGCAGTCATGGCCGCCGCCCTGCCCAGGGCCAAAGCTAAAACAGCCGTCCCCGCCGGGGAGTCCCCGGGCACCGGCTCCGCTCCCGCCGCTCCGGTCAAAAAGCCTGGCACTCTCAGCGGTTTCTGAGACTGTCCCGGTTTTCCGCATGACCCGTGTCAAACTTCTTCTCCTGCTGCTGATCCTGGTGGTGCTGGTGCTCCTGCTGCGCAAGGCGCGGGGGTCGCAGCCAGCGGAGAACGACCGCGTGGCCCACGTCCGCCGCCGGGTCGCCCCCATGCTGAATGAGGAACTCAAAAGGGCGCATCTGAAGGCGGGTTCAGCGGTTTTTATCCGCATCTTCAAGGAGGAGAAGGAACTGGAGGTCTGGATGCGCGACGCCATGGGCGGACGATATGTCCTTTTCAAAAAATGGCGCATCGCCACTTACGGCCCCGGCGGGCTGGGTCCGAAGCTGAAGGAGGGAGACGGCATCGCGCCCGAGGGATTTTACCACGTCAGCGCCCGGCAGCTGAATCCGGCCTCCCAGTTCCATCTCTCCTTGAATCTGGGTTTTCCCAATGCCCTCGACAAGGAGCATGGCCGCACCGGCACCGCCCTGATGGTCCACGGGTCGGATGTCTCCATCGGCTGCTACGCCATGACCGATCCGGTTATTGAAGTGATCTACCTGCTGGTGGACGCCGCCCTGCGCGGAAAGCGCCAGGACGAGGTCAGTGTCCACTGCCTGCCCTTCCGCATGACCAAAGAGCGGCTGGCCAAAGCGGAGGCCGATGGCAGTCCTTGGGTGGATTTTTGGTGGAACCTGAAGGAAGGGTCGGATCTGTTTGAGAAAACGAAAATTCCGCCTCTCGTTGGGCAGAAGGACGGCGTTTATGTTTTCCGCCGCCGCGATCCCTGAGAGGGAAATATCCGTCGGATTTTCCCGCTGCGGTCCAGTCCGCGCATCCTGTGTCCATGCCATTCCTCCCATTCACACCGCCGCCGCCGGTCAGGGCAGTGATTCTGGATGTTTACCACACGCTGCTTCATGTGACCCCCGGCCCGCCGGATGCGTCACAGTGTTGGGAGGCGTTGTGGCGGGATTGCTTTCCATCCGGCGATTCCACCGGCATGGCCCGCCCCTCCTTGGAGGAATTCAACGCCGCCTGCCGCCGGGAGACAGCGCTGGATCACGCCTGCAAAAAGGCGGCAGGCATTCAGTTTCCCGAGGTGGAGTGGCGGGATATTGCCAGGCGTGCCGCGCCGGCTTTGGCGGCACTGAATGGGATGAACAGGATGGACGGATTTCTTCTGGCCCATGCCGCGCTGGAGCGGAGCTGTGCCGTCATGCCTGGGGCGCTGGAGTTTCTCCAGACAGCCTGGAAACGTGGGCTCCTCCTAGGGATTGCCTCAAACGCTCAACTCTACACCCTTGGCGAACTCAGGAACGCGGGTGTGCCGCTGGGAATGTTTGATCCTGAGCTTTGCTTCTGGTCCTGGCGTGAGGGATTCAGCAAACCGGACACGGGTGTTTTCAAACTTCTGTCGCGCCGTCTGGCGGACCGGGGCATTGCTCCCCATCAGATTCTGATGATCGGGGACCGGGCCGACAATGATGTGCTGCCCGCCCGGGCTGCCGGATGGCGGACCTGTCTTTTCACCGGGGAATGGCCGGTCCTGACCTGATTTCCTGCGGCACCTTCACGGTGCGCCCAGGCTGAAGCCGACCGGCTGCTCGCTGCCGGTGACAGCGGCGGCCTCATTGGCGGCGACGCTGCGGGCGAAGGAACTGACAATGAGGTCCACATAGCTCCGCAGCGAATAGGGAGAGGAGGCCGGCACATACACAATGTCGCGCGGGCTCAGCAGGATATCAGGCATTTTGCCTTTCAGGATGGCGTTGGCGTCGACCACCGCCAGCGAGGGATCCTGCAGGGACCCTCGCACAATGGCGACATGTTTGGGCTTGGCGTTGATGGCCAGCCCCCGGCACGCGGCCAAGGCCGTGATCAGCGTGGTGCGGCCCCGGTAGGGCACCGCCCGGGGCGTGTTGACAGCTCCCAGCACAAAAATCTGGCTGTTCATGGCCGAGGGTAGAAGCAGCAGGTCATCGGCCTGAAGGTAAATGTTCTGCGAGGTGTCCCCTTGCCGGATGAGACGCTCGAAATTCACGGGAATGACACGGCCTTTGCGCAGGAGAAAGCTGTGCTCCAGATCGGCCATTTCCTCGGTGGATCCGGCCAGTCGCGAGGTGGCGGCCCCCTTGGCTTGGCTGATGGCGTCCAGCACGGTGGTAGGCTGGTTCAGTTCGTAAAGCCCCGGCACGTTCACGCGGCCCATCACCTGCACCCGGCGGCTGTGGACCTCGCGCAGGGTCAGACTCACCTGTGGGTTTTGGAAAAATTCCGTCAATCCGTGCATCAGGGCGCTGCGGGTCTCCTCCAGGGTGTATCCCCAGACCTGAAGGCCGGAAAGGAGGTTGAAGTAAATTTTCCCGTCCGGCCCGACATAGGTGCGCTGGGGCCCGTCGGGGCTGCCGATAAAATCAATTTCCAGCACATCTCCTGGGCCGACCCGATAGGACTCCTCCGGCACTTTCAGCATGGAGGGATCAATTCCCGGCGCGGCTCCCGGCGGCTTGCTCATGCCGGCGGGGACTGCTTTGCCAGCCAGAGAGACGTCCGGACCCGAACTCTCCTCTGCTTTTCCAGGCTTGCCCGCGTTCTTTTGAGTGAAAGTTTGGCATCCGGCGGTGAAAATCAGAGTCCCAATCAGGGTTGCGGCGGCCAGCACGCTCGTCAGCTTGTGTATCACGGTGGTCAATTAAGGGGAGTTTGAGGAGGGAATATCGCCCAGGAATGGCTGGACGTTACTGCTGGCCCAACTGCTGGCGACGCTCTGGACAAAGGACTTCATCGCCAGATCCAGAATTTCGGCGGCGTACTTCCAAGGCTTGTCCGTGACATACACCAAGTCCAGTGGCTCCAGTGGCACATCGCGCTGTTTGCCGCTCAGAATGGCGGCGGTGTCCACCACGATGACCGTCGGCTTCTCCAGCTGGCCGCGCACAATGAGCACACGCTTTTTCCAGGCGGACCGGGCAAACCCTCCGCGCTGGGCAATGGCCCCCACGACCGTCAGATTCTGTGAAATGCCCAGCGACCCCGGCTCTCCCACGGAGCCCAGGACATAAACTTCGTTGACAGTGTTGGAGGGAAAATAAATATAATCGCCCGGCTCCAGCGCGATGTTCTGGGACATATCGCCCTCGTAGAACAGCTTGCTGAAATCGATCGGCATCTTTTTGCCGGCCCGGATCAGGAAGGCGCGCTTCAGGTCCGCGATTTCGACCGTGTTGTCATCCACCACCCCTGTCTCCATGCCCCGGGCACGGGCTGCGGCCTCCATCAGCGTGGTGGGACGGTCGAGCGTGAACACGCCGCGCTCCATAACGGTGCCCAGCATATAGTATTTTTTGCTGCGCCACGCCCCGGGTGTGACAATGACCCGGGTATTTGGCACATGGGTTTCCAAAGCTTTGGTCATGCCTTCACGCAACTGATCAATAGTCAGCCCCGCGGCCTTGAATCCGTTGACGTGAAGATAGGTCAAAGTGCCGTCCGGCGCGATGGGCACATCCGTGCGGGTGTATTGTTTGGCCCCGTAAACCTGGAAATTCACCGTGTCCCCAGGTCCCAGGGTGAGATTCCGCTGCCAGCCGGCAAGGGCGGGATTGGCCGGCGGGGGTGCCGGCGGCAGGGGCTTGCACGTGGAGGGCGGGATGACCGCCGGCGCAGGAACAGCGGGAGGAGTGTCCGTCGAGGGCAACTGCCGGCTTTCCTCCGGCAGGGAATCCAGTCCCGGAGGGGTTTCAGTCCCTGTGGGAGGCAGCGTGGCATCCAGCGCCGGAACGGCAGGCTCGGCCGTCGGGGGAGTGCCCGGGATCAACGTATCCGCAGGGGTTGGGGGGACGGCGTCCTGGGCTCCCGGACCGGGGACCGTCTGGGCCAGTGTCTGGCCGCCGGCCAGCAGCAGAAGGCCCGTTGCCAGGCACAGGCCGTATTTAGCGAGATCGGGGAGTTTTAAAAACACAGGGGGCACACGGTTGAGAAGGGAGGCGGAGAGCGGCAGGCCGCTGCGGCGGACAGTTTCCAGCACTGGATCGACCTGCCTGTGATGCGTCTGACCGCTGCCGGCGAGCCAGAACAGAACAGGCATCGTCTCCGCCAGCAGCAGGCTGTCCATGCGGGAGGCCGCCGGAAGTTCCACCAGCACCGCCAGAGCGGGCTCCCGGCGCCAGATTTCGATGGCTTCCCGCCACAGGATCAGCCAGCCCGCAGTCCAGGCAAATCCCTCCGTCGGCTGCAGCTGGAGGGCCGGGGGGGACGACACCCGCAGAAGCTGCAGATGACGTTCCGGATTCTCCAGCACCTCCTCCAGGGAAAAAATAGCACCGTCATCGGCCGGCGGGACTTTTCCCGGCGGCGGAGCCGTTCCATTTCCCATCAGAACCGTATCCTTCCCACCGGACAGTCCGTGATCTTTTTTGGCGTCCAGTGGTTCGCAGTAAATAGTCAGCACTTTCAGACCGCGCTCCAGAGCCGCTTGGGACATGTGCTGCAGCCAGGTTGTTTTCCCCTCCCCGTCCCCGGCTGAAATCAGACCCGCTATCAGCGCGCCGCCAGGCGGCGGATAGGCGGTTTTCACCAACTCCGCCCAGGTTGTGAAGCGCCAGCGGTCCAGATCGGCGGAGCTCATGGTCTCCTTAGGCGGCAGCATCGCAGCCACAGGCACCCCCACCGCCCGCCGGATGTCCGATGGGGAGACCAGAGCATCATCCCGGATGGCCCGCAGTGCGCGGAGCGCCAGGGCTAGCCCTCCGAACAGCATTCCCCCGGCGATACCGAGCAGGATGATCTTCCGCCCGCGCCCGGCTTTCAAAATGTTGGTGGCGTTGGCCTCGGCAAACAGACGGTAATACCCCGGTGCCTTGTCTGCATAGAGCTGGGCCTCCCTCCTCCGGCCCGCCAGCAGATCGCGGGTGGTCTCCAAGGAGGTCATCTGATTGCGCCACTTGGTGTTCTGCTGGATCTTGTCCGGCAACACAGCCAGCCGCTGTCTCAGGCCCTCCCGGAAAGCCTGCAGCTTCTCCTCCTCCGTCATCGCATTGTCCTGCTCCCCGCGCAGACGGATCAGATCCAGATAAAGACTGTTGGCCAAGGTGTTGCCTGAAGTGTCAAAATTCTCCTGGCCGCCGGGCTTCCCGATTCTTGCCTGGACCTGTTGTGCCAAAGCGTTTATTTTCTTCTCCTGCTCAATGACCTCCGGATTTTGTTTGGTGAAAGCCTGCAACATGGTATCCAGCCGCTGGCGCTCCAGCGCCAGCTTCAGCATGGTGGGATCCTGAAGTTTCAGTTCTTCCCTGATCTGCTGGATGTTGAAAGCGGTGCTCTGACGGTTGATGCCGGCGGTTTCGATTTTCAGATCCAGATCCGCGATCTGCCGCATCAGGTTGTCGATCTCACGCTCCGGATCGGTGAGGCCGCTTTCACGGGCAAAGGTCTGCAAATCCAGCCGCGCCTGGTTGAGCTGGGAATCCGTCCGCGCTATCTGCACATCCAGATCCTTCAGCAGCTCCTTGGCTTCCTGTATTTGCATCTCCTCCAGCAGCTTCACGACATTGTTCGCGTAGAGATTGACGTCGGAGGCGGCTCTCTGAGGAGAATCGGGGGAGGTGTAGGCCAAGGAGATCAGTTCAATGTTTTTTTCCGGCTCGATTTCAATGCGCTTCTGGAGCTGGGTTCTGGCCACGGGCGGGTCCATGGCGGCGCCGGTTTTATCAAGCACGGTCGAGGACACCATCAGGGACATGACCGTGGCCGAGGAAAGCTCCCGCGGCCGGAACGCTTGGCCGATCTGGCTTGCCTGAAACGTGTTGGGGGCCTCCCGCCGCACCAACTGCACCTCCACAATGTATTTATTACGGGCCAGCACCCAAGCCGTGCCTCCGGCCGCCGCGCCCCCAAGAACTGTGGCTGCCAGCACACTTTTCCACCCTGCCACCATCGCGATTCCCACCCGCAGCACATCAAAGGGCAGCAGGGATTTCACCTTTCCGGGAGCCTGCCCGCCTGGGGAGTCCGACAGGGTGGCAGGAAAGGAGGAAGAGGGTGACTGCATATCAGGGAACAGGAGATCCGCTTCTCTTTACGGGCGTTTACAATAATTTCAATATCAATACCCCCGGGCTTTTAAGGTTTCATTATTGCGCCGCAGGAGCTGGCTTCCCCGCCGCCGCATCCGGTGAAACAGCGTGCCCCCCCTTCCCTCCATCAGGGTCTGCGCCGTTTTCCAGCCTTCCGGGGAAGGCCATGCAGCCGGGCGGGGCGGGCCGGTCAAAAACGAGGACCGGCCGGGAGTCAGATGGCTGTCCTCCGGCGCGCCCCCGGATTTGGCCCGCGCCCTGCGGATCAGTTCCAGCCTTCCGGTAATGGCGTAAAGGATCAGCCAGAGCATGAGGTTGCGCGGCTGGGTCAGCGTGCGCTCCAAAGTGCTCTGGGCATAATTCAGGATGGCCCCCACCATGATGCCCATGCACACGCAGCGCTCAAAACTGTGCCTGAATCCCATAAACCCCCTTAGATTGCGCCAAAGAGCGACGCCGATGACCATCAGCCAAGTGATGAGGCCAGGATAGCCGTTCTCGGCGATCAGCAGGTAGTAATGGCTCTCCACCACCCCGTTGGTGAGGTTGTAGTCCACTTTCTGGTCACGTTTCCGCAGCCAGTCGTAAACCACATTGGCGTAGGGATACGGCGCATTGATGACCAGGGCGTAATTGTTCCAGCCGATCCCCAAGGGGTGGGCGTCCTCCATCTGCCGGGAGGCCTCGTTCAGCACCTCTCGCAGTTCGCCACTGGCCTCGTTGCCCTTGTCATGGAAGCGGTTGATGATGGTTTTGAGGGTGAAGGCCAGCCCCAGGGCGGCGATGACGCTGAACACTGTGAGGATGCCGAACCTCCGTTTGGTGGGCTTCTCCATCAGACTGGCTGCGGAGACCAGCGCCACCCCGCCGGCGAAGATCACCATCGCACCCCGTGAGAGCGTGCCTTGGATAATGGCTGCGGAGGCCAGAAAACCCGCAATGCACCACCCTTGTCCCCGGAACTTCGGCCCCAGCCCCGCCGCCAGAACGGGCATCGCGATGAGAATCGTGTACATCGCCAAGGCGTTCTGGTGCTCAAAGGTGCCCGGAACCTGGTAAATATGCTGCACATATTTCATTTTCAGCACCACCAAGGCCTCCCACACCAGCGTCCCGCTCATCAGCACGATAAAGAACCGGATATCCTCGATCGTGCGCACGTAATTGAAGGAGGCGATGCCGATGAGGGCAAAAAAGATCATCTTGTGCACCGCCATCAGGGCGTAATCCACCCGCGGGGCATTCACCAGCGACAGGGTGCACGCGGCGATGAACAGGGCGTAAAGGAACATTCCGGGAGGCACCCAGCGGAAGCTTTTGGGATCCTCTTTCCATTTGGCCACCATGAGGGCGATGGCGAAGATGTGGTTGAAATAGAAGTGGTATCCCCGGGCATGGCCGCGGTAAATCTCCACCGAGTCCAGCGTCAGTCCCCAATTCCCGGCAGCCAGCAGTCCGTTGATGGTCATGAAACACATCAGGCCGAAGAGCCAGCGCTGGGCCTTCGCCTTGCCCCGCACAGCTAGCCCCAGCAGCGGACCGAGCACGAAAAACGCGGGCAGAATGAAAGCCAGTTTGATCCAGTCGGTAAGCGGCACAGGCGGGTGAATGAAATTTCCGGAAAAGTATGCTCATTAAAACATTCCCTTCCATCGATTTGTGCTTATCGTGGGGAATTGCCCCATGGTTGCTTACAGTTCCGTCAATTCCGCCCGGTCCATTCCCATCCCCCGCGAATGGGCCCGGGATCTTCCGCCCCCCGTGGTGATGATGGGAGTTCCGTTTGACCAAGTCACCACGCCTCAGGCGCTTGGCCTGATCGAGGAGATGATCGCCTCCAGCCGGCCCCACATGCTGGCCACGGCCAATGTGGACTTCCTTGCCCAGGTGCAGGTGGATGCTTCGCTGCGGGAAATCCTGCTGAACACCGACCTTGTCGTCTGCGACGGAACACCTTTGGTGTGGCTGTCCCGCTGGCTGGGGGATCCTCTCCCGGAACGCGTGGCGGGATCGGACATGGTGCCGCTGCTGTTCAATCTGGCCTCGGAGAAAGGCTACCGGGTCTACTTCCTCGGAGGACGGGAGGAGGTTATGCAGCTGGGCCTGAAAAACATCCGCAGGCGCTGGCCGGAGTTGAAAATCGCCGGGGCCTGGTCTCCGCCGTTCTCCTCTCTCGAAAAGATGGACCATGAGGGGATCCTCCGCCGGCTGCATGAGGCTGCTCCGGATATTCTGCTGGTCTCCTTCGGGTGCCCTAAACAGGAGAAATGGATCGCCATGAACCTTCACAAGGCGGGCATTCCCGTAAGTGTGGGCGTGGGGGCCTCAATCGACTTCATCGCCGGCACCTACAAGCGCGCTCCCATGTGGATGCGGAAAGTGGGTCTGGAATGGTTTTTCCGTATTCTTCAGGAGCCGAAGCGGCTGGCCGGCCGTTACTGGCGCGACATCTGCATCGTCGGTCCCGGGATTCTTCGCCAGCTGTGGCAGATGCGCGGCCGGGGATTTTTCCAGCGCCGGCACGTCGTCATTCCCCGTCCCGCCCAGGAATCCCCGGAGACAACCGTCAGTGAACCGGCCGCACCTCTTGTGGAACTGCTGCGTCTGCCGGAGCGGCTGGACGCGCTTTCCGCCCGCGAAACCGAACTCTGGACCGCAGCGGAGAACACTCCGCACGACTGGATCATCGCCGATGCCTCCGAAACCCAGTTTATCGACAGCACAGGCACCGGAAAGCTGGTGCGCTTCGCCCGCGGATGCCGCGAGCGCGGCGGCCAGTGCATTCTTGCCGCCCCGGGCCCCTCAGTGCTGCAGACTCTGGCGCTGATGCGGCTGAAGGAGTATTTCGTGATCGCCGAATCTGTGGAGGAGGCGCTAAGACTGGTGCCTCAAACCGGGGTCCAAGCGGGGGCGGTTCCGGTTCCGGCTCCGCCGGAGTCGGAGACCATCGATCATATCCTGGAATGGAAGGAGGCGGTCAGTGCCGCCAACATTACCCCGCTGGAGACTGAGGGCTTTGAAATGCTGGAAAACCTGCCGGCCGGCAGCACCGTGATTATCAATATGGAGACCGTGCGCTTCATCGACAGCGCCGCAGTGGGGCTGATGCTGCGCTTGCAGCGCCGTGCGCGCCAGCGGCACATCAACCTTTTCTTCGTGAAGGCCTCGGACATGGTGCGCCGTGTGCTCAGTCTGCTGCGTGTGGAGAATTACCTGCTGACCGGGCCCGGGGAGGTGGCTGCATGATCAGGGCCGGCCTGACGACAACGATGATCCAGGGGGGCAAGTCCGGCGTGGGCCAGTATGTGTTTGCCCTTGTGCGGGAACTGTTGAAAACCGGCCGCGTGGACCTCACGCTGTTTGTGCTGGAGCGGGATCTGCCCCTGTTTGCTTTCACGGACGGCCGATGCCGTCTGGTGACCGTGCCGGAATCGGAGCGCCCGCCGGTGAAAAACATTCTCTGGCACCAGCTGCAGCTGCCCAGGGAGGCCGGCAAACTCAAACTGGAGGTGCTGCACGCCCCCAGCTACCGGCGGCTGGTCCTGTCCGCCCCCTGCGCCCGTGTGGGGACGATCCATGATCTGGCACCGTTTCATGTCAGGAAAAAATACGACGCCGCCCGTATGTTTTACGGGCGGGTGGTCGTGCGGCGCCTGGCCCGCAGCCAGAATGGCCTCATTGCCATCAGCCACAGCACCGCGCGGGACATCGAACGGTTTTTCGGTATTCCGCAGAATCGCCAGCACATCATCCACAACGGCATCGACCACACACGTTTTCACCCCGGTCAGCCTGACACCGACCGTGCGTGGGCCGCGGAGACCCTGGCGCTGAGCCAGCCCTTTTTCCTTTACATCTCACGTCTGGAGCATCCGGCCAAGAACCATGTGCGCCTGATCGATGCCTTCACCCGCTTCAAACAGGACACCGGTCTGCCGTGGCAGCTTGCCCTGGGGGGCAGCGACTGGCATGGAGCGGAGATCATCCGCGCCGCCGCCGCCGCCTCCCCTTTCACCCGGGACATCATTTTCACCGGCTTTGTGTCCGATGAAACCCTGCCCCGTCTTTACCGCGCTGCGCAGGTGATGATTTATCCCTCGCTGTTTGAAGGGTTTGGCCTGCCGCCGGTCGAGGCCATGGCCTGCGGCACGCCGGTGATCAGTTCCACACGGGGCGCTCTGGAGGAGGTGGTCGCCGCGGCCGCCCTGACCATCGATCCCGAAAATCCGGCGGAAATGGCGGCGGCCCTGACAAAACTGGCCACGGACAGGGCCACCACCGACCGTCTCCGTGCTGCCGGCCTGGTCAACGCCGCCCGGTTTGACTGGGCACGCACAGCGGCGGGCGTCACTGAGGTTTACGAATCCGCCATTCAGGGCAAGGGAACTGTGGCGTCCTGAATTTCTTGCCCTGAATCTTCAAAAATGGTCCATTTTCAGTTGAAAATCCATTCTCACCGTACGGTGGGCAAAAAGCGGCGCGGGTGGCGAATGAACCCTCCCCAGCCTTCAGTTCCAATGTGGGTGCGGTCTCCCCGTTCCCCGAATTTGCAAAAATTTCAATGTAAGCTGGACCGTTATCCTTCCCAAGGCATTGTAATTCAATTCCTCTTCCTCAATCCTGCCTGTGTCCTCCGGATCCCCAGCGCTGTCCACGCCGCCTGCCACAGTGGCGCCATCCTCCAACGGGCATCCGCCCAGCGGCGAGGGGAACGGCCCGCCGGTGCTGCTGCTGGTGGAGGACAATGCCATCAACGCCCGGGTGTCGCTGCTGATTCTGGCCAAATCAGGCTTTCTCGCCGACCATGCCACCAATGGGGCGGAGGCTGTGGAGAAATTCAAAGAGCGGCATTATCCCGGAGTGCTGATGGACTGCCACATGCCGGTGATGGACGGCTATGCGGCGTCCCGCGCCATCCGGGCGCTGGAGGGATCCCCCGGATGGGACCGTCCCCGGTGCCGCATTATCGCCATGACCGCCAACGTCATGAGCGGGGAACGCCAGCGCTGCCTGGACGCCGGCATGGATGACTACGTTCCCAAACCTGTCAAGCAGGCTGAACTTATGAATGCCCTGTCCTCATTGATGCCCGTGAACAACACCCAGTCCGCCCCCTGCAACGAAGAGGATGACAATCTGCATGCCGCTGTCCGCCAACTGGCGGACGAGCTTGGAGAGGAGAGCGTGGCGGAGCTGCTCCAAGAATGGATGGCCGATTTTCCCAACGCCTTCTCCGGCATCAGCCGCCTGACAGAGGGCACGGGCCAGGAGCAGCCCGAACTGCGCCGCGCCGCCCATTCGCTGAAAGGCAGCAGCTCCCTGTTTGGCCTGAAACTCATGGAAACCCTGCTCAACCAGTTGGAGCATCTCGCCGCGCAGGGGGACAGACCGGAGCAGCCACACCTGGTCCGCCGGCTGGAGGAGGAGTGGGCGCGGGTGAAGCCGGTGCTCGAAAAGGAGCTGGCAGCCCTTCAGGCTTCGTGACTGATCTCCGCTTATGAGAATCCTGTACGTTCATGAACGGTTTGGATCACTCGGCGGAGCCGAGGCCAATGTCATCATTGTGGCCCGCGAGCTCACAGGCCGCGGTCATCAGGTGGCCATTTTGCATGGTCCCGACACAGGCCGCGGCAGCGATGACTGGCGTGCCGTTTTCCGCACCCGTTACGCTCTGCCGGATGCTCCCGATAGAACCGCCGCCGCCACCCGTGCGGCCTTGGAGGCGTTCCGGCCCGACGTGGTGTATGTGCACAAGCTGCCCGATCTTGCGGTGATCGAAACTCTGACCAAAAGCGGACTGCCTTTGGCCAGAATGGTGCATGATCACGACATTTACTGCATGCGCAGTTACAAGTACAATTACTTCACCCGCCGCATCTGCACGCGGCCTGCGACGCTGTACTGCGTTTACGGCTGCCTGGCGTGCGTGGTGAAGGACAGCAGTGCCAACGGGCCGGTGCCGTTGAAGTGGGTCAGCTACCGTGACAAGCGCCGGGAAATCCGCCTGAACCACCTGTTCCACCGGATGTGTGTGGTCACGCAGTACATGCGGGATGAGCTGTTGAAGAACGGCTTCGATCCCAAGCGCATCGAAATCCATCCGCCGGTGCCGCGTGCGGGCGAGCAAGGGCTGCGCAGCTCCTTTTCGGACCGGAATCTCATCATTTACGCCGGCCAGATCATCCGGGGCAAAGGAGTGGATATCCTGCTGCGGGCGCTGGCGCTGATGCGCGAGCCGTTCGAATGCATCATTCTGGGAGACGGTAATCAGAAGGGGCAATGCGAGGAGCTCTGCAAGGAGCTGGGTTTGGCGGACCGGGTGACCTTCAAAGGATTTGTGCCCCAGGAGGAGCTGAAGAATTATTATCGGGAATGCAGCGTGGTGGCCCTGAGCAGTGTCTGGCCCGAGCCCATCGCCACCATTGGTCTGGAGGTCATGCGCTACGCGCTGCCGGTGGTCGCCTTCGACGCGGGCGGCATCCGGGACTGGCTGATCGACGGACACAACGGCTGGCTGGTGCCCTGGATGGATGTGGACACCTACGCGGCGAGGCTGGACGGGCTGATGCGCGACAAGAACAAGGCGCGCGAACTGGGGGGAAATGGATTGAAACTGGTCAGTGAGCGCTATGATTTCGAAGGATACATCAGCGGTCTGGAGGCTCTCTTCACGCGGCTGACCCAGGAGGTCCGGGATGGGGTTTCCGTCCTCCAGCCGGCAGGTGCCGCCGCCTCCGCAACCGCAAACTCCCCCGCCTGATGCTGAGCGATGCAGAATTGAGCAGCCGGATGGCGGGCCGGATAGCCGGTGCCGGCCATCCCTGGGGACGCCTGCGCCTGCGCGCCTACATGCTGTGGAAACGGGTGGCATGGCAGTGCGCCGTGGGATCGTCGCGGCTGATTAAGCGCCTGCTGGACGTGGTGGTCGCGGGTCTCATGCTGCTGTTGCTGTCCCCTCTGCTGCTGGTGACGGCGTGGCTGGTGCGGCAGGATGGCGGGCCGGTGTTTTTCAGGCAGGTGCGGGTGGGGCATGGGGGGCGGGAGTTCGGCATGCTCAAATTCCGCAGCATGGTAGTGAACGCGGAGGCGGCGCTGAAGGACCTGCTGGCGAAAAATGAGAAGCAGGATGGGGTAACCTTCAAAATGCGCAACGATCCCCGCATCACCCGGGTAGGCCGCTTTATCCGCCGGACGTCCATTGATGAGCTGCCCCAGCTGATCAATGTGCTCAGAGGGGAGATGTCCTTGGTGGGCCCGCGCCCCCCGCTTCCCCGGGAGGTGGCGCTGTATTCCCAACAGGACCGCCGGCGGCTGCTGGCCACGCCGGGCCTGACGTGCCTCTGGCAGGTCGGGGAGCGCTCCGGAAAACTGTTTGAAATTGGCGACCGCAATCAAATCGGGTTTCCTGAGCAGGTGGCGCTGGATGTGCGCTACATCGAAAGCCAGTCTGTTCTCAGGGATTTGACGATTCTCCTGAAAACCGTGCCGGCGGTGCTGCTAGGGAAAGGAGGCGCATGAGCGGGTCTTTGGAAAAGGTTATTTTCATCTGTCCGGACAGCCGGCCCGGCTTGGAGCGCGTGGCCGGGGACGGCCCTCTGGCCTTGGCCCTGTATCTGGGCAAGCCGCTGCTGGACCATGCCTTGGACGGCTTGGCGCGGCGCGGCGTGAAGGAGGTGCTCATGCTCGTCAGCGCTTGGCCGGAGGAGATCCGCCGTTTTCTGCAAGGCAGCCACACGTGGAAGCTGTCGGTGCGGGTTGTCACCGAAAGCGTCGAACCCTCACCGGGGACTGCAGCGGAGAAACACGCGGCCTATAAAGCCCATGAAGTGCTGACCTTGGATTTTCTGCCCCAGGCTCCCGGGGTCCCGGTGCTGACCAGTCTGGAGGCTTGGCACCGGTCGCGCGCTGAGCTGCTTCCCCTGCTGGCCCCCTCCATGATAGGCACCCAGGAGATCAGTCCCGGAGTTTGGACCGGACTGCGTGCCCAGGTGGATCCCACCGCAGTGCTTACAGCTCCATGCTGGATCGGACCCGCAGCCCGTGTGAGCCGCCGCGCCCGGGTGCAGGGATTTGTGGAGGAGGGCTCCATTGTGGATCATGATGCTGTGGTGGAGGACAGCACGGTCGGACCCAGTACTTCGCTCGGAGCCATGACCCTGCTGAAAACCTCTCTGGCCATGGGCAGTCATCTATTGAACTGGCGCACGGGCTCGGTCACCCATCTGACCGATACCTTTCTGCTGGCCCCGCTGACTCGGTCCCCCACCCCGTCCTCCTCCATTCCAGGACGTGTGGCCGCGCTGCTCATTCTGCTGTGCACTTGGCCGGCGGTCCTGCTGCTGGCGGTGGTGCGGGGCGGGTCCTTATTCCACAGGGCACTGGCAGCCCCCACCCGCCAGCCTGCGGGAACCCGCATTGCACCGCAGGGAAATCCGGTGCCCTACCGGGAAATCGCCTCTTTCACCACTCTGTGGCGGCGCTGGCCCATGCTTTGGAATGTTGTGGCCGGTGAATTCGCTTGGATAGGCAATCCCCCGCTGACGCCTCAGGAGGCCGGCAGCTTGGAGGGGGAATTTGAACGCCGCTGGCTGGAGGCACCCACAGGACTCTTCACGGCTCCGGAGGCGGAGGGCAGCTTTCCGCCTTGGGACGACACCGCCAAAGCCCACGCCGCCCTGTTTGCCGGCTGCGCGGATGCCGCGTGGCGGAGGAGAATTCTGATTCACAGCCTGCGGATGCTTTTCCTCGGACAACCCGGCATTCCATCCCCTGCCTCCGCGCCCTGAGTGATTTCACCTGGCCTGAAGCCCGCTTTCAGTTTAAAAACTGACCGGATCACTGAATATTTTCACCCGAATCCTCTTACTCTCATCATGAAATCACCGGAAAACGTCCTGGTCCTCACCGCGCCGTCCGAACTGACGGCAAACGATGCCTCATCCCTCCGCGACAAGGCGAAGACCCGCTTCACGGAGAACTACACGGATATCAACCTCGACTGCTCCCATCTGGGATTCATTGACTCCAGCGGGCTGGGTGCCTTAATCTCCCTGCAGAAACTGGCGGCCCAGCGGAGCGGAACCCTGCGTCTGCTCAAGCCCCAGTCGGCCGTGATCCAAATTCTGGAACTGACACGCCTGCACCGTATTTTTGAAATAGTCCCCGGCTGATCTGCGGGCCAAACCTTTGAACCCCATGAGTGCCCCTGCTCCCTTTCGGAACGATCCCTCCCTCATCACGCCTCCCGGCGCCGAGGAGGGAATCGCTTGGCGCTGGACCGGAATTCCGTCCCTGATGGCGGTGCGCGAGGCCGCGGTCAATGCCCGGAAGTTTCTGAAACGGCAGGGACTGATGGAGGAAGATCTCAACGCCTGGGAGCTGGTGCTGACGGAGGCCGCCAATAATGTGGTTCTGCACATGCCTGCGGAGCGTGCCGGGGATTCATGGAATCTCCAGCTGATTGTGACACCCAAGGACGTGACAGCCACGCTGACCGACCATTCGCCGGGATTTGAATGGCCGGACAAGGTGGACCTGCCGGATGTGGATTCCGAATCGGGCCGCGGATTGTATATTATCAAGGAGATGACCAGCTCCCGGCACTATCTGCGGGGTCCCCAGGAAAATGTGCTCACCTTGGTGCGTGCACGCCAAGCGTCAGGCCGCATCACCAACGCGGACAATGTCAGAGAGCCAAGAACGGAGGTTTTCACCGCAGAGGAGAAAAAGGAACTGGAGGCCACTCTGGATGATATGACGGAGGAACTGGGGGCGGCCTACGAAAGCCTGTCCGCCATTTTCCGCTTCAGTTCGGAGAGCCACCGCATCACGGACCTGTCGGACTTCACCTCCACGCTTCTGCACCACCTGGGCACTGTCACGCAGTCGGATTGCGGCGTGATCCGGCTAGCAGAGGAGGAGGGAACATTCCGGACTCTGGCGGTGATGGGCGGGGTGCCATCTCCGGACACCTTGGACGACGGGGACTTTGACCGGCTGGAGCAGGCCGCCATCGCTTCCGGTCAGGACCAATGGATTGAGGAGGGAACCCTGCCTGCGCGCGCGCGCATCAAGTCGGGTCTGGTGCATCCGTTTTATGAGGGCGGCATCCTCATGGGCACGGTCAGTCTGGGCCGGCACCGGCTGACGGATCCCATGCGAGCCGGGGATGTGAACGTGGTGCACACCTTTTCAGAATTTCTCGCGCAGCACATCTTACGGAGGCGGCACGAGGAGGCCGCGCAGCGCGCCAGCGCCGTGAAGCGCGAGCTGGAGCTGGCCGCCTCCATTCAGCGGTCGCTGCTGCCGCGTTCCATGCCCTCCATTCCCGGTCTGCAGCTGTCGGCGCACTGCGAAAGCGCCATGGATGTGGGCGGCGATTTTTACAGCGTGCTGCCGTGGGGCGACACCGGCGTCTTCTTTATGATGGCGGACGTGATGGGCAAAGGGGTGGGTGCCTCCATGATGGCGGCGGTCACCCGCTCGGTGCTGCGCTCGGTGCCCCAGCTTTATGAAGACCCTGGCCTGGTGCTGCAACAGACCGCGAAGTTTCTTTTCGAGGATCTGGACCGGTTGGAAATGTTTGTCACCGCCGTGGTGGGCACGATGGATCTCCCAAGCGGGGAGGTCAGAGTGGCCAGCGCCGGCCACTGCCCAGTACTGATCGCCATGCCCGACGGTGAGGTTTATGAGATTCCGGCCTGCGGGCCTCCCTTGGGTCTGATGGAGGAGATTCATTACCCTTCCACCAGCATGCGGTTCCCGGCAGGATCCCGGATGCTGGTCTTCACTGACGGCCTGACGGATCCGCGGGACGGGCGCGGAGCGTTCGCGGATCACACGGAACTGGCCCACTGGCTGAAGGAGAGCGCCCGGTCGGCGGGACCGGCGGACGATCTTCACGAGGCGCTGCTGCACCGGCTGCGGCTGAACAGCGCCACAGCTCCTTTGGCGGATGACCAGACCTTCATCCTTCTCCACCGGCTGGAAACCCCGACCGCTCCCTGATCCAACGGATTTTCCGAATTTTTTCACTGCATGGCCAGACTGATTATTGCTGAAGACGAAACCCACATGCTGAGGCTGCTGGAGATGACCCTCCGCAAGCATGGCCATACTTGGAACGTATGCCGCAACGGCAGGGAGGCCGTGGAGTGCGCCCGCGACAACGCCGCGGACTGCATCATCATGGATGTGATGATGCCGGAGATGGACGGGCTCACCGCCCTCGCGGAGCTTAAGAAAATGGAACACGTCCGCGACATCCCTGTCATCATGCTCACTGCACGCGGGCAGTTCATCGACCGCGAACAGGCGCAGTCCTCCGGCGCGGCAGTGTTCCTGACCAAACCCTACTCGCCGACTGAACTCCTCAACCACATCCAGCGGCTCACCACTCCCGCCTCATGAAACCGGTGCTCCATCTTTTTATCATGATCGACGCCTGCGGGTGGGAAATCCTCCAAGGACGGCCCTTTCTGAAGGGCTTGGCACCGCACCGGCGCAAACTGGAAAGCGTCTTCGGATACAGTTCCACCTGCGTGCCCAGCATTCTGTCGGGCCACTGGCCGGATGAGCACCGCAACTGGTGCTACTTTGTTTACGATCCGGAGCATTCCCCCTTCCGCTCCCTGAGAGCGCTGCGGTGGCTGCCGTCCGCAGTGACGGGCCGCCGCATTTTCCGCCGCTGGATGTCGAAGTTTGTGAAGGTGCAGCTTAAGTTCCGGGGATACTTCGATCTCTACAATATCCCGTTCCGCTTTATCCATCTCTTCGACTTCACGGAGAAGAAAAGCCCGCTCCAGCCCAAAGGGATGAACCGGGGGTCCAATATTTTTGACCTGCTGGAGGAGGGAAAGGTGCCTTATTTCGTGACCGACCCCTCGCGGCCCGAGGAGGAGAACCGCGACCGCCTGATCGCCGATCTGGAGAAGCAGCGCATCGACTTCGCCTTTCAGTACTGGGCCGGCCTGGACGGACTTTTGCATATGGTGGGGAATGACTCCCCGCAGATCGGGACCAAACTGGATGTGTACGAGGACTGGGTCACCCGCACCGTGGAGGCGGCAAAGCGCAACTACCAGACCGTGAGGCTGCATGTGTTCAGCGATCACGGCATGGCCAACTGCGATACTCTGGTGGACATGCGCACGGTCATTGAGGCTCTGCCGCTGGAGTTCGGAAAGGACTATGCCGTGGTATATGACAGCACCATGGCGCGATTCTGGTTTCTCACGGGGCGGGCGCGCCCGCTGATCGAGCAGGCGCTGGCCGGCATGCCGCATGGCCGCATCCTGCCGGAGGAGGAACTGCGGCATTACCGGGCTTTCTTTGAAGACGGGTATTTCGGGGAACTGATCTTTCTTATGCCCGAAGGCGTGCTCATCGTGCCCAGCCACATGGGTGAGCGCCCCATCCGCGCCATGCATGGCTACCATCCCACAGATCCACAGAGCTATGCCAGCCTTCTGACCAATTATGAGGAGGTGCCGGACCACATCACGCATATTCCCCATATCCACCGTCTGATGGAGGCAGCGCTGCCGTCGACCGCGCCCAAACCATGATCCATCGGACCGTTCACCCTCCTGGATCCACCACCTCCCGTTGCCGGGAAGGAATCAAAACCGCCACCTCCTCCGGTGTCCTTGGCCACTGCCGGACCGAAGAGCGTTCCGGCCTGATGGCGGTCCTCCTTTCCGCGGAGCGACCGGACACACTGGCTGCCGGTCCGGACGGTCATTGGAGCCTGAAGGGAGGGCAAAAGGCGGAATTTTTGCTTCCCGGTGGCAGGAGCCGGGTTGCTCCGCGCCTGTAAATCGTTATCAGCGGACGCAGGAGAGCCGTCTCACCCCCTTTCATGAATATCGACCAAGTCAAAAAAGCCGCTTGGAGTGGCGCTGTGTCCAGCTACAGCCGCATCGTGGTGCGCATTGGTCTGGGGTTCATCACGTTCCGCATGCTCTTTCAGGGGCTGGACGCCGATGAGTTCGGTTTCTGGTCACTGATGTGGAGTGTGTTCGGATACGGCATTCTGCTGGACTTCGGATTCGGCTACGCCGCCCAGCGGCGGGTGGCCCAGTGTCTGGCCAAGGGGGACTGGGAGGCGCTGAGCCATGCCCTGAGCACGATCTTTTTCTTCTATTTCGCCGTGGCGGGGTTCATCGGGGTGGTGGGCTGGGCAATGGCGGATTCGATGATGCACTGGTTCAATGTGCCCGCGGCGAAGCAGGCCGAGTTCAAACCGGCAACGGTGGTGTTTTTCAGCGGCATGGCGCTGGGCTTTCCGCTGGGCGTGTTTCCCGAAGTGCTGCGGGGTCTTCAGAAAACCGACACCGCCAACCGCATCGGCATGATCGGCACTATCGCCAATGCGGCGCTGGTGGCGCTGGCATTGTATTTCAATTGGGGGCTGACCTCCGTGTTTGTCATTGCCCTGCTCTGCGTGCTGGGGCCGGATCTGATGGCCGGCTACGCCGCCATGAAGGCCATGCCCGAGGTGCGGCTGCGGCTTTCGCTCTTCCGGCGGAGCGATCTGCTGTCCACGGGCAAGTTCTCGCTCATCGCCTGGCTGAACATGATCTCCAATCTGCTCCGCAACAAGATGGACCAAGTGGTGGTCGGCGGTGCTCTCGGCCTGCCGGCGGTGACTCTTTACCAGGCCGGAGCCAAGGCCGGCGAGCTGTTCGGCGTTGTCACCCGGCCCATCGCCGACTCCCTGGGGCCGGCGGCGGCTTTTCTGTATGCGGACTCACGGAAGGATTCCCTGCGGGAAATGCTGGTGAACGGCCTGCGGATGACCATGCTGGTGGCGGCCCCGCTTTATTTCGGCGGAGCGATTTTTATGGATTTCCTTGTGCGGGTGCTGACCGGCCTGAAAGTGCCCAATGCCGATGTGCTGCTGGTGGCCCAAGTGCTGTTGTTCTGGTATTTTCATGTCTCCTACACCCACATGGTGTTCAAAACCATGTATATGATGTGCGGACAGGAGAAGCGGATGATGTGGCACAGCATCGCCGAGGCCCTGATGAATGTGGTGCTGAGCATCAGCCTGACCCTGTGGCTGAAAAGCATCGTCGGTGTGGCTTTGGGATCGGTGCTGCCAACTCTTTTATTCGGCTGGCTCGTGCTGTGGCCCTGGACGGCCAAGGAGGCCGGGTGCGGCAAGTGGGAACTGCTGATGAAGACCGGCGTGCGCCCGCTGCTGGGATGCGTGCCCATGATCGTGACCGGGGTCCTGTGCCGCTGGCTGCTGGGTGGCGGCTACGGGCGTCCCGAGTGGCTGCCCTGCCTGGCCGGCATGGCCATCACCGGCGTGGCCGGACTGGCAGGCATATGGACCATTTCACTTACCCCCGCGGACAAAGCCGCGGTGCTCAAACGCCTGCCGGCCCGGTTCCGAACCGCCCCCGCCGGCTGAACGGGCGGCATCCGGCACGCAACCCAACCTCTTCTCATCGCTCCGGCCTGTTGACCGCCACCGCCGCTTCCGGCTCAAATTCCTCACGCTGCCCATTCCTGCATGACCATGAACGACCCGCTGATCAGCATCATCATGCGCTCCTACAACGAGGCTTGGGCTCTGAAGGGGACGCTGCCGGCCCTGAAAGCGCAGGAGTACCGGAACTACGAGCTCATCGTGATCGACAGTGGATCCACCGACGGATCCCACGAAATGATCCGGGCTGCGGAGCCGGCGCATTTTGTGCAGATCACGCCGGCGGAATACAATCCCAGCCGGGTGATGAACCACGGCATGCGTCTGGCGAAGGCCGACCGCTGCCTGTTTCTGAATGCCGACGCCACCCCTCAAGGGACAAACTGGCTGCGGCCCTTGGCGGAGGCGCTGCTGAATCCCCAGGTGGCGGCGGTTTTCAGCCGGCAGATTCCGCGTCCGGACTGCGGGGCCGCGTTTGCCAGGGACTACGACCGGTGCTTCGGACCCAACCGCGACTCCGTGAACTGGGAGCACTTTTTCAGCATGGTCAGCAGCGGCCTGCGGCGGGATATCTGGGAAAAGCGTGGTTTCCGCGAGGACCTGCAGTATGCCGAGGACGACGAGTACACCCGCTGGTGCCGGAGCCAGGGCTACCGGGTGGAGTTCGTGCCGGAGTCCGTGGCCATGCACAGCCACAACTACACCGCGCGGCAGCTTTACCACCGCAGTTTCGGCGATGCCCGCGCCATGGCCACCACTTACAAAGGGCAGGAATCGGACTTCACCTGGATGCGCTGGGTGCTGCTGCCGTGGATGCGGGACTCGGTGCGCGACGCCGTGTGGTGCGCGAAGCATGGACGGCTGCGGGAGCTGCCGCAGTCCTCCCGGCTGCGCTGGTCCCAATGGCGTGGAAAGCTCCATGGATTCCGTCAGGGATGGAAGGATTACCGCACCGGGCAGGCCGGTGCCGCCTGATACACCAGCCCCGCCCCCACCGCCCCTGGCTTTTTTCATCCCAATCCAACCTGTGCGGACCGGTGGATTTTCCGCCACCGCCTTCTTTGAGCCTATGAAAATTCTCACCGTATCCAATCTTTATCCACCTCACGAAGTTGGAGGATATGAACTCCGCTGCTTCACCTTGGTGAAGGGGCTGCTCGCCGGCGGTCACGAGGTTCACGTCCTGACCTCCGACCACCGGGTCCCTGGCCGTCCGGAAACTCCGGAGAAGGGAATCACCCGCACCCTGCGGATCCACGGCATGTATGGCCATCCGTGGCTGCCCATCTGGAAGCTGTATCAGCTGGAGAGGCACAACCACCGCGTTTTCCGGGAGCAGCTGCACCTGCATAAACCGGATTTGATCCATATCTGGAACATGGGGGGACTCTCCAAGTCCCTGCTGCACGACGCCGAACAGCCCGGCATCCCTGTGGTTTACGACATCAGCGATCACTGGGTGGCCCGCAGTATCCGGGCTGATGTCTGGCTGTCCTGGTGGAACACGCCAGGCTCCGCTGGCCGCCGCTTCGGAAGAAAACTGCTTGAGGTGCTGGGCATCCGCCGCCTGCTGGACCGGGATACCCCCACCGGCTCGTGGGAGCGGTTTCTGTTCCGCCGCATGTATTTCTGCAGCCGCTTCATGCGTGACTTCACGGCCTCCAAAGGATGGCCGGTGGCCGATGCCACCTTCATTCACTGCGGTATTGATGCCGGGGCCTTCACGGTGAAAACCGACTGGAGCTGCTTTGAGAAGCTGCTGTGGGTGGGCCGGATCAATGAGGAGAAGGATCCCTGGACGGCGGTCCGCGCTCTGGCGGAAGCCCATTCCCGGGGGCACAAACAACTGACTCTTGATCTGTACGGCAATGGCACTCCGGAGGATCTGGCCAGACTCGAGTCCGAAATCAAGTCCCTGGGGCTTGAAGGCCACGTCAGCCGCCGCACCCTGCCGCCCCTGGAGATGCCGGGCCTCTACGTCAAGTATGATGCTCTGCTCTTCACCTCCAACTGGGGCGAGCCTTTTGCCCTGACTCCCTTGGAGGCCGGAGCCGCCGCTCTGCCGGTGATCAGCTCCCTCGACGGCGGTCAGAAGGAACTGGTGCGCGACGGGGAAAACAGTATTCAGGCCACCGCCGGCGACCCCGTCAGTTACGCCAATGGCATCGACCGGCTGGCGGCGGATCCTGCCCTGCGGGAGCGCGTGGCCACCAATGCCCGCCGTGAAGTGGTCGACAACTTCACCAGCGGTCAGAAAACACGGGAAATCGAAGCCTACCTGAAGGCCTCACTTGTCTCCTGAACCTGTTTCGGCAATTTTCGGAATGCTCCGTCCTGGCGGCGCTTCCGCACCAGCCGGCATTTCGGCCGCCCCGCTTCACTTTCCCATCTATGAAAATAAATTTTGTGGCCGATGGCCGGGACAACTTGATCCACAGCCCGGAATTTCAGTCCCGTTTGCGTGAACTGCGTGAATCCATCCGCGCCCGTCATGCGGCTGTCCTGTCGGAGGCGGGCTTTCTGCAGCGGCTGGCTCTGCGCTGGAGCATCGCCATGGAATTCAGAGCGGGGTGCCGGCGGCTGGAGCCGTCCCTGCACGTGCTTTATTGAAACGGAACGCAACCACAGGTCAAATACAGGAATGGCCCAGCGCGGCTGAAGACTTCCGTCACCTCAGCCGCACGCCGTGACGCTGCCAGAAGGCGGCCAAGGCGGCGGGCGTTCCCTTGAAGACATTGCGCTCCACCGGGCGGTCCATGTTCCCGAAATAAGGGGAGAAGCGGTGCCGTCCGTGGTTGTAAACCTTGGGCCTTGAGCGCCCTCCCTCCCAGTCCACCCCGCCGTACTGCCACATCGTCCAAGTGGGCCAGACACGATACTGATCCACCAGTCCTTGCGGATTTCCCGGCGCAGGAAAAATGGGTCCGGCTCCGCTTTCGTGGGAGTACAGCGCCAGCCAGTAGGGCATGCGCCGCAGACGGGCCTTGGCGGCAGAGTCGGCATTGCCCAGCGTGAGCTTCAGCTGCTGGCTGTTCTCCAGATAGGCCACGGGCACCACTCCGGTGCGGGCCTCCACGCGGTCGGCAAAGCGCAGGATATCCGACACCCGGAGATTGCCGTCATAGTCACCGCAGATCAGCAGTGCCGGTGCGTTCCAGGAGCGGCTTCCGGCCAGCGCCTGCACACGGTTCACCAGCTGGTCCGCCTGTGCCACCGCGTCCACATGGCGCTGCACCCGGTAATACACTCCCGGCAGCATCCTCACGCGGTCCGCCGCGGCCAGAAAATCCGCGCATTTCGTGTCCAGGTTGCCGCCCTTTCCGGCGCGGGCAATCAGACCCAGAGCGCCGTTCACCCGGAGAGCGCTCACATTATGCTCGCTGTAGGGAGTACCGGCGCGCTGGCGCTCCTTGGGATCGTAGGCGGAGACATTCACCACCTCTGTCAGCTGGCCGGACACCGCCGGAGCCGCCATGCCGGGACTCGGGCCGGCCATGGTTTCCGGCACCGCTCCGGGCCTGGCGCAGTGGACAAGCAGCAGAACCAGGGGAAGCAGCAGCAGACGTTTCATGGACGGCGGGCGGGACGGGACAGAGCGGGAAATTCCGGAATGGAGCGCCCGCTATCAAAGCGGCCAACCATTCAGGGGTCAACCTTCAGTTCACTGGATTTCACCATCCGGTTCCAGCTCCCTGCCATATCATGCCATTTCCTGGACCTCAAATTCCTATGTCCTTCATGAACCCGTCCACCATCTGAACATAGCCGGTGGCCAGACGGAAAATCTGAATCACCGTGAAGAGCATCACCAGACCGTAAAATGCGCCGGACAGCCAACGGGAGGTGTTCTCCAGACGCAGACCGGCCTCGCTTATCCAATAACGTGACTGCTGAAGGGTCTCGGTGTCCAAGGTGCCGGTGAACTCCGCCGCCGCCAAGGCTCCGGACAGTTCATGGGGAAAAGCCGGCTGGGCAGCCAGGGCAGGTCCCATTTCCCCGCCGGCCTCAATGTCATCGGCCGCCCGCCGGCTGGCGAGGACCAGCCCCGCACTGTCCGATGCCTGTCCGGCCCGGCGCAGACCGTCGGAAATCCGCTGGCCGCTGATGACATGAAAATAGACCACCGCGCTCCACCGCGCCAACCCCAATGCCTCGCGGGCGCGTCCGGCCATGGGCAGCCGGCGCAGAAACCGGTCCACCGGCAGAGAGTGGGCCCCTTTCTTCAACAGAAACCGCCAAGCTATCCCCGCCAGCGCCAGCACACTCCACAGCACCAGCAGACGCAGCGCCAGGGAGAGGCCGATGACGGGGACTTCCCACCCCGCCAGCACCCCCGCCACCATGGCCGGCAGCAGCACCGCCGCATGCAGCATCACCAAGGGATAGACCGCCGCCGCGCGCATACGGGTGAAAGTCTGCCCCAGCAGATGATAATAATCCTCCAGATATTTGAATCCGTGGACCAACTTGCCGCCGCGCTCGGCGGCGTCCACAATGCCGGACTCCATGCCGGTCAGGGCGGGCGCAAGCGCGCCGCTGATGGTCTCCCCTTCCTTCAGCCCCTTTTCCAGTGAGTGGAGAGCGGCCTTCACCGAGGGGTCCCGCCAGTTCTGATTCAACACCGACGAGGCGCGGGAAATGGAAATGCCCGCTCCGGTCAGCCGGGCCAGTTCATGAAAAAACTGCGATCTTGTCTCCGCCTTGTTGCTGAAAATCATGCCGGCACCATACGGGGATTCTGACAAAACCTGAAGCAAACTTCCCGGTCTGCAGGGAATTTCATCCGAGCCGCCGCCGCCTCATGCCGCAGGTGGAATCCTTCTTTTCCCTGCCTTGTGAACCCTTTTCCCTCATGCTTTCAAAACAGGCCGTGCGGCATGGGCCATCCGCTTCCGAAATGGGACTGTTTCATGAAGTCATCGTAAGAAAGCCACGGCCCAAACCTGCGTATTGGAGGGCCATGCGCGGGTATTCAGCTTTTTTGTCCCTTCTGTTTTTCTCCCAGGTTGCGGTTGCCCAGGCGGCTCCTCCTTCCGGCCCGGTCCCACCGGCGATGCGGTATCAGGTGGAGGTGCTGGCGCAGGGCATGCCGCAGCCCATGGAGCTGGAGCTGGCTCCCGACGGGCGGGTGTTCTTTATCGAAATCGCCGGAAAGATCCGCATCTGGAAGCCGGACACCGGCACCATGGTGGATGCCGGTGAGGTCAAGGTCTTCACCGCTTTGGAGAACGGGCTGCTGGGTTTTGCGCTGGATCCCCGCTTTTCGGAGAACCACTGGATCTACCTGCTTTATTCGCCTGAGAATTTTGAAGGCCAGCATCTCAGCCGGTTTGCCATGAATGGCGACCAGCTGGACCTGACGAGTGAGAAGGTGATCCTGACTTATCCCGAGCAGCGCCGCGAATGCTGCCACCACGCCGGCAGTGTGGAGTTCGCCCCGGACGGCTGCCTTATTTTCTCCACAGGCGACAACACCCATCCCGCCGGGGACTCCGACGGTTATGCCCCCATGGATGACCGTGAGGGCAAGGAGCCTTGGGATGCTCAAAAATCCGCATCAAACCCCAACGACCTGCGCGGCAAAATCATCCGCATCAAACCCAAAGCCGATGGCACCTATGAGATCCCGCCGGGCAATCTTTTCCCGCCCGGCACTCCCGGCACGCGGCCCGAGATTTACTGCATGGGCTGCCGCAATCCCTGGCGCATGAGCGTCGATTCCGCGACCGGCTTTGTCTACTGGGGCGAGGTCGGCCCGGATGCCGGCGGCGACAATCCCCGCGGCCCGCGCGGCTATGATGAGATCAATCAGGCTAAAAAGGCCGGAAACCATGGTTGGCCCTACTTTATCGGCAACAACTTCCCCTACGCGCATTTCGACCACGCCACCCGCAGCACAGGCACGCTTTACGATCCTGCGAATCCCCTGAACCAAGGGGTGAACAACACTGGCCGGCCCGAGCTGCCGCCCGCGGTGCCAGCCATGATTTATTACCCTTACGGCCCGTCGAAGGAGTTCCCGGAAATGGGCCAGGGCGGACGCACGGCCTGTGCCGGTCCGGTGTTCCACTACCAGCCAGGATTCGACGGCAAAGGAAGTTTCCCTGCCTACTATGACAATTGCCTGCTGTGGTGGGACTGGGAGCGCCGCCTGATCAAGTGGGCGCGGCTGGACAAGGAGGGAAATTTCCAAGGCATAGAGCCCTTCATGGCCGAACTTCCCTGCAAGCGCATGCTGGATGCGGTCTTCTCCCCCGAGGGACAGCTTTACTGCCTCGATTATGGAGAGACCTGGGGAGCCAACCCCGACTCCAAGCTGATGCGTGTGACCTTCAACCACGGCAACCTGCCGCCCCAGGCCGTGGCCTCCGCGAGCCCGCTCAGTGGACCGCTGCCGTTGAAGGTGAAATTCTCCGCTGCTGGATCCAGCGATCCGGACGGGGAGACCTCAGCCCTGCGTTATGAATGGAAAAAGACCGGCTCCGCTGAGGTCCTCTCCACGGAGGCCAACCCTGAGATCGAGTTCAGGGAGGCGGGGGATTTCCCCGTGGAGCTGCACGTTCGCGACACGGCAGGAGGCGAAGGCACCACCGCCATGGCCATCACCGCCGGCAACACCCCGCCGGTGGTGAATCTGGAATTCCCGGTGAATGGGGATTTTTTCACTCCCGGCCAGCCTGTCGCCTGGCGTGCCATGGTGAAGGATGCCGAGGAAGGGGATTCCGTGGACTCGCCTGACAGTTTCGGCGCGCGGCTGCTGGTGACCGCGGTGGTGGAGCGTGGCGGCGAAACGGCCCCTGGTCTGGCGCTGATGAAATCGGCGGACTGCTTCAACTGCCATGCGGTGAACCAGAAAATTGTGGGCCCGGCCCTGCTGGACATCGCGGATAAATACCGTCAGGTGGCCGGTGCCTTGGAGGCCAGTGTGGACCGCGTGCAGAAAGGCTCCACGGGGGTCTGGGGCCCCCTGCCCATGCTGCCGCATGGCCATCACACCCGGGACCAGATTCATCGGATGGTGTCCTGGATTTACGGTCTGCAGCCCGGCAGTGAGACGCCGCAGCTGCTGCGCGGCCTGACCGGTGAGGTCACGCCGCCCGGCGGGGCCAAGGCGCACCGGTTTGTGATCGACGCCACCTTCACCGATGCCGGGAATATTGCCGCTGGCCCGCTCAGCGGCAAGGCCACGGCCATTCTCAGAACCCGCCAGCTGGAGGCCGAGGACAACGATGGGCTGACCGGAGCGCGGGTGCTGGGAGGCAGCAGTGCCGGGGGCGGGAAGTTTGTCGGAGCCATTGACCACGGCCATTCCTTGCAGTTCGCAGCCCTGAATCTGGCGCAGGCGTCGAAAGTCACCTGCCGCACCGCATCCGCCGGACAGGGCGGCTGGATCGAAGTGCATGCCGCAAGTCCGGACGGCCCGCTGCTGGCGAAGCTGGAGGCACCGGTCACCGGCGGTTGGGAAACGTGGCAGGAAACCACGGTCAGCCTCTCAAAACCTGAGCCCGCGCGCGGGGATGTGTTTATGGTCTTCACCAATCCCGGCAAGGGAGGACTGATGAATCTGGACTGGATCCGATTTGATCCGTGACCCCTGTTTGGCCAGAAGGATGGTGACGCCGCCGGCTCCGGATTTCACGCTGGCCGGCGTTAGCCGCCCACCAATGCCGGAGGGCTGAGAGTGACCACATCCCGCAGCGCCGGATCCCCGGTGATGGCCTGCTCCAGAGAACCGGCGAGCTCCTCAGCTTCCACCGGGCCGGAGAAGGTCAGCAGGACTTCCATGATAACCACCGCGCTGCCGGTGGAGGAGGGCGTTGGTGATGCCGGATCCGCCGCCGCCACGCCGTGCTCCCGGCAAACCAGATCCGTGGGGCGCAGGTGCGCCAGCAGAGTGTTCAGTAGATGCTCCTGATGGACGCGGGACTCCCCATTCAGCCTCAGGGTGAGAGTGGAGGAGAGCAGGCCATGCTCCCGGCAAGCGCCGGCGGCATCCAGCAGGGCGCGGCGCAGGACATCCGACGTCACCGCCAAGGCTCCGCCAACCGGCTCCGATACCGTGCCCTGCAGGCCGTGCAGTTCCATGAACCGGGCCGCCCAGCGGCAGATCAGCTGGATGCGCGAGAAGGTTCGCCGGTTCACCTCCCCCAGATGCATCCGATGGATGAGCAGCAGCGCCGTGCTGTGGAATCCGTCCGAAGGCCACGGCAGGGCCGCCAGCCAGGGACTGTCCTGCGCCGGCACCGTGGCCCAGACTTGGCGGCAGGTGACAAAGGACTGCCGGGCCACGGCCAACGCGGCGATCTCCGCCGTGGCCAGCGGCATGGTCTTCGGCAGCATGCCGCCCTCACCGCGCAGGGCGGACCGCTCCAGCCGCGTGCCGTCGATCTGATAAAACGCGGCATCCGTCACGCCGGCGGTTTCCTCCAGCAGCATGAGGAGATGAGGAAAAACAGGTCCGGCTCCAGCCTCGAAAAGAGCGCGGAACGGGGCCTCAAAGGGTGCCTCCTCCCTATCCAGTGGTGAAGTCACCGTCATTCCGAACAGTAAATCACGTCCCTCCCCCATCGCCAGCCGCAGTGGGATATCGTCCGGGCCATCCGCAGCTTCCAAGGCCGGTGAATCCTGATGTCGCGCGCCTCCATTTCGGCGCGGCATACGGCGGACCAGCGGCAGGGCGCGGGCGGTCACCGGTTTCAGCAAGGCATTCCGGTGATCCAGATGGACATTCAGGGAATCGCACACCGCCTCCACTTTCCGCAGGGCTTCGCCGCGCTCGGCGAGTTTGTCGGTGAGCACCGCGCGCTCCTCGGTCAGGATCTCCAAAAGATCCAGCCGCTCCTCCAGACGGGCCGCCAGCTCATCACGCTGGACTGTCAGCTGATTGATGGCCTCCCGGCATCCGGTCAGTTTTTGCTCCAGCTTTTGGATCAGGGCCTGATGCTTCCCTGGCTCGTGATTTCCATGCTCCTCCTGCTCCTGTGGTGCGGCGGACTCCTGCAACGGCGCGGGCAATGGGGTGTCCGGATCGGTATCGGCCCCCATGCGCAGACAGGTGACGAACGTCCCGCCGGTCACGGCTGGCTCCGACAGGGTCTCCGTGCGTCGGGCATCATGGGCTTCGAACCATAACCAAGCAACCTCCAAGGCAGGTTCGTCCTCCTCCACCACCTCCTGCACTTGCCGCGCCTCCATCCGCTGCTCCAGTTCCAGGCGGAGCCATTGAATCACCGTGTCCCTTTCCGCCACTTGGCCATCCAAGGCCTCCAGTCGTTTGGCCAGTTCACTTAGGGAATGCTCCTGTCCGGCCAGCATGGTTTCGGCCTCGTTCTGACGGGAGATCATCATTTCCAGCTCATCGCCGCGCCCGGTCAGCCGGCGGGTGGCCTGCTCCAGCTGACGGGCCAGGGAATCGCGCTCCGAATGGAGCGCCTGCAACTCCTGCCCCTGCCGGCCCCCCTGCTCCGCCAGCCGCTCCATGGCTGTGCGGCGGCGCTTCACATAAGCCCGCACCGCATCCCGCCGCTCCACCGCCGCTTGAAGGATTTCCCGCTGCAGAGCCAGCCGGGTCTCTTCAGCTGCTGTTGCTCCTGTGGCGGCGGCATCGGTTTGGGGGGTCATGGCTTTGGCCATGGCGGCCTCCTCCTGCCGGTGCTGCCGGAGCAGCAGTTCCTGCTTTTCCTCCATGGCCCGCAGATCCCCGGTGCGGCGGACCAGCTCAGCGGACAGCGCATCGCGCTCCTGGCTAAGCACATCCTGCCGCCGTGACAAGTCACGGCACTGCCGTGAGAAATCCTCACATTGTCGGGCCAGTCCCTGAATCCCGGCCTCCCGCTCCTCCAGTCTGCCGGCCAGCTCCCTGCGGATGCCGGCGCTTTCCTCCAGTTGGGTTCTCAATAAAGCCGCAGTGGAATCGGGGGAATGCTGGGCTGGCTCCCGGGAAGGCACCGGCGAAGGCACCGCATCAATGTCCGCAGGGCTTTCCACCGCCGGCATACACACCGGCTCATTCCCCTCCAGCCTGTGGGCGGCACCGGAAAGCAGGCCCGCCGCCGGCAGCGACAGAAAGTAAATCAGATTCACGCCAGGCAGTCCGGGCTGAAACGCGGACAGCATGCCAAGAACCGCCAGCGAGGCCGCGGAGCCAATGAGAAATCCCCAGCGGAAGCCATGCCGCATGCCCATCAGCCCCGGCAGCAGCAGCCATGGCGAGGGATTCAGCAGAAACCATCCGGGGTCATGGGGAGCCGTGAGGGCATTGGCCGCGAGAAGCAGTCCGCCTACGGCAGCCGCATCCCGCCACGGACGGAGCCGTGAGCGCGGGCGCTGCTGGGAGGTAAGGAGTTCTGAATCGGGCATCCGTCCTCTTCAAACCTGATTGCCCGGTTGAAGGAAAGCGGGAATTCACCCGTGCCATCCGCCGGATTTGTGCCATGATCCCGGCCCCCCGCCCGCGGTCCCCGCCGCGCCGCGCCTTTCCCCTTACTGTTATGTCCTCCACCATTTTCCCATGAGTGCCTCCTCCATCCAGAGTCTTCCCGGATTCCGCGAGTTCCTGCCGGAAACCTGCGCCCTGCGCAACTACCTCTTTGAAACCTGGCGCGCCGCCGCCCGCCGCTACGCCTTTGTGGAGTATGAGGGGCCCGTCTTGGAGCCCACCGAGCTCTACCGCCGGAAAAGCGGCGATGAGATCGTGAAGCAACTGTTCCACTTCACCGACGCCGGTGGCCGCGAGGTCGCCATGCGCCCGGAAACCACCCCCAGCCTGGCCCGCATGGCCGCCGCCGCCCACAAGGGGCGCCGCAAGCCCATGAAATGGTTCCAGATCGGACCCTGTTTCCGCTACGAGCGCCAGCAGAAGGGCCGGGGCCGCGAGTTCTACCAGTTCAACTGCGACATCCTCGGCGAGCCTTCCGTCGCCGCCGATGCCGACCTGATCGCCCTGAGCATCGATGTCATGCGCGGCCTCGGCTTCCGTGAGGGCGACTTTCTCGTGCGCCTCAGCGACCGCAACGTCTGGCCGGACTTCCTAGCCAAAGCCGGTGTGGCGGCGGAGAACCTGCCCGCCTTTCTCCAGATCATCGACAAGATGGAGCGGGAGAAACCGGCTCTGACCGCCGAGCGTTTGGAGGCGCTGGGCACCAACCGGGAGGCCGTCGATGCCTTCATAGGCGAACAGGGCGCGGACTGGCCGCCGCTGCAGGCGCTGCTGGCCGACCTGACGGCGCGCGGACTGTCGGGATTTGTCTCCGTGGATCTGGGAATCGTGCGCGGACTGGCCTATTACACCGGCGCTGTGTTCGAGATCTTCGATATCCGCAAAGGCATGCGGGCCGTGGCTGGAGGCGGCCGCTACGACAACCTCTGCCAGCTCATCGGCGGCAATGATCTGCCGGCCTGTGGCTTCGCCATGGGGGACATGGTCATCGGCGACTTCCTCAACGAAACCCCGCACGCCAAAGCGCGCTACGAAACCTGGCTTGCCGGTTATAACAAAATCGGGGCTTTTGTCGTCATCGCCGATGAGACCCGCCGTCCCGATGCCCTGGCCACGGTGCAGGCACTGAGAAGCGCGGGCATCGCCACCGACTACAACTACCTCCCGGCCAAGGTGGACAAACAGTTTCAGACCGCTGAGGCTCTCGGCGCGAAAATCGCTGTGATCATTGGAGCCGAATTCCCCGAAGTGCGCCTTAAGGACCTTGCCCGCCGCACCGAGCAGGCCATCCCGTTCACCGGTCTGTCCGAGGCTGCGGCGGCGGTGCTGGCACAGGTGTGAGAAGCCGGGAGAGGAAGCACCACCAACCTCCCTGCATGCCTTTATCCAAACTTGTTATCTCCAATCAGTTTGTGGACCTCCGTCGGAAACGGTTCGCATTCCAGAGGATAAACGCCGCTCCCTGACAAAATCAGACTGTGGTCCAGTTTTTCTATTCAGCCCTTGGCCAGTTGTGAGCAGCGTGCCCGCTCCCGCACCATCATGCCGTAAAACCAGATCATCCACCACACGGAAACCACCATCAACGGCCACACCGCCGCCCGCAGGGCGTCAAAAAACCATATCAAATGATAAAGCATGCCCATGATCTGAAGCAATGTGATGGTCCATCTGCGGAACAGCGGCCCTGAATCCGGATCCGTCTCCGGCACGGGATGGGGAGTGACCTTCAGACGCCAAGCCACCACCCCCAGAAAGGGCAGCCGGAACATCACAATGGTTGCCAGCACCGCCGCCATCAGCGGGCCACCGCCCTCGGTTTTCAAAATATAATACAGGTGCGTGAAGGGAGTGGCCACCGTCAGCGCCACCGCCCAAAGCGCCATCCGTTTCCAGTTCCACGCTGAAAGCTCCTCCGGGCCTGAACGAATATGGAGCATTGAAGCCTCAGCTGGAACTCAGTCCTTTTTACTCCGCCGGCGGCGTTTTGGCTTCGCTTACGGCTCCGGTGCCAAAGTCATCTGCGGCGTGACGCGGATGCCCATACGCTTGTAGTAATCCAGCATTTTCTCCGTCGCCACCGGCTGGCCTCCAGAACAATTCTGGACATTTCCGACATGCCTTTCTGCGGGGGTTCATTCGGTTCCATGGCGGTTTCAGACTGGATGCTGCGATGTTTTCCATGGACCTTTACGGCAGGTTCCATCTCAGGTCCAGTGCCGGCGCAGCCTTTCCACGGTTTCCAAAAAACCAACCGCCGCCGCCCGGAATGGGGCGGAGATTTCCGGATCGTCCACCACCGCCCGCCAAAAGGCCACGGCCCAGCCTGCCGCCTCCAGCCAAGCTCCGTGATTTGCCGGCAGGGGAACCGGAGGTGTGAAGGGGCGGTCCACAATGCCTCCCTGCGGGCCGGGCACGGTGAACATGGGCTGCATGTCATAAGCCGGAGCCACGTGGAACGGCAGGGTGTCATCCAACCAGAAGGACAGATTGCCCCGGTGCATATCCGTGTTTCCAATGAGCCCGCCGAAGGCATGAAGCCGCTGCGCTGTGTCCAGGGCATCGGTTCCTGTCAGGCCGCATTCCCGCAGTTCCGCCACCGCCTCCGGCCAAGGGCCCTGCCCGGATCCAACGGCGGCATCGTGCAGCGCCTCCAAGGAAACTACGCCCCGGCGGCCACCGGCGGGGGTCCGGTCAAACTGGGGCACCTCAAGAAAACGCATACCGCCGCTGTCCAGTGTCCGTGCCCCCGGCAGTGCCAAGGCCTGAGCCTCCAGAATCAGGTGAGCGTGGTATTCACAACGCAGCAGATCCGCCCAGCGCCGGCCCGCCGGCTGATCCATGGGCGGGGAGAATTTCACCAGCACACTCCGGCTTTCCCCGGTGGATGACTGAAGGCGCGTCAAAAATTTTGGGATGCTCACCGCCGGCTGGGCTGCCCGGCAGCACGGTCATGATCTCCGCCGCCAGCGCCGGATAACGCAGTGCGGTCTCCGCTTCCGGCACCAAGGTTGAGTTGTCCGGAAAAACCGCCTGCTCCAAAGCACGGCGCAGACAGTCAGCCCCCGTCACCACCGATCCCGGCAGATCGACTCCCTGCGACAGCAGGAAAATCTGTGTCTGGTCATCGCTCCAAGTTTGAGGATTGGCCGGCAGATCCAACTGACGTGAAACCCGCCCCGCCATGATCCGCCCTAGAAATCCCTGGGGACGGGTATCACTCAGGAAGAAAGGATACCCTTAAAAAACCCGCCGCGGTCCGAAAAATGTCCGGACCAGACCGGAGGCTGGCCTGCCCATACCATCCGCCAGCGCCGCTCATGCAACGCCTCCATCATCCCACAAAGCTCCGCACGCCCCCGGTCATCGATTCGGTAAACCGGCCAGCGGTCCCCCATTGATCGAATGGTTCTGCGCAGCGCATATCGGGTGCTGCGGGCGGCACCCAGCACCACCAACCGGCGGTCAAAACCATTGTTTAGCGCCCGCACCACCGTGGCGCGGCTCACTTTCAATGCCGCCGCCAGTTCGGATGCCGGCACCGGCCCTCTCAGTTGTAGAAGAGCCGTCAGTTTTTCCTGCGGGATTTGCGGTGAACGGGCCATTCCTGTGGGATTCTGCGTCGATTTTCAAGCAATGTTTTAACCCGTAAAGTATTGTATCACAGCGTATTGGACAGGGACACCGGTTAAATTCTGCATCGATTTAAAATCGATTTGCTACGCTGGCTTCTCTTTGCTCTCTGCTTGGTGGATTGGAACGCGTGCCACCCGCCTCTTCAGAACCATATGGAAGCCCCTACAGCCGCGGCCCGTTCGGGAAGCATGAAAAAATCTCCGCTTCCCTTGCCCCGGCGTTCCACCTTTTTCGTCGTGCTGGCGGCCCTGCTCCTCATTGGGCACCTGATGGCGGGCCTGCTCGTGGTGGCTTACGTGCCGAACTGGGTGGACTTGAAGTCCTTTTCGGAAACCATCGACTATGGTAAGCTGACGCACATCAACGTGGCCTTTGAAAACCCGGTGAATGACGCCGGCAACCTTTCCTTCAGCAGCCGGAATGAGGTGCTGATCACCAAGGCGCGGGCTCAGGGGGTGAAGGTGCTGATCTCCATCGGCGGCGGTGCCGCTTCCGATAACAAGGCGCTGAAGGCGCGGTATTTCGATCTGCTCAGCGATGGCAAACGCGCCGGATTCGCGGCGAAAATCGCCGATTATATCACGGCGCATCAGTTTGACGGACTGGATGTGGACATTGAGGGACCGTCGATCAATCAGGACTATGATGCCTTCATTGATGAGTTGGCGAAGGTGCTGAAGCCCCGTGGCAAGCTGCTGACGGCGGCTCTGTCGAAGGGCTACGGCGGGGATCGGATCCCCAGCTCCGCCCTCGCACAGTTCGATTTCGTCACCATCATGGCCTATGACGGAGCCGGCTACTGGAGCCCGGAACGTCCTGGTCAGCACTCCTCCTTGGATTTCGCCAAGGAAAACACCGCCTACTGGCTGCAGCGGGGGCTTGCCCGTGAAAAGGCGGTGTTGGGGGTGCCGTTTTACGGCTACGGATTCGGCGACGCCTTCAAAAAGCGCGACTACCCCTACAACAAAATCATCGCTGATCACCCCGGCGCGGAGAACGCTGACCAGACCGGCAGCACCATCTGGTACAACGGCATCCCCACCATCCGGACCAAGGCTCAATACGTCCTAGAGGAGAAGCTCGCCGGAGTCATGATCTGGTCACTGGACTACGATGTGAAGGGTGAAAAGTCCCTGCTGGACACCATCCACCGCACCCTGCATCCGGCGGAAAAGGAAAAGGCGGCCCCGGCAAAAACGCCGTGAGCCGCTTTCGCGGGTAAAAATGAAAAGGCCTTTTCCAATATCAGCGGCGACGGCGGCGCAGGCCGGTCAGGCCGGCAAGCAGCAGCATGGCCGAAGCGGAGGGCTCAGGCACAGCGATGGTCTCACCGCTGACGCCCATCACGGCCAGAGTGCCGCCGCTGGTGTGCGTGAAGGTGAGGGAGCTGAGGGTTTTCGCCTGGTCGGCGGCGCTCAGAATCAGCAAGGATTCAAAAAAGCTGATGTTGGCGTTCTCCTGGCAAATTGCTCAAACTCTAAACTAAAAAACAGCCCGCGGTTTTTTGTTAACATTTATTCGCAAAATCAACGGCCTTTGCCAATGTTTTATTATGATTTCTCTACACCGGTTTTTAATTCAAGAGAGGCGTAAGTTTGGATTTATCAACGAATCTGGTGACTGCGTAATTCCTTGCCAGTTTGATTGGGTCAGCGAATTTTCCGAGGGCTTTGCTGCTGTGACCATCGGGCGGCGCCACGGCCTGATCGACATCCAAGGAAACTTCCGCCCGCTTTCAATGGAGATTCTTCAGGGCCCAGTGGAGGGACTTCTGATCTCACAGGATAAATCCACAGATAAACAAGGTGTTATCAATTTGGACGGGGAGATCATCATCCCGCCGGTCTATGACAGTGTCTACTCTTTCAGCGAAGGACTGGCTGTCGTGAAAAAGGATGATTTATTTGGAGCGGTGAATAATGAGGGGAAGCTGGTCATTCCGCTCCGTTACAATATTTTGGCCAGCCACCGTGATGGGGTAATGCCTGCCAGCAGGCCCGATGGAGCCGGCTACATTGATAGACAGGAGCAAGCCATCATCAAATTTAAATATTTGCGCACCTATCCTTTCAGCGGGGGGCGGGGAATGATTTACGGTTTTTACGACAACCCTTTTGGTTTTGTGAACCGGGCGGGGGAGGAGGTGATTCCTCCCATTTATGCGTGGGCAAACGATTACACGGAGGGTCTGGCCAGTGCCGCTGTTGAACTCGGAAAACTCGGGTTCATCGACATGGAGGGAAACTGGATGATTCAGCCGATTTACCGACGTGTCTGGCCCTTTTCAAACGGACGCGCGCCGGTGACGGGGGACCCGGAGGAAATGTCGTGGGGCTACCTGTCCAGTGAAGGGGAACTGGTCATTGCATATGAATATACAGAGGCTCAGCCATTTAAAAACGGGCTGGCATTAGTGCATGGCGGCAGTCCGGATATTTATGAGTGCTGGTCAGCCTACATCAACTGCGACGGGGAGGTGGTCTGGGGGCTGGGGGAGAGTTTTTATCCGTGAGGCGGCGGCACACGAAATCACAAGTTCCCACGAACCTTATGAGAAACGAAACACAAGTTCCCATGAAACTTGAGGGGAACGAGGGTACGCCCTGAGGGCGTGCGGGGCGGGGACAGATGATTTATGGGCGCGGGGGTCCTGGGCGGGAATTTCCCCGCCTTGCACGCCCCGGCGACGGAAGCAGAATGCACCATGAAAATCGCGGTGCTGAGTGACTGTCATGACCAACTGGGAAATCTGGCGCAAGCTTTGGCACTGGTGGAAAAATCAGGGGCGGAGCGGCTGTTCTATCTGGGGGACTTCTGTGCGCCGTTCACGCTGGCGGCTCTGGCGGAGGGGTTCTCCGGGCCGGTGGACGCGGTGTTCGGCAACAATGATGGGGATATTTTCCTGCTGTGCCGCATCGCCTCCAAGCATCCGCAGGTGACGCTCCATGCGCCGCTGGCCGAACTGGAGGCGGGCGGGCGGAAAATCGCGCTGCATCATTTTCCCGAGATCGGGGTCCGACTGGCGGAAAGTCAGGCCTACGACGCCGTTTTCACCGGCCACGACCACCGGAAATACGTCCACCAAAAAGGTCGCACGCTGTGGGCCAATCCGGGAGAGCTGATGGGTCGCTTCGGCGATCCGTCCTTTGGGATTTATGACACGGAGAGCGGCACCTTCACCCATGTACGGCTGGCGGAGGGGGACTGAGGGTGTCAGTAAGATCAGGCTGGACAGACGGAGGGATGCGTTTCCATCCTGCGGGCCGCGCACGGGAGCTTGACGGCAGGCTTCCTGCTGGTAAGTCGGACTTATGAGTGGGGCTCCATCGGCAATTTTCATCCTCGGGTCTCCGCAGGCCGGAGGGCGTGTCCAAGCGGCGTGCAGGTGATCATGAAATCCCGCACCGGCCCCCAGCTTCTGGTTGAAATCCTCGCCGCGCTTCTGTTGACCACGTTGGTCTGCGGAGCCTTCTGGATGATACTTTCAGAGCTCGATGGAGCGAAAAGCTGGCCCGCCATCTGGAGTTACCGGCAGCCGCTGCTGGATGGTTGGGTGACTTCACTCCAAGTGTCCGCTGGCGCGCTGGCGGGCAGTTGCGTGGTGGCGGCGCTTTTGGTGGCGGGTCAACGGTCGGGTTTGACAGTGGTGCAGCGTTTCACGCGGGGGTTTGTGGAGCTCGTCCGGGGCATGCCGCTGCTCAGCCTGGTGCTGATTGGCTTTTACGTGGTTCTGAACAACCGGTATATCAGCGATGCCCTGAACATGATGGGGCTGGGCGGAAAGGTGTCCGCCGGCATCCTCCTGCTGTCGGTCTTCACAGGGGCCTATCTGGCGGAGATCCTGCGAGGCGGACTGGAGAGCATCCCGCAGGCCCAGATCGACTCCGCCCGCGCAGTGGGGTTCGACCGCCGGCAGGTGATGAAGCATGTGATTTTCCCGCAGGCGCTGCGCCGGGTGCTGCCCTCCCTGGCGGGGCAGTTTGTATCGCTGGTGAAGGACTCCTCGCTGCTCTGCGTCATCGGGATCGAGGAGTTCACCTACCAAGCCAAGACCGTTTATTCCGCCACCTACCTGGGAGTGGAGGCTTTCCTGCCGCTGGCGGTCGGCTATCTGCTTTTGACGCTGCCCATCGCCGGATTCTCCCATTGGCTGGAGCGGCGGCTGAAGGCGGAGACCGCCGGCTGAAGCCGGGCATTCCCTACGGAATCCAAACAGAATCCGGATCCAACCTTCCTTCCGACCCGCCATGAAGCTGCACGCCGAATCCCTCACGCGCACCTACGGCAAAGTGAACGCCCTCGACAGCCTGTCACTCTCTCTGGAGGCGCGGGTGCTAGTGCTCATCGGTCCCTCCGGCGGGGGCAAAAGCACCTTTCTGCGGCTGTGCGGCGGACTGGACGAGGCCACGTCCGGCCTGCTGTCGATCAATGACACCCCGCTGGCCCACGATCCCGCGCGGCTGCTGGTGTGGCGGCGGCGGAATGGCTTTCTGTTCCAGCAGTTCAATCTGTTCCCTCACCTGACAGCGCTGGAGAACATCACGCTGCCGCTGGAGAAGGTTCACGGGAATTCCAAATCCGTGGCTCTGGATACGGCCCGGCGGTGTCTGAACCGCTTCGGCCTGCTGGCGCATGCGGAAAAGCTGCCCGCCCAGATGTCCGGGGGCCAGCAGCAGCGGGCCGGACTGGCGCGGGCCATCGCCGCCAATCCCGAAATTCTGCTGCTCGACGAGCCCACCTCCGCCTTGGATCCGGAGATGACCGCCGAGGTGCTGGAGCTGATCCAGGAGCTGGCTGCCGGCGGCCAGCACATCATTCTGAGCACGCATGAGATGGGATTCGCCAAAGCCGTAGCCGACCACGTGGCCCTTATTGCCGCCGGCAAAATCCTGGAGACTTCGCCGCCCACACAGCTCTTTGGAAATCCCCGTGAGGAGTTCACCCGGCGCTTCCTGGCCAAGGTCATGCGCTTCGCCTGAGGTCCCCTGCCCCTGCCTTTGGACCGCCGGCAAAGCCGGAAGCTTTCCAAGCATGAGCCCTGCCCACGGATCCGCACGAACGTGTAAAGCCGGAACTGATACGGCGTTTGACGTGGTCCGTATCAGGGTTGCCCGTGTCAGGCTCTCCCCTCCCAAGCGGAGTCTGATCCTTCCATGCACCCCGCACTTCACGCACTACGATGACTGACCGCCGCCATTTTCTCACTCAATCGCTCGGGACAGCCGCCAGCCTAACTTTGGCCTCCAAAGTCAGCGCCGAAGCCGGCACCAACGCTGCGGAATCGGTCCCCGTGGCCTCCGCCGTGGTCCGGGAGACCAGGGTCATCTCCAGCCAGCCGCAGTTCTACCACGGCTGGCCCACGGTGGCGCGGCGGCGCGAAGGATCACTGTGGGTTGTATGGTCCGGCGGCCGGGAGGGACATGTGTGCCCGTTCGGGCAGCTGGTGGCCATGACCTCCAAGGACGAAGGCGCGACATGGACACGGGCCCGCGTGCTGCATGATAGTCCGCTGGATGACCGCGATGCCGGGATTGTGGAGACGGCGGCGGGCACGCTGCTGGCCACGAATTTCACCTCGCTGGCCTATGAGCCGATTCTCGAAAAGGAACTGACGGACGCAGACGCAGAGGCGGAGGCCGGCAAGTCGGGGGGAAGATTTTCCCCGGAGGAGCGAGCCATCTGGAAAGCCACACGCGATTTTCTGACTCCGCAACAACGGCGCACGGCGCTGGGCGAATGGGTGCTGCGCTCCACAGACGGCGGCACCACGTGGTCGGCTCCCATGCCCACCGTGGTCAACAGCCCGCACGGCCCCACCGTGCTGCGCGATGGCCGGCTGATTTATGCCGGCAAGCAGCTGTGGACTCGGGAAGGGAAAATCGGTGTGGCGGAGTCCAAGGATGATGGAATCAGCTGGCAGTGGTTGGCGGATATCCCCACCCGTCCCGGAGATGACGCCACCGGCGGATACCATGAACTGCACGCCGTGGAGGCCGCCGATGGATCGCTGATTGCCCACATCCGCAAGGAAAATGGCCCCCAGCACGGGGAGACCCTCCAATCGGAATCCGATGATGGAGGCCGCACGTGGAGTGTGCCCCACCCCATCGGCGTGTGGGGACTGCCCTCCCATCTGCTGCGGCTGCGCGATGGCCGGCTGATGATGACCTATGGCCACCGCCGACCGCCGTTCGGCAATCAGGCGCGGATCAGCACGGATCACGGCAAAACCTGGGGGGCACCGCTTTCCATCTCCGCGGACGGCATCGGCGGCGATCTGGGGTATCCCTCCACCGTGGAGCTGGGCGACGGCTCGCTGCTCACGGTCTGGTATGAAAGCATGCGCATGCCGGCCAAAGCGGTGCTGCGTCAGGCGCGCTGGACATTGGCGTGAGCCGGGTTTGAAATGGTGCCCTTGTTCCCCACCCGCCATTCCGCATCGCCTCATCGCCGCTTTATGAGTCACACCTCCTCCCCTGCTGTCGAAATCCGTCCGGCCCTCCTGAGTGACGCCGCCGCCATCGCGGTCATCTACAACGAGGCCATCCTGAACACGGTGGCCACCTTCGACACGGAGCTCAAGGACGAGGCAGAGCGCGTCCGCTGGCTGGAGGCGCACGGAGAGACGCATCCGGTGCTGGTGGCGGTGGCGGACGGGCAGGTGGTGGGCTGGGCCTCGCTGACGCGCTGGTCGGACCGGAAGGCTTACGACTGGAGCGCGGAGACCTCGTTTTATGTGCTGTCCAGCCATCAGGGGCGGGGCATTGGCCGCGCACTGATGGCGGAACTGATGGCGGTGTCCCGCCGGCTGGGCTTCCACACCCTCATCGCCCGCATCGCCGAGGGCAGCGATGAAAGCGTTCACCTTCATGAGCGGTTCGGTTTTTCCCACACCGGCCGGCTGCGGCAGGTGGGCCGGAAATTCGACCGCTGGCTGGATGTGCTGATCATGCAGATTGTGCTGCCGGGGACGGCGGATGCGGATGCCGCGGCCTCCAAACAAGAAACACCGTAAGCCGGGGAGCTCCGTGAGCTGTTGCGCAGGGCAGACCCTCCGTGAGGGCTGGATTTCAAATTTCAAATTTCAAACCTCCATGAGAGTATGCGGCACCGCTCTCGGCGGCCCGCGCTGGCTGTGGTCCGAATTTTAAATTCCAAATTTCAAATATAGGATGAGGAATGGCGGGCCCGTGCATGCGGAGGCTTGTGCAGGCCGGGAAAACAGTTAAGCTGCGGGCCGGATGAAACTCATACCCGCCCTCGCCGCCACCGCCCTGATGCTGATCCCCGGCCTGTGCCGGGCCGGTATTGATTTCGAAAACACCACCCAGGCGCTGACAGCCAAGATCTCGGAGGCGCATCTTTCCGCCTCTTTTGACTTCAGCATCAGCGGGGACCGGCCCGTGACGATCAAGGACATTCATGCCTTCTGCAGCTGTGTGAAGGCGGAGACGAAGGATAAAAAAATGACCTACGCGCCGGGGGAGAAAAGCTCCATTGAGACCGTGTTCGAGGTCGGGGGATTCGAAGGCACCCTGAAGAAGGAACTGGTGATCTCCACCGACGACCCCGACCACCCGGAGGTCCGGCTGGTGCTGGAGGTGACCATTCCCGCGCTTTACCAAATCACGCCCAACCAGCTGGTCTGGCAGACAGGCTCGGCCCCGGAGCCGAAATCCGTCCGCCTGAAGGTGCTGGGCGAGGACCCCGTGCACATCACGGCGGCGATCTCCTCCCGCAGCGCCATGACGACGGCGGTGAAGGAAATCACCGCCGGCCGGGAGTATGAGGTCCAAGTGACCCCCCAGAGCACGGAGAAAAAGATGCTGGGGCTGGTGCGGCTGGAGCTGGACAGCAAATACCCGCGCTATCAGAAGCGTCTGGTGTTCTTCAACATCACGGACAAGCCCGCCTCAGTCTCCGCCGCCAACACCGTTCCCGCTCCCGCCGCCACCGCCGCGGTGGCCTCTCCGCCGGTGCCCGGTGAAGCCCCCAAAGCTGACGCCAAAAAGCCATGATCCGGCACGCGCTGTTCCAATCCGCCGTCCTGCTGGCCCTGACCGCGCTGGCGGGGGCGCTGACATGGCATTTTCACCCGGAGCGCCCGGAGCTCCATCTCATTGCCGAGTCCGCCGGACCTGAGGAAATCTCCATTGGTGACGCTTTGAAGCGCCAGGAGAAGGACGGCGCCGTCTGGCTGGATGCCCGGCAGATGGCGGAATTCCAGAAGGGCCACATCCCTGGTGCCCTGCTGCTCAACGAATACGACTGGGAAAACCTGCTCACCAATGCGTTTGAATTCATCTCCCAAGCTCCGGAGGGACGTCCCGTGATCATTTACTGCGACGGCCAGAAGTGCGCGGCCAGCCACGCCGTGCGGGACAAGCTAAGGGACACCCCCATTGGCGACCGCGAGCTCCTGGTGCTCCACGGCGGCTTCCCCGCATGGGCGGCCGCCAAACAGCCGATCGAAAAGCCGGATTGATTAAAGTCCGCCGCACACAGCCGTTCCACGGAACATCACCTCACCAGCGCCAAAACGCGGGCGTGCATCACAACCAAAGCCAGTTTGGGACGACCAAACTGCCGCCTGACTTTTGCTCCTTCGACGGCACTCCTGCGTGGGTCCAGAACGAACTTTACCCAATCTGCCCTGATTGTAACTGCAACATGGTTCTTTTCTTCCAACTGAAGTCTTGCCCTATGAGATTACCAGGAAGGATGAGTCTCTGAGGGCTTAGAGCATTTCAAATAATATTGTAGCCACATGAGGCAAACCATCCTCTGGCATTCGTCGGACTCACCGCATCCAGTGCCGCCGCGACGGTCTCCAGCAGCTTCCCATGGGTCCGGGCCGCGGCCCT
>JAQGPJ010000049.1 GCA_028293125.1 Verrucomicrobiales bacterium | reverse complement strand
CCAGCCCCCAGGCGCCCCAGGAGATGATCTCATTGAGGTAAAAGTACTTGTGGCTGGTCATCTCGAACACCTTGCCGCCGTCATACCAGCGGCGGTGGAAGGCGGCCATCCCCTGGACGAACATGGGGGCGAACACCACATTCATGGCGATCAGCGAGGGCCAGAAGTGCAGATGGCCCAGCACGGTGCTCATTTTGCGGCCGGTGATCTTGGGATACCAGTGGTAAATGCCTGCGAACATGGCGAAAATCGTGCCCGGAGCCACTATGTAGTGAAAGTGGGCGATGATGTAGTAGGTGTCGTGCAGGTAAAGGTCGATGAACGTGAAGGCGAGCGGCAGGCCGGTCAGACCGCCAATCCCGAACATGGGAATGAAGGCCGTGGCGAACAGCATGGGGACCGGGAACCGGATGGAGCCGCCCCACAGGGAGAGCATCAGACAGGTCAGCAGGATCACCGAAGGCACGGAGATCAGCACTGTGGTGAACTGGAAGAAGGTGGCCACCACGCTGCCCATGCCCGTCAGATACATGTGGTGGGCCCACACGATGAAGGAGAGAAACGCGAGGCCGAGCACCGCGTAGACCATGGACTTGTAGCCCCAGAGCGGCTTGCGGGTGTTGCAGGGAATGACCTCCGCGCAGATGGCGATGCCCGGGAGCAGCAGTACATAGACCTCAGGGTGGGCCAGGAACCAGAACAGATGCTGGAAAAGCACCGGATGGCCGCCGCCGCTGATATCCACCAGGGTGCCACCGCTGTGCAGGCCCGTGGGCAGGAAGAAACTGGAGCCGAACATCTGGTCGCTGAGCTGCATCAGGGCGGCCACCTCCAGCGGAGGAAAGGCCAACAGAAGCAGAAACGCGATCACGAACATGGCCCAAGTGAAGAACGGCAGGCGCATCCAGGTCAGGCCCCTGGCGCGCAGATTGATGATGGTGGTGAGCACGTTCACCGCTCCCAGCAGGGAGGCGCTGATGTTGAACACCATGGCGAATAGCCACTGCGTCTGGCCGGTCCAAAAGTGGGAATCGGAGTTCCGCTGAATGGTGGCGGCGAGAGGGGAGTAGTTCGTCCAGCCTGCCTGGGCGGCACCGGTGGGCAGGAAAAAGCTGGCGACCATAAGCACGCCGCTGAGGAAGAAGAGCCAGAAGCTCCACATGTTCAGCTTCGGGAACGCCATGTCCGGCGCCCCGACCTGCAGCGGGGTCACAAAGTTCACGAAGGCGGCGAAGCCCAGCGGCACCACGCCGAAAAACACCATGATGGTGCCGTGCATGGCCCCGAACATGTTGTAGAGAGAGCCCGACACTTTGCCCTCCGGAGCCCAGCGGGAGACAAAGTCATCCCCGAAGATTTTCAGAATCCAGCTCAGTTCCGCCGGCAGCGGCATATTGGGGTGGGCAATGCTCCAGCGCATGACCAGCATGAGCAGGAAGCCGAGGGCGAGGAAAAGCAGACCCGAGATGCCATATTGCACGCCGATCATCTTGTGATCGGTGGAGAAGATGTACTTCTGGATAAAGTTGGGGTGATGATGGTCGTGATGACCATGATCATCATGCGCGTGATCCGCATGTTTGGAGTCAAGAGTGGCGTCCATGGGGAAATCCGGGTTTGGGAGTGGCGTGCTGGGGAGGCGCGGAGAAGTTTATTTAGCGGGGGCGGGAGCAGACGCGGCAGCGGGTGCTGCGGCGGGCGCAGGGGCTCCGGCGGCGACCGGAGCAGGGCCTCCGGCGGCAGGCGCCGCACCCTCGGCAGGGGCGGCGTTGCGTTTGGAGGGAGGCAGGTTACCCTCGGGATCGATCTGCTTCAACTCCGCTTCTGAAAAGGGAGAAGTGCGGGAGGCGAGTTTGGCGCGCACAACCTTCACCTGATCATCATAAATGAGGCTTCCGGTGTTGCCCCATTCATTGCGGACGTAGGAGGCGATCTGACCAATCACGGCATCGTTCTTGGCACCGCCCTGGGGGGGCATAAGACCATTGAAGCTTTTGCCATTGACCGTCAGCGGGCCGCTGATGCCATGCAAAAGGATGGAGATCAGGCGCTCCTCACCATGCAGGACCCATTCAGAACCCTTCAAAGGCGGATATTGGCCAGGCTGGCCTTCGCCTGTGCCTTGATGGCAGCTGATGCACACTGTTCCGTATTCCGCTTTGCCTTTGGCCACCCAGACTTTGGGGTCATAGGGCGATAGAGGAGGAGGACCATTCCCCTCTCCTCCCGGAAGCTCGGGAACCGCATTATAACCCTGCAGATTGGGTCCCCAGCCCACGTTGCCCGCCAGGTAACCGCCGGCGGCCACAGCCACGGCGCAGATGGGAATCAGCGCCCACAGGGAGAGCGGGGTGCGGGAGACGGAGAGGTTTCCCTTTTCCCGGGCGGCGGCCGCATGGGTGGAGGAGACATTCAGCTTGCGGCTGTAGTCGGTTTCGGTGCCATCCGGCGACTGAAAAGGCGAAAAAGTGGACATGACGGAAAGAGGGGCGCTTACTTGGACTCCTGTTTGGCTGGGGCTCCGGTGATGGACACAGGCAATGGAGCATCACGTTTGAGCCCCAGGATGTAGCTGGCCAGCGCACGGGCGGCGCTGGTGGGGACGATCTCCATGCCGGCGGGAGGATTGAGCTCCGCGGCCAGTTCAGGAGAGAGATTCTCCGGCAGCTTCAAAGCATCCGAAGCACCGGTTCCCTCCTTGCGCCTGACTGTGAACAAGTGGGCATACCGGGGACTGTTGGACCAGGCTTTGCGAACGCGGGGAGCGTAGAGGTAAAGGTAGAAATTGTTCAGGCCAATGGCTTTCTGGGCACTGATCTTCTCCGCGTCGGCCGCCAGCGTAAGACCGGTCAGATCGCCCTGAAAGCGGTATCCGGCGTTTGCGAGATCCGGGCCAATACGGCGCTGGCCGAGGAGGGCGAAGTCCTCATGCAGGTAGTCCCACATGTAGGTTGGCCGGGTGGCGACGGGGGCGGCGCTGCCACTTTGATCATGGCCCCAGCCTTTCTTGAACTGATCAATACCGGCATAAGCGGGGCGGATCACCTGGGTATGGCATTGGGCGCAGCCCTCACGGGCGTAAATCTCCTCGCCACGCTTGCGGTCGCCGCTGAATACCGAAGGGTAATAAAGGCCCTTCTGCTCCGCCGGGTCGAATGCCTTACCCGAACCCGGATCCTCCATGACGTAGGCCACCGGCAGGCGGTCACGTTCGGACGTGTAGGGCCGGACCACCATGAAATAGGTGGGGACGGCGAAACAGGCGCCCAGTGTCAGGACAAAATTTTTCAGACTGTTCATGCCTTGATTCCTTCAGTGATGATGACGGGTTCCGCCTGATCCTCGTGAGGCTGGTGGATCAGGGTGGGGGTTCCGGCCAGGCGTCCGCGGTTCATGACCATCAGCGCGAGGTGGATCAGGAAAACGAAATTGGCGGCGGCGAGGAAGAGCCAGATCATGATCCGGCCAATGAGATAGCCCCGTGAGAAGATGATGGCGGACTGGAGATCCTTTTCCCACTCATCGATGGCAGCCCCGTGGGAGAACCCGGCGGCCAGCAGCAGCACGCACATGGCGATGCAGGCATAGGCCGAACCCCAGAAGTGGAATCGGATACGGGCACCGCTGAGCCATTCACACCCCGTGACCCGGGGAACGATGAAATAGATGGCTCCGAACATGGTCATGGTGAAGAACATGTAGATGCCGGTCATGGCCACCGCGTCCTGAGTGTAACTGAAGGCGGTGTAGCGGGCCACGGTCATGAAGGACAGACCGGCGGCCATCACGGACACCACCACATAACCGATGGAGCCGAAGAACGTGAACCGGAGACTGGGGCTCAGTTCGACCAAGCCGTGCTGGCCCCGGACCGTCAGGTAGTGGTTGAAGGCCACGGCGATCACCGGGATGAGCAGCAGCACCTGGGCGGTGCCGGCGAAGGCCGGGATGAGCGCCGGAATCGGGCCGCCCACCAGATCCTGGGCACCGGTCCAGGGAGCGAGGCCCACCAGTCCCCAGAAGGCCAAAGTGGCCAGCTGGTAGGAGTGAATGGGTTTTCCGACGATTTTCGGAATGATGAAGTAGGAGGAGGCCAGTCCCACCGGCACCAGCCAGAGGAACAGGATGTTATTGGCGTACCAAGAGGCGATGGCCGGTCCGGCGACGCCGGATTTCTTCATGACATTCAGGAAGAGGTTGGCCGTGAGGTAGAGCCAGGGGAAAGTGAAACAGGCGGCCAGCACATACCACTGCGAGATGAAGACATGGCCTCTGCGGCGGGCCGTGAACATCACCACCAGCCAGACCACAATGAGGGAATAGCTGATCAGCAGGATGGGCCAGGCGAAGGAGGGGAATTCCAGCCACTTCATGGGGGTGCCGAGACCGGCAAGAATGCCGCCGACACCAAGGGTGACGCCGAGATTCCAGAAATGTCCGGCCACCACCAGCGTGATCGGATTTTTGAGTTCCGAGCGGCACAGGCGGGCCATCAGCCAGATCATGACGCCGAATCCTGCCTGGAAAGCCCAGCCGTAAAGGAGGGCATTCAGGAAAGCGGGCTGGCTGCGGCCATAGTTGAGCCATTCAATCCCCAGAAAACCGGGGGCGACCAGTTTGGTGGAGGAAATAAGGCCCAGCAAGGTCGCCACCAGCAGCCACGCGGCGGCGCTGGTGAAGAAGAACAAGACCGGCAGGCGCGTCGATTTATCAATCGCCGCCCGCTGGAGAATGTCCTCTTGGGTGACTTCCGGGGAGTGCTGGTTCTGGTCGTCCTGACTCATGGTAAAAGAAGGTCGGGGAGGCGGTTACTTGCCTTCGAAAATGGAGAGATTGGGATCGTGGGTCTTCTGGGCGGCTTTCTGCACTCCGTCCGGGGTCATCACGGCGCTGGGGGCGGCTTTGTGGGCGCTCAGCTTCTTGACAGCGTAGGGGATCACGGTGTCCGCCGGAAGGCGGACAGTTTTGCCGGCCTCCACCTCCGCCGTTTTGCTGTACTCATCGTCCTGGGCATGCCGGGTGGTGAGCAGGATGTTCAGGCGGGCATTGCCGGCACCGCCGTCATTGGCGGAATCGTCGGATGGCAGCCGGATGAGGCGGTAAGCCCCCACCAGCAGGGCCACGGCGGCAATACTGCCGAGGACTCCCCAGAAGGTGAGGAAGCGTTTGCCCAGCGTGTCTCCAGGATGTTCGTCCATGATCGTTTGGTGAATTGGGAAAATTAAGTCAAATCAGCTGACCACATTCACGGACTCCTCCAAGCGGGGGTCGCCGCAGGGGTAGATGCTGTGTTTCGCCAGTCCGCGGATGAGGAAGAAGCCGTAGATGCCGAGGAAGGTCAGGAAGGCAAGGCCGTCAAACAATACGTCACGCATGAAGGTGGCGTTGTCCGGAGCGCTGCTGAAATTGTAAAGGGAGCGGCCGCGCTCTGGAATGATCATCCAGTAGAGCTCCATCATGTGCACGACGACCACGAACAGGGAGGCGGCCATCACGGCGTTCAGATTGCGCTTCGCATCGCGCTTCAGAAGAAATACGAAGGGAATGGCGAAGTGGGCGAAAACCAGCGCCAGGGAGAAGTGCCACCAGCCTCCGGTGTTCCGGATGGCGTAGAACTGGGTTTCCTCCGGGATGTTGGCATACCAGATGAGGAAGAACTGGCTGAAGGCGATGTAGGCCCAGAAAATCACGAAGGAGTGCATCAGCTTGCCCATCAGGTGGAAGTGCTCCGCGCTGACGATGTGCCTGAAATGGCCGGTTTTCACCAGCGTGCCCACGACCAGAATGATGACCGCCATGGAGGCGAGGGCACCGCCGGCGAAGACATTGACGCCGAACATGGTGGAGAACCACGTGTAGTTCAGGCTCATGATCCAGTCGATGCTGGCGAAGGTGGAGCAGACGGCGAAAACCGGCAGCATCCAGCAGGCGTGGAAGCGGGCGCGGAAAGTGGGTCCGACAGCGCCGGTGCGGTCCTGCTCCAGGGAAAGATTGAGCATGCGGCGGCCGATGAAGAACAGCAGGCCGAAAAAGATGATCACCCGCAGGTCCCAGCCGGGCAGCAGACCTCCGTGGAGATCAAAACCGTTGTGCAGGTAAGGATATTTTTTGTAGAGCAGGCTGGTCCCGTGGCTCAGGGCCAGGCCATCGCGCAGGTTTTCAGCGCCGGAAGGAGGATTGCTGGCAATCTGAGCATGGATGCCGATCCACTCATACATCCTCTGGGTCCACTCCGGCTTTTTAAGGCTCCCAAGCGGATAGGGCGCAAAAATCGGCAGTGCGAGCACGAACAGCGGCAGATACAGCTGGGTCATCACTTCCGGAATCCGGCGGATGGCCACCCCCCAGGAGGAGTTGGAGGCGTTGTGCAGCAGCACCCAGAAGACTGCACCCGTGGTGATCGTGAAGAAGACCTCCAGTGCGAAAAGATAACTGAAAGCGTAGGAATTGGCCTGCTCGCCACCTTCCAAGAAGATAAATCCGGAGGCGGCCGCTCCCGCGATTCCGACAAGCAGCAGGACAATGCGCCATGTGAGGAATTTCGTGATCTGCAGCTTCTCGCCTTCGGGCGGAAGGTGGTTGACGGCGACGTGATGGCTCATGCGGGCAGGAAAGAGAAAGGAGAAAGGGACTTTTGCTTGGCTTATTGAGCGGCGGCGGGAGCTGCGGGCGCGGCCGCAGGTGGGGTTGCCGGGGCAGCCGCGGCGGTGGAGGGGGGCGGGGCGAGGGCGGTCCAGGCATCCCTGATGGAGGGCTCGGACAGCGGGGCGGTGCGGCTGATCTCCATGGTGCGGACCCAGGCGATGATGGCCCAGCGCTCCTTCACCGGGATATTGGCACCGTAGGGGCCCATCTGGCCTCTGCCATGGGTGATGGTGTCAAAGATGTTGCCGTTGGAGCGGTAGTCCGCCGCCTGGGGATTGAGGAAGCTGGGAGTGCTGAAGTTGGCGATGTTGGCCATCCCGTATTGGCTGGTGATGCCCAGGCCATTGCCCGCTCTGCCATGACAGGGGGTGCAGTTGATGTCGTAACGCTCCCGGCCGAGGCGCACGAAGGCGGCATCCACCGTGACCTGTTCCGGAAAGCCATCGCCCCAGAAATCCCCGATTTTGCCTGTATTGTAATAATCGCTGCCATGGGAGAATCCATAAACCGCGAAGCCACCGGAGGCGGCGGTGCCATCCGGGATTTTCAAGCCCATGGGAATGGTGCCGGTGACCGGTTTGCGGGATCCCACGCCATCGGCGAAAAAGGCGTTGCTGCCCTGGGCCTTCACCTTGGCCTGCTGATCCATGTCATTGAAAATCTCAATGGGCGTGTGCGTGAACTTGTCGCCGCGGAATCCGGCGAATCCAACCACCAGCACAATGCTCAGGAGATAGGCGAAAAAGAAGTATCGCATGGGACGGAAAAATGGGTCAGGTATTCGGGGCCGCTCCGGAGGGTTGGCTTAAAGTTCGTCCTCCACGAGTTCGACGCTGTCAGCGCCCAGACCCGAAAGAAAGGACTTGGTCTTTTCAGTTGAGAACTTGGGATCGCGGGCCTCGATGCAGATGAAGAACTTGTCGTCGGAGAAGCGGCCAAAACGCTGGGAGTTGAACAGCGGGTGGTGCAGACGCGGCAGCTTCATCATCACCAGACAGGTGAAAAGGGCGGTGAAGGCCGAGAAGAGAATCGTGAGTTCGAACATCACCGGGAAGAAGGCCGGGATGGTGAAGATGTTGGCCGGCTTGGCCTGCACCACGGTGGGGTAAATGACCACCTGGGTGAGGAATTCCAGCAGAAAGGCGGTGGTGAGACCGAGAGCGCCGCCGACGAACACGAAACGGGGGAGGATGGACCGCGGAAGTCCCATGGCGTCATCCATTCCGTGGATTGGAAAAGGAGTGTGGACATCCCAGCTGGAAAAGCCGGCATGCCTCACCTTTTCGGCGGCATGAAAGACTTCCTTCACGGAGGAGAACTCCGCAAGGTAGCCGTGAACGCGTTTCAATGGGTTGCTCACTGGTAAAACGGGAAAGATTGAAAAGGTGAGGAAAAAGGCTGGATCATTCGCGGGGAAGGGTCAGACCGTGGCGGCACCGGGAATGGTCACGGTGGCGGGCTGGCCGGAAACCTCATGGGGATCCCCCTCGTAGGCGGGTGGGGCCACCACGTTGTCGCGCTTGACCATGGAGGGATCGTAGTGGGGATCAGCTTCGGGGAGCACGCCTTTGATTTCCGCAATGGCGATGACCGGGAGGAAGCGCAGGAAGATCAGGAACAGCATCAGGAACATTCCGAAGGTGCCGATGAAGGTCCAGATCTCCACCCAGGAGGGATGATACATGTCCCATGCGCCCGGCAGGAAGTCGCGGGCCAGGGTGGTGACGATGATGACGAAGCGCTCGTACCACATGCCGGCGTTCACGAACATGCAGACCACCATGACGATAAAGAGGTTCTCACGGCATTTCTTCCACCAGAAGGCCTGCGGGGCGATCACGTTGCAGAAGAACATGCAGTAGTAGGCCCAAGTGTAGGGGCCGTATAGAATACGCCATTTGAACGCATCGAACTCGAACAGGCTGCCGGAGTACCAGGCGATAAAGAGCTCCATCAGATAGGCGTAACCGACGATGGTGCCGGTGAGCAGGATGATCTTCGCCATGTTGTCGATGTGCTTCATGGTGAAGAGATCCTGCAGCCCATAGATTTTCCGGACCGGGATCATAAGGGTCAGCACCATGGCGAACCCGCCGAAGATGGCACCCGCCACGAAATAGGGCGGGAAAATGGTGGTGTGCCAGCCGGGGACGATGGAGGTGGCGAAGTCGAAGGAAACGACCGTATGCACCGAGAGCACCAGCGGCGTGGAGAGGCCGGCCAGGAGCATGTAGGCCACCTCATAGTGCCGCCACTGACGGTTGCCGCCACGCCAGCCGAGGGCAAAGAGGCCATAGGCCATTTTGCGGATGCCTGGCTTGCAGCGGTCACGGAGAGTGGCAAGGTCGGGAACCAGACCGAGGAACCAGAAGACCACGGAGACACTGAAGTAGGTCGAAACCGCGAACACGTCCCAGAGCAGCGGGGACTTGAAGTTCTGCCAGATCTGATTGCTGTTGGGCACCGGGGCAAGGAACCAGGCCATCCATACACGGCCCACATGCAGGGCCGGGAAAAGTCCGGCGCACATCACCGCGAAGATGGTCATGGCCTCCGCCGCGCGGTTCACCGCCGTGCGCCACTTCTGACGGGTCAAGTAGAGAATGGCGGAGATCAGCGTTCCGGCGTGGCCGATACCGATCCAGAACACGAAGTTGGTGATGTCCCATCCCCAGGCGACCGGGTGGTTGGGCCCCCAGACCCCGACACCGGTGGAGACCAGGTAGGTGAAGCAGAAGGCCATGAAGCCCGCCAGCAGGGCGCAGGGCACCACAATCCACCACCATCCCCAGGGCTGGGGATTCTCCACGATGCCGGCAACCCGGTTCGTGACCCAGCTGAAGGAACGGTTGTTCAGCACCAGAGGCTCGCGCAGCAGGACCTTCGCCCGGGAAGGACCATCGGCATGCGGCGCGTGATGGGAGTCGTGATTGGCGGCTTCGGCCATTGGAGAGGACAAGTGGGATGTGGAAATAAGAGGAATGCCCGGTCAGTCCGGAGGATCAGTGATGGGCGGGAGCGGCGCCCGAGGAGGTCTGGATCGGGCGGTTTTTACTGCCCTGGCCCACTTTCCTCATTTCGCGGGCACTGACGGCCAGCAGCTGCGGATTCGGATTCTTGATGCGCGCCAGATAGCTGGTGCGGGGCCTGACGGAGAGGTAGCCGAGGAGGTCGTAGTTGCGGGAACTGCGCTTCGCTTTGTAAATGTCCTCCTTCTCGTTGAGCAGGTTGCCAAAGGTGATGGCTTCGGATTCACAGGCCTCCTGACAGGCGGTTTTGAGGGTGTTGGCCGGAATCATCAGTTCCTTTTTGTCCAGCACCAGCGTCTCATCGTATTTGCCCTCCGCGTGGGATTTGTCCTTGCGGGCATGGGCACGGGTTTCAATGCGGGCGCTCTCAATACGCTGCAGGCAGTAGGTGCATTTCTCGATGACGCCGCGCATGCGCACGGTGACATTCGGGTTTTTCTGCAGCTTGCTGAGCTCAGTGTCATTGCGCTCGCCGAACGGGCCGGCATACAGGTTGTTGAACTTGAGGCTGCCGACAGACTTCTCAACCAGCGGGTTGCGCTTGTTGTAATCAAAGAAGTTGAAGCGGCGGACCTTGTAGGGGCAGTTGTTGGCGCAGTAACGGGTGCCGATACAGCGGTTGTAAACCATCACGTTAAGGCCGTCCGGGCTGTGGACCGTGGCGTTGACCGGACACACCGTTTCGCAGGGAGCGGCCTCGCAGTGCTGGCAGCCGACGGGCTGGACCAGCATTTCGGGATCGTCCATCTCATCCTCCTCCCACTCGTGACCCTCCACCTCGCGGTGGTTGAGCGCGGCGTCGGAGTCAAGGTCGGTGGCGAAATAGCGGTCCATGCGGATCCAATGCATTTCGCGGCCGCGGCGGACCTGGTCCTTGCCGACGACAGGAATGTTGTTCTCCGACTGGCAGGCAACCATGCAGGATGTGCAGCCTGTGCAGCGGTTCAGGTCGATGACCATGCCCCACTGGTGGAGATCGTCGTGAAGGTGGGGCTCGCGGGTTCCGTCCTCCTTTTTGGCTCCGACCGGCTTGTAGAAGGTGTAGGCGTTTTCCTCCTCCTTCTCGTTGCGACCGCCATGAAGGTTGGCGTCGGTGCTCTGATTCATGACGAAATCAGAGTCCTCCTTCCAGTCATCGTGGGTGCCTTCCCGGACCAGGGCACGGCCATACATGCTGTGGTGCTCCTGAGTGGTGGCGATGGGGTAAACCGCTGGAATTTCCTTGTGATCCGTCCACTCCAGACCGCTGGTGACCGTGTCCTTGATCTTCGAGACTGTGCCTCTGGTGGCGAAGTAGGGAGTGGCCAGAGTGCGCAGGCCATAGACATCGAAACCGGTGCCCTGCCCCACCCGGCCCGGACCGGCGTCACCGATGCCGCGCTGGCCGTAACCGACCGTGAGGGTGATGGCGCGGTCGGCATGGCCGGGAATCACCAGCACCGGATAATGGCGGGTCACCCCGTTGACCTGCACCGCGATCACATCCGCCTCGTCCACCGCACTGAGATTGATGCCCAGTTCCTTGGCCGTTTTGACGCTCACAAGGGCGGCATTGTCCCAGGTGACTTTGGAAACCGGATCCGGCGACTCCTGCAGCCAGGCGTTGTTGATGTAGCGCCCATCGCCGATCTTGTGGCAGGGAACGAACGTCACCTCCACATCGGAAAGAACGCCATCCTTCGCGGGATCAGTGCCCGGTGCGGGAACAGTCACCACCTTGGACAGACTCTGGAAAGCGGTCGCTGCCAGAGTGGCGGGAGCCACCGGGTAGGCGGTGTTGCCCACGAAGCCGTCGCGCAGAGCGAAGTTCCACAAATCCTCGGAGGCATTGGGAACCACGGCGTTGAAGGTGTCCTTCACCAGCCTGTAGCCGGGACCCGGATCCGCAACGGTGCCGGGGGCCAGCGGGAGGTCGCTGTGGGGTTTGTAAGGCGGGGTGTCCTCGTTGGACAGCAGCGCGTCCAGCAGCTCGTGGTCGCTGACGTTGCCGAAAAGCGGCAGAATCATCGGCTGCACGAGGGTGTAGGTGCCCTCAAAGCTGCGGGTGTCACCCCACTGCTCAAGGAAATGCGTCGCCGGAACCGCCCAGGTGGCGGTACGGGCCAGAGTGGTGCGGTGACGGGTGCTGAGCACCACCACGTTTTTGATGGCGGCCTGCACGGCGGGCCACTTCAGGTCCGCCGGGGTATCCAGGGAGGGATCGCCCTCGCTCACCACCAGCAGTGTGTCCACACCACCGGCCATGGCGTCCTTGGCGAGGTCCTGAATGTTGCCACACTGCGTTTCCGGGAGGCCGGTCTGCCTGAGCTCAACAACGGTTCCGAAAGCGCCGAGTGTCTGATTGATGGCAATGGCGAGAAGCGCCACGGCCTCGCTCTGATGGGTGCCCGGGATCACGACAGCCTTGCCCTTTTTGGAGACGAGGTCCTCGGCGGCGCATTTCAGCCATTGGTCATAGTCAGCGCGTCCGGCATCAAAGGCACCGGTCACCTTCACATCGGCCGCCGCCTTGGCCAGGGCCGTATCACCGGTTACTGCCGCAATCAGGGTAGCGAGCCGCACCGCCACTTTCAGAGTCTGGCTGGCGGGCACCCGCATGCGGTGATCCGCCATGCCGCCGGTGAGGGTGTAGTTGCTCTCGACCGTGTAGAGGCGGTTCATCGGATCCGCACTCGTCTCCGCCTTCCGGCCCGACATGAACTGCGCGGTGCTGTTGCCGCCGATGCGGTCATCACCGAGAAAATCGGCATCCAGGCTGAAGATGACATCCGCTTTGTCCAAGCGGTGGGAGGGCATCACGCCGGGTCCGAACGCTTTGGTGTAGGCCGTGCGGATGGTTTCAGGACCAAAGGCCTCGTAGCGGTAAATTTTGGCCTGCGGATATTTGGTCTGCAGGGCGGTGAGGAGACGCACACGGGTGGGGGAAACCACCTCGTCCGTCATGATGGCCAGGCCTTTGCCGCCGGCCGCCGCCAGTTCCTTCTTCTTCGCGTCGAGGAATTTGAAGAACTCTCCGCGGCTGCTGATCTTGCCTTGGCTGACAAAGTCGCGGGCGCGGTCAGGATCGTATAGATTGAGGATGGAGGCCGTGGCCTGGGAATCAATACCGCCGTTGCTGTCCGGATGCAGCCTGTTGCCCTGCAGGTGGGTGGGGCGGCCCTCGGTGGTGTTGACCACCAGAGGCGTGCCACCGCCGGGACGGGGCATGGCGGAGGCGTAATAAAGAATTTTGCCGGGGATCACCCACTCCGGCGCCTTGGCGTAGGGCTTGATGTAAACCTCCGGGCGGCGGCAGCCCGCCAGCCCCAGACCCGCCAGGGCGGTGCTGGCGCTCATGATCTTCATGAAGGTGCGGCGGGAGCTTTCCAGCTCGCCATCACCCTTCATCTCGGCGGCCCCCTCCTGGAATTCACGGTCCAGCCAGGTCTTGGATGCGGGTTGACCGGTCAGCTGACCGATGCTGCGCCAGAGACGCTTGCCGGTTTTGGGCTCCTCAGGATGTTGCCAGACGCGTTTCATTGAGTTCCGAAAAATGAGGTAAAACTGGGAAGGATAGACCGTGTGCGGGAACGCTGGATCAACGGTGGCAGCCGGCGCAGTTGGTGGGTGGTTCGATGTGCCAGGCTTCCTTCAGCTTCAGGCCCATGTCCTTCTGGTTCAGACCGTCGCTTTTCGCGGTCCAGTCCAGATTGGTGATTTTGTCGAGGGGGCGCAGGTGGTTCTCCGGCGCGCGGTGGCAGTCCAGACACCAGCCCATGCTCTGGCTCTCATGGTGGAAGACGACCGGCATCTCATTGATCTTGCCGTGGCAGCTCACGCAGGAGATGCCGCTGTCCACGTGGACACTGTGGTTGAAATAGGCGTAGTCGGGAGTCTTGTGGACCTTCACCCACTCCAGAGGCTTGCCGGTGGCCACGCTCTCGCGCAGGGGCTCCAGCAGCGGGGAGTTGGTTTTCACGCTCTGGTGGCAGCGCCAGCAGGTGTCGCTGGTCGGCACGTTGGCCGCGCCCGACTGCTCCACGAAGCTATGGCAGTAGCGGCAGTCCATGCCCAGCTGGCCGGCGTGAATCTGATGGGAAAAGGGAATAGGCTGCGACGGCTGATAGCCAACGCGCGTATAGCTCTGGGTGAAATAATACGCGACTCCGGCGCTAACCCCCAGGCCTATGAAGAGGATGCACACCAGCAGCTTCAGCGGCAGCGTATTGGTCCAGCGGGGAAAGGTATTGGCCATTGGCGGGGATCGGAGAACTGTGGGAGACTAGGAGCTTGTGAAAAATTTCACAAGCGAAATCAGCACTTTTTTCGTGAATGATGGACGGGTGATTCCGGTCAATGGAAAAACCACCCGGAGGGCACGCCCGGAACGAACGCCCAGGATAGAAACACCGCCTGTCCTGGCAAGGGAAAACTGCCCGATAGACCTGATTTCATGCGTCTTTCCGCACTTCCCAAGGCGAAATCCCTTTCCAGCGTGCCCGTCCCGGGCGAGGCAAGGAGTTGACGCCTCCCGCCGGCAAACGGTATTAACCTGCCTTTCCACCCCCGACCGTCCCTGCCTGGCCCCTCCAGGAATGGCTCCATGAAAGACTATACCTATCCCAACCTCAGCGATGTGGCTGTCAGCACGGTCATGCAGGCCCTCTCCGACGAGGGGCGCCTGAGCATCGTGCGCCAGATCATGCGCACGCCGGGTGGGGAATGCGCCTGCGGGGAGTTCTGCGGCGGGCTGTCCAAGGCCACCGTCTCCCACCACATGCGGGTTCTGCGCTTGGCGGGTCTGCTGCAGCACCGGACCGAGGGCACACGCAGCCTGACCTCCCTGCGCACGGAGGAGATTGAGAAACGATTTCCGGGCCTTTTGAATCTGATCGCCGCGGACCCGCACGCCCCGGAAGTTGAGCCCTGCTGAGGCCTCCCCAAACCGTCAGGCCATTTGCGGAAATCCGTCAGGGATGACAGCCGCAGTTGCGCGGACCGCGTTGGCATGGCGTGGCGGGTGACGCCAGTCAGGGAATTGCGCCCCAAGGGGGTTGCGTTTGGAAAGGACTCCGGAAAATGCACTTTCCCGCGGAGAGCCACGCCGCTTTGATCCATCATTATCCCATGCCGCTGAGCAATCCCGATCTCGCCCCGGTGCCCCCTGAAAAGCGCACCTGGAATCTGTGGCACATCGCGGCGCTCTGGGTGGGCATGGCGGTGTGCATCAGCACTTACACCCTGGCCAGCGGTCTGATAGGCCAAGGAATGAACTGGTGGCAGGCGGTGCTGGCGGTGCTGCTGGGGAACATCATTGTGCTGATCCCTATGACGCTGAACGCCCATCCGGGCACGGCCTACGGCATTCCCTTCCCGGTGCTGCTGCGGGCCTCCTTCGGCACCCTGGGGGCCAATATTCCGGCCATGGCGAGGGCGCTGGTCTCCTGCGGGTGGCTGGGCATTCAGACGTGGATCGGCGGCTCCGCCATCTATCTGACCGCAGGCGCGATCCTCGGATTTGATCCGGCGGCCAGGGTGCCTTTGCCGGGGCTGGGCATTTCCCCGGGCGAGCTTTTCTGCTTTCTTCTGTTCTGGCTGGTGAACGTGTATTTCATCTGGAAAGGCATAGACTCCATCAAGTGGCTGGAGGCTTGGAGCGCTCCCTTTCTGCTGCTCACGGGCTTGGCGCTGCTGGTCTGGGCGGTCACGGCGGCCAAGGGGTTCGGCCCCATCCTGGACCAGCCTGACAAATTCAAATCCAGCGCGGAGTTCTGGCCGGTCTTCGGAGCCGGAGTCACGGCCATGGTGGGCTACTGGGCCACGCTCTCCCTGAATATTCCGGACTTTTCGCGCTATGCCCGCAGCCAGCGGGACCAGGCGCTTGGCCAGGCCTTGGGGCTGCCGTTGACGATGGTGCTCTACAGCTTCATCGGCATCGTGGTCACCAGCGCCACCGTGGTGGTGTTCGGCTCCGCCATCTGGGATCCTGTGCAGCTGGTGGCCAAATTCAACAACCCGGTCCTCAGCGCGGTGGCCCTCATCGCGCTGGCGGTGGCCACGCTGACCACCAACATCGCCGCCAATGTGGTCTCCCCGGCCAACGATTTCTCCAATCTCGCCCCCCACCGCATCTCCTTCCGCACGGGCGGGCTCATCGCGGCCGTCATCGGTATTCTGATCATGCCATGGAAGCTGTATGCCAATCCCACGGGCTACATCTTCACTTGGCTGATCGGCTACAGCGCTTTGCTCGGACCGGTGGCGGGGATCATGATCGCGGATTATTTCGTTTACCGGAGGCGCCGGCTGAATGTTGAAGCGCTTTATCAGGAGGATGGAGAATACCGCTACCGCGGCGGATTCAGCCTCGTCGGCATCGGGGCCCTCGCCGCCAGCGTCCTGCCCAATGTGCCCGCTTTTCTGGCCACCATCGGAGCCATCGAAAAATCATCGGTGCCATCCCTGCTGATGGCCGGCTACAACTACGCTTGGTTCATCGGCTTCGCCCTGGCCTTCGTGCTCTATCTCATTTTGAGAAAACTGGCCCCCCGTTCCTGAATTCCGGAATTTTCCGCTTTTTGGACAAGATTAAGGCAGTCTTGCCAAAAAACTGTATTTTTGTACTGTATTTGAGCGCTTAAACAGAATCGCTGAAGCATCGAAATAAACTGTTCGAAAAACTTTGCTGCAGAGAAAGACTTTTGCATTTATCAGCATGAAGAGCTATTTTTCGCCCTGAAATATCCCCCTGAACACCACAGCCAGAGTAAAAATGCTGTCTTTATTACCACGCCTCTGACCTGATGATCCACCGGACAAGCGGCGGGGTGGGGCTTTGACAGACCGGTGATGTGAAGGCAGAATGCTGTTTATGAAAATAGAACTCCGCGCCCGCAGCAGCGAGGGTGAACCATGTCTCGTAACGTTTGCCCGGAAAAACGGCCGTCTCTCCCTTTCCTGTTCCTGTGCCCAGCCGGATAACGGCGGCAGCTGCCATCACCGCCGCTCCCTGCTGCGCGGCGAGAAGGAATTGCTTTTCGATCCCGGTGAGGCGGTGCTCCTGACGGCGGCGCTGGGATGGGAAACCACGCGGACGGTGAAGGCCCAGTTGGAGGCTCTGGAGGCTGAAATCTCCAAAGTGCAGACGCAGCGCAAAAAGCTCGAGGCGGAGCAGCTGCGTCTGGAGGGGCTGCTGGATGCCCTGTTTGAAACTGACGAGCTGGAGGAGGGCGACCGCGGAGAGGACCGCTGACCGGCGGAAAATGTCCCGCCGGCCATGGTTGTGAAGCCGGAACCCGAATCACGGAGGAAGCCGTGACCGCACGGTGGAAAGTCAGGACTGAATCACATCCACAAAGGCTGTCTCATACGGGGCCAGCGTCAGCGGCCCATCCGGAAGAGGATGCGCGGCGGTCAGGAACGCGGTGGGGTCCTGGGCGGCGGCAGGGGCCGATTCCGCGTTCAGACGGCGTATGGTGACCGTGGCGCCGGTTCCGAAAATTCCGGGCAGTTCCACCGTCCGTGGCAAAGCGGAGACGTTGGAGAGAATCCAGCGCCGGTGGTTCTGATGACGGAGCACGACGGCCTGCACCTCCAGCGGATTGGGCAGGCTGACCGGCAGGATTTCGCCCTCTTGGAACCGGGCGGTGGCCAGAAGCACGTGATACATCGGGAAAACCGCGCCGGGCTCCGAAGGAAACTGATCCGGCAGCGGGCTGCCCTGCTCCGTCTCCATGACCCCGCGCCAGCCGGTGGTTTCAAACCAGGTGATGGAGACCGCGCCGCTCTGCGCCAGCGCCCGCAGCGATCCCGTCAGCCAGCCCGCTCCCAGCAGGGAAAGCTGGCGGGGATCCACCATGGGCGGCAGTTCACCGGCGGGACGGGGAACGCCCTTGTGCCAGCGGCGGCGCAGGGTGACCGGCGAGGCCACAAAGGGCAGCGGGTTAAAAATGCGGCGGGAGGTGATGACCACATGCTCCTGCCCCACAAGGTTCTCAATGATCGTGGCATCATCAAAAGCGTGGGCCTGGGGCCGCAAAGAGCAGAAGATGAAGTCGGCGCTGTCCGGTGCGGGACGGTTGTTGTTCAGCGGGAAAAAATCGATATCCGTGCCGGCCCCCGCCGGACCCGGCAGCACCGCGCGCGCCGCCTTCAGCAGACCCGGATTCACCACCGGTTTCCCTTCCTCCAGCACCAGCCAGCGGGCGATGGGACAGGGCAGCTCCGCCGCCGCGGCCACCACGGCGGCCAGCGCGTCCGCATGGGTCAGGTGAAGGGCGATCTCCAGTGCGCAGTCCAGGCGGACGGCCTCGCGCCCGGCCTGCGCCAGGATGGCTGGCCACTCCGGATGGAAGGTCTTCACATCCACCCGCAGATGGCTGGGGTGCAGGGCCTTCACCAAGGCGATTTCATGCTCGCTCAGCATGTTGCCGTGAGTGGGCATGCCGAGTCCGGTTTTCGGGAAAGGCAGAGCGGCGTTTTCATCCACCGTAAGGGATGCCGACGGCGTGGCGGTCCGGGCTTTTTCCTCTTCCCGGGAGCGCGGAGTGACGCGGATGGTCACCACCTGACGGACCCGCTGGCCGGCGCGGAAACGGGCCGGCAGGGGGAGCCGCTGGGGGGTGCTGTAGGTCTTGAAGCTGGCGTCTGTCCAGTTGCGCTGATCCTCCATTTCAAAGGCGTCGCCCTCCCATTCCAATTCCACATCCCATGCACCGGCGGCGTGTTTCAGACGGCGGTAATCATGCAGCCCGCGCACCGGCTGAAAGGGGTCGATCAGGGTGGGGAAATTGCGGTCCGCAATGTCGCCGCTGACATACTCCACCTCGCAGGGCTGCCCCATGCAGGTATCCAGAGGATGGAGAATGCAGAATCCCACGCGGTTTTTGGCGAAGGCGCTGCGCGCGGTGCCGTCGAATTCCCAGCGGATGCAGCCATCCGGGGTGCCGGTGATGCGGGAGTCCCACACAAAATCAATGTCCCCGTCCACATGCTCGCTGCGCCATTTAACCGTGAAAGAGTCCTCCCCGCGCTCCACCTCCAGGCCGCTGCGCTTCGCAGGGACCGTGTTCCAGCTGCCATCGCGCACGGCGGCATAAATACGGCGCACCGCCTCCGCACCCTCCACGGTGAAATAACGGAGCTCCCCCTCGATCAAATCCACCCGCAGAGGCCCGGCGACCAGCGTCATAGGGGATTGGGCAGGCACGGCCTGGCCATGGTTCAGCCAGTTGATTTGGGCGGAGGCGTCGGTCATGCCCCGATCAAACCCCATTCCCCGGCCTGCCGCCAGCGGGAAAAGCAAAAGTGGTGGCAAGGGGGAGAATCGAACTCCCGACCAAGGGCTTATGAGTCCCCTGCTCTACCGCTGAGCTACCCTGCCAAACCTCGTCCACGGGACGGAACGGGACGTGGTGCATACGGCAAATCGCCGGGTTGTCAAAAGAAAAACCTTCCTGAAAAAGCCGCCCGGGCCGCCGGCCGGCTCAAAGTCCAAACTGCTGGCGCAGGGTGGCGGTAAGCACGGCGGCGCTGCGGGCGGTGCCGTGCATCATCACATTGCCGTGCAGCAGCAGCTTGGGCATCTTGATCTGCTGGGCGCAGAGGGTGCCGTATTCCTGCACAGTCTGATTGATGCGGCCCTCAATCCATGGATCGGCCAACGCTTGGTCCAGCGCCGCCTCCCCACCGCAGTCCTGGGTGGCGCGGGCGCGGGCGGCGGGCTCGTTGGCTGGCAGGGTCAGGCTCATCAGAAAATGGTGATAGGCTTCGAATTTGTCCGGAGCCTTCCGCCACACCGCCAGCGAGAGGCGCGCCAACCCGCAGGCACCGGCATGGTCTGTCACCTGCGCCGGCAGGGCCGGATTGCATTGCCGATTAAGCGGACAGGGCAGCACGATGACCGCGATCCGGCCTCCCAGCTGGGCCCGCGCGGCGGCGAGGTCTTTGGACATGTCGCGGCAGCTGGAGCAGGTGTAGTCGAAATACTCCACCATGATGTGGGGAGCATCCTTCGATCCCAGAATAGGCAGCTCATCCGACCGGAAATACATCGTGCCGTCCATGAATGCGAGATCCCGTCCTGCCGGGGCCACCGCAGGGGCGGCAGCCGGAGCCGGAGGGGCTGGGACAGTGGGATCCGCCGGAGTTTGTGAGACCGCGGCCACGGCGGGGGGCGCAGCCACCGCTGTTGCAGGAGGAGCCGGAGAGACCATCGGGGCCGCACTGCCGGCGGGGGACGGAGACGAAGCTGGAGTCTGAGCCACCGCAGCCGGTTTCACCGGGGAAGGCACCGTGTCGGTCAGCAGAAAAGTCTGCGGTTTTGGTCCCAGCATTTGTCCCAGCACCAGAACCGCCACTCCGGCGGCTCCGGTCAGCCATGGATTGCCGCGCACGCCTTCCCTGCCTGCACCGGATGCCGGGCGGTGCCGCCGCCATTGCCAAAGCACCGTCACCGACCACACCAGCCCCAGCGCGTGCACGGCGGCGCAGAAAGGACAGAAGGCTTTTTCCACCAGCATCAGCACTCCCGAAAACCAGCAGGCGGTCAGCAGGGTGGCAACGGCGCAGGAGGAGAGCAGGAGATCCGCTTTTTCCCCCAGCTTGGCCCGCATGGGGCGGAGCGTCAGCACCAGCACTCCGATGTAGAACACCAGCGACAGGGTGCTGACCGGCACCAGCATCCACGCGGACCAGCGCCCGCCCAGCACCTGGGAGCAGCCGCCCGCGCCGCCGCATCCGGCGATGGAGTCAATTTTTCCGGTCAGCTTCTGAAGCGTCAGCCAAAAGGAAATCCCTCCGGCCGCCACCGCGCACAATTGAACCAACCGTCGGAGCCATGTCATTCCCAAAAGCTGAAAGGGTGGCGGCGGCGGAGCGGTGGGTCGTGGTTTCCTGGCGGCCATTGAAGTCGGATTAAACCCATCTTTCAGTTTCGTGGCGGGAAGTCAATCCACGCTCCGCAAAATCGCCTGACTGGAAGGCCCTCCAAAGGATTCCTCCTTTCCAAAAAAATCCCCGCCCGGGACACACGTCCACAGGCGGGGATGGAGGGGATCGGCGGGCCAGGCGGGGAAACGCCCGCGGTCGGGACTGGCTCAGTATTCGGTGTCCACCTTGATGCCGGGAGCGGGCACCGGGTATTTGCCGTCCGGACCGGGCATCACCGGGGCTGGGCCGTCCTGGGTAAGGGATTCGATGTTGGGCGCGAACTCGTGAGCGCAGTTCAGCATCTGGTCGTAGGTGACCTCGCGGCCCGTGTGGGCGGCCATGCGGCCCATGCTGGTGACAAGGCTGGCCTGGACGCCGCGGGGCACCTCATTGTAGGGGGTGTTGTTGATGATGGCGGCGGCGAGGTCGTCCCACTCGAGCTGATAGGGATTCTGCTCGGGCTGCGGGAAGCCCCACACCTCGGTGCCGCGCTTCATGATCTGATCCTTGAAGATACGGCAGCGGCCGGGAGTGTGGCCGGAGGTGCTGATGATGGCGGAGCCCTTGCTGCCGTGGGCGTAGCTGGCCTCCTCGTTTTTGCAGTTCAGCATGGTGCGGCCGTCGAAGAAGAACTTGGTGCCGTCGTCGAAGGTGTACTCCACGGCGTAGCTGTCGAAGTTCTGGTCGATGTACTCACCGCGGTAGTGGCGTCCGCCCACGGCCTGGGCCTTGACGGGCCACTTGTCCTTCATCCAGCAGCATTCGTCGATGAAGTGGATGTAGAAGTCGCTGAACAGACCGCCGCTGGCCCACAGGAAGCTGTGGAAGCGCTCGATCTGGTAGTTCACCTCCGTCTTGCCCTCGGGTTTGGGCACCGAGAAACAGGAGGCCACGGGACCGTGCATGCGGTAGGAGCGCATGGAGATGATATCGCCGATCTGGCCGTCGCGGATGCGCTTCCAGAGTTCCTGACGGGCGCGGCAGTGGCGCACCATGAGACCGACGCCGACCTTCAGGTTCTTTTTGTCCGCCTCCGCGGCGAGCGCCAGCATCCTCTTTGAGCTGGGGCCGTCGGCGGTGATGGGCTTCTCCATGAAGACATGCAGGCCGCGCTCGATGGCGTATTTGAAATGCGGGGCGCGGAAGGCCAGCGGTGTGGTGAGAATGACGATGTCGCCGGGCTTCAGGACATCCATGGCCTTTTTATAGGCGTCCACGCCCAGGAATTTGCGGTCCTCGGGAACGTCGAAGCGCTCGGGTTTGTCCTTGTACTGTTCACTGAGGGCCTTGTGGCTGTCGTTCATCTTGTACTCGAACACATCCGCCATGGCCACCAGCTTGGTGGGCAGGCTGACGACACTGAGCGCCTGGTCCGCCGCTCCGGTGCCGCGGCCGCCACAGCCGACGAGCGCCACTCCCACGGTGTTATCCGGCGCGGCGAACACGTGGGGAACGGTCAGTCCGGCGAAGGCGGAAGCGGCGGTGATTTTGGTGGTGGTGCTCAGAAACTGGCGGCGTGAGAACGGGGATGCGGGTGAATTCATGGGTGGTGTTACAATATCTGCCTTCAGTTCACGTCCGGGAGACAGCAATTATTTCCCGGAAAATGTCACGTGACCAAAAATCCATGTAATTACGGGCAGCATTGGAAAGCGGGCAGGCGGGGGATTCATCAATCCGTCATAGCCACCGCCTGAAGCGAAAACCTCTGACCGCGATAGTCGCGGGTGGGATTTTTTGCTTCAGGCGGTAGCTGTTGCTTGCCAATGGAATTATTTCCGCCCGAAGCAGATTGCGACGCCCCGGGGCTGTTAAATCAGGGTGACTCCACACACAAAAAACCTCCCGGCGAAACCGCCGGGAGGCCTTTGTTAATTCTGAAAGGAGGGATGGAGCGGACCTTGCGGTCCGGGACCGTTTCTGGAGACGGTTCCACGAAGGTTGTCCGCCCGCTTTTCCCCTTCCTTCTTAGAAGGAGACGCTGAGCTTCACGCCGCCGTAGACCTCGTCATCATAGAAGTCGTCGTAAGTGGCGAGCGGGATGTTGCCGGCCACGTAGGGCGTCAGAGTGGCGGTGGGAGTCAGCTTGACCGGGAAGGACAGCTTCAGCTGGACGTGCTGGAAGCCGTCGCGCGGGGCATAGTAGTCAAACCCGTAGGACACGAGGGCGGCGGGCACGATGCTGAAGTTGTCGTTCACGCGCACCGGGGCGTCCACACCCAGCTCCAGATACTGGCCGTCCACTTCAAAGTCATGGTAGAAGCCGGCTCCGATGTTGAACGAGACAGGATCGGTGGCCTGGCCGAAGCTTTTGGAGACCGTGGCTCCCACCTCCTCGGCGCCGTGGAGACCGATATCATCGCCGGCGCTGCCGTTGAAGAATTCGTAGTGGGTGTAGCCCACGCCGAATTTGGCGAAGCCGGCGTCGTAGGTCAGACCGGCATTGAGATCCAACTCGTTGTAGCTGATATCGTTATCGGCGGAGGCGGCGTACCAGGCCCCGAGACCGAGGGCCAGCTTTTCGGTCAGCGGAATAGCGGCGGACACCTGCGCCCAGACATTGTCCCGGCTGATGAGGGCGCCGCGGAAGATGTAGTGGGTGTCATATCCGACATCCAAGGTGGCTCCGATGGAGTCCCAGATTCCACCGCTGGCAGCGGGGGCGGGAGCGACCGGCGGCATCGGGCTGACAGGGGCGGAACCCGCAAAAGCGGAGGCCGCGAGGCTCAGACTGCCGAGGATGGCGGCGGCCTGAATGCGATGGGTATTGTGTGTCATGGGTATTTTGGTTCCCTTGGTTATTAGGATGGCAGAAACTTATTTTGCAAAATTTCTCCGTCAACCCGTTAAACCCCGGTCAGGAGGAGGCAACCGTAAATCCGTACTACTCTCATGCCTAAATCCAAGGTTTTTCCCGTAGGCCGCATGAGATTTCTTTCATCAATTTAAAAACAGGATTAATTTTTCTCTTGTCGCCGGCTTTCAGCACGCCTTTGACGCCCCTGTGGATGCAGCGTTTATTCTCTGCGCCATGAGAATAAAAGTATCGGTTTCAGAGCAGCGTCTTTATTTGCTGAAGAATACCGGCGAGTGTCTGAAAGCCTACCTCATTTCCACCTCCGGGTTTGGCTTGGGATCGGAGCCGGACAGCCATTTCACACCGCTGGGCCGATTCCGCATCGTGCAAAAAATCGGGCACGGTGCCCCGCCCGGCACCATCTTCCGCAGCCGTCAGGCGGTGGGACTGTGGGAAGAGGGTCAGGAAAGCGCCGAGGACTACGTTCTGACCCGAATTCTATGGCTGGATGGCATGGAGGAGGGCAACGCCAATACCTTTTCCCGCTATATCTATATCCATGGCACCAATCAGGAGGGGAGGCTGGGCACTCCCGCCAGCCACGGCTGCATCCGCATGGCCAATGCGGACGTGATTGAACTCTTTGACACCGTGGAACTGGGAACTGAAGTGGAAATCGGGGATGTCACCGCGGCACCCGCCGGTTTACGGGAATTCGTTTGAACATTTTGTCGCCGGAGTGGATCAAACCGCCTACGCTGCGCCTTCGAAACCCGGTTTCTCCCGCCTATGAAATATCCTGCTCTTTGCGTTCTGCTTTTTGCTGCCGCCACTTCGCCGATAATAGCACAGACGGCGGGTGACACCACCGCTCCCACCATCACCATCACGACACCCCCGATCAACAGCAGCTATGATGTTGTGCTTTCCGGCACCGCCACGGACACTGGCAGCGGCACGGGCACCGGCGCCTCCTCCGCCGGGATCAAAGCGGTTTATTATCAGAAGGAGGGTTCCAGTAAATGGAATACTGCCCTGCTCACCGCCAAGGGATCCACGACCACCACCTGGGTGGTGACGGTCAGAATCAAAGGGGCCACGGGCACACGCTATTACTTCCGCGCGGTGGATACCAGCGGCAATGAAAGTGATGTGGTCGGCCGCCGCTTCAAGCATGGATCGTGAGCACCAACCCCGTTTTCCCTCTTGGCGCGCCTGAGCCGCAGGAGTCCACATCCATCGCCTCTGCGCCTGTGTCCACCTCCATGGCAGGCAAATGGGGACCGGTGCTGGTTCTTGGCGGAGTCCTGCTGAGCGCCGGACTGATTGTGCATTTTGACGATGCCGGACCGACCTCCGCCTCCAGGGGAACCGCGGCATCAGGGTCCTTGAATCCCGGAAATTCCGCTTCGGGAACCAAACATTCGACCAATACCACCGGGGCCAAAGATGGCGGCTCACTGCCGGACATCTCCAGAGCCTTTCTGGATTCCCCGCATTACAAGGCGGCACTGAGCGTGGCCGGCATGCCTGACGGTCCCACCCGCGCGGAGGCCATGGAGGCGCTGATTGAGACCTGGGCGGCCAGTGCGCCGGAGGACGCCGCCGACTGGGCCGGCACCCTGCCAGCGGGGAATTTCCGTGATGACGCCCTGTCCGCCGTGATGTTTCACTGGGGACTCTCCGCCCCTGCGGATGCCGCCTCCTGGCTGGCGCGGACGGGGGTCGATGACCCTGAAGCCGCCTCAGTGCTTGCAGGCCAGTGGGCTGCCCAGGATGCTGCCTCCGCCGCCGTGTGGTCGGAAAAACTCACAGATCCGGTGCTAAGGCAGGATGCCATCAATGCCGTGGCCGGTGCCTGGGGGGCGCGCACTCCGGAGGCCGCCGCCGTCTGGGTGACCGGTCTGCCCGCCGCGGGCAAAGCCGCCGCCGTTCCCCTTGTGGCTGCCTGGGCGCAAACATCTCCGGAGGCCGCTGCCGCCTGGCTGGCCCGGCAGCAGGATGCCGGACAGGAAAGCCAGACCGCCGCGGTGGCGGTGCTGGCCACCACTTGGGCGGAGAAAAATCCTGGAGCCGCCTCCCGCTTTGTGAATTCCCTGCCGGAGGGTCCGGTCCGCGAGGCCGCGTCCAGCCAGTTCGCCGTCGCCGCCGCTCCCACGGCTCCGGCGGAGGCACTGACGTGGGCGATGAATCTCACCGATCCCGTCCAGCGTAATCAAGTGGTGGCCGATGCCGCGCAAAGCTGGTATGAAGGCGCTCCGGAGGGATTCCGCACCGGCATTTCCGATGCCCTCGCCCTGATGGACGATCCCGCGATGCGGAAAAGCGTTTATGAAATGCTTTATGAGCGCGATGCCGGTTTCCATGACAACCTGCTGAAGCTGATCGAGCCTGCCTCTCCGGCCCAGGCGGCCTCCACGCTTTCCTCACCGTCCACCGCCACTCCGCCTGCCTCCTTTGTGCCTGAATCCACCCCGGCGGCCGGCTTGGATTCCGGCGCTTCCTCTGACCTTCCGGGCCCCTTCTTTCCTGGCCAGATTCCGATTCCGGACACGGTGCCGCCATCGCCCGGTTTCACGGGCGGCACCGCCACCGATGCCGCACAACAGCCGCAAGAGGATGCCGATACGGGAATGCTTTTCCCGGATGATTCAGGGGAAGCGGATCCCTCCCCAGCGGAGCATTCCAGCTGACCCCTCAGCAGCCGGGTGCCACCACCCGGTGCAGGGGAATGTCATGCGGCTCCATGGGCAGGCTTTCCACCGGCACGACCTGGCAGGAAAGGCAGACCCCCACAGTGGCCACTGCGGGGCCGGTTTTAGCCAGAAACCGGTCGTAATACCCTCCGCCAAACCCCAGCCGCCCTCCCTGCAGGGTGAAGCCAAGGCCGGGAACGATCACGAGGTCGATCTCCTCAGGGTCCACCGCCGGGCTTGTTACGGAGTCCGGCTCCGGAATGCCCATGCGGCCCGGCGACAATTCATCCACGCTGTGTGTTTTGTGCCAGGTCAGGCTGCGGTCATCGTGGGTGAGCGGAAACAGGAACCGCCTGCCGCCATCGTTCAGTGGACTGGTGGTTCCAGCCTCACTGGATGGCTTCCGGGCATCGTTCAGCAGTTCCAGAAGATCAGCCTCAAAAGACATGGGGCAGAACAGGGTCACGGTCCGCGCTTTCTGATATTCCGGCAATTGCCGGACCGCGGCGCACAGTTGTGCCGACTCCGCAGCCCGCTGGGCAGGTGGCATCTCCCGGAGAGCGTTCCGCAAGGCAGTCCGCAGGGAGCGTTTCAGAGTTTTGGGACCCGGTGGAGGATCTGTCATGCGCCATATTCCCGCCGGAGCCCGCCATGAAAACCGCAAATGACGGCCAGCCCACGGGCTCCCGTGACGGATTGATGGACCACCATTGCGCAGCGGATGAAGGACGCGCACTCTGGAGGGGAAATTCCCTTCCCATGTCCGCCACTGCATCCCCTATTCTCCTTCACACCATTGAGAACACCCTCGCGCTGGGCAGAGAGTTGGGCACGGCAGCGCGGGCCGGGGATGTCATTGCCCTGTGCGGAGGGCTGGGCAGCGGGAAGACCCATCTCAGCAAAGGCATCACCGCCGGAGCAGGATCGCCGTCGGAGGTCACCAGCCCCACCTTCACCCTCGTCCACGAATACCGGGGAGGCAGGGTTCCCGTGTTTCATTTCGACTTTTATCGCATGTCCTCAGCGGACGAGGTCCTGGGCCTTGGCTGGGACGAGTATCTCGAAGCCGGTGGTCTCTGCATTGTGGAATGGGCGGACCTCTTCCCTGCTCTGCTGCCGGAGGGCACCGCTTGGTGGCGGCTGTCGCTGGAAGGGAAAACCGGTATCCACACCGCCCTGCGGCTGGATGTTGCTCCGGAAAGACCAGTCCTCTGATGCAGATGGGCCCACTGTCTGTCATGGTGCGGCGGCGCAGCATGAGCCCGTTGGCCCGCCTGTCATCCTCAATCGGGCTTGACGGACCCGGCGTCCGCTTCTTCAGCATGGCCGGCCCTGTGCGCCGGAATCCCAACTGACTTCCCATGGATACTGTACTGGCCATCGAGACCTCCTCCTCCCGCGGCAGTGCGGCGCTGTATTCAGACGGCCGGATGCTGGACGTGCGGGAATTCGCCAGTGACCGCTCGCACAACTCCATCATCTTCGAACCGTTGGAGGCCATACTGCGCCATGCCCCGCCGCTGGACCTCATCGTCACCGGCACTGGTCCCGGCAGCTACTCCGGGGTCCGGGTAGGCATCTCCGCCGCCATGGGGATCAGCCTGGCCAAAAATGTCCCTCTGATCGGCATCCCCTCCCTCTGCGCCTTGGGCGAGGCCTACTCTCTGGAACGCTACGCCGTCACCGGCGATGCCCGCCGTGGCTCCTGGTGGTATGCCGAGGTGGTCGGCGGGATCCTGACGGCCCCCCCGATGGTGGACTCCCTGGAGGAGACCACCCGGCGCACCGCTCTGTGGCCCGGCCAGCTGTTCACCACCGACACCGCCAGCCCCCCGTTCTGCCAAGCCCTTCCGGTCCTGCCCCGGGCTGATGTTCTGACCGCCCGAGCCAATGGCCTGACCGTGGAATCTTTGGCCAAGCTCACCGCTGTTTCCGTTGAGCCTCTTTATCTCCGCGCACCCTTTATCACGGTTGCCAAAAAAGGGCCTCACATTGCCCCGTCCGCGTCCACGCCGGGCTGAGACCGGCTGCCTGCTGCCGGAGCGGAAAAAAAATTGTGATTGGAATTTCTTAAAAACCGGAATCATAACCGGAAATAATATTGCACCCTGCCTCCGCTGTGGAACTGGTGCGGGCTATGAATGAATGGTACTATTCCGATGCCGGGCAGCAGCGCGGTCCTGTCTCCTTTGATGAACTGCGTCAGCGGGCCGCCTCCGGCCAGCTCAATGCTGTCAGTGATCTGGTCTGGAACTCCACCATGACCGGCTGGCAGCCGGCCGGACAGGTGCCAAGGATTTTTGACAGCACCGGTGCCCCTCCTGTGCCCAGCTCCAATCCCTATGCCGCGCCGTTGTCCCAGGATCTCAGCGCTCCCCTCGCGGGAGGGGCTCTGCCCATGATTCCGCCCGGCAGCCAGCCGCCGGATGTTATCGTCTGTGTCTCCCGCGCCTTCACCCTGACCAACCGGAATTTCCTTCGGCTTCTGATTATTGGCGTGGTGTATTTTATCATTCTTCTGGTGCTGACTTCGCTGATTGCGTGGATGACGATGCCCAAAGCGGTGAATTTTTCGGACCCCTCTTCATTCCAGGCATATGCTGGCTCAGCCTCCCAGTTTTCCATTTTGAGGCTTCTGCTGCAGTTTGTTCAGAATATCATCAGCATCTTCCTGTACCTGGGCCTGGCGCGGGTGGGCCTGAATGTGGTTTCAGGCGGGACGATCAGTGTTGCTCAGCTTTTCAGTGGGGGGAGCAAACTTCTGACAGCTTTTGGTGCCAGTATTCTTTTCGGTCTGGCGGTGGGCATTGGATTCATCCTGCTGATTGTTCCGGGCATCTATCTTCTGATCCGCCTGGGATATTTCCTGCCGGCGATCGTGGACCGGAATCTGGGTGCTGTGGATTCCCTGAAATACAGTTGGGAACTGACCCGCAACTCCGGTCTTCCCATTTTTCTTCTTTGGATCGTCAGCGGTTTGCTTGTCTTTGCGGGCATGCTTTTGCTGGGAATCGGACTCATTTACGCCATACCAGTGGTTTCCATCGCCACGGTGGTGGTTTATCGCTGGCTTCAGTATGGCCACGTGGCGGTGCAGGATGAGCCAGGCACGGAAACTCCGGTTCTGCGCCGTATTCTGTGATTTCCTGTAAGGCTGGGAGTGTGTCCGCAACCCTCCTTTCCCGCCCTCCCAGCCTTTTGCACATCATTTACAATCCGGGCTCCGCTCCGCCTCAAAGCGGATCCGCAGCGGAGCGGAAGCCCGGCTCGAAAAGCAGACGGCACAGCTGTATGGCAGCCCCGTCCGTCATACGGGCCACGGTGTCGCAGATGAGGCGGGCGCGGCCTTTTTCGCTTTCCTCCTGTTCCAGCGCAGCCTCATCGGATTCCCGCAGCAGGCGGAGCTTGGCAGGCACGGTGCGGGTGACATAATGCCCGGTGAGGGCCGCGAGCAGCCGGGTCAGCAGGTAGTCGCTTTTATGCTCCAGCTGCTGCAGGTGGCGGCTGCGGAAGACGAGATCCAGCGCCATGCGCTTGTAGAGGAGCGCCTCTTCCATTGCCTCCGGGGCGATGCCCAGCCGGAAGGCGTAGCGGCGGGTCCAGCCGGTCATGAAATTCACGTCCGGCTCCAAAGTGCAGGCATCGATAAAGCGGCCGATGCGCGACCGCAGCCTCGTTTCCAGCCGCTTTCCCCGGATGGACTCCAGCAGTTTCCCAATCAGCCGGCTTTCCCTTTCGGTCATGGTCTGACGTCCGGCCCAGCGTTCGATGGCCTCCAGCGTCAGAAAGCCGGCATTGTAGCCGTCTGCGATGTCGTTCAGCGAATAAGCGGCGTCATCCGCCCAGTCCATGATCTGGCATTCAATGGAGCGGCAGGCGTCCCGCGCGGGGCCCGGCGGCAGTTCCAAGGGAAAATCCTGGGAACCGAGCACCCAGTCCACATAACGGAACTGATCGTCGTAGAGAAAATGATTCTCCGGGGCTGTCAGCTCGCAGTGCAGGGTTTTGTATTTCAGGGTGGCGTCCAGAAATGCCCGGCAGGGATTCATGCCTGTGCCCTGCCCGGAGAAGATGGTGCGTGTCAGCATGCGCAGCGTCTGAGCATTGCCCTCGAATCCGCCCCAGTCCCTCATCAGCCGGTGCAGGGAGCGCTCGCCGGCATGGCCGAACGGCGGATGCCCAATGTCGTGCGCCAGGCAGGCCGCCTCCACCAGATCGGGATCGATGAAAAAGCCATCGCTCAGATGCGCACTGCGCCGCCGCAGGGCGGAGCACAGACTGCGTCCGATCTGGGAAACCTCCAGACTGTGGGTCAGCCGGGTGCGGTAGAAGTCATGCTCCCCCGCCAGGAACACCTGGGTTTTGCTTTGAAGCCGGCGGAAGGCCGAGGTGTGGATGATCCGGTCGCGGTTGATCTCGAACACCGTGCGGTACTCGGACTCCCGCACTGCCACAGGATCCAGCGGCTCAAGGTCGAAAGCGTTGTAAAACTGGTTCTCCACGGTCTGGATGGCACGTTACCGCAGCAGTCAGTCAGCGGCGGACAGGCGCGGGATAATCTCAGAACCGGATTTTGACCGCCTCGCGCTCGGCATCGTTGGCGACCTCGAAAGACTGAGCCTCCGTGAAGTTGAACATGCCGGCGATGAAGCTCGTCGGGAACATTTCCCGCCGGGTGTTGTAGTTCATCACCGCGTCGTTGTAGGCTTGGCGGGCGAAGGCGATCTTATTCTCGGTGGAGGTCAGTTCCTCCGTAAGCTGCATCATGTTCTGGTTGGCCTTCAGGTCGGGATAGGCCTCCTGCACGATGGAGAAACGGCTGAGCGCGGCGGTCAGACCGGCTTCGGCCTGAGTCAGGGATTTCAGCGCGCTGTTGTCGGCGGCAGCTGTCCCGGCGACGGCCTGACGGGCACTGGATGCCTGGTTGCGGGCCTGAATCACCGCCTCCAGCGTGTCCTTCTCGTGCGCCATGTAGGCCTTGGCGGTCTCCACCAGATTCGGGATGAGATCGTAGCGGCGCTTCAGTTGGACATCAATCTGGGAGAAGCCGTTCTTATAACGGTTCCGCAGAGTGACGAGGCCATTGTAGAGACCGATGACCCAGAAGACCGCCACAGCGGCGGCACCGAGGATAACCAGAAGAATGATGAGCATGGTTGACATGGCGTGCGGAGGGTTCGGCGATGACGGAACGGGCGCCTCACCATAACCGGATGCCGCCCGCGGTAAATCATTTCGTTTCATTCCTCCAAAGCGGCTTTTGGAGGCGGATTGAAAGGTCTCTTCATTTTTTCTTTCTTGCGGGGGGGCGGGCCGTGGGAAAAGGTCACTGCCCATGCCTGCCCTCCGCTTCCGTTTCCTGCCGTTGGCTGCCCTGTGGCTTTGTGGCGTGACTGTCCTCGCCGCTCCGGTCAGCCGGCGGGGCAAACCGGCGGGCGGCACTTCCAAACCGCCGACCACGGCTCCCACTCCCGCTCCGGTGGCGCCACCGGTGCCCGCGCCGCCGCAGACTCCGGAGGGAGAGGGCGATCAGATCCATCCTCCGCCTCAGATTGACTGGACCGCCATCGCGGAGCTGCCGCCGCCCTCCGGCAGCGGCAAAGCCCCGGGCTTGGCGGGCACCTTCGCGGGAGCTCAGGGAGATGTGCTGATGATCGCCGGCGGCACCAACTATCCGTCGGGGGAACTCTGGAGCGGTGGAACCCGTGCCTGGCATCCGGATGTTTACGTGCTTCAGCGCAGTTACTCACCGGACCAGAAAACGGTTTACGAATGGCTGCCCGCCAACGCCTCCCTGCCCCGCAGCCTCGCTTACGGCGCCTCCGCCCCGCTGCCCGACGGCGTGCTCTGTATCGGCGGCGCGGAGAAGGACAATGTCATGGACACCTGTTTCGCCATGAAGTGGAACGCGGCGGAGAAAACAGTGGAGTTCGAGGACTATCCCAAACTGCCCGGCCCCTTGGCCTGCGCGGGCGCGGCCCGCATCGGCACCACCATTTATGTGCTCGGCGGCACCGGGCGCATGCCCGGGGGAAAGGCCACCAACAGCTTTTTCGCGCTCGATCTCACTAAAAAAGGCGATGCCGCCGCCTTCGTCTGGCAGACGCTGACGCCCTGGGACGGCCCGGCGCGCATTTTCCCCATCGCCGCCTCCAGCCTCGAAAACGGTGTGGAGAGCCTTTACCTCTGCGGCGGGCGCGATCCCGGCGGCGACCCCGATTTCCTGACGGATCTGCACCGGTTCGATCCTGTCAAAAAGGAATGGTCCATCCTGGGGGACATCGTCGATCCCCGCGGGCATCCCTCCTCGGTAATGGCGGCGCCGGCCTTCCATGTGGCTCCGCACCACCTCGTGATTGTCAGCGGCACGGATGAGGAGCTGGTGAAAATGCTGGAGAACAACGAACGGAAAATCGATGCCGTGGGCCCGGATGAGGACGCCGCCCGGAAGAAGTTCAACCAGCTGCTGCTGGAGAATTACCCCGGCTACACCCGCACCGTCATGGCCTACGACGCCCAAGCCGGCGAATGGAGCAGTATCGGACACTTCCCCGGCCCTGCCTGTCTCACCACTCCCGCCGTGAACTGGGACGGAGCCATCATCATTCCGGGCGGGGAGACTGGTCCCGGCAAACGCTCCGCCACCATCTGGCAGGCCACCATCCGCAAAAAAGCGGCAGTGGTGGAGTAAGTGAGCGAGTCAGTGATCCGGCTCCCTGCGGTCAAAGACTGAATCCCTCGCGGAAAAGACGCGACTGGCGGCGGGAGAACTCGATCTCCGTGCCGTCCTCCAGCCGCACCTTGAGAGACCCGCTGAACCATTCCTCAGTTGAGACGATGCATTTCAGATTCACGATCTGCGAGCGGTTGGCCCGGAAAAACAGCTGCGGCGGCAGGCGCTGCTCCAGCGCATTGAGGGACCGGCTGACCAAAGGCTTTTCGCTGCCGAAGAAGACGCGGGTGTGGTTGCCCTCGGACTGAAGCAGACGAATGGCGCTGAGTGGCGTGAACCAGTGCCTGTCCTGCCCGCGCAGGAAAATGCGGTCACCAGGGCACAGCATGGATTCCGCCACCGGAGCCGGCGCGTCGGGGGAAACGCGTCCGCCGGACTCCCCCTGCGGCGGCTGGCCATGGCGCACCCGGTCCAGGGTTCTGGCCAAGCGCTCAGGCTCCACCGGCTTCAGCAGGTAATCGAGCGCCGCCAAATCGAAAGCCTGAAGCGCGTGCTCGTCATAGGCCGTCACAAAAACGATGGCGGCCCCGCACCCCGCCAGCTGCGCGGAGGCATCCAGCCCGCTGCGGTCCGGCATCTGGATATCCAGAAAGATGAGATCCGGCCTGCGCTCCGCCACCTCCTCCAGTGCCTGCACCGCGGAGGCATATTCCCCTGCTGTCTCCACATCACTGTGGGCCGCCAGCAGCCGTTTCATCTCGCGACGGGCGGGATTCTCGTCATCGACAATAAAAACGCGGATCATATCAGGAAGCCGCTGCCTTCCGAGTATCCGCAGGGGCAGACACCGCAGGATGGTTTGAAACTCGGGTCCTTGTCTCCATGGCGGATTCAGCTCAGTTTAGCTTAATTCAGTCCCGGGCTTTGGGGAATTACGGCGCGGGCCACGATCAGGCCGTCCGCTCCGGGATCAATGGTGAGGGAGCCCTTTCCGTCAAAAAGCAGCGCCAGCCGTTCCCGCGCCATCTTCAGTCCCAAGCCGGTGGAGCCGGTGGACTGTCCCCACTGTCCCCGGTTGCGCACGGTCAGGACCAGGGATCCGCCCTCCAGGGTCACGGTGTATTCGATGCCGGCAGGCTCTGTCCCCGAGGGGGAAACCCCATATTTCACGGCGTTCTCCACCAAGGTCTGGAGCAGGAAAGGCGGCACCAGGGTGTCCCGCGCCGCCGGATCGATGCTGGAGCGCACGGGCAGCCGCTCCTCGAAGCGTGTTTTCTCAATGAGCAGATAGGCCTCCACCGTTTCCAGCTCCTGATGCAACGGTATGAGATGCCGGTCTCCGCTGGACAGCGAGGCCCGGAACAGCTTAGCCATCTGGGTGACCACCGCGCGGGCGCCGGCGGGATCGGTTTCAATCAAATCCCGCAAGGCGTTCAAGCCGTTGAAGAGAAAGTGGGGATTCACCTGCGAACGCAGCGAAGCGAGGGCCGTCTCCTTCAGAGCCACATCCATCTTGAGCTGCTGCAGCCGGGTCTCCTGAAGCTGCACGTAGTAATGCCACCCGAAATAAATGCCTGACCAGGCGATGAAATGCAGGCTGAGCCAGACGATCACCAGCGAGACCAGTCCTGGTCCCGCTTTACTCCAGATCCACGACTGCAGAGGCATGGTCACGGCGGCCAGCACCGCCGCGCCCGCCAGACTGGCCGCCAGCACCCGCGGCACCAAGGCAGGCAGACGGTATTCCTTCCAGCGTCGGTGCAGGATCACCCAGCGCAGAACGTGACTGATGAGCAGGCCCATGCCTGTTGAGACAAAAACCACCGGATCCAGCCCTTGCACGGCATCCGGCGGCGCATCCGGCTTCATCAGTTCACTCCAGATGCCCAGCAGCAGTCCGCCACCCCAGCCGCCAATCTGGCAGGCCCAGTAGGTTTTGTGCCCCAGCCAGAAGCGCCGACCATGCCCCGCCGGGAAAGATGGGCGCACGGTGCTGACGGCCACAGCTCCGATCCCATCGGAAGCGTTGCCTGGGGAGGTGAGGGAAAATTGCCGGGTGGGCATGACAGTGAAACGGGGACCCAGCCAAACATGCCATAAGTGACGGAGAGCTGTTTATGAATAGTGACGGGCGGCTGATCCGCCGGATGAACGGCTGCCCTGACCGTTGATCCCGGCAATTGCGCCGGACATCCGGTTTCCGGACCGCTCATCCGTTTCCTCCGGCGGACCCTTCGGAAATGCGTAGGGGTTTATTGTTCCCCCGCGCCCGCCCGCCCAGGCTTTTTTCTCCCCCGCCATGCCATCCCGGTTTCCCGCCCTGCTGTCCGCCCTTCTGCTGACGCTGCCCGGCTGCACAATGATTCCATCCCTGCCCGTCACCGATCCTTCGGTGGCGGATCAATACCCCGGCGGATCCGGCGGCGCGGCGGACGGTGCCCGCAGCGCCTCTGAAATCAGCTGGCGGGAGTTTGTCCGTGATCCCCGGCTGCGGCGCATTCTGGATATTGCCCTGACCAGCAACCGCGACCTGCGGGTGGCCATGCTGAACGTGGAAGAGAGCCGGGCGCAGTACCGGGTGCAGCGGGCCTCGGACTTTCCCACCATGGATGCCGGCGGAAGCTTTTCACGGCAACGGAACGGCCGCGTCATCAGCAATCAGTTCAGCGCCAACGCCAGTGTGTCCTATGAACTCGATCTCTTCGGTCGGGTGCGGAGCCTGAACGCCCAGGCGCTGGAGAACTATCTGTCCACCGCCGAAGCCGCCCGCGGCGTCCGGCTTTCCCTGACAGCGGAGGTGATCACGCAGTATTTCAACTGGTGCCAGATCCAGGAGCAGCTGGCCTTGGCGAACCGTACCCTGGCTCTTGTCAGCGAGTCCCGCGCCGTCACCAAAAGCATGGTGGATGCCGGCGGCTCCAATGAGCTGGATCTGCGCAGCGCGGACGCCCAGGTGCAGTCGGCAAGAATCAGCATCATCAGCTATGAGCGCCAGGCCGCGCAGGCGGAGAACGCCCTGACCCTGCTGGCCGGCCAGCCGCTGCCCGCCGATCTGCCGGCCCGCCGCGCCCTCGACAGCGGGGCGCTGCTGTCCAATCCGCATCCCGGCCTGCCCTCGGACCTGGTGCTGCGCCGCCCGGACATTCTGGAGGCCGAGCACACGCTGCGGGCCGCCAATGCCGCGATCGGAGCGGCGCGCGCGGCTTTCTTCCCCTCGTTGTCCCTTACCGGCTCCGCCGGCAGCTCCAGCGTGGAATTGAATGATCTCTTCGGAACCAATACCGGATCCTGGAATTTCTCGCCCCGCCTGACCGTCCCCATTTTCAGCGGCGGGGCCAACAAGGCCAGCCTTGATGCCGCCAAAGTGCGGACCCGCACGGAGGTGGCGCGGTATGAGAAAGCCATCCAGACCGCCTTCCGGGAGGTCGCCGACGCTCTGACCGCCAATGCCAGTTACCGCCGGCAGCTGGGAGCCCAGATTTTGCTTATTGAAGCCCAGCAGAAACGTTACGACCTCGCCGAAGCCCGTTACCGCCAAGGACTCGACACCTATTTGAACGTGCTTTCCGCCCAGCAGGATCTTTACAGCTCGCAGCAAAGCCTGCTGCAAACCCGCGCCGATCTGCTGATCAACCTGACGGCCCTCTACAAAGCCCTCGGCGGCGGCTGGAAGTGAACGTCCGCAGCCTGTTTTCCATACTCTTCCCATTTTCCTTTGCGTATGAATTCAACTCCGCCCATTCAGGACCACCTACCTCCGGCACAGCCACTAAAACCGGACCCTGTCCTTCAGGGAACGGGCGGCATTCCCGCGGCCCGTGCCATCAGGGCTTTAGTGGGAGCGTTCGCAGCCTTGGCGGCGCTGGCGGGGGCCTCGGGCTGCAACCGCAAGGCGGAAGGCGGGGGCACTTTTGACACCGTCAAAATCACGCGGGGCGACCTCTCCCAGCATGTGACCGCCAGCGGTGCCCTGGGAGCGGTGAAAAGCGTGGATGTGGGGAGTCAGGTGTCCGGGAAGATCTCGGCGATCTATGTGGACTTCAACTCGCCGGTCAAAAAGGGCGACCCGGTGGCCGAGATTGACTCCGCCACCTATAGCGCTGCCGTCCGGCAGGCGGAGGGGGAACTGGCCAGCGCACGGGCGTCGGCCACCCTGAACCAACAGAATCTGACGCGCAAAAAGAACCTGCTGCCCCAGCGGGCCGCCACCCAAGCGGATCTGGAGCAGGCGGTGGCGGAACTGGCTCAGGCGGAGGCCACAGTGATCATCCGTGAAGCTGCCCTGCAACGCGCAACGGTGGACCTGAGCTACTGCAAAATCACCGCTCCCGTGGACGGAATCGTCATTGCCCGCAAGGTGGATATCGGCCAGACCCTGGCGGCCACCATGACGACCCCGGTGCTTTTCACCATCGCTCAGGACATCACCAAGATGAACATCATCGCCACGGTGAACGAGGCGGACATCGGTCAGATCCGCGACGGCCAAACGGTGGAGTTCAATGTGGACGCCTTTCCCGAGGAAGTTTTCAAAGGCCTCGTCCGCCAGGTGCGCAAGTCGCCCACAACCACTAACAACGTCGTGACCTACGAAACCGTCATCGCCGTGGACAATCCGGAGATGAAGCTCTTTCCGGGCATGACCGCCGATGTGTCCATCCTGGTGGCGGAGCGGAAAAACGTCCTGAAGATCCCCAACACTGCCCTGCGCTTCACACCGCCCGAAAGCACGAAGTATGAGCCCGCGCCCCCCGCCAAACTGGAGCGCAACCAGCGCCTGGCCTATACGGTGGTCGCGGGAAAAGACATGACGCTCAAACCCCGCATTCTCCGCACCGGCATCACCGACAGCGTGGACTCCGAGCTGTTGGACGGCGCAGAGGAGAGTGCCCCAATGGTGACCTCCTTCACCTCCAATCAGAAACCCGGCGGCTTCGGCGGCCCGCCGCGCTGACCGCTATGAGCATCAATCCCAATCACCCTCAGGCCCCACCCTTGGCACAAATTCCAGTGATCCGGCTGGAAAGCGCCGCCAAGGTTTACCGCACCGGCGATGTGGAGGTCCACGCGGTGCGCCATGTGGATTTGGAGGTGCAGCGTGGGGAATTTGTCGCCGTCATGGGTGCGAGCGGATCAGGGAAATCGACGCTGATGAACATCGTGGGCTGCCTCGACAAACCCACTGGCGGCCGCTATCTGCTGGACGGGGTGAATGTGGCGGACCTCAGCCGCCGTCACTTGGCCCGGCTGCGGAACCACAAGCTGGGCTTTGTCTTCCAGAGCTTCAATCTCCTCGCCCGCACCACCGCGCTGGAGAATGTGGAGCTGCCGATGTTTTACAGTAAACCGCTGATCTCCCTGCGCACCCAGCGCCGCCGTGCAAAGGAGGCGCTGGAGCGGGTGGGGCTCGGAGACCGTCTCGGCCATCGTCCCAGCCAGCTTTCCGGCGGCCAGCAGCAGCGCATCGCCATCGCCCGCGCCATCGTCAATCAGCCGGAGCTCCTGCTGGCCGATGAACCCACCGGCAACCTGGACACCCGCACCAGCATTGAGATCATGGGGTTCTTTCAGGAGCTCAACGACGCCGGCATCACCATCGTCATGGTCACACACGAGCTGGACATCGCCTCCTACTGCAAACGCATCGTGGTCATGCGCGATGGGGAGGTCATCAGCGATACCATCAATCCCGACCGCCGCTTGGCCGCCACCGAACGCGCCACCCTCGACCACGCCGAAAAACAAGCCAAACTCGCCTGAAAACCATCCCTCTTCCCCTACCAGTCCGTCCATCCCAATAACTAATAACCAATAACCCCCTCCCCCACCCCTTCCCAAATGCTCCTCTTCCAGGCCCTCATCCTGCGCCCGCTGCTCACGGCCATGATCGCCTTGCGCGCGCTGCGGCGGAACAAGCTGCGCTCCACGCTGACGGCCTTGGGCATCATCATCGGTGTGGCGTCCGTGGTGGCTATGGTGGCGGTGGGCAATGGAGCCCAAGCGCGCATTGAGTCCCAGGTTTCCGCTCTTGGGCAGAACCTGCTGATGGTCTTCGCAGGCAACCGGCGCTCCGGCGGGGTCAACTCCGGGGGCGGCAGCGCCAGCGTCCTGACCTTGGCGGACGCCGCTGCGCTGGCCCGCGAAATCCCGGACGTGGCGGCGGCCAGCCCGGAGGTAACCACCACCGTGCAGGCCATCGCCAATGGCCGCAACTGGTCCACCACGGTGGCCGGGGAATCGGAGGACTACCTGAAAATCCGGGATTGGAAGCTGGCCGGCGGCTCCATGTTCACCGAGCGCGAAATCCGGGGCTCCGCCAAAGTCGCCGTTATCGGATCCAAGACGGCGCATGAGCTTTTCGGACCGCTCAATCCCATAGGGCAGACCGTGCGGCTGAAGAACATTCCCTTTGTGATCATCGGCCTGCTGGCCAGCAAGGGCGCGGGCATGGGCGGGCAGGATCAGGACGATCGCATCATCGTGCCCTTCACCACCGCCATGAAACGGCTGACGGGTGAGAAATACATCCGCCTGATCAGTCTGCAGGTGGTCAGCGCCGACCGCATGGCCGCCGCCCAGCAGCAGATTGTCAGCCTGCTGCGCCAGCGGCACCGCATCCCGCCGGAGCACGGTGACGACTTTTCGATTCTCAATCAGAAGGAGATCGCCGACACCGTGGGATCCATCTCCGGCATTATCACCATGATGCTGGGCTCCATCGCCGGCATGTCCCTGGTGGTAGGCGGCATCGGCATCATGAACATCATGCTCGTCAGCGTCACGGAGCGCACGCGGGAGATCGGCATCCGCGTCGCCATCGGGGCCCAGGGATCGGACATCCTCCTTCAGTTTCTGATCGAATCCATCACGCTCAGCCTGCTGGGCGGCCTGCTGGGAGTGCTGCTGGGAGTGGGCATCTCCAAAGGCATCTCCCTGTTTGCCGACTTCACGCCGGTGGTGTCCACGGGCTCCGTCCTCCTGGCCTTCGGCGTCAGCTTCGCGATCGGCGTGTTCTTTGGCTTCTATCCGGCCCGGAAGGCCGCAGCGCTGGATCCGATCGATGCGCTGCGGTATGAGTGAATGACCGGCGCGTGCTCCCAAATACTGGAGAGCGCGGCGGGGGCGAATGAAAGGGCGTGCCCGTCCGCCTGACAGACACGCCCCTTTAAAAACCGGACGGCGCCCTGCTTCTACCGGTTGCGCACGGGGATCAGGCTGCTGCCTTCGTCCTCGCGGTCGCCGACCTTCAGATAGCGGTAATACACCTCCAACATCAGCGTGCAGAGGGTGGTGCGGTAGAGATCCGCATCGCCGCCGGCGGCGCTGGTGGTGGCGGCATTGATGGCGCCGCCGCCCTCCCGCTTATAGCTGCCATCCGGAAGCTGGTTGTCCAGCAGCTGCTTCTGGAACTGGGCATTCCATTCCTTCCAAGCATCCCCGCCTTTCTGAAAAGTGGCTTGGGTGTTGTAGTACCACGTGTAAAGATAACAGTTTTTGCTCCAGTCCAGCGGCTCCTTTTTAAGCTCCGACGAAAGCCAGCGTATGCCCTTGTTTACCGCGCCGGAATGACCACCGCCCAGCGTCTGAAGGCCCAGGAGGGCGGCACCACTGAGATTCCACTGATTGTAGCCTTGGGCGCGGTCAGCGTTTCCGAATCCGCCATCCGGCGTCTGGGTGCTTTCCAGATAGTCCTCCACCCGGTCCACGGCCTTGTTCAGCCCGCTGATTTTAAGATTGGTGTGTTTGGCGGCCTTGAGCGCTTGGAATTGCCAGCCAGTGACGGAGAGGTCATTCTGCTCGTTCACAGCGTAGCCAACCCCTTCCCGGTAGGCCCAACTTCCTTTGGGGTTCTGCTTTTCGATGATGATGCTCACCCCCTTCTCAAAGGCGTCGCGCAGGCCCGGCAGCTCCCGGTTGCCCAGCTTGGCAAAGGAATAGGTCTCCCCGAGGGCATAGGTGGCGATGCCATGCTCATAGGTGCTGCTGACAATCGCCGGCGTTTCGCTGAAGATACCGGCGAACTCCGGCAGTTTCTGATTGCGGCCAAGGTCGATGAGATAGGTGATTCCCTTGAGGATTTTCTCGCCGTATTTGGGGGAGTCCGGGGTTTCACAGTGCCCCAGAAAAGCCAGCAGCACCATGCCGGTCATGGCCCCCTTGTGGCCTTGGCCCCACGAGCCGTCCCCGTTCTGTTTGGAGGCCAGCCAGGCGAGTCCCTTGGTGACCGCCTCCTCGCATTTGGGTGATCCACCGTTGGCCGCCATCTTGGCCAGGCGCTCGGCGGGCGAGCAGCGGCTGGAATACAGTTTCGGCAAATCCACAAAGCCGGCTCCAAAACCCGGGCCGAAACCCGATCCGATGCCGGAGCCCACCCCGCCGCCGCTGCCGGTGCCCCGGCCCATGCCCTGCCCGCTGCCCATGCCGCCGCCCCCCATGGGGGTGTTGGCGGAAAGAGCGGTGAGGGGAGTCAGGGTGGCGTTCAGATCCGGCAGAGTCACGGCATCAGCCGTGGACGCGGAGGACGCGATCCGGGTGCGGGGCATGCTCTGGCTGACCGCGCGCTGGCGTTTCTGGGAGATTTTCTCCTGCGCCCCCCCGCCGCCCCCGCCCCCGCCGCCGGGCACGAACTGCACCTCGTCCCTAGGTGCCGGGATCGGCGGGAAGAGCCACAGCAGGGCCACCAGAATGAGCACCCCGTGGACAATGATGCTGATCGACAGCGAGCCGCCGCCCACTTTCCGCCAGTAACCCTCACGCTTCTCCGGAGGCAGGGTGGCCTCCCGGTGGGTGTCACCGGAGTTCCGGGGGGCGGAGTCTTCGAAATCTTCAGGATTGAGGGCCATAGGGGGCGGAAAGGGTCGCGGATTGCCGGTCTGTAAAACCAATACGTCCGGCGGGAGCAAATCATTAGACCGGATCGGGCAGATCCGTCAATCACCCATGAGCCATGGCCTCCAGCTGCCGGCGCAGGACCGCCAGCGCCCGCGCCCGGTGGCTGAGGCTGTGTTTCACCTCCGGAGGCAGTTCACCAAAGGTGCGCTCATGCCCCTCCGGCACAAAAATCGGATCGTAGCCAAAACCCCCGCTTCCAGCCGCCTGCCGCGTCAGCCGGCCCTCCACCGCTCCGGCACAGGTGCCTGCCAGCTCCCCTGAACCTCCGCGGGCGGTCACCAGCACACAGCGGAAGCGCGCGGTGCGGACCCCATCCGGCACTTCCGCCATCTCCGCCAGCACCCTGTCGCGGTTTCCGGCATCATCCGCGCCGGGACCGGCATAGCGGGCGGAATAAATGCCCGGCCTGCCCTCCAGCGCGTCCACCTCCAGGCCGGAGTCGTCCGCAACCACCAGCACACCCTCCGCCAGACGCTCCGCGGCGGACCGGGCCTTGATGGCGGCATTGGCCTCAAAGGTGTCCCCGTCCTCCACCGGCACCGGCAGCTCCGGCCAGGCGGTCAGATCCTCCACCAGCCAGTCCGGCCCCAGAAGAGCCCGGAACTCGCCGGTTTTGTGGGTGTTGTGGGTGGCGATGACAATCCGTTTCGGAGCTTCAGGCATAGGATTCCGACTTCATCTCCGAACAGATAAAATTCCAGTTTTTTTCCCCCTGTGATGCGCTAAATAGCCCGCCCCGCCCGCTGGCGGGTTCCGTCCACCGGCCATATCAAGATCCCGATCATGAGTCCTCCTCCCCGTCATCGCTATCAGACGTTTCTTTTCTTCGGTGCCCCGGGCAGCGGGAAAGGCACGCAGGGCGCGATTCTCGGGCGCATTCCCCGCTTCACCCATTTTGCCTGCGGGGATGTGTTCCGCTCGCTCGACACCCGCACCCCGCTTGGACAGGCGTTTGTGGAGTATTCCTCCAAAGGCCAGCTGGTGCCCGATGAGCTGACGGTGCAGCTTTGGGAGGCCAATATCCGGTCGCGGGCGGACTCCCATCTTTTCAAGCCGGACATCGATTTTCTCATCCTCGACGGCATTCCGCGGAATGTCGGGCAGGCGCTCATCATGGAGCAGCATCTGGATGTCCTTGGCGTCTTCCATCTCTCCTGCCCCAACCGGGATGAACTGCGCCGCCGCCTGCGCAAGCGGGCGCTGAAGGACAACCGCTTTGACGACGCCCGCGATGAGGTGATCGAGCGCCGCATCCAGACCTATGAGGACGAGACCAAACCGGTGCTGGAGTACTACTCCAGCGGCAAATACGCCCGCAGCCATCTGATCCACGATGTCGACGCCACCAAGCATCCCGCCATTGTGGCTTACGAGATCCTCAACAGCATCATTCACCTGCCCGCATGGCAGCGCGCCAGCGAGAAGGTGTATTGAGGCCTGGAGCGGGACCGGTGCGCGGACGGGGCCGGAGCCCCGGCTTTCACTTGAGCTCCCACTTCTCACCGAAAAAGTCCGCGGCCGCGATTTTGCCGGGCGTGCGGGAGTTCGGCGGCGTGTCCAGTCCGATCACTGCCCAGTCCGGCAGCTTGGGTGTCTGCCGGGCGTTGTTGAGGTAGTCATAGTCCCGGAAAGTGAAGCTGCTGTTGAGCACCACGTAACGCTCCGGATTCAGCGGATTGGGATAGATGCAGATCAGCACATGGTCCGCCGCCGGAAAGGTTTGGCCGCCCGCTTTGATTTCGCTGCCCGTCCAGGTGATGGGCAGCTTTGACGCTGTTTTAGCCGTAACAGCGTTGGAGGAGGGATCGCCCCACAGGATGAGGTTTGAGGATTTGATATCCTCTTCTGTGATGGCGGTGTCGTCCTTCACCCTCGCGTCACCCCGGAAATGACGCCGCCAGTGCTCGATCGCGCGGTCCAACTCCGCCTTCGCCCACGCGCCGGCCTTTTCATTCGCCGCCTGTCCGGTGGGCCTGACAAAAATGAAGGAATCCATGAACGCATCGTCGATGGGGCCCTGAAGATTGTGCTTTTTGCGCAGAGCGCTTTTGTCCGTGCGATCAACCAGGCTCCAGCCTCCATCAGGCCGGCGGGCGAAACTCAGGTTCAGGGAGCGGTCGGAGGGCCGGTGAACCTCCCCCTCAAACGCGGGCATGTCAGGCTTGCCGTCCCCCAGGGGACCCTCATTGACTGCCACCCCGAAGCGGGAGCCAACGGTTTCCGGAAGCGTGCCCGGCTCGAACCGGAGGGAAAAAGCGCTCACATTTTTCACGCCCACGTGAAACTGATGGGATCCATACGTGGCCGTGATAAGCGCAGGCTTCCAATGCTCCTCCAGAGTGTCCGCCTGAATCCAGGCGCTGCGGTTGTATTTCAGCGTATAAGTTTCCAGCCGGACCTCAGCCGGCACACTCCGCCGGCCGGCGGCGGCGATTGTGTCAATAGTGGCGGCCACTTCCTGTTTGGCTCCGGCCTCGTATTTGTGCGCGGTGCCGGGACCGATGACATGTTTCAGGAGCAGCCCGGTGTCCTTGGCTCCGATGGCCAAGGCCATCAGGTCCGCAGCCTGCTTCTGTCTGTCAATCTCCCCGCTGTAGGCCACGGTGGGACAGTTGAAAAGATTGCCGGCCACGGCTGTTGAGTCGTAAAGGTTCCAGAGCATCCGCTCCCACGGGGCGGGCTGAAGCTTCTCACCTTGGAAGAAATTCAGAAACTGCTCCGTCTCGCTGAAGCCCGCGCCCGGATTCGCCGCCGCCCACTGCCAGGCATGATGCGTGGCGATGTGCCAGCAGGCCGCGCCTCCGAGGGAGAAGCCGCGCACCACGATGCGGTCCGGATCCACGCGATAGTCCCGCTTCACAGTCTCCAGCGCTTCGAAGAAATCCGTCTCCCCGGCAAAACGCTGTCCGTTGCAGTAGCGGCCGTAGGGATGCAGCACCAGCGTGTCCGGCGGTGTGAACTCGCCCGGCTGCGTCCGGCGCTGATGGATGAAATCCAGCTCCGTCAGGGTCTCCCCACGCCCGTGGAACCAGCAGTCCAGCCGCCAGCGCCACGGCAGATCCCGCTGAAAGGACTCCGGCACTACCAGTCCGAACGGCTGCACACTGCCGTCTATTTTGGACTCGTACCCGCGCACCACCAGTCCGTGCGCCGACAGCCAGGGGAGTTCGCCCTTTTTCAGAGACTCCAGCCGCGAAAAGCCCTCGCGCAGCTGCTCTCCGGCCCAGGCAGTCTGGCCGGGATTGAAAAACTCATCATACCGCAGCGCCCAGTCCACCGCCTTATGGAAGACTTGGACGTCCGGAAAATAGCGCAGAAGACCGGGTTTCCCCTTCAGTTCGCCACGCACTGCCTCCAGTGCCGCGCCCAGCCGGGCAGCCTCACTTGCCAAGCTGGCACGTTCATTTTCCGTTATCGCCACCCCCGCCGGGGGCTGGCGGCGCACATTGTCTGTCAGATTGTCCGGAGGGCCGTCCGCCAGCACCGGCAGACAGACCATCCATAGCAGCAGGGTTGGAAGTTTAGGCATGTCCCTGCAAACGCGGACTGAGGAGCAGCATTGCGTCAGATTTCACTCTTTTCATTTTTACCCCACAGGTGCCGTCGCTTCAGCCAGAGCACCACCACCCCGTAAAGAACACCGGGGATCAGAATGCTCAATAAAATGGCCAGTCCGGGACGCTCCACTCCCGCCGCCCCTATGGCGGCGAACACAAATCCCATAGGTACACAGCCGCACGCCAGAGAGATCAGAAAGCGCCGCACCGGCATCCCTGTCAATCCCGCCATGCAGGCGACCACCTCCGGCAACAGCGGCATCCACCGTGACATCACCACCAGCCACCCCCCGGCCCGGCCGGCGAACAGCCGCCGGCCACGCTCGAGGTCTTTTTCCCCCAGCAGCCGTCCGGCCACGCGCATGCCCCATTTCCGGCACAGCCAGAAGGCCAGCGCTCCGGAAATGAACGACCCCGCCGCCGCCACTGCCCCGCCCAGCCAGAAGCCGTAAACCAACCCCAGCCCGCTCATCACCGCCGTGGCCGGCAGCGGCAGCACCAGATCCGCCGACAGCAGCAGCACGGCCACCAGCCAGCCCCACTGCTCTCCCCAGGCTGTCAGCCGGGCTTGGGTGCCTCCATAGGTGAATTCCTTTTCAAAGGACTCCCCCGCCAGAAGAAAGGGAATGGCGACCATTAGGGCCACGGCTAGAAAAAACCAGAAAAGTCTCATTTTCCTCAGGAAGACAGGGTCTCTCCGCACCGTCAATACGGGATCGCCACCCTGACATCCGGCACTAATATGCATTTTTAGGCATGTGTAATCCAGCCGTTTTCTTAATATTTATTCGGTGGATCAGGCCAATGCATCCGGATCCATTTTTGCAGCGTCCCTCTTCCTGGAGGGTCATGGGGGATTTCTTTAGGCTTGATCGTTTGCTGCCGGATGGAGAAAAATGGGCTTACAAAGAATATTTCAGAATACCGCTATTTACAGTTGACAATACTTCACACGACTTGTTTTCTGTCCTCGGTCAGCAAATGCACTTCAAAATGGATTTTCTGCCGACGCCATCCACCAAAACCAACTAACCATACCAAACCACCAAACCCTTATGTCCGACATTCTGGATCGCCGCATTGTTGAGCTGGAGCGGGAACTTACCACCCTGCGCCGCAAAAAAATGACCCAGCTTCAGGACGAGATGAACAGACTGCAGTCCGATATCAACGGCACACGCCCCGTTAAGAGTGACAGCAAAGGCTGGGTCGCCGATCTCGTTCCCCAATTGGCCACTGCGGAGGCCGCCACCACCCGCCGCAAGGGCGGCCGGGGCAAGCGCCTCAGCGAGGAAGACGTCATTGAGCGTCTCCGCCGTGTTGTCTCCGCCGCCGGTGAGGAAGGCATCTCCGCCCGTGCTGCCGCCATGCAGTCCGGCGTCTTCTACCTACGCGCCATCAAGGTCATGGATGAAAACTTCACCAAGACCGGTTCAGGCAAGTGGACACGTTACACGCTGAAATAGCCGTCACACTGCTATTGCAACGGAAGCTCTAAGGCTTCAACCATCACCAATCAAAGAGGGAAACCGTTCGGTTTCCCTCTTTTTTGGCTCGTAGAGCCTGCCTTGGCGAAGGATGTTCCTTAAAGATTTCTCTTTTTGCCTCTGGATGTTCTGGAGCTTTTGCAGATGCGGACGCATGGCTGCGCCTCAAGCCGCCCTGCATTCTGGATGCGACATAAAACCTGCCCGGATAAATTTAACCAAAATTTCATTAACTTTTTAACTTTTTCTGCAGAGTGGAAGCTTTCCACAAAAGGCCCCATCCTGACCTCAACGGTCATCGTTAAGAAGAAATCCCAAGCTTTTCCCAATAAAGTGCCCTCCACACCGCGAGTGGAAATGAAAAATGATGATTGTTTTTAGTTGCCCGCGCCCGATGGGCAGAAAAAAGGATGCCTCTTTATTTTTAAAGCACGTGTCCAAGGGTGTTCAAACTCTTAGCGTCACAGTAGCAGCCCCCAAATAAGTGACCGGTTTTATTAAAAATTCCAACTGTCCTTTTGATGGAAATTTTAAAAAGTCACTGCTGAAAGTTTTATAGAACAGGTTGAATCTCTTAAGAAATGCTCATTTCCTCCAAAAAAATTGCGGGGAAAACAAAGAGCTTACCATTTTTCGCGCTCTATTTTTGCACTCCATGCTGCCGCCCCAGTATAGCGCTTGGTCATTATCCCGGACTGGCTGGCTGATGAAAAGACCATCCTGATTCCCCGGCAGGCTTTCAGCGTCTGTTTCTCTCCTCTGGCCGGAGAATAATAGGAAGCAGGGAAATTTCATGCCCTGCTTCCGGCTTTCCGGAATGTGATATCCTTTTCGCAGCGGGCTTGCCACCCCCGTCCAGAGTCCTGGGCTCCCCGTAGTGGGCGGCTCTGGTATTCAGCACCCACTCGTCCAAGGCCGCATTGACTCTGGCCAGCCATTCTCGGCCCCACATCCAGACAGAAGTCCGCCACGGGACCGGCGGTCCGTGAAAACCGGTGGCCTTTAGCCCCCGGCGGTCCGCCAGCCAGAGGGAGCGGGGCAGATGATAATCGTCGGTGACGATCACGCAGTCGGTGACGCCGAAAATCTTGTGGGCCCGGATCACGGAATCAAGAGTGCGCAGCCCGGAGGCATCCATCGTGATCACAGAGGCCGGCACCCCCCGCTGCATCAGGCCCTCGCGCATGTCGCGCGGCTCGTTATAGTAGGCGCTGGTGTGGCTTCCGCTGACCAGGATCTTCTCCACCCGCCCAGCCAAATACAGGGTGGCGGTCGCATCCATGCGGCTCTTCCAGTAGGGATTAATCTGGCCATTGTCCAAGCGGCGGCTGGTGCCCATGACCAGCGCCACCGGGGCGCGGGGCACGGCAGCGGAGTCCGGAGTGACGCGCGCGGAGCTGCGCCTCACCAGCCAGACATTAAAGAGAACCAGCGTCAGCACGCCGGCCAGAAGGGATAAAATCCCCCAGCGCAGCAGGCGTTTGAGAAAACGGAACATGACAAGGCCTCCAGTCCGGAGGCACGCTTTCCCCGTCACGCCCTGTGCCAGGGGGCGGCCGCAGCTCCTTCCTTATTCCAGTCACTCCCCTGTCCTTACTTTCAACCGCATAAAACAATGCCCGGACAGGCTTCTTGGCTCCCTTCACGCAGTGGCGGGGAATTTTCCGCCCAGCCCAGCCCTGCGGTGCCTGGCAGGCGTTTCATAATCCGTTGCATCCGGAAGCGGACACGGCGTTTCTGCCGTCTTTCCCTCAAGCTCCCGGCATCCCCTCTTAATGAAAACCATCCTCCGAGTCCTCCCTTGGCTCCGTCGTTACCCCCTGATGGCCTTTGGCCAGATCTCCTGTGCCGTCCTTGGCACCCTGCTGGTGATTGTCTCCCCAAACGCCATCAAGTCGGTGATTGATGAGGTCATTGAGAAAAACCAGCCTGACAAACTGCTGCCGTGGGTGCTGCTGGCCACCGCCGCCTATTTCGCCAAGGATCTGCTGAACTCCCTGCGCATCAATCTGAACAACAGCCTCGAGCAGCGCGTGATCTGCGATATCCGCAGCGACCTCTATGAGCGCCTGCAGACGCTGCCCCTCAACTGGTTTGACAACAAGCCCACCGGTGACCTGATGACCACGGTGGCGGAGGATGTGAACGCCATGGAACGGGTGCTGATCGACGGCGTGGAGCAGGGGCTGGTCGCGGTTCTGCAGATCGCCGTGGTCGGTGCCTGGATGTATTTCCACAGTCCGCAGCTGACACTGATCGCCATGAGCCCCATTCCCTTTCTGATCGCGGGAGCGGCCTGGTACAGCTTTTCGGCCAAAAGCCGCTATAAGGCGGTGCGCCAGTCCACCAGCGAGATGAACTCCATGCTGCATGACAACATCAGCGGCATCCGGCAGATCAAGGCCTACCACATGGAGCGCCCCCAGCTTGGCCGCTTCAATGATTTCAGCCACCGTCTCCGCGCCGCCACCCTCCGGGTGATGCGCGTATGGTCGGTTTACAACCCGTCCATGAACTTTATCGGTGCCATGGGCATCGTGCTGGTGCTGCTTTTTGGTGGTCGGGAGGTTCTGGCCGGACATCTCAGCAAAGGGGAGTTCATGGGCTTTCTCTTCCTCATGCCCTATTTTCTGGAGCCCACCGGACGTCTTCATCAGCTGAACCAGATTATCCAAGCCGGACGCGCCGCCGCTGACCGGGTGTTCGGCATTCTGGAGGCCCAGCCTGAGGCCAATGCCAATGATGGGGAGCCGCTTCGCCTGACCAAAGGACATGTCACCTTCGAGGATGTGCGCTTCACCTACTCCGGCAAGTCCGCCACCCTCGCCGGAGTCAGCTTGGAGGCCCTGCCTGGACAGGCGGTGGCCTTGGTCGGTCCCACGGGAGCCGGCAAATCCACCATCATCAATCTGCTGACCCGCTTTTATGAGTATGACGGGGGCGATATCCGCATCGATGGCCAGTCCATCCGTCATGTCAGCAAGGAAAGCCTCCGGGCCGCCATCGGCTATGTCACGCAGGAGAGCTTTCTTTTCAACGGCACGATCCGGGAGAACCTGCTCATCGCCCACCGCGGGGCCACCGATGACGATCTCTGGCGGGTCCTCACCGCCGCCAATGCCGCCGACTTCACCCGCCGGCTGCCGGAGGGGCTCGACACCCAGGTCGGCGAGCGCGGCGTGCGCCTCAGCGTCGGGGAAAAACAGCGTATTTCCATCGCCCGCGCCCTGCTGAAGAATCCTCCCATTCTTCTTCTGGACGAGGCTACCGCCAGCGTGGACACGGAGACTGAGCGGCTGATCCAGGAGGCTCTGGAGCGCCTGATGGCCGACCGCACCACCTTTGTCATCGCCCACCGCCTGAGCACTGTGCGCCACGCCGACCGGATCTATGTGCTTAATCTGGGCCAGATCGTGGAGCAGGGCACCCACGATCAGCTGATCCGGCAGAATGGCCGCTACGCCAGCCTTTGCCGCACCTCCCTGATGGCTTTGGAGGATCAGGAACCCCTGCTCCATTGAGGAGCGGGGGCAGCCGGCTTCGTGACTCCAGCTTTAAAGCACGGAGGCACGGCCCTCCTTCAGGCCTGCTCCCCGCGCCGGCTGAAGAGCTTTTTGAGAAGCCCTCCCACCGCCAAGACGCCGAGCAGAATAAATTTTTTCCCTGCCAGAATCGCCAGCCAGATGCCTTTGAAGAGTCCAGTCTTCGCCGCAATGGCAGTGCCGGCGATCAGGCCCGCAATGCCATAGGCCGCTTTTTCATCCGTCTTCGGATCGAAATCATCGTAGGCGTGGCCGGAATTGAATTTGGTCATGGAGACCAGCTCAGGGGTGTGGCTTTTCACTTTCTCCAGCTGCGCCATGCCGGCCACGCAGTTCAGGGAGACCACTCCCCTCCGGCCCAGCACCCGCACATCATAGTTCAGGGTATTCTCCGGACTGCCCTCCACCTCCAGTTCCTTGGCCCAGTGCAGCACTTTGGTGTCATGGTCATAGTGGGGAGGCAAGGCCCAGCCTTTCAGGGTCATGGCGGTATAACCCGCTTTTTTCCGCTCCTGGTTATCCGCCTCATCCCCTTCTTTCATTTTTTTTAGAAGGTCCTGATAATCCATTTCCGCAGCATCCCCGTCCGACACATAGCCGCTCTTATCGTAACTCACGATCACGGCCCAGGATTCATCATCTATCAATTCGCCGCCCGGAGGCACAATCATCCCCAGAGCACCGGCAGCGGTTTCCGGAGGATTGCCCCACAGGTTCACCAGAACCCGGCGGGCGTCATTCCCGTTCAGAAAGCGGAATCCCTCAGGCAGATCCAAGGTCACGGCACCATTTGCCAGCGTCTGGGTGCCGGTCATGAAGTGCAAAGATTTCAGGAACTTATCTACTGCCGCCTGCTGCTCCTTCTCCAAACTGTCCGCGGAGGACTCCACCGCTGGGGCTTCATCCTTTGCGGATCCGGCCTCCGGAGCCGCCGTCTGCTCCACTGCCGGCGCATCCGAGGTTTTTTGGGCATTTAAAAAAGTGGAGGCGGAGAGAAGGCAGAACGCCGGGAATAACAGGATTTTCATGACGGTGCGCTAATCCTGTGAACACGGTCCTCAGTCAAAGCCGAATTATATAATTTCCAGCTTATCCTCTGGAAAATAAATTGCGGAACTTTCCCTCAAATTTTCCCGGAAAAATGACTCAAAATCAGGCAGTTTGTTCTGCGGAGACTTCTTAACGGGGAATTGAGTCGCCGGACGTCGCGACGCTGTCTGAAGGGCATGGTTATACCTCCTTTTTCGCCGCCCGGCGCGCGGCAAAGAAGGACTGCAGCAGCGCCAGGCATTCCCCGCCCAGCACGCCCTGCACCACTTCGCTGCGGTGGTTCAGATTCGGTGTCTGGAGCAGGTTGATGAAACCGCCTGCGGCTCCGCTTTTGGCATCGGGACAGCCAAACACCACCCTGCGGATACGGCAATGAACGATGGCCCCCGCGCACATGGGGCATGGCTCCTTGGTCACATAGAGATCGCAGTCTGTCAGGCGCCAGTCCTCCACCACGATCTCCGCCTGCGTCAGGGCCAGCATCTCGGCGTGGGCGGTGGCATCCTTCAGGGTCTCCACCTGATTCCATGACCGGGCGATGATTTCCCCCGCCCGCACGATCACCGCACCCACCGGCACCTCCTCCTTCTGATACGCCCTCCGGGCCATGCGCAGCGCCTCCCGCATGAAATGGGCATCGCTGTGCAGGTCAATCGGCGGACTGTCCGGCGGCTGAGGGAAAGGAAAGTCTTCCGGCTGCATCATGGGATATCAAAACAAATGGGTAAAACCCGCGGGGCAGAGACCGGCGGCTTGAATTTACCAGCCTTCAAATGGCTGTCAGGCGGTGGGGCTGACGGGCTCCGCCAAATCCTCCAGCTCCGTCAGATCCACCTCCGTCTCCCCATGCATGACCTCCAGCACCGGGATTTCCGGGAAAATGGCGCGCAGGGCCGCCGCGTTGGAAATGCTGGCGCTGTCCCGCTCATCGTGGGGATAGTTCAGGATCAGCCCCGCGCAGCGCAGCCCCCGTGCGCGGATGCCGCGGACGGTCAGCAGGGTGTGGTTCAATGCTCCCAGCCGGTTGTTCACCACCACCAGCACCGGCAGGCCGAAATCCACCGCCACATCCCCCATGGTCTCCGTCTCCGTCACCGGCACCTCCCAGCCCCCGGCCCCCTCCACGAGGATGTGCTCATACTTGGCCTCCAGCGCCTGCCAAGCCTTTAGAATCCCCTCGCGGTCAAAGGGCACATTGGCCATCCAGCCTGCCGTCAGCGGCGCCAGCGGCTGCTGGTAGAACACCGGATTGATCTCTTCCAGCGCGGGTCCGGCGTCATCGGAAACCCCCGCTGCCAGCAGCAGCATCACATCCCGCCGGTCCCCACAGCATATGGGCTTGAATCCGACCGCCGGTTTTCCCGCTGCGTTCAGCGCCTGCAGCAGCAGGCATGTCACATAGGTTTTGCCGGCATCCGTGTCCGTACCAGTGATGAAATATCGCATCCCCGACCCTGCCGGGCCTTCCCGGATCTTTCAAGGGGCTGGAAAGCAGCATGCGGAAAGCAGTGTGCGGGTTCCGGCTGGAACCGGTTTTTCCCGGTCATCGCCGATGGATTGATGCCCTGCCCGGCCTCAGTTGAATCATTTATCCCAAATCAGAGCGCCAATGATGGCAAGCACCGTCAGGACAATGCCGCATTTCAGCCAAAAACGTGATGCCTCTCTTTCAAACTCCGAGTCGCCGACCCGGCTGTCACTCCCGTCGGATCCCCTCCGGCCACCGGTTCCGAAGATACCCAGCACAATTTCCAGCACAGCTTCAAGCATAGGCTCCAACATAACGATAAGATTGCCATATCCTGACACGCCGAAGCAGTTCCTCAATGTGGAATTGCGGACCGGTATTGTAATTGGCAACGAATGGCTTCCGGACCACAGTGGAAAGAAGTTGACTTTCAGCAGCGGTGTCCTGACTGTTTAATGGTTTCCCCCGCCATGATTGAAGCTCCTTCCACTCCCATGCCTGTGGCATGCAATTGGCCGAAATCGGTCGTGGAGAGCATTGCCGTGCAGACAGCGGAGCTGCTCAAATATGAGCCGAGGGATTCGATGGAGCCGCTGGTGGCAAGGCTGGGCGGAAAGATCGAACTGCTATCCCGGGAGGATTGGCTGGCGCACAACCACAGCACCATCACAGTGGAGGGGCCGCAGGATTTCACTATTCGTCTGATGTGGTCGGATGGCCCGCTGCGGCACCGCTTCACCATCGCGCATGAGCTGGGCCATTACTTTCTGCATTCCCGGCAGGGCCGGATCCCCCTGCATCTGGGCCGGGACGGCAGCAACAACCGTTTGGAGTGGGAGGCCAACTGGTTCGCCGCGGCATTCCTCATGCCGGAGGAGAAATTCCGCGCGACCGCCGAAATCTACGGAGCTGATCCCCTGAGGCTTGCCGGTCAGTTTCTCGTTTCCGTGGAGGCCGCCAAGGTGAGGCTGGAAACTCTGAAGCTGGTGTGAGTCTGCGGCTTTTCCTCAGCGCTGATCTGGCGGGCTCCACTGCGTTCAAGCAGAACTGCTCCGCCAATGAATGGCAGAATTTTTTCGGGGAGTTCTACCGCCAGCTTCCCGCCTATGTGGATCCCAAGTTCGGTCCGAACGAAAGCCGGCTGAGCCTCTGGAAAACCATCGGCGACGAAATTGTCTTCTCCGCCGGGCTTGCCACCTCCGGGGATGCGCCTCGGATGGTGGATGCCTTCCGCAAAGGAGTGGCGGCCTACCGCCGGGATATCATCACCCCCACCCGGGGGCTGGATTTGAAATGCGCCGGCTGGACCGCCGGTTTTCCGGTGGGCAATCTTGAGGTGGAGCTTCCCGGGTTGGGCGGGCAGTTTGACTACATCGGCCCCGGTATGGATATTGGCTTCCGCCTGGTGAAAGAGGCCACACCCCGGCGGATGCTGCTCTGCGTCGAACTGGCCTACATCCTCAGCCTTCCAGCCTTTCCAGATCCCGGCATCATGGTGGGCACCCATCTGCAGCTGAAGGGCGTGGCCAAAGGCCGCCAGTATCCATGCCTTTGGCTGGACTGCTTCCCGTCCGGCGAGTGCACCGGCTGGGACAAAATCGAGCTGGATGAGGAGGAACTCCAAGGTGCCCGCCGGACACCGGCCAACCAAAAAGCATTGCATTCCTTCTGCCACGCTTGGCTGCAGAACATCGGCACTCCCTTCCATGTGCCTTTCATTGAAGGAGACGGCCACATCGGCACGCCTCCCGAGGGCTATGCCCACATGATGGCGGAGGTGATCAGCACCACCCAGGGCCCGGAGGGCATGCACTTGGAGGAGGAACCGCTGGGCGGCGACTCCGATGAGGGCTCCCTTCCGGAGGATTTCATTCCCAAACTCCGGGAGCCGGACGCGCTCTCCCGCTGAGTTCCCGGAAACTGCGGAATATTCCATTTTTCATGGGAGGCGTGGTTACCCTCCAGAACACTCTCCATGAAAACAGCGGAAGCAGCTGAATGGGATTGGATTCCAGTTACCGGATAAGCACGGTTTTATAACGGATAGCTCTGCGCTCTGCTCAAACGGCACTCTGAGCCCTGTTGGTTTTGATTGGAGCCGTGCCCGGTTTTGTTCCCGGTGAGCCGCTCCATCCTCATCATTTTCTGAATATGAAGATGGAGCGGGCGAGGCGATTCGAACGCCCGACATCAACCTTGGCAAGGTTGCGCTCTACCCCTGAGCTACGCCCGCATGCCGTTGGAGATTTGACTCTCACGGTGGCGGACGGCAAGTATTCTCGAATTCCCGCTTTCCGCAAGCCATTTTTTCAATTTGTTGGATTTTTCTTTCCGCCTCCCTTTTTCCCTTTTCTGATCCCATGAATAAACTCGCTGAAATCATCGCCCACAAACGCCTCGAAGTGGAGAAAATCCGCCCCCGCACGGAGGCCCTGAGGCTGGCCGCGCTGGAGCGCAATGATTTCCGCTCTTTTCACCTCGCCCTGGATCTGGGGCCGGAGTCGCTGGCGGTCATTGCGGAGGTGAAGAAAGCCTCGCCCAGCGTGGGGGTGATCGCAGAGAATTTTGATCCGGTGCTGATGGCCAAATGCTATGACTCCGGCGGCGCCAATGCCATCTCGGTGCTGACGGATGAGAGATACTTCCAAGGTCATCTGAGCTACCTTTCCCTTATCCGGGCCGCCACCGGTGTGCCGCTGCTGCGGAAGGACTTCATCGTGGACGAGGTGCAGATCTACGAGTCCGTGGTCGCCGGGGCCGACGCCATCCTGCTGATCGTGGCCGCCCTGACCCAGGAGGAGCTGGTGCATCTGCTGACGGTGGCCGAAACCTGCCAGCTGGATGTGCTGGTGGAGGTCCACGACGCGGAGGAGTTGGAGCGCGCCCTCTCCACCGACGCCCGGATCATTGGGGTCAATAACCGGAATCTGAAGACGTTTGTGGTGGATCTGAAGACCACCGGCGATCTGAGCGAGGAGGTGCCGGACGGCCTGCTGCTGATCAGCGAGAGCGGCATTAAAACCCCCGCCGACGCCCGTCAGGTTTTTGAGTGGGGAGCCAATGGCATTCTTGCCGGCGAGAGCCTGATGCGCGCCGAGGATCCCGCCCAGGCCATCGCCGCCTTTCATGAAAGCGTGGCGGGTGCGGTGCAAGATTCCCATGGCCGGGGCCGGACTCCGGACTGATTCCTGCCCTCATCGCCGGCCATCCCTGTTCCCTCCTCCGTGCGGACAGCCGGGGCGCGGCTTTAGAAAGCCTTGCACGCAGGCGGCATGCTGCCAGTGTCCGGAAATCCCTCTGTTTTTCACCCGATCCGTTTTCCCTCATGCGCATCCCCATTCTCATGCCCCAGCTCGGTGAATCCATCGCGGAGGCTACGCTCCTGCGGATGGATGTGGTCTCCGGCGACTCCGTGCAGACGGACCAGGAAATCATGGAGGTGGAGACCCAGAAGGCCACGATGAGCGTGACTATTCCCTGCTCCGGCGTGGTGGAGGAGCTGACCTGTGAAATCGGCGTCAGTTATCCCGTGGGCTCGGTCCTGGGATACCTCACCGTCAGTGAGGAGGAGGCCGCCCGCGCCGGCATGGTGCCGGAGCCCTCCCCCCCGGACACTGAAAGCGGGGACGCCCTCCCCCTTTCCCGCCACGGCACCGCCGCCTCCGCGGCCAACGGTTCCGGCACCTGCTCCAATGGATCCGCCCCGACTGCGGGAAACGGGGAGGACGACACCGCCGGCCTGCATTTCCGCGTGGACTCCTCCATCGCCATGACACCCTCCGCCGCCGGTGGGGTGCACCCCACTCTGACGGGATTGCCGGTGCCGGTGAATGCAGGGGGTGCCCATTACATCTCCCCCCGGCTCCGCGCCCGCATGGTGGAGATGGGGCTCAATGCCGCCGATCTCTCCGCCGTGGCCGGCAGCGGCTCCGGGGGGCGTGTAACGGTGGAGGATTTCGAGGCCTTCATGGCCCAGCTGGACAAGCACCACACCACCCCTGCCAGCCCCATGCGCATTGCGGTGGCGGACTCCATGCGCCGCAGCTGGACCCGTCCGTTGGCCACCGTCGGCATCCGGGTGGATCTCGATCCCATGCTGGCACACCGCCGGCAGACCCCCGCGGACCTCAAGGCCGGCCCCGCGCTTTATTTCCTGAGGGCCCTGGCCATCGCCCTTTCAGAAAACACCGCTGTCGCCGGCCGGCTGGTCGGCAACCGCATCATCCACCCGTCGGCCATCGATCTCGGCTTCGCCGTCGAGGTGGAGGCCGGCGTGCTGGTTCCGGTGATCCGGGATGCCAATACCCGCACCCTGGCGGACATGGTGCCGCTCTACAACGACCTCGTCCAGCGAGCCCGCGCCCGCAAGCTGCCGCCGGAGGCCCGCGGCCCCGGGATCGCCACCATCACCAATTTCGGCACTTTTGGTATTCTTTGGGCCACACCCATCCCCCTGCCCGAGCAGACCCTGCTGATGGGACTGGGCGCGGGTGAAAAATCCCCGGTTTGGGATCCCGTCACCCAATCCTTCCAGCCCCGGACCCAGGCGGATCTGACCCTGAGCTTTGACCACCGGGTGCTCGACGGCGGCGGGGCCGGGCGCCTCCTCTCCCGGGTCACCGAACTGATGAGCAGGCCGGAGACACTTTAAGGCAAAGCGTTTGGCAGCGTCCAAATGAAAAAGAACTGCCGGGCCGCAGTTCCGGCTGCACCCTTCAGGCCTTCACTCTCCACTCCAGTTCACTCCCGGCCTCCCAAGGCACCACCGTGGGGCCGGAGCCATCCCCGCAGCGCGTCGGAACCGTCCAGGATTCGCGGACCAGGGTGATGGATTTGTCAGGCGGATTCAGGCCGTGGATGCGGCAGGCGTTGCCGCTGATAAACGCCTGAAGATGGTCCAGAGCGCCATGGTCCGCGAACAGCTGCGCCAGCCGGGGCAGCAGCACGGGCGCGGAGTAAACGCCGGCCGCGCAGCCGCAGCATTCCTTGGCCTCGCGCGGGTGCGGGGCGCTGTCGCTGCCCATCATCAGCTTCGGATGCGCGGCCAGGGCCGCGGCCAGCAGAGCGTCGCGGTCGGAGGGACGTTTGGCGATGGGCTTGCAGAACAGATGGGGCTGCAGCATCCCGCCCGCCACATCGTCGAGGGTGATGATCAGATGATGCGCGGTGACGGTCGCATGGAGATTTTCAAAACGGTCCAGCAGCGTCACCGCGGCAGCGGTGGTGATATGCTCCATGACAATCCGCAGCCGGGGAAACCGGGTGGCCAGGGTTTCATAGACAGACAGAAACTCCGTCTCCCGGTCCAGCACAAATCCCGTGGTTTCCCCGTGCACCAGCAGAGGAATGCCCATCTCCTCCATCAGCCGGAAGGTGGGGTCGGCAGCGCTGATGCTGTGGATGCCGCTCTCGCTGTTGGTGGTGACACCGTGGGGATAGAGCTTCACCGCGAAGAGGTCCGGCAGCGCCGCCGCCAGCTGGGCCTCGGTGTAATGCTGGAAAAAAAGGGTCATCAGAGGCTGAAAAGCCGCCGCATGGGGGCCGGCGGCCTCCAGAATGCGGGCGCGGTAAGCGGTGAGCACCTCCGCGGAGGTCACGGGCGGCACCAGATTCGGCATGATGACCGCCCCGGCGAACGGCCCGGCGCTGTCGGCACAGACCAGACGCAGCATATCCCCGTCCCGCAGGTGCAGGTGCATATCGAGGGGGCGGTGAAGAGTGACGGATTGCGGGGAAGCCATGGTTTTAAGACATAAACAGCTCTCCGCGCCGCTCCAGCGCGAATCCGCATGCACGCTGGTCACCCATCCAAAAACCCATGATCCGCTCCTCATTCCTCAAGCCTGCTGTCCTGCTGCTCACGCTGTCCACCCTGCTGCCCGTCCAGGCGCAGCCGCCCGGCAAGGACGGGGACAAAAAGGAGGAGAAGGAGAAAAAGGACGACGGTAAAAAAGAGGATGCCGCCCCCGTGGCGGAGGTGACGCATGAGATGACGATCCGAGGGCAGAAGGTGGCCTACAAGTCCACCGCCGGCTCCCTCACGCTCACCAAGGCCTACGGCGAGCCCCGCGCCGATGTTTTCCACATCGCCTACACCCGCACGGACCTGGACGCCGACACCATGGCCAAACGTCCGGTGTGCTTCTGCTTCAATGGCGGCCCCGGCAGCTCCAGCGTGTGGCTGCACCTCGGGGCCTTCGGGCCGCGCCGGGTGGTGCTGCCGGCGGATGGCGTCACTGCCCCCCCGCCCCCCTATGGCCTGACGGACAACGAGTTCACCCTGCTGCCGGACTGCGATCTCGTGTTTGTGGATCCCGTGGGCACCGGCCTCAGCCGTCCGGAGAAGGGCGAGGATGCGCACCAGTTCCACGGTTACCGCGAGGACATCGAGAGCCTGGGCGATTTTGTCAGGCTCTGGGTGAGCACCCACAAGCGCTGGTCCAGCCCGAAATTTCTCATGGGCGAAAGCTACGGCGGCATCCGTGGGGCAGGCCTGGCGGAGCACCTGCAAAGCCGCTATGGCATGTATCTGAACGGCCTCATTGTGGTGAGCGGTCTTTTTGACTACAAGACCCTCATGCCCGACGAACAGAACGATGTCCCCTACATCGGTTGGCTGCCCTCCATGGCCGCCACGGCCCACTATCACAAAAAACTGGCTCCGGAACTTCAACGGGATTTTGCCGGCACCGTGAAGCGGGCCACGGATTTCGCCCGCGGACCCTACGCCACCAGCCTGTTTCTGGGCTCCTCCATCTCCGACGAACAGAAGCAGAAAACCGCCGCCGAACTCAGCATCCTGACCAGCCTGCCGGTGGAACTCATCCTGCGTGAAAACCTGCGCATCAACCCCAGCCTGTTCCGCCAGCGCCTGCTCGAGTCCGAAAACAAGGTCATCGGCCGTTACGACGGCCGTGTCTCCGGCCAAGGGGGTGACCCCTCCTACGATGTGGTGCTGGGAGCCTTCGCCTCCTCGATGAACCGCTATCTCTCCGATCCCGCGGGCCTCAATTTCCAGACCGGACGTCCCTACGAAATCCTGGGCGGCCCCGGTATGACCCCGTGGAATTTCAGTGCCAACAACGAGTATCTGGAGGTCGCCACCCCGCTCACCAAGGCGCTGACCTCCAATCCCTCTCTGCGCGTGTTCCTTGCCTGCGGCTGGCAAGACCTTGCCACCCCCTCGGAGAACATGCATTACAGCGTGCGCCACATGGATCTTCCGCCCGCCCTGCAAGGCAATATCGAGTGGGGCCACTACGATGGCGGCCACATGATGTACACCAATCTGCCTTCCCTCGAAAAACTCTCCGCCGACGTCACGGCCTTTATTAAAAAGCCCTGAGGCTCGTCCCCGGCATTGAAAAATTTCAATGCTGGAAGCGGAGGAATACTGGGAGCGGGAACAGTTGAAACTGAACTTGAGGAGCCTTCGCAGAACAAACTGCCTGATTTAAGCTCTGTTCATCGGGGAGAATCGAGGGAAAATTGGGCAGTTTATTTTGCGAAGGTTCTATCAGGATCGATTTTAAAGGCTCAAAGCGATGTGCAGGGCGGCTTGGGACCTGCTCCAAGCGCGGACCATGCATGGCGCGGTCCACGGAGTCATTGGCCTGATGCCGGGAGCAGGGAGTGGCGCTGTAAACCAGTCCCGCGCAGGCACTTGGCTGCCCGGAAAAAATTCTTCCCCGTGCTCAAGCCGGGGGAGGGCCTTTCAGACGGCGGAGTCCGTGCGCCGGATCCTTCTCCAGCCCGCTGGCCACTGCCCTCATCGGACCGTGCCCACCCCGATGCTGTCAGCACGCCGAATGCCTGCCCGCCAAGACCTGGCCTGAAATGGGAGCCCCAACCTCACAGAAATTCACAGCCACACTTTCCATAACAGAAATAAATCCTTAATGACATTGTATTACATCAGGGACTGACACCGGTCCGTCCGATTTGGAATTTGAGACGAAGCAGTAACCATCACCCACTATGGCTTCCCCGCTGCTCCGCTTTTTCCCGCATCACCCCGGGCCGCGTGGTCATGACGGGATCATGAGCGCGGTGCGCATGATCATGGCGGCAGGAGTGTTCGCATGCCATCCCTGGCAGGCGGCTGCCGGAGAGGGTTCGGCTTTTTTTGAAAACAGGATCCGGCCGGTACTGGCAGCGCAGTGCTACGAGTGCCACAGTACGGCGGCGGGAACGTCGAAGGGCGGGCTGAAGCTTGATTCGCGCGAGGCGCTGATGGCCGGCGGGGATTCGGGAACGGTGGTGGTGCCGGGCAATGCCGAGGGAAGTCTCCTGATCAAGGCGGTGCGCCGTGTGGACAAGGATTTGGCGATGCCGCCGGACGGGGACGGACGCGGGACGCTGCCGCCCGCAGTGGTGGCGGATTTTTCGGAGTGGGTGAAGATGGGCGCGCCGTTCCCGGCGGATGCGGTGCCGGTGAAGGCCGGGAAGCACTGGGCATTCGAGCCCGTCACAAATCCGCCGGTGCCAGCGGTGACCAACAGGGAGTGGGTGAAAAACGAGGTGGATGCGTTCATTGGCGCAAAGCCCGCACCCCGCGCCAGCCCGCGGGCATTGATCCGGCGGATGACTTATGACCTCACCGGCCTGCCGCCGACTCCGGAGGAGGTGGAGGCATTTGTAAAAACGTGCGGGGATCCGGTCTCAGTGGATGCGCCGGCCGCGGCGCTCGTGGAGCGCCTGCTTGCGTCGCGGCACTATGGCGAGCATTGGGGGAGGCACTGGCTGGATGTGGTGCGCTATGCGGACACGGCGGGCGATACGGCGGACTACCCGGCACCTGAGGCGTGGCGTTATCGGAATTACGTCATTGACGCGTTGAACGCGGACAAACCGTATGACGAGTTCATCCGCGAGCAGGTCGCGGGCGATATCATGGCGCGCGGGGGACCGCGCGAAAATTATGCGGAGCGCGTGACAGCGACGGGCTATCTTGCGATTTCACGGCGGTTCGGGTTCGACTCGGAGAACTATCACCACCTCACGATCCAGGACACGATCGACACGCTCGGCCAGAGCGTGCTGGGACTGACGCTGGGCTGCGCGCGGTGCCACAACCACAAGTTCGATCCGGTCTCGACAACGGAATATTATGGACTCTATGGAATTTTTGAGAGCACACGGTATGCGTTTCCGGGCTCGGAGCAAAAGCAGAAGTATCGCGCACTGGCGCCGCTCGTGCCGCCGGAGGAGTCGCGGAACAAGTGGCGCGAACTGGACGCGGACTTCGTGTCCGCGGGCCTGACGCCGGGGGGCGTGCTGTGCCCGCTGGATGACATCGACGGCAACTTCGAAATGCAGCATGCGGCATCCGGCGGCAGCAATGGCGTGCTGGTGCAGCCATGGTTTTATGACGGAAAAGTCTCGGTCACGCCCAGCGCGCAGAGCCCGTTCAGGAACCTGTATCCGTTCGGCGGCGTCGGCGTGAATGTGGCGGCGGGCGCGGAGGAATACGCCATCCGGCAAACATTGCACCCTTCGCTCACACAGGGCATGGTACATGTGAATCTCGATTTCCGCGCGACTGGTGACGCGGCGGCGCACGGACGGCATCGCTTCATGGTCGGCGCCGCGGACGCGCCCGCGGTGGAGGTGTTCATTTCATATGATGCGGTGATGCTGCCCGGCGGGGAAATCATCCGGCCGCCGAAGCCGGGCCAGTGGCAGAGCCTGCAGCTCACGCTTGATCTAAAATCGCGGACCTTCAGCGGCAGCGTCGGCGTCCCGGGTGAAGTCGCGGTCTTTGACAGCAAGCCGTTCGCCGCAGCGTGGGCGGGTGTGCTCAGCTTCGTGACCGTGGATTCATCCGGCGTCCCGAAGGACCCGCACCCGGCGCTTGATCTCGACAACATCGCCGTGCAGGAAGCACCGATCCCCCCGGTCTCGGCCACGCCGCCCGGCAGGCCTGCGCAGGATTCGCGGCTCGCGGCCTTGAATGCCGAGCTGGATGCGCTCGCGGGACTCGATGGCGACTTTGAATTGCAGAAAGACAGCGCGCCGCCCGCAAAGCCCTGGAATCCTGGACCAAACAGCGTGGTGAGGATCTCCGCCGGGTCGCAAAGCCCGTATCACAATCTGTATGCGGGCGGGAATCTTGGCCTGCACATGCCAAACAGCGGCGATTACAACGGATTCGGAGTGGCTCTGCCGACGGCGTGGAAAGCGGAAACGACGGAGCACGTGTTTGTCAGCTTCGACTTCCGCTGCGCAGGCATGGATGGGGGCGGAGCGGGCTCATGGCGCTACTATCTTGGACATGGGCCCGGCAATTCCGCGGCGGTGGAACTCTTCTTCAATGGCAGCGGATTTTTCCGCCGCAGCGGCAACGCGCGCGATGCCGTTCAGCCGCTGAAAATCGGCGAATGGTATCAGGTGCAGGCCGCGCTCAACCTGAAGGAGAGGAGCTACACCGGCTTCATCGCCTCGGCATCCAGCCGCACCGAATTCACCGGCCGGTTCGCGACAGGATGGGACGGGAGCATCGATTACTCATTCATCGACAGCTACGGCCATATTGGCGGCGTGAAGCCCGCGCTCGACGCCGACAATTTCGCGGTCGGAACAAATCCGCTCCCATCGTTCGGGGCAGCGGAGGTGCGGATCGCCGGCGACGGGCGAGCATCACGGAAGGCGAGGATCGAAGAGTTGCGCCAGCAGGCCGCGCAGCTTTCCTCCGATGAGGAACAACGCAGGCGGAAGGCGCGCGCGCAGTTCATTGCCGGTCCGGTCGATCTTGCCTACGGTGTCTCCGAGGGGACGCCGCACGAGGCGCGCATTCAAATCCGCGGCGAGCCGGACCATGCAGGCGAAAAAGTGCGCCGGGGATTCATCAAGGCGCTCGGACACGGGGAGCTTCCCTCTGGCACGACCGGCAGCGGACGGCTCGAACTCGCGCAGTGGCTGACGCGCGCCGACAATCCTCTGACCGCGCGTGTGATGGTGAACCGCCTTTGGCAATATCACTTCGGGCGCGGCCTCGTGCGGACAGCCAATGATTTCGGCACCCGCAGCGAGCCGCCGGCGCATCCGGAGCTTCTCGATTTTCTCGCGGCGAAATTCGTCCAGCGCGGCTGGTCGATCAAGGCGATGCACCGGCTGATCATGCTGAGCGCAGCGTATCAGCAGGAATCAGGAAACAGCGACGGCACGCAGGCGTCCGGACTGTTCACGCCCTTTCCCCGCAGGCGCCTCAGTGCGGAGGAAATCCGCGACAGTATTCTCGCGGTGAGCGGCGAACTTGATGAGACACCCGGCACCGCTCACCCCTTTCCGCCGCCGGACAGCTGGGGCTTCTCGCAGCACGCGCCTTTCAATGCGGTGTATGATCACAACAAGCGCAGCGTTTACCTTATGGTGCAGCGGATCAAACGGCATCCGTTTTTGGCGTTGTTCGACGGTGCCGATCCGAATGCCTCCACGTCCGAGCGCCGCATCACGACGGTTCCCACGCAGGCACTCTTTTTCCTCAACGATCCATTCGTTCACACAAAGGCGCTGAAATGCGCCGAACGCCTTATATCCGCAAATGCCGACGAACCCTCGCAAATCGAGCGCGCTTCGCGCCTTACGCTGGGCCGCCCGCCGACCGGCACGGAACTCGCGGAGGCTATGGATTTTCTCGCCGCCTACCGCGCGGAACTGACCGCCGCCGGCCATGAGAAGCCGGGGCTTGGCGCGCTCGCCGCGTATGTCCGCACGCTTTTCGGCAGCAACGAATTCCTGCACCCCGACTGAACCGACTCACGCCATGGCAAATCGATCCGCTTTCGACTCCACCCGCCGCGGATTCCTGCGTTCAATGACCGCAGGTTCGCCGCTCCTGCCGGGGCTGCTTTCGCAACTGCTGGCAGAGGACGGGGCCACCGCGGATCCACTCGCGCCGAAGCTCCCCCATTTTCCCGCGAAGGCAAAGCGCGTGATCTTTCTCTACATGAGCGGCGGCGTGTCGCACGTGGACTCATGGGATCCAAAACCGAGGCTTTTCAGCGGCGAAGGACAGACGGTTTCAGTCAATGAATTTCAAGGACGGAAGGGTGACTACAAAATGTTCCTCACGCGGCCGCTGTGGGAATTCGCGCCGCACGGAAAATGCGGCACGGAGGTCAGCGCGCTTTTTCCCCACATGGCGAAGTGCGTGGACGATCTGTGCGTCATCCGCTCCATGCGTTCGGACCACACGAATCACTACGAGGCAACGCTGGGCATGCACACGGGCTCGTTCACGTTTGCGCGGCCGGGCATCGGATCCTGGGTCAGCTACGGGCTCGGAAGCGAAAACAGGAACCTGCCGTCGTTTGTCGTCATCGCGCCGAAGACCCCGTATGCGGGCAATCAACTTTGGGCGAGTGACTTTCTGCCCGGCGCACATCAGGGCACCCTCGTCGTGCCTGGTTCGGAGCCGATCGCCAACATTCAGCGCCGCGCCGCGACCGATCGCATGCAGCGGCTCGAACTCGACGCGATGGCGGGGATGAACCGCCGCCATTTGCTCGCGCGCGCCGCCGACCCGCTGCTTGCCGCACGGATGAAATCATTCGAGACCTCGTTCGGGATGCAGATGGAGGCGCCCGACGCTTTTGATCTGTCGAAAGAAAACGAGGCGACGCTCGATCTCTACGGCTTGAAGCGGGGGCAGACGACGGGCTTCGGGTGGCAGTGCCTCATCGCGCGGCGCTTGTCGGAACGCGGCGTGCGCTTCGTAGAGCTGATCGACAGCGGTTCGTCGGACAATTGGGATTCGCACGGAGACATGATGGCCCACGCGCCGCTTGCGGGAAATGTTGATCAGCCCATCGCCGGCCTGCTGCGGGATTTGAAACAGCGCGGCATGCTTGAGGATACGCTGGTCGTTTGGACCACGGAATTTGGCCGCACGCCCTTCAAGGAAACCGCCGGCGCAAAAGGCCGCGAACATCATCACTGGGCGTTTTCATCGTGGCTCGCCGGTGCCGGGGTGAAGCCCGGAACGGTCCATGGCGCGACCGACGATTGCGGCATCAATGTCGCCACGGACCAGGTCCACGTGCACGACTTCCATGCCACGATTCTGCACCTGATGGGCATGAATCACGAGAACCTCACCTACCGCCACAACGGTCGCGACCACCGCCTGACGGACGTGGCCGGGAAAGTGGTGAAAGCGGTGATGACCTGAGTATGCCGGGCAGAAAATGGCCGTCCGCAAAAAATTCCCCGTCCCCGGCGGAGCGCGGGAACGGGGATGATTTTCCGTATTGGGAAACAGCGGCTCCGTTCAGTCCTTCAGCTTTTTCGCCAAAGCGGCCACGCGTTCGCCTTGGAATCTGGCCATGGCCAGCTCCTTGGCGCTGGGCTGGCGGGAGCCGTCGGCCCCGGCGATGCAGGCTGCCCCCCAAGGGGAGCCGCCTTTGACTTCGCTGATGTCCGCCAGCTCCGGACAGGAGTAGGGCAGGCCGCTGTAGATCATGCCATGGTGCATCAGGGTGGTCACAAAGCTGATGATAGTGCTCTCGTTGCCGCCGCCGGTGCCGGTGCTGGTGAAGACACTGCCGATCTTGCCGACCAGCGCGCCCTTCACCCACAGACCGCCCGTCTGGTCCAGGAAGTTCCGCATCTGGGCCGCCATGTTGCCGAAGCGGGTGGGGGTGCCGAATAGGATGGCGTCGTAATCCCCCAGCTCACCGGGCTCCGCCACCGGAGCCGCCTGATCCAGCTTGGCACCGTATTTGGCGGCCACTTCAGGAGACATCAGTTCGGGCACGCGTTTGATGACGACTTCGGTGCCCTCCACGCTGCGGGCGCCTTCGGCCACGGCGGAGGCCATAGTTTCGATGTGGCCATAGGTGGAGTAATAGAGGACGAGAATTTTGCTCATGGATTGGATTGGATTGGGATGGATGGATGGGTACGGTGAGTGGGCGGGAACGTGTGTGGGAAAAGTCGCGGGCGGAGCCGTCGGTCAGTCAGAAATCAGGGGCATGCAGGGACCGGAAGGCCCTTTATGCCGCGCGAAGGTCAGTCGGCTTTTTGCAGCTGCAGCCCAGCAGGGCGCAGAAGCCGGCGCGGTGAACCCAGACGAGGTAGAGGGCCAGGGCGCAGAGCACCGGCACGATGGGAGGGGAGAACAGGCCCGCGCCTTTGACGAGGAAAATCCAGTAGGCCAGAATGTTCACCAGGATGGGCCCGAGAACCAGCAAACCGGCAGCGCGCGTGCGGGGGATGGCCACCAGCAGGCCACCCACCACCTCCAGCACCTTCACCATTTTCAGCCATCCGCTGGGGTCTAGCGCGGCCATCAGATGGGCTTGAAGCTCATTCGGAGGAGGCATGCCCTCCTTGGGGATAAAGTTCAGGAAATAATCAAGGCCGAAAGCGGCAAAAGGCAGTCCCAGCAGGACTCCGGCGATGGCGGGCAGATGTTTCATGGTGGATGGTGGATGTTGAATTCAGCTTTGTTTTCAGGTTGATTGGGAAACGGCGGAGCAGCGTGACAGGAAAGCCTTAACGCAGGTCAAAAAGCAGCGCCTCGGAATTCTCCGACGCTCGGATTTCAAGCACCCCGGCGGTCTCCGTGCTGGCGCCGTCGCCGGCCTCCAGCTCCACGCCGCCGAGGGTCAGGCGGCCCCGGATGACCTGCAGCCACAGGCCGCGGCCGGAATGCAGTTCATGGGTCACGGCCCCGCCGGGCTGGAGACGCAGCCGGTAAATCTCGGCATCCTGATGGATCACGGCGGAGTTTTCCTGCCCGTCCCGCGAAATCACCAACACCTTGGGCTGGCTGTCGGCGGTGGGGTCGGGATGCCACTCCGTGTAGCTGGGCGTAAGCCCGGCCTTCTCCGGATGAAGCCAGATCTGCAGCAGATGCAGGCGGTCGCGGTCACTGGGGTTGAACTCGCTGTGGGTCACACCGGAGCCGGCGCTCATCAGCTGGATCTGGCCGGGAAGCAGGGTGCGGCTGTTGCCCATGCTGTCCTTGTGGGCGATCGCGCCTTCCAGCACATAACTGAAGATTTCCATGTCCCGATGCGGGTGCATGCCGAAGCCCTCGCCCGGGGCCACGATGTCCTGATTGATGACCCGCAGGGAGCGGAAGCCCATGTGGGCGCGGTCGTGGTAGCCGGCGAAGGAGAAGGTGTGGCGGGCATCCAGCCAGCCGTGGTCGGCGTGTCCGCGCTCGGCGGAGGGGCGTTTCACAATACCGCCGGCCACGGGAGCCGTACGGGTGACAGGATTCAAAGTGGTGTTCATCTTGAGTCCAGCATAAGCCTCCTCCGGAAAAGCGGTAATATCGTGTTGCTTGGCTCAGCATACCCGCCAAGTATGCTCGCCCTCAATGGAACTCCGGCATCTCAAATACTTCTCCGCTGTGGCCGAGGAGGAGAATATCTCCCGCGCCGCCGCCCGGCTGCACGTTTCCCAGCCGCCGCTCAGCCGGCAGATCCGCGATCTGGAGGAGGAACTGGGCGTGGAGCTGCTGGAGCGCGGGGCCAAATCCGTGCGCCTGACCCCCGCGGGCCGCATCTTCGCCGGCGAGGCCCGCGCCGTGCTCGACCGCGTGGAGGCCGCCACCCAGACCGTGCAGGCCTTTGCCTGGGGGGGACTGCGGGAGATTGATATCGGTTATTCCCCCTCCCTCACTGTGGAACTGCTGCCCCACGCCCTGCGGGAGTTTCAAAACCGCGCCCCCGGAGTGCGGGTGGCCCTGCACGATCTGTCCACGGAACAGATTCTCGACGGTCTGCGGAAAGAGACCCTGCACGCCGCCCTGACCATCCAGCCGCCGCCTAAATCCATGAACGGACTGGAGTTCGAGGAGCTGCGGAAATACGCCGTCCGCCTCGCCGCCCATCCCGCGCATCCGCTGGCCAAAGCCAAACGGGTTACTCTTGCCAGGCTGGCCGCCGAGCGCCTGATCGGCTATTCCAAGCGCGACTATCCGGAATACCATCAATGGATCGCGGAGCTTTTCCCGACGCCCGGCCCGCGGCCGGAGGTCGCCGAGGAGCACGACGGGGCCACCAGCCTGATCGCCGCCGTGGAGACCGGCCGCGGAGTGGCGCTGGTGCCGGAAAGCTTCTCCTGCCTCACCGGCACCCGGCTCAAACTCCGCCCTCTTCATCCGGCCGTTCCCGATTTTCCCGTCGGCATCATCCGGCGGAAAGGCCGGCTCGATCCAGCCGTGGAAACCTTCCTGGCCGCTACCCGCCTGATGTGCCTGGATACTATTGCGCGGGCGGCACGGCCCTGAAAAAAGTGACCGGCCTGCCGCTTTGCCGGTCCTTGGAGTCCCGAAAATCGGGAAAACAGAAACAAAGTCACGATTTTCCGGTTCCTGCTGGAAATAACAAAGGGAGTGGCGTAAGGAACTACAGCAAAGCCGGGCATGGTGTCCGGGATTGTCCTCCCTTTTCACTCCCGTGTCCGGCCCCGGCGATCACTTTTATCAAAATGCCACGGTGGCTCCCACCACGGCCTTCGATGTCTCCCTGCGCCCACCGGCGTTCTCGGAGTTTCAGGGACAGCGGAAGGTGGTGGACCTGCTGATGATGCGTGTGGAGGCCGCCCGGCAGCGGGGCGATGTGCTGGACCATGTGCTGCTGTGCGGGCCGCCCGGTCTCGGAAAAACGAGTCTGGCGCACATCATCTCCACCAGCGTGGGCACCCAGATCCACGTCTGCAACGGTCCGCAGATCGAGAAAGCCGGCGATCTGGCCGCCATCCTGACCAAACTGGAGCGCGGGGATGTGCTTTTCATCGATGAAATCCACCGTCTGCACCCAAAACTGGAGGAATACCTCTATCCGGCCATGGAGGACTACAAGCTGGACATCATCATCGACCAGGGACCCAGCGCCCGCAGCATTCAACTTCCCCTGCCCCGGTTCACGCTTGTGGGGGCCACCACCCGCAGCGGCATGCTCACCGCCCCGCTCCGCAGCCGGTTCGGCATGGTGTGCCGGCTGGATTATTACGGAGAGACGGAGCTGACCGATATTGTGGAGCGCTCCGCCGGACTTTTGGACATTTCCATCGACCGTGAGGGAGCCAGGGAAATCGCGTCCCGCGCCCGCGGCACCCCCCGTGTGGCCAATATGCTGCTGCGCTATGTCCGGGATTACGCCCAGGTGCGGGCGGACAACCACATTTCCGGTTCCGTGGCCGATGCCGCCCTGACCCTGATCGATATCGACCGCGACGGCATTGATGAGATGGACCGCCGCATCCTGGAGGCGGTGATTCTCAAATTTGATGGAGGTCCGGTGGGACTGAACTCCGTGGCCGTGGTCGTCAGCGAGGACTCCACCACGCTGGAGGAGGTGAACGAGCCCTACCTGATCATGAAGGGCTTCCTGAAACGCACCCCGCGCGGGCGGGTGGCCATGCCCGCCGCCTATGATAAACTGGGCCTGCCGGTGCCCGTCCGTGTCCAGACGGCGGCGGAGGTGGCGCAACTGGACATGTTTCTCTGAAAAGCCATGCTGCTGACGGAATTGAAAGCCCTGTGGGGCCAGCTCGCGAACCCGAAATTTCTGCACTTTCTGCTGGAGCCGCTCCTGCTGTGGGGCGTGCTGGCCGGCACCTTCGCATGGATGATCAGCGTGTGGTGGCTGAAGGACCGCCGCGCCCAGCTTTGCAGCCTGCTGCTGCTGGCGGTCAGCGCCTTTTCCATCTACCCCATTATGAAAGGCCGGCGGCAGGCGGGGCCAGCCTTCACAGGAAATATCGCCCTTCAGAACGCTCAGGATATCCGGCGGGAGGACACGCAGTGGGCCTACTACACGCTGGGCGGCCTGGCGGTGGCGGGGTTTTTCCTGACCGGCGAGGGCCGGGGGAAAATGGGAACCGCGATGGGGCTGATGCTGGTGACGGGCGGTCTGGCCACCTCGGTTCTCAGTCTTTGGCTGCAGGAGCGCGAGGTGGCGGTTTTCCATCCCGAGGCGCGCCGGCCAAGACTGGGCTGGCAATGGCAAGGCACACACCTGGTTCCCGAGCATTCCTGTTCCCATCCGGAAAGTCCCTGCTGACGCGTTTTCCAGACTGAGACTTAATGCGGATTCAAACCACGGTTCCCGTGTCCGATTTTTCTTTGCAATCTCCTTGGAGCCTCTCTTTCTCCGCCGGCTGATCATTCAGCCGCAGTGAAAAAGAAACAGTGCTTCCGGCATCGGACCGGGGATTGACCCGGCGACGGGCAGGCGGGACAAACAATGGGAAGCAGCTGCCCCCCTCAGGAAACGCCTCCCAGAGCGGAGAGCTTGCCGTAGCTGTTGATCAGGTCCTCCTGATCGTTTTTATCAAGCCCGTCCATCATGCCGACAATTTCCTCGCGCATGCGGTTCACCAGCTCGACACCCTTGGGGGTGATCTGGACCATGACCTTGCGGCGGTCCTCACTGGCGTGGAGGCGCTCCACATAGCCGAGCTTCTCCAGACGGTCCACGAGGCCGGTGGCGGCGGCGGTGCTGTGGCCCATCTTTTTCGAGATGTCGGTCATCGTGAGAAAACTCTCGTTGGCCAGGTATCCCAGAAGGAAGAACTGGGCGTAGGAGACATTTCCTTTGTTCAGCTCTTTGGAGAGATTCAGGAGAAATGAACGCTGGGTGAACATAATAAAGTCCGCCAGCCGTCCCGCATCCCTGCGCATGAGTTGTTCTTCTTCTTGGGCCGTTTGCATAAAAGGAAGACAGTATGGTTGTGATCTAAGATTTTGGAAATATCAGAGATTATGAAGATTATAAACCCACTAAGGGCCTCAAATCAAGGAATTTCTGAATTTCCATAAAGTTTCGGCGTGCCGATCGTTAATCGTGGGCAAAGATGTAGTAAATCCTGTCGCATTATCAAGTCTGAATCGCGTTTCTTGTAAAAATTTTGGAAACCCGGAAAACCCGCATCTCCAAAGGGGGTGGAAACCGCTTCAATAGTTTCCATGCCGCCTGCTACTTTCTGAACAATGCATCAGTGCTTTTTCTATAGGGCGAAATGGCACGACCATCCGGTGCCAGGCTTTCTTAGTTTTTCTCAGGGGGCGTAAAAAATCAGTATGCATCCTCCCGCGGACGGGACAGGACGGGCAAGTCCAGGCAACAGTGAAGGACAGGCCCGCCTCTGTGGGGAAAGAGCTGTGAATGATAGGCTTCCAGCCTAGTTATGAGTGTTTCATTTTGAAGGGATTATCCAACTGGAGGCCGGGATTCCGGCTCCGCCTGAAGCCGCAGGCTGGCGTGTTTGGGCAGGAGGAAATCGGGATCCGAAGCCGTCACCTCCACTGCCAGACGGCGGGCCAGCCGGATCAGGCGCACATCCCGCACGGGATCGCCCAACGCCAGACCCGCCAGACCGCTCTGGGCGGTGCCCAGCACATCCCCCGGTCCCCGCTGGCGCAGGTCGGCCTCGGCAACCTCGAAGCCGTCGTTGGTTTTTGCCAGAATGTGAAGCCGCTCCAGCCCCTCGGCGTTTTTGCCGCTGGCCGTGAGAATACACCAGCTGCGGTGCGCGCCCCGTCCGATGCGGCCGCGCAGCTGGTGCAGCTGGGCCAGTCCGAAGCGCTCGGCCTCGAACACGATCATCACGCTGGCATTGGGCACATCCACACCCACCTCAATCACACTGGTGGACACCAGCGCCTGCAGGTCATTCTCCCGGAACCGCCGCATGACCTCATCCTTTTCCGCAGGGCTCAGCCGACCGTGCAGCAGGCCGACAGCGTCAGGTGCCAACTTTTTCTCCCAGAAGGCATGCTCCTTCACAGCGGATTTTAAATCCAAGGACTCGCTCTCATCAATGAGAGGATAAACCAGATAAGCCTGCCGCCCGGCGGCGAACTGCTGCTTCAGAAACGAGGCCACCTGATTCAGATCCGGCTGCTCCCGCACGGCGGTGACGATGGGCCGGCGGCCGGCGGGCATTTCATCAATCAAAGAGACGTCCAGATCGCCGTACACCGTCATCGTCAGAGTGCGCGGGATGGGGGTGGCCGTCATCACCAGCACATCCGGCGCGCGGCCTTGGCACACCAGACGCGCGCGCTGCTCCACGCCGAATTTGTGCTGCTCGTCAATCACCGCCAGACCGAGTTCCGGCAATTCGGCATCGCCATGCAGCAGAGCGTGGGTGCCGATGAGAATCTGGGGCCGCGAATCTCCGCCCGCCACGGTGCCTTCGCTGAAAAGAGGAAGAAAAGCGTCCTCTTTTTTCGAGGCTGTGCGCAGCCCGATCCTCACCCCCAGCGGCTCCAGCCAGCGGCGGAAGTTGAGATAATGCTGCTCAGCCAGAATCTGGGTCGGGGCCATCAAGGCCGCCTGGCAGCCGCTCTCCACCGCCAACAGCATGGCCGCCATGGCCACGAAGGTCTTGCCGGAGCCCACATCCCCTTGGAGCAGGCGGTTCATGGGTGCCGGGCGGGCCAGGTCCCCCCGGATTTCGTCAATGGAGCGCTGCTGGGCTCCGGTCAGGGCGAAAGGCAGGGACTCCAGCCACCGGCGCATGAGGTGCCCCGGCCCGCAGTGGGCGGCCCCGGCCAATGATTCCCACTGCCGCCGTCGGCGCAGCACCTGCAGCTGCAGCACAAAAAACTCCTCCAGCGCCAGATACCGGCGGGCGCGGTCCGCCGCCTCCATGGATTCCGGAAAATGAATCCGCCGCCAAGCCTGCCCCCGGCTCTGCCCCGCAAATTCCCCCTGCACGGAGGGCACAGGCAGCAGGTCGGGCACCGCCCCGTCCTCCAAGTGGTCCAGAATCCGATGCACCGCCCGGCGCAGCGTCTTCTGCGGCACCCCGCCCCGCATATGGTAAACAGGCACGATCCGCTCCAGATGGATCGCGGCCTCCTCCTCATCGGTGTCGTTGAGAATTTCATACTCCGGGTGATCGATGATCAAGGCCCCGGTTTTGGTGGACTTGGGCCGCCCGTGCACGATCAGCTCCTGATCCGCCGCGAAGGATTTGAAAACGAACGGCATGTTGAACCACCGCAGCATCAGAGGCCGGGCAAAACCCTCCAGCCCCCCCCGCAGCGCCGGCGGTGACAGCGTCAGCACCACAAAGGAGCGGCGCGGTCCGGAGCGCTTCAACTGCACATCCGACACCACCCCCCTCAGACAGAGCGCGGTTTGCTCATCCTCCACCCGGTCCGGCCAGCCGTCGAACGCCCGCCGGTCCTCGTAGCGGGCCGGGTAATGGGTCAGCACCTCCCCCACCTTCGTGAATCCCGCCGCCGTCAGTGCTTTTTGCGTCCGCCCGTCCAGAAAGGGAAGATCGGCGACCGGGGTTTCGATGTTCATCAGCAGGTTCGGAGCGGGAATCATGGCAGCGGATGCCGTATCACCCATGCCACTGTGCCGCAATCAGGGCGAAATGCTGCAAATAAAAACGGGAAATTTTAAACAGTAGTTGAACAGTTTCCGAACCTGCTCAAACGCCAGGTTCCCCCACCGGCTCCAAACTTGACAGGACCGTCCCCATCGGCGGACTTGCGCACCATGCCCACGCGGACCTCCCCCCTTCCCCGCTGGCTGCGGCATCCGCTGACGGGTGCCCTGCTGCTGCTGGTGCTCACCGCCGGTGCCCTGCTCGTAATTCTCCGGCCTCTGCCTTCTGTGAAACCTCTGATGACCATTGAAACCATCGGTGCCTCCGTGGAGGGCCGGCCCCTGCTCTGCCATTTTTTCGGAGAGGGAACGCGCACGGTTTTCGTCATGGCCTCCATTCACGGCAGCGAGGGCGCGGGCACGCCCATCGCGGAGCGGCTGATGCGGTGGCTGACGGAACACCCGCAGCCCTGGGCGGGCTGCCGGGTTATGGTCATGCCGGTGGCCAATCCCGACGGGCTGGCCATGGAGCAGCGGTTCAACGCCCGCGGTGTGGACCTGAACCGTAATTTTCCCGCGGACAACCGGCAGGAAAAGGAGCGTTACGGCCCCGCCCCCCTGTCGGAGCCGGAAAGCCAGGCGCTGGCCGCCCTGATCCAGCGCACGATGCCGGATCTCATCATCGCCATCCACCAGCCTCTGGCCTGTGTGGACTATGACGGCCCCCCACCCGCGGAAGCCTGGGCCAACCGCATGGCGAAAGCCTGCGGCCTGAAGGTGGAGAAGCTGGGTGCCCGGCCCGGATCGCTGGGAGCGTGGTTCGGGGAAACGCTGCACCGGCCGATTATCACGCTGGAACTGCTGCCCGGCCCTGCCGTGGATCCGGCAGCACTGTGGAACCGCTATGGGCCCGGGGTCGTGGACTTGATCGTGAATCCCAGCCCAGTGGACTGAGTGGACGGAAGAACCGCCTGCCCGCCTAACCGGGCACCGGCTTCCATGCAACCAGGAGCACGCCGGCCAAGATGAGGGCCGTCCCCAGACACTGCGTCCAGCCCAGCCGCTCCTTCAGAAACAGGACCGCCAGGATCAGGGTGAAAACCACGCTCAGCTTGTCCACGGGTGCCACCCTCGAGGCTTCCCCCATTTGCAGCGCCCGGAAGTAGCAGACCCACGACAGCCCGGTCGCCAGTCCCGAGAGGATCAGAAACACCCAGTTCCGGCGCGACAGCTCCGAGAGTGCGGAGACGGGGGCCACGCTCAGCGCCAGAATCCACGTGAAGATCAGCACCACCACGGTGCGCACTGCCGTGGCCAGGTGGGAGTTCACCTGGGCCAGGCCCATCTTGGCCAGAATGGCCGTCAGGCCGGCGAAAAATGCCGAAAGCAGCGCCCACACCAGCCAGTTCATAGGGCTCCAGCAAACGGCTGCCAGCCGGCGCGGGCAAGCGGTTCCGGACAACTTCACGGAGTCGGTGTCTTGGGAAAACCCTCCCTCGACGCGCCGGGAATCGGTGTCAGAAAGGAGGCCGCCGCCGATGACGACTCCCTCCCGACTGCATTTTCAACTCCAGGCCAAGGCCACGGGCTCGCGCGCCCGCGCCGCCGTTTTCCGCACCCTGCACAATGAGGTGCGCACGCCCCTCTTCATGCCCGTGGGCACGCAGGCGACGGTGAAGTCCCAGCTGCCGGAGACGCTGGAGCAGTCGGGATCCCAGATCCTGCTGGCGAACACCTATCATCTGCTGCTGCGCCCGGGGCCGGAGGTGTTTGAGAAGTTTGGGGACATCCACCGGTTCATGCGATGGAACAAATCGGTGCTCACGGACTCCGGAGGCTTCCAGATTTTCTCCCTGCCGCACTCGCGCTCCATGAGCGAGGAGGGCGCGGTGTTTCAGAGTTATGTCGATGGCAAAACCATCCTCCTGAGCCCGGAAAAAAGCATCGCCACCCAGCGCTCCATCGGCAGCGACATCATGATGGTGCTGGACCAGTGCATTCCCTCCACCGCCGGAAAGAAGGAGGCGCGGGCGGCACTGGAAATCACGCAGCGCTGGGCTGCCCGCAGCCTGGCGGCGCGGGGGGATTCCCCGCAATCGATGTTCGCCATCGTGCAGGGCGCCTTGTTTCCCGACCTCCGGAAAGTGAGCGCGGAGGGGCTGACCTCCATGCCGTTCGATGGCTTCGCCATTGGTGGTCTGGCGGTGGGGGAGACCAAAAGCGAGCGCGAGGACGTCTGCGCCCTGACCGCGGACCTGCTGCCGGCGGACCGTCCGCGCTATCTCATGGGCGTGGGCACTCCCGCCGATCTGCTGGAGGCCGTGCACCGGGGCGTGGACATGTTTGACTGTATCATCCCCACCCAGGTCGCCCGGCGGGGCACTCTCTTCACTTCGCGCGGAATTCTGGACCTGCGCCGGTCGGTTTACAAATTTCTGGAAAACCCGCCGGATCCGGACTGCTCCTGCCCGACCTGCGCTCATTACTCCTGCGGCTATCTCCATCATTTGGTCAAAACCCAGGAATCCCTGGGCTGGCAGCTCATGGGCCAGCATAATATCCACTTCTATCACCGGCTGATGACCGATCTGCGGCAAAGCATTCTGGAGGACCGCTTCCTGGCGCTTTACCAACAAAAGCGGGAGATCCTCGATCTTCCGGATCCGGATTTTCCCGCCACGCCCCCGCCCGCGCCCAAACCCTCCCGCTCCCTCAAGCTGGGAGCCTACGAGGTCCACACCGCCCCCGCCGGCTTCTCCAGCATCCGGCACTGTGCCTCCGGGGAAATCATGCATGCCTGCACGCCGCCCATGGAGGAGGCGCAGGCCCTGTATGTGGACCAGTCCCGTCTGGCCGACCGGGTAAAACTTGACCCCGCAGCACTGCCGGGCTCTGCGGAATCCGGTGCCGCCACCCCGCTGGTCATCTGGGACGTGGGTCTGGGCGCGGCGGCGAATGCCATGGCGGCTCTGCTCTGCTGGGAGGCCCAGGCCACCGCAGGTCCCGTGCGGCCTCTGCATCTGGTCAGCTTTGAGAATGATCTCGACTCCCTGCGGCTGGCCCTCAGGCACAAAAGCCGGTTCCCGTATCTGCGCCACAGCGCTCCGGATGCTATCGCCATGCGGGGAACGTGGAAGTCCCGTCAGTTCGATGGCCTCCAGTGGGAGCTGCACACCGGGGATTTTCAGGAAACTTTGCGCACCGCCGCCACCCTGCCCGCGCCGGATCTGATCTTCTACGATATGTTCTCCTGCCGCAGCCAGGAGGAGGTGTGGACCCTTGAGGCGTTCCAAAGCCTTTTCGCCGCCTGCGGCCACCACCCGGCGGAGCTTTTCACCTACTCCACCTCCACCGCTGTGCGCACCGCCCTGCTGGGAGCCGGCTTTCACGTCGCGCACGGGCAGTCATCCGGAGTGAAAACCGAGACCACCATCGCCCTGACCCCGCCCCGCGCCCGGTCCGGCCTTTCCGATCACCCGCTGCTGGGGGCCGCTTGGCTGGAAAAATGGCATCGGTCCCACGCCAAATTTCCGCCGGGACTCGACCCTGCGGGGCGTGCGGTCTTTGAACAGCTGATTTTACAGCATCCACAGTTTTAACAACGCATTCACGGATGGGTTTAGGGTTCTTTTTTAATGGATGCATCCAAGTTTCCGCAGTAGGATGGCGGTAATGAGGCTGTCCGGCACCCCGGCGGCTTTCTTTGAAAACCACCCGTCCACCTCACCACTACCACTGCCATACCGATGAAACATTTCCTTTACGCTCTCCTCGCCGGCCTCCTCTTCATCGGAGCCGCCTCCGCCGACACCAACAAAAAATGCCCCGTCAGTGGCAAGGATGTGGACCCCGCCCACACCACCACGGTGAAGGTCACGGTCGGCTTCTGCTGCTCCAAGTGCCAGGCCAAGTTTGAAGGTGACGCCAAACTGAAGGAGGACGCCATCCAGAAATACGCCGGCTCCAAGGACAGCCCCGTCAACACCAAGTGCCCGGTCAGCGGCAAGGACATCGCCAAGGAAAACACTGCCACCGCCGAAAAAACCGTGGCCTTCTGCTGCCCGAAATGCAAAACCGCCTTCGAGGCCGACCCCAAGAAATACATCGCCAAGGTGAAGTGAAGTGATGAAGGCGGCGGGAGTTCCCGCTCCTCATTGCTGATTCAACCAATGGCCTGGCGCCTTCCCTTTTCCTCATAGCCTGCCTGCCGGTGTCCGCACCGGCAGGCTTTTTTGTGCTTGAAGCATCCTTCTGAATTTCCAAATCCGCAGCCGGGCAGTTCAGCCGCAGCGGCTGGATTCCAGACCCGGTGTCTTGGCGGTCCATGGCTGTGCGGAAATCATGCAACTGGGCGGGCGGAGCCGGTGGGCAGCATCCTCATGAAGCAAATTCCCCTCCTGAAACAATGGCTGGAGCTCAGCGCCAGGGAAACGGCGTTAAAATGGCTCTTCCGGGTTTTCCGTGGTGCGGCCTCCTTGAAAAAGGGCGGTGGATTGGCGAGGAATGGAAATGACCGACAAACATCTTCTCAGCCAAATGCTTGGAATCCATGAGCCTTGGGCCATCAAATCGGTGAAGCTGGATGTTCCAGGCCGGAAGCTGGAGGTGGAGGTCGAATGCCGGCAGGATCACTGGGCGGACGAGGAGGGGCGCAGGCTGCCCATCCATGGTTATGGGATGAGGAGCTGGCGGCACCTGGATGCCTTTGAATTTGAAACCGTGATCACCGGCCGGGTGCCGCGGGTGCGTTATCCCGCGAGGGATGCCGGCGCCGGAAAAGCGGACAGGGAGACCGGGCCGGACCATGAGGGCGGTGACGATGATGATGAGGATGATGACGGCGGGTCTGCGGCCGGCGGGCGCACGATGCTGGTGAAGGTGCCGTGGGCGGAGCCGCACAGCCGGTTCACCGCGCTCTTCGAGCGTTTCGCCGTGGAGGTGATGGGTGCCTGCCGCACGGTGACGGAGGCCGCCCGGCTGCTGAGGATCAGTTGGGACCAGGCGCAGCGGATCATGGAGCGCGCCGTGGCCCGCGGACTGGCGCGCCGCCAGGATGTGGTGATTCCCCACATCGGGATTGATGAAAAGAGTTTCGGCAAAGGCCAGGATTACGCCACCGTGGTGCTGGACCCGGCGCGCGAATGCGTGCATGACCTGGGACCGGGCCGCACCGCGGAGGCCACCGTGGATCTGCTGGAGCGCTGCCTGCCCGATCCGGAAATCCGCCTGCAGGTCAGCGCCGCGGTCATGGAGATGAGCGCCGCCTTCGCCGCCGCCGTGAGACAGACCCTCCCCTCCGCGGTCATTGTTTATGACCGCTTCCACGTCTCCAAACTGCTCAACACCGCCGTGGACCAGGTCCGGCGGGCGGAGCACGGGCGTCTGAGCGCCGGCGGGGACAGCAGGCTTAAAAACATCCCTTGTCACTGGCTCACCGGTCCGGAAAACCTTGAACCACAAAAGCTGGAGGAGCTGAAGGCCCTCTTCGCCCGCAACGCCGTGGTGGCGCGCGCCTGGACGGACCGGGAGAACTTCGCGTCCTTTTGGGACTGCTCCACGGAGGAGGAGGCCATGGCATTTTTCAAGGTGTGGGAGAGGAAAGTGAACCGCCGCAAAGGTCTCCAGCCGATGAAAAAGGTGGCCGCCACCCTGCGCCGGCACTTGGGAGGGCTGATCAACTATATCACCCATCCCCTGACCAACGGATTGGCCGAGGGCATCAACAGCCTCATCGCCGTTCTCAAGGGAGCGGCCAGAGGCCTGCGCAACTTCAGCAACTTCCGTGTCCGGGTCCTCTTCTTTTTAGGCAAACTGGATATGCTGCCTGCTGTTTAACTCACCACGGAAAACCCGGAAGAACCGTTAAAATGTTCCATCCGCGATGGCGGAGGGCGATCTCGATCAACTTGCTTACTGGAAGTATCATCAACTTGCCGCTGCAGAGATTCAGACTCTGGCCACGGACAGCAAATGGTTCGCCAGCCTGACCGCTTCGGTGCATGGCGAGCTGGATTCTATCTCCCAAACCCTCACCAGCCGCATCCGCACCCTCGCCAACTGCTACGCCACCCCGCTGCCGGAATTGGAGATGGAAGTCACCAACCTTCCCGCCAAAGTGAAGGAACACCTCAAGAAGGTGGTGGTCCCCGCATGAACTTCGATCAGCTCGTCAGCCTCTGCCAGAAAACCCACACCGCTCTGCATGCCAAGGCGGCCCACGTTGTCCACGCCACTCTGGCCGCCCGCAACTGGCTCTTCGGCTGGTATATCGTGGAATTCGAGCAAAACGGCGGGGACCGTGCCGCCTATGGTGCCGCGACTTTGAAAAGTCTGGCCGGCGTCCTGAAGGAACGGTTGGGAAAGGGATTCTCCGTGGATGCCTTGGAACAGATGAGGCGGTTTTATCTCACCTATTCCTCATTCGCCGAGCCTTGGATGAAATCCGGGACACTGTCCCGGATTTCCGGACCGCCGCTGATTTCCGGGACAGTGTCCCGGAAGTCCCATCCCCCGGCCGGTCCCGGCCAGCCTCCGGCGGAAACCGGGGTGGCGGACCCGCTGAATGAGGTCTCCGCCGATTGGTTAAGCCGCTTCACCCTTGGCTGGTCCCAGTATGTGGAGCCTGATCACCATCGACTAGCCCGACGAGCGGAGCTTTTACGAAATCGAGGCCGCCGCCAATCAGTGGAGCGTGCGCGAACTCCAGCGGCAGATCGCCAGCTCCCTTTACGAACGCCTCGCCCTCAGCCGGGATAAGGAGGAAATCCGCCGGCTGGCCACGGAGGGCCAGATCGTGGAGAAAGCCGCCGATCTCATCAAAAACCCGCTGGTGCTGGAATTCCTCGGCTTGGATGAGCAGCCTCACTACTCCGAGGACGAACTGGAGTCCGCCATCATCGGCAAGCTGGAATCCTTCCTGCTCGAACTCCGCAAGGGCTTCCTCTTCGAAGCCCGGCAGAAACGCTTCACTTTTGACAACGATCATTTTTTTGTCGATCTCGTCTTCTACAACCGCCTCCTGCGCTGCTACGTCCTCATCGACCTCAAACGCGGCAAACTCACCCATCAGGACCTCGGTCAGATGCAGATGTATGTGAACTGGTTCGACCGTCACGTGAAGCTCGCCGACGAGCTTCCCACCCTCGGCATCGTGCTCTGCCACCGCAAAAACGACGCCCTCGTCGAACTCACTCTGCCGGCGGACGCCAACATCTTCGCCTCCAAATACGAGCTTTATCTTCCTTCAAAAACCGAACTCAAAGCCCGACTCGAACAAATCACCCAGGAACTGGAGGGAGAGACCCACGCAGCTCTGTGAGGTTCGCTTTAGGACTGGAATGATCAGTTGAGAAATGCCAGCCGGCAAAGGGACCTATTTACATCAGGCTTACAGACAGGGTGTGAGGGAAAGGGAAAGTTAAGTGGCCGGATCATTCAACCCTCCTGGTCTTTCCCCCATGAAATTCCCCCTGCTGACTGCTCTCGTTCTCCTGGCCCCGCCGCTGACCGTCCTCGCCCAGACGGAGGCCGTGACGGCCGCGCCACCGTCCATTTCCGTGTCCGGCACGTCGGAGGTGAAAGTCATGCCGGACCTGATCGATGTGGGTCTGGAGGTGGAGGCGCTGGATTCATCACTCGAGACCGCGCACGGCCTGAATGAGCTGCGGGTCGCCGGAGTGCTGAAACTGCTGAAGGACCTGGGGGTGGAGGAGAAAGACGTGCGGACGGATTTGGTCCGAATCGAACCCAATTATAAAGACGGCAACCGATCCCAGGCCGAACCCGGCCGCTTCCGCGTGCGGCGTTCCGTGAGCTGCACGCTGCACGACATGAAGCTGCTGCCGCCGGTGCTGCGTGGCGTGATCGGTCAGGGGGTGACGCAGGCTCCGGACATCGGTTTCCGCAGTTCCGGACTGCGGAAATACCAGGACCAAGCCCTTGTTGAGGCGGTGCGCGCCGCCAGGGAAAAAGCCGCCCTGCTGGCCGGCGAACTGGGCGGCAGGCCGGGCCGGACGCTTCGGATTTCCGAACGCGCCCCAGGCGGCTCCTGGTCATGGAATTCCCGCATGAGCCCCTGCGGTTGCAACGCGCGGCACAGCGCCCTCCAAGCCTCCGGCGGCGCGTCGGATAGCGCGGCTGCCGCAGGCTGGATCAGCATTTCGGCCACAGTGGATGTGACTTTCGCCTTGGAGTGAACCTTCGCCGGGCAAAGTCCGGAGACGCGTAAAACGGACCCCCAATCTTTCCTTCCCGATTCAACTTGGAAGCCGGTGATCCATCCGTGATTCCACCAGTCTCAACAGAGCTGACGATGACAGCCGGGGCACCACACCGGAAAAACGCGCATCCCGGAAATCCAGCCTCTGAAGCGCCTCCCTCCCTCACGGCGCAGACCTAATTTCGACTTAGCCCACAACCCAACCCAACCACAACATGAAAATAACCTCCCTCATCCTCAGCGCCCTCGCTTTGCTCCTCCCCTGCCAGCCCGCCTCCGCCGATCCTGACAAGCCCGCGCCGCGCGTGCAGCTGGCCATCCTGCTGGACACCAGCGGCTCCATGGAGGGCCTCATCAATCAGGCCCGCACCCAGCTCTGGAAAATCGTCAACGAATTCAACACCGCCAGACGCGGCGGCCTCACTCCCGAGCTGGAGGTCGCGCTTTATGAATATGGCAATGACTCGCTGAACAGGGAGAACCAGTGGGTCCGCCAGATCTGCCCGCTGACGCGCGATCTCGACGAGATCAGCCGCCGGCTTTTCGCCCTGACCACCAACGGCGGCGAGGAATACTGCGGTGCCGTGATCCGTCAGGCCACTCAAAACCTGACGTGGAGCACGCAGCCGGGAGCTTACAAAGCGATCTTCATTGCCGGGAACGAGCCCTTCACCCAAGGCACCGTCTCCGCGGCTGAAGCCTGCCAGGCCGCCGCCGGCAAAGGCATTGTGGTGAACACCATCCACTGCGGGCCGCAGAGCATCGGCATCGAGAGCGGCTGGAAACAGGGCGCGGTGCTGGCGGATGGCAGCTTCATCTGCATCGACCAGAACCGTGCCGTGGCTGAGATTCCCGCTCCGCAGGACGCGGAGATCATCCACCTGAGCGGAGAGCTGAACAAAACCTACATCGGCTACGGCAGCCAGCGCCGGGAGAGGGCGCAGAACCAGATGGCCCAGGACAAAAATGCCGCCGATGCCGCGCCCGCCGCCGCCTCCCGCCGTGCGGTCACCAAGGCCTCGTCGAACTACGACAATTTCGAATGGGATCTCGTGGACGCCGCGAAGAAGGGAAAACTCGATCCCGCCTCCATCAAAAAAGAGGAACTGCCTGAGGAACTGCGCGGTCTGACCGACGCCCAGCTTCAGGCCCATGTGGCCAAACTCACCGCCGAGCGCGCCGCCATTCAGGAAAAAATCCGCACCCTCAATGAGGCCCGCGACGCCTTCCTCGCCGCCAAAAACAACGCCGCCGCCGGCCCTGAAACCCTCGACACCGCCATCGCCAAAGCCATTCGCGCCCAGGCCGCGAAGCAGGACTTCAAATGGGAAAAGTAGAGTGCGGCGGCTCCGGCCTTAGGTTTGGAAATGCGGGAGTGCCTTGGACACCGCAAGGGCCTGTCCGGCAAAAACACTCGTGGATATCGAAGGCGCGGGTGGCTAAGCGGTGTATTGTGCATCGCTGACCTTATCCAGCCATTCCACCGCTTTGCCATCAAGAGCCTCCTGAATGGCGATGTGCGTCATGGCTGTGCCGGGTTTGGCACCGTGCCAGTGCTTCACCTGCGGAGGGAACCACACCACATCACCGGGGCGGATCTCCTCAACGGGACCGCCCTCACTCTGTGCCCAGCCGCATCCCGCCGTGACAATCAGGGTCTGGCCCAGGGGATGCGTGTGCCATGCGGTGCGGGCACCCGGTTCAAAAGTAACACTCGCCCCGGACGCGCGCGCCGGGTCGTGAGCTCCGAAGAGGGCATCAATGCGGACGGTGCCGGTGAACCAGTCATCCGGTCCTTTGCGGGATGGCTGTGAGCCGATTCTGGTGATTTCCATACTGGTTTTGGTTGGATGTGTGGTTTGGGCACGGAGGAGAGCCGGAAGCCCGAGCATGGCACCGGCAGTCTGAATAAAGGTGCGGCGGAAAAAGGTTGGAGTGCTCATGATAGGATATGCTTTGATTTTCAGGGTTCCGCCCGTCCGACCACCACTTTTGCCTGCTTCAATTCAGTGAGCATGTGGAGGCCCGTGTCGATTCTCCCGATGATGATGAGGCCTTCGGCATAAGGGGCATTCTTGTAGAAAATGGCCAGATTTCCCCACGGAGCGTAATAAGCGATGTCACCGGCGGAAGCATCACTGCCGGAGGGTGCGCCTTCCTGCGTCAGCTTTTTCGGAAGGTCGCTGATTTTCTCAGCACCGGCATAGTCGCTGAGGTCGAGTGTGAGCGGGAGCAGCGCCAGAAACTCCTGGGCGGTCCTGGAATCACGCATCGTCGCGGACACGGTTTTTCCACCGGCCTTCAGTTCGATTTTCATGGGTTTCGCTTTGATGTCCACCACTTCGACCGCATGACTGCTCAAGTGAACGAATGGTATGGCGGAAAGGGTAAGGAATAAAAAAAGGGGCCAGGTTTTCATGGGCTGATGCCGCTTGGGATTCCGGGGCAGATCCTTTCCGAATGGTAGCGGCTCCACACGACTCCCCCCTCCAAAATATGTGTTTCCAGATGCCGCAGCGCCTGACCGGCGGCGGGCAGCTCACCGGGCTGGCCTGGATACTCGAAACTGGTGGGGATTCCCGCCAACCCGTCGATGCCGGGGTAAATGAGCAGACTGTATTCATCAATCAGGCCCGCTTTGAGAAACAGTCCGTTCGTGATTCCGCCTCCCTGCAAAAACAGGGTCTTAATCCCAAAAGTCCCACCCAGGACATCCATGGCCGCGCATAACTGCTCCTGCCGGAGGCTGGCCCCCGCATCCGGCCCAAGCGCCGCGAAAAAGAACGAGACTCCATCATGACGGAGTTCAACGAGGTATTCGTCCGGAACCTCTGGACTCAGAATGGCAATCACATGATCGCCATCCGCATGGTCCTGGCCATAATGAAGTTTCCCCAGAGGATCGATAACCACCGCGGCACGGCGGCCGTCCCGGTTCCCAAAAAAGGGCTCCCGCAGATTCCCGTACGGCTTTGCGAAAACGCGGGGCGAGCCTTCCGTGAACTCCTCCATCGTTTTGCGGCCAACGATCCAGCCGTCCGGATTGAACTGCGCATAGATTTGGTCGTAGTGGCCGCGCACGACCTTTTCATCAATTCCGGCGGCTGGTCTGGACCAGCGTTCGGCGAGCATGCGCCCGTCCACCGTGGTGGTCATTTGACAGATGATTTTCGGGCGCATGGGTTCTGCCGGGTTATTTCAGATTTTTGCCAAAGAAGGACTGAAGCTTGTCCCACGGAATGAGATTCACCCGGTCGTAGAGGTCAACATGGCCTGCAGCCGGGACAATAACGAGCTCTTTGGGTTCGGCTGCCAGTTTGTAAGCCACCTGACTGAATTCAATGGAGTGGGCCTTTTCACCGGCGATAAACAGCATCGCACGCGGGGAAATCGTCTCAATGTCATTGAACGGGTAGAAGTTCATGAACTTGACGTTGCTGGTGAGCGTCGGGTGGGTGGTCCGTTTTGGCGACGAGGACTCCGGAGTGAATTCCCCGCGCGGGGTGCGGTAGAAATCATAAAACTCCCGTTCGATCGGATGGGACTTTTCCGTGATTTCATGGACCGTGCCGCCGGTGTATTGGGTTTCCCCCCCGGCAAATTCGGCATCCCGCTGCCGGGCGGCATCGGCGATGACCTGCCTGCGCTGCTCAAGGGTCAGGGATTGATTGAGCGCGTTCCGGTTGGCTCCGCCCATGTCATACATGCTGACGGTGGCGACGGCCTTCAGGCGCGGATCGATTTTGGCGGCGCTGATGGCGAAGCTGCCGCTGCCGCAGATTCCGAGAACGCCGATGCGCTCCTTGTGAACAATCTGCCGGCTGCGCAGATAATCAACCGCAGCACTGAAATCCTCCGCATAGATATCCGGTGAAACCGCGTTGCGGGGCTCCCCCTCACTCCCCCCCAGAAGGATAAATCCAAGGAAAGAGTAACAAAGCCGCGTTCAGCAAGCTTGGCGGCGTAGAGATTTGAGCTCTGCTCCTTCACCGCGCCCATGGGATGCCCCACAATGATGGCGGGATTTTTTGAGTTTTCCTTCAGGTCTTTGGGAGTGAAGAGGTTTCCCGCAACCTTCATCCGGTACTGGTTTGCAAAGGTGACCTTGGTCACGGTCACAGCATCGCTTTTGTAGAAGTTATCAGCTCCGTTGGACAAATTCTGGGAATGGACGGCGGTGGTCATGGTGAGTGCGGCTATGATTGCGGCGGGTATGTTTGGTGTTTTCATGTTAAAGGGTTGCTTGGGTGAGCGGGTTTGGTTTCATCAATGACAGGGGGGCCGGGAGCCGGTGGTCCGCGTTCCGCGTGAGGACCGCGAGAAAAGCTCCCAGGAACAGAATCGAGGCGCTGAAAGCGAAGGTGACCGGGTATCCGTGGAGATCGAAAAGCAGTCCACCACCAACGGCTCCTGCCGTGATGCCGAGTTGAATAACCGCGACCATCAGACTGCCACCCGCTTCAGCGTCCTGTGGCAGCGTGCGGCTGAGCCAAGTTCCCCAGCCGACGGGAGCGGCGGTGCCGAGCAGGCCCCAGGCTGCAAGGAGAACACCGGCGGAGAGAGGGCCGCGCCCGAAAAGAGTCAAGCCGGTGGCGGTGACTCCCATCAGTGCCGGAATGGCAATCAGAAGACTGTGGAGGCGTGTTCTGAGAAGGATTCCGATAAGCCAGGTTCCCACGATTCCGGCGGCACCGGCAATCAGCAGGAGAAGAGAGATGAGCGGAGCATTTGAGTCCGTCACCACTTCAAGAAAAGGGCGCAGGTAGGTGAACAGCATGAACTGTCCCATGAACAGAAGCATGATGGCCGTCATTCCCAGTCCCGCCTGGCGCTGGGCCAGAAGGGCGAACACAGCACCAATCCGTGCTCCCGATTTCTCCGAAGGCAGCGAAGGCACGCTCCTCCACTGCCAGACGAAGGCGACTGCCGCGAGGGGGACGACGCAGAAGAACGCCCCCCGCCAGCCGATGATGCTTCCCAGCAAACTGCCAAGAGGAGCGGCCAGGGTGGCGGCGGCGGCATTGCCCCCGTTAAGAAGAGCCAAGGCCTTCGGAATGGATTCCCCGGGAACCAACCGCATGACAATGGCCGTGGATATCGACCAGAAGCCGCCGACCGAAATTCCCAGAAGGCCCCGCCCTGTCATCAGGACGGCAGCATTGGGGGCGAATGCCACCATGAAATCTGAAACGGCCATCAGGGAAGTGAAGAACAGCACCACATGATGGCGGTCCCGGACGCCGATAAGACCTGGAATGAAAAGGCTCGTCAGCAGCGCGAAGAGCCCTGATATGGAAATGGACTGGCCGGCATGGCCTTCAGTGATGCCAAGATCAGTGGCGATGGGTGTCAGGAGGCTGACCGGCAGAAACTCGGAGGAGATCAGCACCGTGGCGCAAAGGGCCATCGCCACCACAGCACCCCACTTCGCCTGAAGTGGTGAGTGGAGGGACTGGATGGGTGTGTTCACGTTCATGAGCCAGACTATCCTCTTGCGGTTTTAAGCAAAATGCCGGATATCGAAATGAATTGCGAAGCAGGACTTAATAATGAGAATTGACCAGCTGAATGGACTGATGGCCCTCAGGGCGGTCGCCGGGACTAGAAATTTCACACAGGCAGCCCGGCAGCTCGCGGTCTCCTCCTCGGCTGTCAGTCAGAGCATCAAGCAGCTTGAGCAGCGGCTGGGCGTGGCACTGCTGGCGCGGACGACCCGCACTACCAGCCTTACTCCGGCGGGGGAGGAATTTTTGAATCAGGCCGGCCCGGCTCTGGACCAGGTCCTTGACGCTTTGGAGGATGTTGGCGGGCACTCAAAAAAACCATCCGGGGTGCTCCGGATCAATCTTCCACGGCACATTTATCAAATTTACCTGGTGCCGGTGATTGCCAGCTTCATGCTGAAGCACCCGGAGATCACGCTGGACCTCACCTTCGATGACCGGCAATCCGAGGATTTCGGCAAGGGATGCGATGCCAAAATTCTTCTGTCTGATTTCATAGCGGTGGACCTTGTCGCGCTCAAACTGTTCGGCCCTATCCGCTTTGTAACCGCCGCCGCTCCTGGGTATCTGGAAAAAAGGGGACGCCCCGCCCATCCCCGGGACCTGCTTTCCCACAACTGTATCCGGGCCTACTGTGAGGGGGAAACGATTTACGACCGGTGGGAATTTGAGGAGAAAGGCAAGGAGTTCGAGGTGCATGTGAGGGGTAATTTGATCCTCAATGACACGCTCACCATGATTGATGCCGCCGTGGAGGGGGCGGGGGTTATCTACACCATGGCGGATGCCATCAGTGGCCAGGTGCAGTCCGGCGGGCTCGAAGTGATCCTGAAGCCATACTCCAGCAGCAGCACGGGTTTTTATCTCTATTACCCGAATCCATCCAAAGTCCTCCCGCGCCTGCGCGCTTTCATCGACCACCTGAAAAGCGCGCGAAAGCAAATTGCCATGGGATAACAAGCTTGGTTTCATTCCGTGCGGTTCTGCAGCTCACGTGGAGTTCAGGCTGTGCCTTGAAACTCACCCGGTCAGCCTCGCGTCTTGCCGGAGCCAAGGCCTTGGAGCCAGTCACTGTTTGCCCCGGTCTCCTTGCCGCTATTCATTCCCCGGATCATCCGGCTCGGTCTCACCCGTCGAGCGGATCCCGTTCAGATCGGTGTCCTCGGTGGAGTCGGGCAGGCCGTCACCGTCGGTGTCCACGGCGGGATTCAGGGGAATGGAGACCACATTTCCCTTGGGGGCTTTAGTGGCCATGGTGGGAATCAGCGGCCCTGCGGCTCCCTGGGCTGCGGCCAGACGGCGGGCCAGAGCCCGCGTCATCACCGCCACCGTGTCCGGCCGGCTGGCGGCGAGGTCATGGGACTCGGTGGGATCGGCGGCCAAGTCGTAAAGCTGATAAGTGTTGCTTTCAAAGTTGTAGATCAGCTTCAGATTCCCCTGCCGGATGAGGGAGAAAAAGTTGCTGCGGTGGCGGTGGGGATAATGAATGACGATCTCCTGCGGGCGGTGCGGCCCCGGCCGGCCGGTCAGATAAGGCGTGAGGTCGTGTCCATCCTCCCCGAACCCTTTCACGGCCGGCACACCCGCGATGCGGCGCAGGGTCACCGGAATATCCCACGAGGCCACAATGTCCTGCTGGATGCTGTTGGCAGGAATCGAGAGAGCCTTCTGAAAGGGATTGGCCGGACTGCCCGCCGCCCAGGCGGCGATCAGGGGAATGCGGATGCCACCCTCCCATTTCGATCCCTTTTTGCCCCGCATGGGAAAGTCGTTGAAGGGCTCCGCCGGCAACCCGTCAGCGGAAAGCGCCGGGCTGTCGCTGCCATTGTCACCCAGGAAAACCAGCAGGGTGTTTTCCGCCACTCCCAGATCCACCAGCTTCCGGCGGATTTGTCCCACCGCCGCGTCCATGCCCTCGACCATGGTGGCGAAGGCGCGGTGCTGCTTATTGACCGCCTCATGATAGTCTCCCATGGCCGCCGGATCGTCGGTGAACGGGGAATGGACCGCATAAAAAGCCATGTTCAGAAAAAACGGACGGCCTTCGGCAACCGTTTTTTCCAGCACACGGACCGCCTCGTTTGTCAGGGCACTGGTGAGGAACAGGGAGCCATCGTAAGCCTCCAGGCCGGGCAGCCCGCCGTATCCGGGCACGCCCTGATATCCTTTGTGGGGGTGGCCCCAGTGATTGCCTCCGATATTGACATCAAACCCCAGCTGCTCCGGCGTCACGGCCCCGGTGGAGAAGTGCGCCTTGCCGATATGCAGCGTGCGCCAACCGCCGGCCTGCAGCAGCCTGGGCAGGGTGGGCTCATCGGCGGTCATGCCGGCCCGCCGCCAGTTGGCCGGGGAGCCCGCGGTGTCCGCGCCCAGCCAGTCGGTGATGCCGTGGCGGATGCTGTTGCGCCCCTTCAGCAGACCGCAGCGCGTGGGGCTGCACACGCTCTGGGCGTAGGCGGAGGTGAACCGCATACCACTGGCCGCCAAGGCCTCCAGATTCGGCGTGTGGTAAAAAGTGTTGAACCGGCGCTTCACCGGCTGCCGCTGCCCGTCCAGTGTGAACGGCACCGAGGTGTCATGCACTCCCATGTCGTCCACGAGGAAAACCACGATGTTGGGTCTGCGCGCGGCAGTGGCCGATGCCGGCGCCTCCGGGGAATCAGGTGCCGCCGGAGCGGCGGGCAGGAATGCCAGAAAATATAGAAAAAAGGGCAGCAGCGGCGGGAGACGGAGCATGACGGGGGACGGGGCTGGGAGGAAACCGGGACCGGCATGCTGGCGAAAAAGCATGCCTTTGGGCAATATTTAATATTTTTCCATCGTCGGAAATGCGGTCACCAGCACCGGTTTTAATGGCCCCCAAGGCCTGTCCCCGCCGGCATTCCCCAATCACAAGTCCTGCTGCGGAGCAAAGTGGTGCGGGTTTCCGGGTGCGCAGAACCGGGTTGGCATCCACATTACCCCGGCTACCCTGCCCCGCATGCGCACGCTGGTGGTCGAAGATGATCCGAAAATCGCCTCCTTCATCGTCAATGGCCTGAAGCAGAACGGCTTTGCGGTGGATCACGCCTCCGACGGGGAGGAGGGGATGTCCATGGCCTCGCTGGTGGAGTATGACGCCGCGGTGCTGGACATCATGCTGCCGGGACGCGACGGGCTTTCAGTGGTGAAAAGGATGCGGGAGGAGAAAATCCGCACCCCGGTGCTGCTGCTCAGCGCGCTGGCCAGCGTGGATGACCGGGTGAAGGGCCTCCAGGCGGGCGGCGATGACTATCTGACCAAGCCCTTCGCCTTCGCCGAACTGCTGGCCCGGGTGCAGGCCCTGATCCGCCGGGCCTCCAATGTGACCGAGCCCACCAAACTGACGGCCGGCGATCTGACCATGGATCTGCTGACACGCGAGGTGCACCGCGCGGGCCGGGCCGTCGAGCTTCAGGCGCGGGAGTTTGCCCTGCTGGAGCTGCTGATGCGCAATGCCCGGCGGCCCGTCACCAAAACCATGATTCTGGAGCATGTCTGGGACTATAGCTTCGATCCCCAGACCAACGTGGTCGATGTGCTCATGCACCGGCTGCGGGCCAAGGTGGATCCGGCGGAGGCCGGCAGCCGGCTCATTCACACCATCCGCGGCGTCGGGTATGTCCTCAAACCTGTTTAAACGCCTGGCCCGCAGCTTCACCGTGCGGCTCAGTCTGGCCTCCGCCGGGCTTTTCACCGTCAGTGCGGCGGTGCTTTTCGGGCTGGTTTACCTGCTGCTGGCGGGCACGCTGGAGCACAAGGACCGGGAGATCATCGAGGCCCGGCTCAACGAATGCGCGGCCGTGTATGAGAGCATGGGCCTGAACGGGCTGAAGGATCTGGTGCAGCGGGACACGGTGGCGGATAAAAGCCGGTCATTTTTTGTAAGGGTGACCGGCCACTCCGGCAGCGCCCTGATGATGGCCGCGCCGCCGGACTGGATGCGGTTCGACCCCGCCACCGTCCCGGCGGGCGGCACGGGTGCCGGCCCGGCGTGGCTGCGCATCCCCAAGGACGAGGAGCGCGACATCACCGTGGCGTCCATGCGCATGAAGGATGGATCGGTGCTGCAGGTGGGCCGCAGCACCAACAGCCGCCAGATGCTGCTGGAGCCGTTCCAGCGCACGTTTTTAATGGTCATGACCCCGGCGCTGCTGCTGGGCATGGCGGGCGGCGCGTTGTTCGCCCGGCGGGCCATGAAGCCGGTGCGGGCAGTGGTGGCCACCGCGCGGTCGATCACCGACGCCGGCCATTTTTCCGCCCGCGTGCCGGAGCTGGTCAGCCGCACGGAACTGGCGGAGCTGGCGCACGAGTTCAACCGGGTGCTCGACAAAAACCAGACGCTCATTCAGGGCATGCGGGAGGCGCTGGACAATGTCGCCCATGATCTGCGCACCCCCCTGACCCGCCTGCGGGCCACTGCAGAGATGGGCGTGCAGACCACCTCTGACCCGGTGGCCGGCGAGGCTCTGGCGGACTGTGTGGAGGAGTCCGACCGCGTGCTGACCATGCTGACGGTGCTCATGGACATCACCGAGGCCGAGGCCGGCGTCATGAAGCTGAACCGCGCGCCCTGCTCCATCACCGCGCTGCTGAGGGACGTGATCAGCCTCTACGAACTGGTCGCCGAGGAGAAGCGGATCACGGTGACAGTGGATTTCCCCACGGAGGGGGGTGCCTCCGTGGATGCCGTCCGGATGCGCCAGGCGTTTGCCAATCTGCTGGACAACGCCCTCAAATACACCCCCGATGGCGGAGCCGTGCGGGTGTCCTGCCGGGACAACCCGGATGACTTCCTCACCGTCACCTTTCAGGACAACGGCATTGGCATCCCGCCGGAGGAGCGCCCCCGTATCTGGCAACGGCTCTACCGGGGCGACCGCAGCCGCACCCAGCGCGGTCTGGGACTGGGCCTGAGCCTGGTGAAGGCCATCGTGGAGGCTCATCACGGGCAGGTGGCCGTGCGCAGCCAGCCGGGCAGCGGGGCGGAATTCACCATTCGGGTGCCGCGCGCCTGAAATTCCCGTCGCCCCGCTCTTGTGACTGCTCAGCTTTTGCCGCGGCGGGAAAAGCGGTTGGCGGCCTCGTTGAGGATATTCCGCTCCTCCGGCGTCAGGCTGTTCATGCCCTGCGCGTAGAGCTTGTCCAGCACGGGGTCCACGGCCTCGCGGAGGAATTCATCGTCGGTCTTTTCCGGCGGGCGGGCGGGAGCCCGCGGGACGTGGACCGCCGGCCCGGCGTGGCCCCCGCGGGCGGCGGGGACGGGCCGGGCCTCCACCTCCATGCGCCGGCGGCGCAGGCCCTTGGGGAAAAAGTCCTCGCGCTCGTGAAGGAAGTTCAGCCGGGGAGCGAGATGCCACGCGTAGAGCCAGCCGGCGAACAGACCTGCGGCATGGGCCGCGTGGGCCACACCGTGGAGCATGGGGATGTTCATCGTCCGCTCCGTGGCGATGGACAGGCCTTCCAAAATAATCTCCGACAGCAGCAGGCCGCGCAGGAAATTGCGCGCGCTGAGCCGGGGAAAGAAGGGTCCCAGCCGCGCCGTCACCGAGCGGTCGGGATGCAGGGCGGCGTAACCCGCGATCACCCCCGCGACACAGCCGGAGGCCCCCATCAGCGGGGAGGCCGGATGCAGCAGCAGGGAAACCGCCGACGCCACCAGTCCGCTGCCGAAATAAAGGCCCAGGAAATGCCGCGGCCCCATGTCCGCCAGCACCCGGCGCCCGGCCACCCACAGCAGGGCCATATTAGTCAGCAGATGGAGGAGGTCATTGTGCACAAAAGAGTGCGTGACCACCGTCCACCACTCCCCGGACCGCAGTCCGGCCAAGCCCAGCATCCCCGCCGTGACGGAAATGGAGCCCCCGGACAGCCGCGGCACGGCGAAGGCCGCCACATTCACCAGCATCAAAATAAAGAGAAGCGATGGCGCGTTCTGCCGCACCGGGGAACCGGAGGCTCGGCGGCGTTGACGGGGCTCTCGGTCTTCCGGCATGGGTGGCGCTGATGCTGGCTATGATGGCGGAAACGGTGCCATTGCTCAATCACCGCGTGAAATTTTACTCTGACGTCATCCAATCACATCTCCGGCCCGATGTCACTGATTGTTTGAGCACGCAAAAATGCCGCTGCCATTCCCCGTGCCGTCCCTCCGCGAAACCGGTCGCGGACGGAGAAAAGTGGCCATAGGTAACTTCGATTCCCGCATTTCCGCAGCTCCGGACCTTTCCAGAATGCAGGTCGGCTTTTCCACTTCCACTTCCAGTTCCACTTCCGAACTCCATCAACACATCCGCCGTCTCTGAACCCATGACTCCCTTTTCCGCCGAATCCCTGATCTCCACTTTGGAATGGCGCTATGCCGTCAAATCCTTTGATGCCGCCCGCCGCATTCCGGAGGCCACTTGGGCGTCTCTGGAGCGGTCTTTGGTGCTGACCCCGTCCTCGTTCGGCCTCCAGCCGTGGAAATTCCTCGTCGTCACCAGCCAGGAGCTTAAGGACCGGCTGCGGCCGCACTGCTGGAATCAGCGTCAGGTTTCGGAATGCTCCCATCTGGTGGTGCTGGCGGTGATGCAGGAGATTGATCAGACTTTTGTGGACCGCTTCATCGCGCTCAATGAGGAGCGGCGCGGCATGCCTGCCGGGACTCTGGAGGGATACCGCAAGGTGATCACCGGCAGCGTCGTGCACGGCGGGCTGGGTCTTCCCCAGCCGGAGTGGGCCGCCCGCCAGGCCTACATCGCCCTGGGCCAGTTTATGCTCGCCGCCGCCGGACTGGGAGTGGACACCTGCCCAATGGAGGGTTTTGCACCCGAAGCCCTGAACGCGGAGCTGGGTCTGCCGGACCGCGGCCTGAAGGCGGTGGTGCTCTGCCCCGCCGGCTACCGCTCGCCGGAGGACAAATACGCCGCTGCTCCCAAAATCCGCTGGCCGCACCAGGAGGTGATTGAACGGCTGTAACAATCCAATACCTTCCCCTCCCTTCCTGCCGGAATGACGCCCGCCCGATCTATCCCCATGGTGGCCGCCCTGCTGGCGCTGCTGGGCTCAGTGTGGGTCTGGTGGCTGCAGCCACCCTGCCCGGTGCGCGCTCTGACGGGAGTGAAATGCCCTGCCTGCGGGATCAGCCGCGCCCTGCACGCGGCCATGGCGGGCCGCTGGGGGGAGGTGTTTTACTGGCACGCGCTTCTGGTGCCGGGACTGCTCCTGCTGGGCACCGCCTGCGTGCGGCCGGTGCGCTGGCCGTGGTGGGCGGTGGCGGGTGTCCTGCTGCTCGTTTTCACAGCCCTCCGGAACCTGCCGGTTTATCTTCTTTACTAGCCGGGGCCGGTGTGAATAAGTCCCTGATCCCTCCCGCGCGACCATGCCGTTTACATTGTCCCTTCCAGCCGGTCCGGAATCCATGGGCCCGTGGGCGATGCTGTTTGCTCTGATCATCGGCCATGCGGTGGCCGATTATCCTATGCAGGGAAAGTTTCTGGCCATCCGCAAGAACCGGCACATCAAGCCGCTGGAGTACGGTGGCGAGGTTCCGCCCACGCTCTGGGTCTACTGCCTGTCTGCCCACTCCCTGGTTCACGCCGGAGCGGTCTGGATCATCACCGGCAGCCCCTTTTTGAGCCTGTTGGAGTTCATTCTCCACTGGATCATTGACTTCGCGAAGTGTGAAAAGTGGACCAGTTTCCATCAGGATCAGGGCCTGCACATTCTTTCCAAGATCGGTTACGTGCTTCTGATCGTCTGGCAGCACCGGGGCGGCTGAGCTCCTTGGCAGCTTCCAACTGCCAAAACCGGAAACGACAATCGCCAAGGCAATGGCAATGGCACCGGGCAGGATGCCCGGCGCGACAGCCGAGACGGCTGTTCTACCCGGGCCGCTGAAACCACCCATTAGGGCTGAAGGCCCCGGCCTGATGACGCGGTGCCGCGGAAGCCACTTCCCGGGAGCCTCACAAAAAAAGGGCGGGCCGGAAATCCGGCCCGCCCTCTTGAGGTGGATTGCTGTGGAAGGGTTCTATTTGGCCTCCGGAGCGGGAGCCGGGGCAGCCGGCGGCGCTTCAGGGGCCGGGGCCGGGAGCGGCGTGGGGGCCGGAGGCACAAGGGGAGCCGGAGCCGGAGCTTCGGGCTTCGGAGTTTCTGGAGCGGCGGGTGCCGGCGGAAGCGGTGTGGGGGCCGGAGTCTCCGGCTTGGGAGCTTCGGGAGGCGCAGGCGGCGGCGGAACCGGAGCCGGAGGAGCCGGGGCTTCCGGTTTTTGAGCTTCCGGAGCGGGTGCCGCCGGAGCGGGAGCAGGCTCCACCGCGATGGGCGGAGTCACCACCTCGATGGGAGGCTTCGCCGGAGTGGCGGGCTTCACCTCGATTGGAGGCGTGGTGGCGGAGGCACCGGTGGCGGCTGCGGGAGCGGTGGCCGGCTTGTCCTTCAGGTACTCCGTGCGCTTTTTTAGGATCGGCTCCAAGGCGGACTTGGTGACCAGGAAGACGCGGTTCTGCACCGACTGGGCGTCGGCCAGCTTCTTCTTCTTGTCCGCCAAAATTTTGGCGAACTCCTCGTCGGCTTTCTTCTTCTCCTCGTCGGTCTCCGCCGGCTTGCCGTCCTCCTTGGCGGGCGGCGGGGTGCGGGTTTCCGGGAACTTGGCGTCCACGGTGTAGGAGAGGTAATGGTCGTCGCCCTGGGCGGCACCGACCTTCACCGTCCAGGTGTAGCTGTCGTCGAAGCTCTCAATCACCGCAGTGCGCACCGGTTTGTCCAGCGCTGCCTTCGCGGCGTCCGCCGCCAAGGCCACGTCCGCGAACTGGGCGAACGAGAAGACGCTGCCCACTCCGGCGGCCTTGTTGGCGTCGAAGTCCTCGCCCGGGGCCGGGGCATCCAGCTTGAGCTCGCTGGTGGTGGTGTCGCGGCGGATTTTCCAAGACTCCTCCGGCGTCGGACCGGTGACGGTGACGGATTTGATATTGGTGGTCTTGATGAACCGGGACTTGTCGAGCCAGTTTTTGACGTCGGTCTCCAGTTTGTTGAATCCGTCGCGGGCCTTAAGGACAGTGTCCCCCATGCCCTCGACTTTGATATACTGGGTTTTCGGGCCCTGCGGGGACATGCTGAACGATCCGGGGGTGCTGCCATCGGAGGTCAGGATCTTGCCGGCGGTCAGGGAGGCAATGCTCTTTCCACTGCTGTCGCGGAAATCGACATAAGTGCCGGTTTCCGTCTCCGGGGCACCCTCACCGGGTTTCTTCAGTTTGATGGTGCCCAACTGAGAGGCGCCGGCGCGCTGGACCTCGGCGATTTTAAGACCGAAGGCCTCATCGATCAGCGCGGTGACGCTGTCGGCGGCGGCAGGGAAGGCTTCGCGGGCGGGGACAATCCACTTGCCGTCCTTCAGCTCAACCACCGCCTCGGATTTGGCATCCTTCAGCGTGATGGCGGAGACATCGGCGGCACGGAAGTCCTTCAGCACCTCCTTGCCAATCTCGGCAGGGGTTTTGCCAATGGTGCCGGCGCGGCGGGAGTATTTCCAGTAGGCGGCCCCGCCGGAGACGGCCAGAACGGCGAGGAGAATGGGGAATGGATTTTTCTTCATCGGTTAGCGGGCGGAAGTTTTGATCTTGCGGATAATCCAGATCAGGATGCCGATGGCGGCGACGAGAAGCGGCATGAGCAGGACATTCATCCATTTGATTTTATCCTCCTGCGCCTGGTACTCCTTGCGGGCCTCCTTCTGCTTCTCATATATCTTGAGATTGATCTCACGCTGCTTGAGCTCCATGTTCCGGAGGCCGGCGAAGAGCGCATTGTTGCGGTCCTTGGCCGACTTTTGGGTGGAGATGTCGCGGTTCAGTTTTTCGACCTCCGCATTCATCTGCTGCATCTCCCCTTTGATCTTCTCCTCGGCGGCAGCCTGAATGTTGTTGAGAGTGTCAAAGGGCCGGCGGCTGGACCCGCGGGAGCGGATGCTCATAAGGTCCTGGTCACCGGCAGCCTGGTCCACCAGATTCTGCGCGAAGGGAATGTTGCTGTTCTGCAGGATCTGACGGGTGAGCATGTCCGCCAGCATGTCCGTGTCGGAGACCAGGAACACGAGGCCATCCTTGGTGCCTTCCTTCAACGATTCCGGTTTGGACGGATCCGCCGCGGCTGCGACGGGCGGGGTGGCTCCGCCGGCGGGCGGCGGCAGCAGCGGGTCCGCCGTTTCAGCAGGGGCGGGCGCGGGGGCCGGAACTGGAGCAGGCGCTTGGACAGCAGGGGCCGAAGCAGGGGCCGGAGCAGGGGCCGGAGCAGGGGGTACAGCCGGAGCGGGCGCTTCCGGCGGATTGACCGCTGCGGGAGCGGGAGTGGCAGCTGGGGCCGGGGTCTCGGGAGCAGGTGCCGGAACTGCGCTGGCGGGTTCGGCGGGAGTGCCGGGCTGGCCAGCCTCACCCTGCGGCCCACCGAAGTTCAGGCCAGGAGGCAGACCGTTCATGCCGCCGCCGCCACCCTGCGGAGGGGTGGGAGGGGGGGCGTCCGGCTTGCCATTGGGAAAGGCGGTTTTGAATTTGCCGCTCAGCTGGAAAGCGAGAATGCGCTTCTTGCCTTCGGAGACAAAATTCTGCTTCAGACGCTCAACCTGCATCATCGACTGCTGGCTGCCGGGATTGGGAGAGGCGTTGCTGAGGTCCACCATCTGAACCTTCGGGGAGGTGGTGAGGAGAATATTCTCCGTCAGGCCGCTGGCGGGGGAGCCGGAGAAGGCTCCGGGGTACACCAGCCAGAAATCGCTGAGCTGTTTGGTGATGTCGCTGGTTTTGTTGACCGCATCCGTGCTCAGGGTCGGCAGGAGGGGATTGGTGTAGTTGGGCCCCAGCGCCGTGGCGTACCCCAGGTCGGCCACCAGTTTGTCCTCCAAGGTATAGCCCCAGGCTCCCAGCAGTTTGGAAAGGTTGGAGGTGACAGGAATGCCGCCGCCGCCACCCATGCCGGGAGGCATACCCTGCTGGCCGCTCTGGGAGGCAATCAGGCTGTAGGGATCGAGGAAAGCGATGACGTGGCCGCCCTTGAGCAGATACTGATCCACCGCCCACTGGGCCTCATCGGTGATGCCGGCGGGGTGAAGCATAACGAGGACACTGATGTCATCGTCGATTTTGGTGGTGCCCATCTCGACGGTTTTGACCTCATACTGGCTTTTCAATCCCTCATAAAACGCCCAGGCGGGAGCGCCGCGGCCTCCGAAAGGCATGGCATTGCCCGTGATCGGAAGGGCGGTCATCAGGCCGACAACCTTCTTTTTGGAGGTGATGACCTCAGTGATGGCTCCGCTGAGGCCGAACTCAATACGGTCCTGATCGATGAAGGGAGCCATGAGGGCCGGCACGAAGGGAATGGTCGAGGTTTTGTCCAGACAGGTCACCGAAATGCCGAAATACATGCGGCCCCCCTGGGGCTCGATGCCGGCGGCGGCGGCGGCCTGCTCCTCGTCGGAGGCGGGCTGCACCTCGAATTTCTGCACTTTCACGAAGTTCGGGGAGAGCTCGTGATAACGCTCCAGCCAGCCCTCCACCTGCTGCACGACCGGCCGGAACTGCGGCTGCATGTCGTCCATGGGGGAGACGAAGAGCTTGATGGTGACATCCGTGTCCACGCGCTTCAGAATATTGCGCGTGCCGTCGGAGAGGGTGTGGACCCTGTTCTCCGTGAAATCGAAATTTGAACTGGTGAGACTGAAGAACCAGTTCACCGCGATGAGGATGCCCGCAACGAGGAGGGCACCCAGGGAGGTCAGCAGCCAGCCGTGCCCGTGGGCGGTGCGGGGAGGCTTGGAAAGATCAGGCGGGGGAAGCGTTGTGCTCATGTTTGCAGTATGAGAAGGAAATGGAAGTCAAAGGTTTAAGGACCGTGGACGGCGGAGGGGGATCAGGAGCGTTTGCCGCGGATGATGACGCCGGTGAGGTAGAGGCTGAAACCGATGAGGCTCAGCAGATAGACAGGCGACTGGAGACGGATGATGCCGCGGGCCATCTCGCTCTGGTGCCACCAGAAGCTGACGGAGTTGCCGATATCCGCCAGCGCCGGGAAGTTGGGCCGCAGAAACTCCGTCACCCGGGGGAAGCCGGCGAGCACCAGCACGAAGCAGACGGCCACCGCCACCAGCAGGCAGCTGATCTGATTGCGGGTGAAGGCGGAGATGGCGCAGGTGATGGCGATGCTCGAGGCCCCAACCAGGAAGCTGCCGATGTAGCCGCTGACAATCATCTGGCCATCCGGTTTGCCCAGATAATACACCGTGAAAACAATGGAGATGGTGCTGAGCAGGGCTGCGGCGAGCACCACGCAGGCGGCCAGGAACTTGCCGACAATGGCCTGCCAGGCGGAGATGGGCATGGTGAGCAGCAGCTCTGTGGTGCCCATGCGGTGCTCCTCGGACCACAGCCTCATGCCGATGGCCGGGCCGAAGATCATATAGATCCAGGGATGGAAGAAGAAGAAGCTGGTGAGGGAGGCGTCATTCATCTTCAGAAAGTCGCCGATGACGAAGGTCAGCCCCATGCTGAGAAGGCTGAAGATGATGATCAGAACGTAGGCGAGAGGATTGTTGAAGTAGCTCTTCAGCTCGCGTTTGAATATGATGAAAATGTTGCGCATGGCGGGGAAAATCTGGAGGGAAGGGTCCGGGGGTGGAGGATCGGGTCAGACTTTGTTCTGGCTGGTCAGCTCACGGAACATCTCGTCGAGGCGTCCGGGCTCCTCGTGCAGTTCCGACAGGGCAAGGTTGCGGCTGCGGGCCAGTTCATAGATCTCGGCGGAGAGATTGGAGGCGTCAGCCTTGGTTTTGGGGTAAACGACCGCGGAGAGAGTGCTGCCGGCGGTCTCCACCGCCTCCAGGCGGGCACCGTATTTGAGTTTCTCCAGATCCTGGCGCAGGCCGCCGGGGGCGTTCTGGAATCTGACGGTCACGCTGCCGGCGCGGGCGGCATGGCGCTTCAGATGGTCAGGCGTGCCGTCGGCGACGACTTTGCCGCGGTCGATGATGACCGCGCGGGTGCAGCAGGCCTCCACCTCCTCCAGGATGTGGGTGGAGAAAATGATGGCTTTGGTTTTGCCCATGTGCCGGATGAGATTGCGCACCACATCCTTCTGGTTGGGGTCCAGACCGTCGGTGGGCTCGTCCAGGATGAGAACTTCCGGGTCGTGGATGATGGCCTGGGCGAGGCAGGTGCGGTGGCGGTAGCCTTTGGAGAGAGTGTCGATGGACTGGCGGCGCACTCCCTCCAGGAAGCAGGTGGCGAGGGCGTTGCCCACCGCATCCCGGCGGCGCTGGCCGTCAAGGCCGCGCAGTTCGGCGGCGAAGGAGAGGAAACCCTCCACGGTCATGTCCTGATAGAGGGGGGCGCTTTCCGGAAGATAACCGATGAGGGCCTTGGCGGCGTTGGGGTCCTCCAGCATATCAATGCCGCCAATGACGATGGAGCCGCTGGTGGGAGGCAGATAGCCGGTGATCATGCGCATGGCGGTCGATTTGCCGGCGCCGTTGGGCCCCAGAAAACCGAGTACCTGGCCCTTCTGCACGGAGAGCGAGAGATTATCCACGGCCACCTTCGGGCCGAAGTGCTTGGTCAGATTCGCAATGTCTATCATACAGGCTGTCGGGGAGTGAGTGGGAGTGAGACGACGGGAAGGCTGAAACGTTGGCAGGCGGGCTCCTCGTTCACAAAAGCACCACCGCCACCTTTCCGGTGCGGGCGTGCAGCGCCGCCGGAAGGGGCTTTTGTCTGAACAATTCGGACCCTTTTAACCTTGCCGGAGAGTGGTTTCTCCGTAGAAAACAGGTTTACCCCCCGTATTCGGGTTCAGGAACCGCCAAATCAATTTCCGATGAAAACAACTTCACGCCTCGCCGCCCTCCTTTTCACCGCCGTTGCCCTGCTGGTCTCCAGTTGCGCCTCCTGTCCGTGCTGCAACGGCCCTGGCGCCGCAACCACCGTGAAGGAGACGAAAAAATCCTGATTCCACGGTTTTCCGGTCCGGATCCGCGGTCGTCCTGACGGATTCTCCCAGCCGCCGGCCTCATCCCCGGGGCGCTCAGCCTTTCTCCACGGAGTGGTGCAGCCAAAGGGCACCCACTATGCCCAGCAGGGCGATCACCACCGCCGGGATGCAGGCGTCCGGCAGGAGATTTTGCTCTCTTAAATCCCAGGCGCGGGTCGCCAGGGTGGAGAACCCGGCCGGCCTCAGCAGCAGGGTAATGGGCAGCTCCTTCAAAACATCCAGAAAAGTCAGCAGGCCGGCGGCTGCCAGCGGACCGCGCAGCAGCGGCAGATTCACCCGCCACATGGTCCGCCAGGGGCCTACGCCCAGCGTGCGCGAGGCGTCGTCCAGGCTGCCGCAAACCCGTTGAAGCCCGCTCTCCAAGGGCTGATAGGACACGGCGAGAAACCGCACGGCATACGCCAGCACCAGCCCGGTCAGGGTGCCCGCCAGCAGGCCGATGCCCAGGGCCTTGGAAAGCTGGATCAGTCCGAGGGTCATCGCCAGGGCGATGACCACCCCCGGCAGGCCGTAGCCGGTGACGGCGGCGCGGGCGGCGGTCCGTCCCGCAAGACCGCGCTGCAGTCTGACCGCCTGGGCCAGCAGAAGGGCGAACACCGTGATGCCCAGCGCGCTGCCCCCGGACAGCAGCACTGTGTTCCGGAAGGCGGCCCAGAATCCCGTGGGCATACCGGAGGCCGCCGCCAGACGCGCCAGCTCCAGCAGCCGCCAGCCAGGCACCAGGAATCCCAGGGACAGAGGCACCAGACAGAACACAGTGGCCAGCCAGGCATGCACGCCTTTCAGTTTCCACGGTGTCAAAGGCCGGTGGGAAGCCCCCTCGCTGAAGCGGGCGCGCCCCCGCGCCAGCCTTTCCATGACCATCAGGCTGACCACCAGCCCCAGCAGAATCAGGGACAACCGCACCGCGCAGGCCTTGTCATCCATATCGAAGCCGAAGCGGGTGATGCCCCGGGTGAGGGTGTTGACCCCGAAAAAGCTGACGGCTCCGAAATCATTCAGCACCTCCATGAGCACCAGGGCAGTGCCGCCGGCGACCGCCGGCCGGGCCAGAGGCAGGGCCACCCGTCGGAAAGTGCCCGCCGCCCCCTGCCCCAGCAGGCGCGAGGCTTCGATCACCGAGGCCGCCTGCCGGCGGAAGGAGGCCCGGGTGATCAGATAGATATAGGGATACAGAACCGAACTGAAGATGATGATGAGCACCACCACCCGCATCCGCTCATCAAGGTCCCTGGTCTCCGCCACGCCCCAGTTGTCCCGCATCCAGAGGATCAGCGGGCTGGCGCGGTCCAGAACATCGTGATAGCCGTAAACCGCCAGATAGCCCGGCAGCGCCAGCGGCAGCACCAGCGCCCAAGAAAAAATGCGGTGCCCGGGAAACTGGCAGGTGCTGGTGAGCCATGCCGCCGGCACGCCGAACAGCAGCGCCAGGATTCCCGTGCCCACGGCCAGCAGCAGCGTGTCGCGCAGGTACTTGTCCAGCTTTACGATTTCCCAGAATTCACTGGGAGCCGTGAGCTGCGGCAGCATTCCCCACACGGGAATGGCCAGCAGGACAGCCAGCACTGCGAGGATGGGCCATACAGCTTTGGGGGCCGCCATCGGGCGGCCTTTGCCCCTCCGGAGCCAGGGCACGGTCATATGCCGTGAAAAACGGAACAGGGCTTCTCCATCATCGTCATTGAACTCATTTCACGGCTGCCGGCCGGATGTCACCAGCCTCCCTCCTCCAGCAGCAGCACGGCGGCTTTGTGGTTTTTACCCAGCTCACCGAGGTTCAGGGGGTCCGCTTTGAAGGGCCCCCAGGTTTTGTGCAGCTCGGAGGTGTCGAGGGAAAGATTGACCGGGTATTCAAAAGTCTCCACCGGGAACACCTTCTGGGCCTCGTCGCCGGCCAGGAACTCCAGGAATTTGCGCGCATTCTCCGGATGCTTGGCGTATTTGGTGATGCCGGCCCCGCTGATGTTGATGTGCGAGCCGCGGTTCTCCTGATTGGGGAACACGATGGACACCTTGCTGTAGGCCTCGCGCTCCGCCGGGTCCTTCGACACCGACATCTGGCCGAGGTAGTAGCTGTTGACCACCGCCACGTCGCCGAGCTGCCGGGAAATGGCTGACACCTGCTCGCGGTCGCCGCCCAGGGGCTTGCGCGCCAGATTGGCCCCCACCGCCTCCACCCACGCGGCGGCTTTGGCCTTGCCGTCGTTGGCGATCAGGGAGGCCACCAGGCTCTGATTGTAAACACTCTCGCCGGAGCGGATCAACACCCGCCCTCTCCATTTCGGATCCGCCAGATCCTCGTAGGTTTTGATCTCGCCGGGCTTCACGCGGTCCTTGGCGTAAACAATCACGCGGGCGCGCACCGTGAAACCGAACCAAAAATTCCCAGGGTCCCGGAGGTGGGCTGGAATTTTCTCCTTCAGCACCGGAGAGTCCACCGGCTGCAGCAGGTCCAGGGAACTGGCATTGGCCAGCCGCCCGGCGTCCACGGTCACCAGCAGGTCGGCCGCCGTGTCCTTGCCCTCCCCCCGCAGACGGGAAATCAGCTGGTCCGCCGTGGCCTGAGTGACGTTGACAGTGATGCCGGTCTTCTTTTTGAAGGCCTCAAACAACTGGTCATCGCTCTCGTAGTGGCGGTGGGAATAGAGATTCAGCACCGGCTCCTCCGCCGCCCGCGCCGGCAGGACGGCACAGAGAGCGGAGATAAACAGAGCAAGGCGGGCCAGAGGCCGCAGGCAGTTATTGAGATTGGGTCTCATAATAGGGCCGCACCATGCACGCCGCCCCGGTCTTGTCACGCGAATATGTCCTTTAAGATTCCCGCATGCATGGAAAGGCACCATTCCAGACATTTGCCCTCATCCGCGCCGCTTCCTTCACTTGGAGCCGGGAAGCACAAAGTCGTTGTCGGAAAGGGTCCAGCCGTCCGGCAGCAGGCCCGGATCCAGCCCCGGCAGCAGTCTTCCGGGACTGCCGCTCTGCAAACCGAACTGGGGTTCGGCAGTGCGGGAGCCAAGCGGCGGATCAGGCATACTCACCGCCAGCAAGCGTCCGGAGGACTCATCCGTCAGACCGGCACAGGCCACGGCGCCGCAGGCGGTCCGCAGGGCGTTGGCGGCGGCTTCCGGCAAAGGTGCCCCGCTGCTGCTCCAAGTGAGAAAAGCGCGGAGCTCCTTCGGGGCGGCTCCCGTCAGCCCGGCGGCCAGATCCGGTCCGCCGAGTGCCAGAGTGGGCGCAAACTCCCCGCGCCAGCGGTCCGCCCGCCGGGCTTCGGATTCCGCCGCCTGGATGAAGGGAATACCGCGCAGCAGACAGGACCACAAGGCAGCCTGCCCGCCGGCGGAGGCCGCGCCCGGCGTGCACAGCAGACGATCGGATTCCCGCAGCAGATCGGTGGCCCGCACGGCCTCGACCTGGCACAGGATTTGGTGATCCGTCAGCAGGGTCAGCCGCAGCCGCCCGTCGTCCGTCACCGTCACCCAGCCCAATCCGTCCTGCCCTTCCCCGCGCCATTCCACACGCAGGCGGCGGAGGGAGTCGGGAGCCAGCGTGGCGAAGGCGCAGTCCCCGATCAGGTTCAGGTCGTCCAACTCATCTATTTCCGACTGGAAATACAGAAAGTGGTCCGGCCAGGAGGCGTCAGGAAACCGGGCGCGGATGGCGGCCTGCGAGACCACGCTCTGAACGCCAATGCGCCGCAGCAGCCGGCCCAGACCGGGGTGATTCAAAGCGGTTTGGGAAATGACCACTGGAACCTTGCCGGCAAACTTCAAAGCCAGCAGGGCCAACGCCGTGGCCCGGCCCTCCGGCAGCACCACGGCGATGCGTTCCACGGGGAACGGCCTCCAGCGCCGCGCGAGATGCATGGCCTGGGCGAACACCAGACCGCGCTTCAACTGCCGTTGCGGATCATCGGCATCGGCCAGCGACAGCTTCCACGGATGGTGGCACAGCGCCTCCGCCGCCGCCAGCCGCAGGGGGCGCCGCACCTCAGGCCTAGCCTCCAAGCCCTCGCAGGAAAGCTGACGGAAAATCCGGCGCACGCCCTGGGCGGTGACCTCCTCCGGCGGCACGGGTGCCGCCCACACCGCGGTCACATGCACAGGGAACCGCTGGGGCCACTTGGCGAAGAACCGGCCTCCTTGGAAGGAAAAAATGGAGCCCCACAGCGCATCCATATACACCGGCAGGACCGGAGCCTGGCCACGGCGGGCGATCAGTTCGAAACCCTTCCGCACCTCGTTCATGAATCCGGTGCGGGTCAGCTGGCCCTCCGGAAAGATGCAGACCACCTTCCCCTCCTTCAGCGCGTCCGCCATGGTCACGATGGCGTCCTTGGCCCGTTTGCTGGAGATGGGAACCACGCCGAACAGCCGCATGAAGCCGCTGAGCAGAGGGTTCTTGAAAAAATCCTCGAACACCGTAAACACCACCTCGCGCTCGCAGGCGGCGGAGAGGATCAGGGCATCCACGTAACTGAGGTGGTTGCAGACCAGCAGCACGCCCCCCTCCTCCGGCAGCCGCCGGGCATGCAGGCTGCGGGTGCGGTAAACGACGCGGATCAGCCCCAGAATGGTGAAGCGCAGGAAATTCTGGGGGATGATCCGCAGCACATAAATGGAGGTCGCGAGACAGAGCCCTCCCAGCATGACCAGCTGCCAGACCACGCTGATGCCCATTTTCAGCCACAGCAGCTGCACGCCGATGCTCAGCAGCATGGCCAGGGAATCCAGCAGGCCCGCCGCCGACAGCATGCGTCCGCGCACCCGGGGCTCCACCTGGTCCAGAAGATAGGCATTCAACGGCACCAGAAACACCGCGCTGGAGGCTCCGATGGCCAGAATGAGCCAGCGGAAAGCCATGCCGGCAGGGTCCACCGCCAAGGTGGCCACACTGGCCGCCGCCATGCCCAGTCCGCCCAGCGGCACCAGTCCCAGTTCGATTTTATGGGCGGAAACCCAAGCCACCAGCAGGCTGCCGGCCACCACCCCCATCCCCACAAACGCCAGCAGCATGCCGCTCCGCTCCGCCTGCGCGGCCTCGTGGGGCTCGATTTCCGTGGCCAGCTGGATCAGGATCAGGGTCAGAAGGGTGGCTGCGAACCAGAAGAAGGACACACCCAAGGCTGTAAGCCTCAGTTTCCGGATGCGCAGCAGCCCCATCAGGTGGTGGAAGTGCTCGGTAAGAAGTCCCCGCCGGAAGGCCTCCCCGCAGTGCGAGGCCGTGTGCTTCATCTGCCACGCCAGCACCGCCGGGATCACCGCCAGACCGGCCAGGATGAGGATGGTGAAGCAGGCCGCCAGATTTCCGTTTCCGGTGGAGGGGCCGTGCTCATAAAAATCCTCAAACACCCGCCCGCCGATCCACTGCCCGATGACAAAAGCCGCGATGGCGGTCATCTGCGCCCAGCCGCTGGCCACGGACAGGTATTTCTCCCCCACATACTCCTTCAGGATGCCGCTCCTCGCCGGGTGGAAGATGGCGGCCTGAAGCGCCAGCAGGAAAAACAGACCCGTCGCCACCCAGAACCAGCCCAGCTGGAAGGTCAGCGCGATGGCCAGCAGCACCACCACCTGGGAGATGCTGCACCACAGCACCACCTGGCGCTTGGAGAAACGGTCCGACATCCATCCCGCCACCGGCGCGAAGAACAGCAGCGGCACCACCAGCAGCACCGAGACCAGATGCGCGTAACGGTCGCTGGCCGCCCGGTCCAGCAGCACCTTGGCCAGACCCAACAGAGTGAACTGGGCAACCTTGTCATGAAAGGCGTTCTGCGTCTGCACCACCAGCAGCCGCCACAGCGATCCCCAGTCAGGCCGGAAAGGCTCCCGCCGGTCCGCCGCAAAAGCCGGCAATGGCGGATCCCCATCCCCGCCGCCCGCTCCAGCCTCCCTCTCCGATTCATCAAACCCGGAATCCGGCGGCCCGACAGGCAGCAACGGTGAGACAGCAGGGGAAGGGTCGGTCATGCGGCAAAATCTCCCAAAACCCTCACCGCCTCCCCCAGGGAACGCAAGAGCCCCGTTAATCCCCTTCATCCCACCCCGCTTGGACTTTTCCCCTCCCGCTTCCCACCTTCCCCCTCTCAAGCTTCCCCCTCTGAATCCTGAAACCTGAACCCTTTCCCTTCCCTATCTAACTCTTTCCAGCTTCGGAGGCCCCGGCTTTCCATCCAGCGGAGGCAGTCCCAAAAACGTTTCCAAATACTGCACCATGGCCTGCCGCACCTGAATCCTCAGACAGTTTTTATCCATGCGGAAATCCGCCGCCACCGCCGCCGCCTGCTCTTTGCTCAGATCCCAGTGCGGCATCACCTCCACCGTGACCATCGTCTCCCACGCCTCATCCCGCAGCGGCAGGGGCTCCGCCGGCACCGGCCAACGGGCCTCCTCCATGCGGCCCAGCACAAAATCCCGGTAGCCCCCTTTCTCAAAACACCACGCCCGCGCATGCCAGCGGTGGCCGCTCCACGCCAGGGCATGGGGCATGATGGCCCGCCAGCCCCGGGAATTGCCGTGCGGCGAAGCGTACAGAATCTCCAGACGCATCCGGTGCAGCACCGCATGGAACACCCGGCGCTCCACATCCGCCCCCGGACGGCGCTCCGGCAGCACCAGCCAGTCCACCTGCGGGGAGCCCGGAGCATCGATGCGGCCCGTCACTGGCAGGCGTCCGGTCCGGGTCATAAACTGCGCCACCGCCTCCTCCAGCGTGCTGTTGTCCAGCAGGCGCGCCATGTCCGGCGATCCCTCATAGCGTTTGCGGTTCAGGCTGTAAACCAGCGAGCCTGGATTCATCTCCTGGTATTTCTGAATATCCATGCTTACCTGCGCCGCGCCCACACCGAACACATCGCTGACATCCTGCCGTCTCACCATGCCGCGCCACCATGCGGCCCGCTCGATAAACCGCAGCCGTTCCATGGCGGCCCACTGTTCCGGATTGGTTGCTGTGCCCATCGTTTTATTTTCAGTGGAGGTTGATTTGATCCGGCAAAGGAAGGCCGGGATTTCACGTTGCCAAAATCAGACCAAAATCCTTAGGCGACGCATTTGGAGTCTATGCCACCTTTTTTTTCATTCAATCAAAATCATTCAATTGAACAGTATTTTTAGGAAATTTTTCCGCCTTGGAAGCGGATCCCGCGCCAAAGCCCTTTCCTCAACGCATCCCCCAGGCACCGCGCCGGGCTTTACGGGCCGCCGTCTCCAGAGCCGTCAGCTTTTCCTTTTCCGCCCGGCTGGTGCCGCCGCCGGGGCGGTCCACGCCTTTGGTGTGGATCCGCGCCAGGCCCTCACGGACGAGAAGCTCCGCCAGATCCCCGTCCGCCACGGTCACAAATCCATAAATGCGCGGACCGCCAAAGACTTTTTCCCAACGGGTCATGACCATGAACGGGGCGGCCCGCAGGCGGGGGAGCGTGAAATCGCGGCCACGCTCGCCGGCCTTCACGGTGGCCTCCTCACTGAGCCCGCCGAAGTATTTGCCCTGCTCAGCGACGCGCTCGCGGGTCAGCTGGGTGACCCGCTTCTCGGCGCAGTCCGCAAAATACAGCCGGAGGGTGTATCGCGCCCCCTGATAGAGCACCTGAAAGCTGTCGCCGTCATTGTCCCGGTCCTCCACCAGTGTGCAGCCGGCCAGTTCCTGCCATTCGCCGGAGGGCGGCAGGTTCCCGGTGGGCGGAGCGGGAATGGTCTGCGGTTTTTTACCGGATCCGGAGGGATGGTCCTCCGGTAGCCAGCCTTTCCACTGCGCAAAGGCCACCACCAGCGCCAGAGCGATACCCATGAGAATCCGCCGGGTTTGCCGGGGAGTTGGCTGGCGGGGCACGGAAATTCGGGGCATGGGCAAAACAAAGCAGGGGCGACAGGGCTTCAACGTTCGGAACCGCTGGCGGGAGATGAAAAATATTCCACCAAGGCACGAAGGGCTCCCGTGGCACCAATGACCGGATACAGCCGCTCGTGGTACCACAGCCGGGCGAAATACAGGCCAATAGGTGCGGGTGCGAACCGGGTGCCTCCGGATGTCAGCGCCAGCAGCGCCTCCGCTCCCGATTCCAGCGCTTCCCGGAGCTCCGCGGAGAGGATAGGACCGGAATTGTCCCCTCCGGCTTTGGCAAAACCCGCCAAGGCCTCGATCGCGGCAGCGGTTTCCTCAATGCTGGCATGGGGGTTGCCGGGGCCTCCGCCCCAGCGTCCGTCCGGCAGGCGGCTTTTCAGCAAAAAGCCGGCGGCGGCGGCCCGGACCCTGGACAGAGCGGGGAATCCGGCGGCGGGCAGCAGGCAGAGGTATTTCAAAACGGTGGCGGTTCCGAAAACGGGATTGGCCTCATCCGCCTCCCATTCGTTGCCAAACCACAGCGGCAGCCACGCCCCGTCCGCCCGCTGGGTGCGGGCCAGAAAATCCACCGCCCGGCGCATGGCGGGCAGCGGGTCCCCGGCCAGCCGCCCCCGCCAGGCCTGCCAGGCGGCCAGCGCGTGGGCGGTCAGGTCCGGGGCGCTGCGGTCGAACGGAAGCGCTCCCCAGCCTTTGCAGAAGGTGGGCATGCCGCCGTCCCGGTTCTGCAGTCCCGCCAGCCAGCGCGATCCGGCCTCCGCGGCAGGCAGGGATGTCCGGGTATTTTCCGGTGATTTGGTCTGTTGCGGCAGATTGCAGGAACCGGAAGCCAGGGCCGGAGGCTCCAGCCCGTGAAGCGCCAGCAGGGCTCCGGCGGTGTCATCGGCATCGGGCACCCCGCCTGGCAGGTCCGTCCACGCCCAGCCCCCCGGCTCGGAGAGGCAATAGGGGTGCCGGACTTTGTATTGCTGATTTTCCAGCCAGTGCCGCAGACCGGGGACAGCCTCCGCCGGCAGGGCGGATCCCAATGCCTTGATGGAGAGGGTGGTGCCCCAAGTGGCCAGATTGGTGTCAATGGGCCAGCTGCCGTCCGGCCTCACGGACCGCAGCAGGAAGCCGTTGGCGGCCTCGGTGGTGCCGGCTTCCCCCTGACCGGCGGCGCTGAGGGCCATGCTGACAAAGCTGGTCAGGGGGGTGGCCTCAAGAAATCCCCCGCCCTCCGGCTGGATCTCCTCCAAGAGCCGCAGGGTGCGCCCCGCCGCCGCCCGCCGCACCCGCGACCACGGCCATAGAGCCGGGGCGTGGTGATGCCGCACCTGCCCAATGGCGATGAGCGCCGGCAGCGCGTAGCTGACCACCGGCAGCCGCAGCGCCGCGAACCATGTCCGCGGCAGCGAGGCCAGCTCAAACGGCAGCGCGGAAACCAGCCGCCAGCAGTCCGGCTCCGGCCCCAGACGTTTTCCGATGGCGCAGGCCATGAGAATGGGCACGGCAAAGGTTTTATCACGGCCATAACGGCGGACGAGGGCCGCCGCCAGCTCCGGCGGGGCGGTGCTGCCCGCCTCCTTGGAAATCCAGTCCTCACAGCGGCGCAGGGTTTCCGCATGGACCGCCGCGGCCTCCTCCCCCGCCAGGCCGAAAGCCGCCCAGCAGAGCAGGGTGGTGGCGATGTTGGGCCGGCTGACGGGGGTGTCCCCCCAGCCGCCGGAATGCGTCTGCGTGTCGGCCAGCCAGTCCAGAGCCTTGGCGGCCAAACCGGCGTGGCGGCGGGGACCGTCCGGTGATTTCAGCAGCGCCAGCACCGCCGTGGCGGTGGAGAGCGCGCTGGAACTGAGCCATCCCTCCCAGTGGCCGGACGCGGTGCGCTCTGAAAGCAAATGCTGGCAGGATGCCGTGAGGGCATCGCGGAGACGGGTGGGCAGGGAGTCCGGCATAACAGGAAAGGGGAAAGACGTCACCGATAGCCTGCCGGCGGCGGATTTCCACTTGGCGCACCCATTTCCAGGGAAAGGCATATAATTAATGATTGGAGCCGGTTTTTGCCGCGCTCTGTGCTACCATGAGCACTCCGGTCTCCTCTGCATCCGCCATGTCCGCCCTGCCCGCTTTCCACCACTACTGCATTTGCCAGGACGCCGAAGGCGGCACCCTCGAACTATGGCGCGGCGCGGACGAGGTCGCCTGCCTGGCGTTCGACACCAAACGCTGCCTGCTGGTGGAGCTGCATGTGGCCATCGGTCCGCCGGAGCAGCAGCGCGACCTTCAAGGCTTCCAGCACCTGCTGCAGCTGGCGGGGCCGCTGCACCACCGGCATCTGCTGGGCGTCATTGAGGGCGGGGAGGACGAGGGCGCGAATTATTACATCACGGATTTTCTGGACGGCGAGCGGCTGGACACCTGGCTGAAGCGCGTGGTGCCCCTGCCCCCGTGGCTGGTGCTGACGGTGCTGATGCAGCTGGTGGAGGGTCTGGCGGCGCTGGCCAGCCATCCCCGGCTGCTGGCGGGGGTGGAGGTGCTGCATTCCGGGATCACCCTGACCGGCGACCGCGTGGACGACCTCCTGGTGAAGGTGTGCGACCTGGGATTGTCAAGCGCCAAACCGGTGAGCACGGAGCCAAGGTTTGTGGAGGCGCGGATCATTCACGACACCGCCCGGCTGCTGCTTTACATGCTCACAGGCACCATGCCGGAGGGGGCCATGACGGCGGACAGCCTGCCGGAGGGGCAGGACATGGCAGAGGTGCGTTTCCTGCTGGACACCCTGACCCAGGCCTCCGCCCCGCACCATCCGCGCACGCTGGAGCAGATGCGGAATCTGGTGGAGCGCTGCCTGCACGATCTGCCTGCGGGCACGGCAGCCCACCCCGAAAAGCTGCCCGCCGCCCTGCGTCCCCGGCTGCCGCTGATTCCCTGGCTGCCCGGCGGCGCGGAGGTGGCCGAGGCCGCCGGCGAGGACTGCGCCTTGGATATACGGCCCGGCGACGCCGCCCAGCCCTACCGCCACCGGGGCACGGAGCGCGCCACGCGCCACGCCGTGATGGCGCAGGTGCTGCCGCCGCCGGGAATCGTGCCCGCGGAGTTTTTCGCCCCGCTGCTGGATCAGGCCTGGGCGGCGGGATCGGCGGGCGGGGCTCCGCATCTGCTGAGGCTGCGCGTCTGGGATGCCGCCGCCGCGGTGCCGGTGGCCGTGGAGGAGCTGCCCGGCAAATGCACCCTGGACACCATCGTGCGCCTGCGCGGGCGGCTGGAGCCCGCGGAGGTTCTGATGCTGCTCCGCCAGCTGGACGACGCCGCGGAGTCGGCGGCGCTGCTGGATCTGCCCCTTTATTGGCGGTCGCCCCGGCTGGTGCCGGTGGAGTTCACCGCGCCGGACGCCGGGCCGGCGCTGGCGGCGCCGGACCAACTGGCCCGCCTGCCGCTGGGGGAATGGCCAGCCTTCCGCCTGAAGGTGCGCACTTGGCCCCTGATGCTGAATTTCACCCAGCCGGAGCGGTTCCAACTGGAGCGTCTGCTGCCGAAGGACACCGGCCTGCCGGTGATGGAGGCGGCCCCCGGCCGGGCCGGCCAGGTGCCTCCGCCATCGGCCCGGGACTTCGCCCTGCTGGCGGTGTGGATGATGGGCGGCACCACGCACCTGCGGGAGAATGTGAAGCCCCTGCTTTACGAAACCCTGCACGCCAAACCCTCCACCGCGGAAAGCCGCCGGGAGTTTCTGGAGCGCTTCCGCCAGCGCGTGGAGGGCTCCGCCGTTCCCATTCCCCACAGTGCGGCCCTGACAACCGCCCCGGCACCCGAAACCGGCGCCGCGCCTGCGCCTGCGCCGGAGGCGGAGGACAAGGCGGCGACTGATGTTGATATCCGTGTGCAGGACAATGGGAATGCCGGCAGAACTCCGCCCCGTCCCGTGCCGCCAGTGCGCCCGCAGCCTCCGGCGGGTGTGACCCCGCCCGGACGTGCCGGTGGAAGCCGTGGACGCCGGAATGCCGCCCGGCGCGCCGCCGCTGTCCCGGTGACCGCCGGCCCCGGCACCATGGCCGATGACCGCAGCACCCCGGTGCTGGAGACGCCTCCAAGCCCAGGCAATGGTGGCCTCTTCAGTCAGGCGGCTCCGGTCGAGGAAGCCAGCGAAGGACCGGCCCTGGGGTTTGCCGAGGCGCTTTTCGGCGGCAAAAATTCCCTGTCATCTGCCTCCCGTTCCGGAGGCAACAGCAGGGAGGACGCGCCGGCGCATCCGCTGTTTGGCGGTGCCGTGCCGGATGATCATCCGGACTTTGCCACGGAGGCCCATCATGCCGGCGATCCCGGCATTCCGGAGGGCGCACCGCTGGGTTTTATGGAGGCGGCCCGTCGGCACTCCCCCTTCATGCAGGACGACAACGCTCTGGGCGGCACCCATCTGCCCCGCCGCCGCAGCCCGTGGATGCTGCTGCTGGTGGTGATCCTGATCAGCGCCGCCATCGCCGCCCTGATGGCGGAGCTCAGCGGGCGGGCTGTCTGGCACCGCTGAGGCGGCGGGGCGGACCGGCACCACTGTCACTTCACTTCACTTTACTTCTCCGTGAACGGCTCCAGCTGCCACGAGCCTCCCAGGCCCGACCGGTTCAGCGCCTTCCCTATGATTTCCCGGGAATATGCACGCATCCGGCGGAATGAGTGCTTCACAAGGCAATAGTGAACTTCCGGCACGGAGTCAAGGCAAACAGGCATTCGGCATGCCTTACCGAATCAGGACCCGGCACCGGCGGATCAGCCGCCGGCCACCAGAATCAGAAATCTCCATAAAACAAGGAATGCCGCGCTGGCTGCCAGCGCTGCAAAAACACCCCGGCGATGGGACGCGGGCACAAGCCGCGGGAAGTCCGGCCTCACTCCAGCGCTGATCATGCGGTCGTGGAGGCTGGGATAGGGATGGCCGGCGGCGAAATCAGCCGGGATCAGCCCAGCGGCATGGATTTTTTCCAGAGCCCGCGCGTAAACGCCTTCCGAAATCTGAGAACGAACGGCTGCAGCGTCGGCCTGCACCTCCATCCGGTTATGATGATGGTGTGCGAGACTTCTCAGCACTATATAGACAGCCACAAAGCCGAATACCGCCATGGTTTGGCCGCTGGAGGCTGCCGCCGGCATCAGACCCATGGATATCAATCCAGGCAGGATGATCAGCCGCCTCCACCGCATGAGCCTGCTCTCATTCAGATGGCCGATTTCGTGGGCCATCACACAGTTGATTTCCTCCTCATTCAAAACGCTCAGCGCTGAACTGGTGAGAATCAGGTCTCCGGTCCAGACACTGGCAAAGGCATTGACAATGCCCAGCTTCATCGTCAGCACCGATTTCAGAGGCGCGCCCTCCCTCTCCGCAAGCCGGCGGCCCGCCTGCTGGATATTCCCAGGAGCGGGTTTTAAAATCCTCAGCCATTTCAGCAGGACCACGGAAGTGCCGGTGCAGAGCGGCAGCAACAATGCCAGCATGGCGGCGGCGATCACTAATGCCCTCCAGTCCAGTCCTTGCCTCCACGTCAGAAGCATGAGAAGAAGCGTGGCGGGAACAGCCGGAAACAGCACCCACTTTATAAGCAGCATGCACGATTTCCAGTTCCTGGCAGTTTTAGGGATTTCACCTCCCAGTAATGCCACGCGGGATCCGACAAGACAGCCGGCCACAATCGAACAGGAAACCAGGAACAGCTGCCAAGTCTCCGGAGGAGACTCAAAATCCCGGGGCTCCGAAGAGAAGATCCACATAAAAAGGACAGACCAGACCAGAATGAAGGTTTGAGCTGTCCGCACCGGCGCAAACTCCTTGGCAGCCATGGACCAATGAGTCCCCTCGGGCAGACGCCGCAGAGGAATGGAAAGCAATCCCAATGCCAACGCCGTGGTGAGGAAGCTTGAAAGCAAGGACAGCCCTATACCCTGAATATAATCGTCAGACATCGCCGCCAATCAATGCGGCGCGGGCCCGGCTGGGTAAAGTGGAATTGTTGATCCCAAGCCTGCCGAGGATAGGCAAAGTGAAATATAACCAATTTACGGACTTTTTGGACTGCTTTGACGGCATGCGCCAGCCGCAGTGAGGACCGGGCCTGTGAAACACCATACAACCGCAGCGCAATCCTTCTGTGAATCCGACTATTGAATCTGCTGCTTCGGGCGCGGCCAGCAGACTGAATGGCTGCGCCACCAACCGCTTGCATCCTTCACGGGCCGTGCATTGGTTCGGCTCCGAGACTGACATGAAACCGATCCTCCCCCTGCTGCGACTTAGCCAGCTCCGCTGTGATGCGGCGGAGCTTTGCTTTCATATCTGAGCCGGCTGGAGCGCGGGAAGGATTTTCCCAAAGAGAGGCGCATCCGGCGGTGCGGCTTTTCGTTTTTCCACCTCCCTTTCTTTTTATTCGTTTGCCCATTTCCGTTTCATGATCGCTGAACCCTTTCAAAAATACCGCGCCTTCCCCGTCATCGACCTGCCGGACCGCCACTGGCCGGGCCGCACCCTGACCCAGGCCCCTATCTGGTGCTCCGTGGACCTGCGCGACGGCAACCAGGCTCTGGCGGTGCCCATGAATGTCTCGCAGAAGCTGGAGATGTTCGACGCCCTGGTGAAATGCGGCTTCAAGGAGATCGAGGTCGGTTTCCCCTCCGCCTCCAACACCGAGTTCGCCTTCAACCGCCGCCTCATCGAGGAGAAGCGCATCCCGGAGGATGTGACCATCCAAGTGCTGGTGCAGGCGCGCGAGGACCTGATCGAACGCACCATCGAAAGCCTGATGGGCGCGCGGCGTGTGATCATCCATCTCTATAACAGCACCTCGCCCGCTCAGCGCCGCGTGGTCTTCGGGAAATCGAAGGAGGAGATTATCGGCATCGCCCGGCAGGGAGCTCAAATGATCAAGGACCGCCTGTCCCGGCTGGAGGACACCGGCACGGAGGTCATGCTCCAGTATTCACCGGAGAGCTTCAGCGCCACCGAACTGGAGTTCGCCAAAGAGATCAGCGAGGCCGTCATGGATGTCTGGCAGCCCACGCCGGAGCGGAAAATGATCCTGAATCTGCCGGACACGGTGGAGGTGGCCATGCCCAATGTCCACGCCGACCAGATCGAGTGGATGTGCCGGAATATCAAAAACCGGGAAAGCCTGGTCGTCTCCCTGCACACCCACAACGACCGCGGCACCGGGGTCGCGGCCACGGAACTGGGCCTGCTGGCGGGAGCCGACCGCGTGGAGGGCACGCTCTTCGGCAATGGCGAGCGCACGGGGAATCTGGACATCGTGACGGTGGCCATGAACTGCTACATGCACGGCATTTCCCCCCAGCTGGATTTTTCCAACATCAACCACCTGGCGGAGATGTACCACCGCACCACCGGCATGACCGTGCCTCCGCGCCAGCCCTACGCCGGCGAACTGGTGTTCACCGCCTTCAGCGGGAGCCATCAGGACGCCATCAAAAAGGGCCTGGCCGAACGCGCCGCCGGCACCGCGCCGGAGCACTGGGATGTGCCCTACCTGACCATCGACCCCTCGGATCTGGGCCGGGAATACCGCGAGGTCATCCGGGTGAACAGCCAGAGCGGCAAAGGTGGCGTGGCCTGGATGCTGGAAAGCGAGTTCGGCATCGATCTGCCCAAGGACCTCCAGCGGGAGTTCGGCCCCCTCGCCAATGACGCTGTGGACCGCCTGGGCCGCGAGGTGAGCGGTACGGAGCTGAAGGACATGTTCTGGCACGAATATGTGGACCGCCGGCTGCCATGGGAGCTGAAGCACTTCCATGCCGACGGCGTGGACGGCGTCTTCGAATGCCGGGCCTCGGTGCTGCTGGGCGGCGCGGAACTCCGCATCACGGGCCGGGGCAACGGCCCCATCGCCGCCTTCGCCGCCGCCCTCGGCCAGACCGAGGCCCCGCCGTTTGAGGTGATCGACTTCAAACAGCACGCCCTGGGCGCCGGCGCCGCGGCCAGCGCCATCGCCTATGTGCAGATCAAATCCGCCAACGGTCAAAAGCGCTGGGGTGCCGGAGTGGACACCAATATCGAGCTTGCCCCTGTCAAAGCGGTGCTCAGTGCGCTGAACAGGCTGGGCTGATCCTGTCACGGCCCAACCAGGCATGGCCTGAAGCTTTTTCCGGTCAGGGTGAGGCGCGTCCGCAAATGAAGCCGGCATGAGCCTGCGGAGGGAGCCTTCACACCTTGGGCCGCTGTGGAAACCGTTGTGTTCCCCGGCGGCCCAGGGCAGAGGAAAACGGTATGGAATTCCGTGCCCGCGCCGGCGCCGGTTCCGCCCAAACCCTGCCCGTCCGCCCTTCATGGAAACCAGATCCAAAATCGAACAACGCATCGAGTTCGCCGAAGCCCGCTTTATTCTGCCCCTGCTGCATCCGGAGCGCCGCCCGCTGGCGGTCAGCCGCTGGGAGGCGCCGGGAGAGCCGGTGACGCATGGGGAGGCGGTGGCCCAGACGTTTGAGCCGGTGGAGGAGGGGGCCGCCTGGGGCCGGGAGTGGGGCACGGCGTGGTTCCGGTTTCAGGGTCAAATCCCGGCGGAGTGGGCGGGGAAGGAAGTGGTGGCCCTGGTGGACCTGAGCTTTGAGGATGAGGAGGGATTCGGCCGCGAGGGACAGGTCTGGATGGCGGGAAAACCAGTAATCGCGGTCAGCCGCCGGCGCACAGCGGTCCCCCTGGCTAATCCCGCCGTGGGCGGGGAGCCGGTGGATTTTTATATCGAGGCCTCGGCCAACCCCGCCGCCGAGTGGCACTGGGACAGCGGCGTGCGGCGCGATCCCGATGAGCGCCTGTTCCGCCTCCGCGAGGCCCGGCTGGCCTTGGCGGATGCGGAGGTTTTCGCCTTTCTGATGGACTTCCGCGTCTGCCGCGAGACCATGCTGGAACTGCCCGCCGACAGCGCCCGCCGCGCCCGGCTGGAGCGGGGGCTGGATCAGGCCTGCCGCCTGATGGAGGCCGGCAGCCGGGACTGGATTCCCGCCGCCCGCGCCCGGCTGGCCCCCCTGCTGGCCTGCCGCAACGGCGACACCGTGCACCGCATCACCGCCACCGGTCACGCCCATATCGACACCGCCTGGTGCTGGCCGCTGCGTGAGACCATCCGCAAGTGCGCGCGCACCTTCTCCACCGCCCTGGCCTACATGGATCTGTATCCGGACTACCGCTTCAGCGCCTCGCAGCCAGTGCAGTATCTGTGGATGAAAGAGCACTATCCTCACATCTTTGAAGGCGTCCGCCGCGCCGTGGCCCGCGGTCAGTGGGAGGTCAACGGCAGCATGTGGGTGGAGCCGGACTGCAATGTCCCGTCCGGCGAATCCCTCGTACGCCAGCTGGTGCACGGAATGGATTTTTTTCAGCGGGAGTTCGGCGTGACCACCCGCGACCTCTGGCTGCCGGATGTGTTCGGTTATTCCGCCGCCCTGCCGCAAATCCTGCGGAAGGCGGGCGTGGACCGGTTTCTGACCCAGAAAATTTCGTGGAACGACACCAACCGCTTTCCCCACCACACCTTTTTCTGGGAGGGCATCGACGGCACCCGCATCTTCAGCCACTTCCCGCCGGTGGACACCTACAACGCGCGGGTCAGTGCCAAAGAGCTGCTGCGGGCGGAGCGGCAGTTCGCCCAGAAGGACCGGGCCTCCCGCTCGCTGATGCCCTTCGGCTACGGCGACGGCGGGGGCGGCCCGACCATGGAGATGATCGAGCGCATCCGCCGCTGTCAAAACTTCGAAGGTCTGCCCGTCGTGGAGATGGGCACGGTCGCCGGGTTCTTCGACGCCGCCGAAAAGGATATTGAGGACGCCCCGGTCTGGAGCGGCGAGCTGTATCTGGAACTGCACCGCGGCACCTACACCAGTCAGGCGCACAACAAATTCATGAATCGCCGCTGCGAGCTGCTGCTGCGCGACGCGGAACTCCTTGATGCCGTCACTGGCCTTCTCGCGCCCGGCGATGATCTGCTGACCTCCGATCCCGCCCCGGAGCGGACCGTCTGGGATGTGGACGCCCACGGCCCGGCCAAGGAGGGATCCATCACCGCCAAAGCCTTGGACCGCGCCTGGAAGCTGGTGCTGCTGAACCAGTTCCACGACATCCTGCCCGGCTCATCCATCGGGCGGGTGTATCAGGACAGCCGGCGGGATTATGAAGTCGTTGAGCGCATCGCCCTGGCGGTGCGTGGAGCCGCCCTGGAGCGGCTGGTGGCTGGTGGAGGCCACGGACAGTCCGGCGCGGGCAGCCAACCGGAGGAGAAGTCCGGCCACTGGACGGTCTTCAACACCCTCGCCCAGGACCGCACGGAGGTCATCATCCTGCCGGACGGCGGCCATCGGCAGGTGACGGTGCCCTCCTGCGGCTATGCCGTGGTTGAGACCGGTGCCGCTCCCTCCGCAGCCGGAGAGGTCACCCTCACCGAAAACGCCGCTGGCTGGATCCTGGCCAATGATCTGCTGCGCGTGGAGCTCGCCACCGACGGCACGCTGACGTCCGTGCGCGACCTTGAAGCCGGCGGGCGCGAGGTGTTGTCAGGTCCCGGCAATGAACTGCACCTGCTGCGGGATTACCCCAACCGCTGGAACGCCTGGGACATCGAGGCCTCCGCGATGGAGGACTTTGAGGTCGTGGGGCGCGGAGCGGAGATCAGGGTTCTGGAAAGCGGGCCGCTGCTGGCCGCGCTGGAGATTGTCAGGAGCTTCGGCGCGTCGAAGGTCACCCAGCGGCTGGTGCTGCGGGCGGGCGGCCGGCGTGTGGATTTCGAAACCACCGTGGACTGGCGGGAGCGGCACCGCGTGCTGAAGGTCTCCTTCCCCCTGCAGGTGCGCACGGACCACGCCATTTGCGAAATCCAGAACGGCCATGTGAGCCGCGCGGTCCACCGCAACACCAGCTGGGATGCGGCGCGGTTCGAAATCCCGGTGCAGCAGTGGATCTCCCTGAATGAGAGCGGCTACGGCGTGGCATTGCTGAACAATGGCATCTTCGGCTGCGATGTGGAGCACTCCCGCGTGCGCCTGACCCTGCTGAAGGCCGGCAGCGCTCCCGATCCGGACGCGGACCGCGGCGTGCATTCCCGCATTTTCAGCCTGTTCCCTCATGCGGGCACTCCCCAGTCCGGCGGCGTGGCGGCGGAGGCCATGGCGCTGAATGTGCCGCTGCTGGCGGTGCCCGGGGCTGTTTCCGGCCCGGCGGCCCGGTCCTGGCTGTCCTTTGACCATCCCAGCGTGCGGGTGGACGCCTTCAAGCGGGCCGAGGACGGCCAAGGGGTGGTAATGCGGATTCACGAGGACGACGGCGGCTCCGTCACCGCCCGCCTGAGCACCACCCTGCCCGGTCTGCAATTTCAGGAAACCGACCTGCTGGAAACCCCGCTGCCGAAGGCCGGTTCGGTGCTGCCCGGTGCCGTCATCCTCCGCGCCTTCGATCTGCGCACCTTCCGCAGCCGCCCGCCGGAGGCCTGACCAGCCGCTGTTGCGTATTCTCCGATGGACATTTCTTTCCTTCCCGGCATGGGTGCCCTGAGAACAGATTTTCATCCAACCATGCGTAAGCCCATTATTGCCGCGAACTGGAAAATGCACAAGACCCCCCCGGAGACGGAGGATTTTCTGCGGGATTTCCTCGTTCTGGCCCAGTCCGGAGAAAGTGTGGATATTGTCATCGCCCCACCCTTTATCAGTCTCAGCGCCGCGCTGGCCATGATCACCAACCGCGACCACGTCCGCGTGTCCGCGCAGAACATGCACTTCGAGCCCTCCGGAGCCTACACCGGCGAGATCAGCCCGCTGATGCTGCGCACCATGCACGTCAGCTACGTCATTCTCGGCCACAGCGAGCGCCGCAGCATTTTTGGCGAAACCGATGCCCTGATCAACAAAAAGGTCCTGGCCGCCCATCATTACCACCTCAAGCCCATCCTCTGTGTGGGTGAGACCTTGGAGGAGAGGGACGCCGGCAAACTGGAGGAGGTGCTGACCACGCAGCTCACCGGCAGCCTGGCCAGCGTCACCGCCGACCAGATGGTGGGCACCGTCATCGCCTATGAGCCCGTCTGGGCCATCGGCACCGGCCGCACCGCCACCGCCGCCCAGGCGCAGGAGGCCCACGCCCTCGTCCGTCGGATTATCACCGGCCTTTACGATCCCGAAACCGCCCGCCGCGTGCGCATTCAGTACGGCGGCAGTGTCAAGCCCGGCAACATGGGCGAGCTTATGGCCCAGCCGGATGTTGACGGCGCGCTGGTCGGCGGAGCCAGCCTCGAAAGCGGCAGCTTCTGGGAAATCGTCCGCGCCGCCGCCGAGGCCAACACCGTAAAGCTCTCTGCCCCCATCCTGCCGGCGGGCAACTGATCGGCCGGGAGCTGGCCCGCTCTGGTTCAGTTCAGTTCAGTTCAATTCCCAACCGGCTGCCGGGGCTTCCCTGGCAGCCGGTTTTTGTTTGGTTGAATACCGCGCCGTTTCCTAACTTCTCGGAACCTTGCAAACGGGTTCACCGGCAGTGAACGGCTTGTTTCCCGCAGGCAGGCATGAGCCTTGGCTTCCGGATTGAATTTTCCTGACAGAAAGGCTCAGAACAAAAAAGCAGGCTCAAAAAGGGGCTCCCCCCCTCTCATCCTGGCTGAGAGTGGCAAGTTTGAGGTTGCCCTTCCCGGCGGCGGGGGTTCTTATCCTGAAACGATGCCGCGGTCTCCGAAACCCGGCCTTCCCCTCCACCCATGACCTCTGTCGTTTCCACGGCCGTATCCCCCCGTCCCGTAGTGGATTCCCATGCCTCCCTCTTTCAGGAGGGGTTCCACTGGATGCTTCTGGCGCGCACGCTCGAGGAGAAAATCGCCGCTCTTTACCACGCCGGGAAAATCGTCGGCGGTGTGTACCTCGGGCGCGGGCAGGAGGCGTTCAGCGCCTCCATGGCGCTGTGTCTGGAGAAGGGACGTGATATTTTCGCCCCGCTCATCCGCGACCAAGCCGGGCGCATGGCCTTCGGTGAGCCCATGATCGACACCGCCCGCACCTACCTCGGCAGTGCGCTGGGCCCCATGCGGGGGCGCGACGGCAACATTCATCGGGGCCGCCCTTCCAAGGGCATGCCGGCCATGATTTCGCATCTGGGGGCCATGATCGCCGTGGTCTGCGGCATGCTCAAGGCCCGTCAGTTCCAAGGCCAGTCCGGCACGGTGGGCGCCACCTGCATCGGCGACGGTGGCACGTCCACGGGAGCTTTTCACGAAGCCATGAACATGGCCTCCGTGGAGCGCCTGCCACTGGTCATCGCGGTGGCCAACAACCAGTTCGCCTACTCCACGCCCACGGACCGGCAGTATGGCTGCCGCGATCTGGTGGACCGCGCCGCCGGCTATGGGGTGGAGGGCTATGTGGTGGACGGCACGGATCTGGAGGCCTGCCTGGAGGTTTTCACCAAGGCTGTCAGCCGCGCCCGCGCCGGCCACGGCCCGCAGATGGTGGTGGGCAATCTCCTGCGCCTGTGCGGCCACGGCGCGCACGATGACGGATCCTACATCCCGGACGAGCTGAAAGCCACGGACCTGGGCCGTGACTGCCTGAAGCTGGCCCGGCAGCGGATGCTGAATAAGAACTGGGCCACCCTCAGCGAGTTGGAGATGATGGAGGCCGAGGCCTCCGAAGCCGTCCAGCAGGCTGTCGCCCAGGCACAGCGCGATCCCCTTCCCGATCCCGCTCAGGAATCCTGGCAGCCGATCTCCTCCACCTGGCTGATGGAGACCATGACCAATTCCCCATTCCACACCGACTCCAAGCGCGCGTGAGCATCACCTACCTGGAAGCCATCCGTGAAGCCCAGGCACGGGCCCTGCGCGAAGACCCGAATGTCTTCATTTACGGACAGGACATCGCCCGCTTCGGCGGGGCCTTCAAAGCCACGAAAAACCTGGCCCGCGAATTCCCGGGACGGGTGCTCGACAGCCCCATCAGCGAGGATGCCATGATGGGTCTGGCGGTCGGCGCGGCCATCGAGGGCATGAGACCCATCGTGGAGATGCAGTTCGCGGACTTCTCCTCCATCGCCTTCAACCAGATCGTCAACCAGGCGGCCACGCACTACTGGCGCACGGGCATTCCCTGCCCTCTGGTGGTGCGCCTGCCCAGCGGCGGCACTGCCGGCAGCGGACCCTTCCACAGCCAGAGCATGGAGAGCCTTTATGCCCACTACCCCGGCCTGATCGTGCTCACGCCGGCCACGGTCGGGGATGCCTACTGGATGCTGCTGGAGGCAATCACGCTGAATGACCCGGTCATTTTCTGCGAGCACAAGTTCCTCTACTACCACCTCAAGGCCGACGAGCTGCCCGACGAGCGCCTGCCCATCGGCAAGGCCCGCATCGTGCGCCACGGCAAGCACGCCTCCGTGGTGACCTACAGCGCCATGCTTCACGAGTCCCTGCGCGCCGCCGATGAATTGGCGAAACTGGGCTACGAGATCGAGGTCGTGGACCTCCGCAGCATCAAACCCATGGACACGGACACCATCCTGGCCTCCGTGGCCCGCACCGGGCGCCTGCTGGCCGTCGGCGAGGCCTTTCCCTGGGGGGGAGTCACCGCCGAGGTGGTCAGCCGCGTGGTGGCCGAGGGCTTCCACCTGCTGGACGCCCCGCCCAAACGTCTGAACGCCCGCGACACACCCATCCCCTACCACCCCAACCTCTGGGCCGCGCATCGTCCCACCGCCGCCACCATCGCGGAGGCTCTGCGCGAGCTGCTGGGCTTTTGAAGCGGAGGCGGGGGGCAGAAGGAGGCAAAGCCAGGCCCGCCCCGTTTATCACCCGCCAGCCCTTTGGTCTTTCCCTTGGCTCCGTTGACCGCCATCGGCGTTGATTTCCGGTCCCACCCGCCGGATGGCAGCGCGGCATGATCCGCAATATCCTTTTCGACTGGTCCGGGACTCTGGTGGATGACCTGCCGCCGGTGGTGGAGGCCACCAATGCCGTGCTGGTGCGCTACGGCTTGGAGACCATGACCCGCGAGATGTTCCGGCGCGAGTTCTCCCTGCCGTTCACGGAGTTTTACGAGCGGATTCTGCCGGGCGTGGATCTGGAGGAACTGGAACTGGTCTTCCGCCCGGCGATGGCGGCGAGCACAGCTTCCGTGTCGATGATCCCGGGCGCGCGGGAATTCCTGGAGCGCAGCCGACGGGCCGGGCGGCGGATGTTTGTTCTCAGCTCCGCGCCGCCGGATGCCGTCCGGAGCCAGGCGGAGCTGCTGGGGCTGACGTCCTATTTTGAAACCATTTACGCCGGCATCCGGGACAAGACACGCCGCATCTCCGCCATCATGGAGGAGCACGGTCTGGCCACGGCGGAAACCATCATGGTCGGGGACATGCGCCACGATGTGCATGCCGCCAAGGCCGCCGGCATCCGCTCCGTGGCCGTGCTGACAGGCTATGAATTTCCGGAGGTCATTGCCCAGTCGGTGCCGGATATCACGGTGGCCGACCTTTCCCATCTGGAGGCCATGCTGGACGCCGGGCGCGCCGAGCACCTGAATGCCTGGCCGCTGGCCACGGTGGGCGCGCTGATCCGTGATCCCTCCGGCACCAAAGTCCTCATGATCCGCACCCACAAATGGAGCGGCAAATGGGGCATCCCCGGCGGCAAAATCCAGCGTGGCGAAACCGCTGAGGCCGCTCTGCACCGCGAAATCCTGGAGGAGACCGCCCTCACCGTGCGGGAGGTGGAGTTCGTCCTGATGCAGGACTGCGTGGAGCCGGCGGAGTTCGAGCGCTCCGCCCACTTTCTGCTTCTCAATTACACCGCCCACGCCACTGGCACCGACGTCACGCTCAATGATGAGGCCGAGGAATGGCGCTGGGTTTCCCCGGACGAGGCCTCGGCCATGGACCTTAATATCCCCACCCGCCGGCTCCTGGAGGCGGTGTGGAGGCCGGGACCGGAGGCAGGGAATCCAGTCCCCGCGCTTCTGTGAAATTCCCCCACGCCATCCGCCGGTGGCCGGGTATGGTCGGCGGCATGCATGCTGGAAAATTGTTGTTCATACTGCTTTCCACTGCGGGCAGCTTTGGCCTCACCGCCTGTGCGCAGGAGGATGGCGGGGAAAAAGCCACGTCCCCGGATCCTGTGGAGCGCATCCGGCAAGTGGTGGAGGATCTGGCCAAAACGCCCGCTGTGAGCAGCGGCACCGTGGGGTTCTACCTGGCCCCGCTGGGGGCGGCGGACCAGCCGTTGGCCACCCGCAGCCACAAACAGAGCTTCATCACCGCCTCCACGATGAAAACCCTGACCACCGGCACGGCGCTGGAGGTGCTGGGGCCGGATTTCCGTTTTGAAACCAAGGTGCTTTTTTCACCATCCACCGGCGACCTCATCCTCCAAGGCGCGGGCGATCCCTCGCTGGGGCGTTCGGACTGGGAGGATCTTTTCAATGACTGGACCAACCGCCTGGCTGCCGCCGGCATCCGCGAAATCCACGGCCGCGTGATCGCCGATGAAACCGCCTGGGAGTCGCAGGAGATCCCCGACGGCTGGGCCTGGCTGGACATGGGGAATTATTATGCCCCGCCGCTGACGCCGCTCTGTTATCAGAACAACTCCCTGAAGGTCCATTTCCAACTCTCCGGCAAGCCAGGGGAGCCCGCCGGCTTTTATGATGCCGATCCTTGGCCGTCAGGATTGAACTTTGCGGATGAGCTGCGGGTCGGTCCGCCCGGCACCGGGGACAACGCCTACGTTTACGGCCCACCCGGCACCACGGTTTACACCGTGCGCGGCACCCTGGCGGCGGACACGGACCGGGACTATATCCGCGGAGCGCTGCCCGATCCCGCCCTGTTCTGCGCGCAGCACTTCACGGACTGGCTGAATCATCATGAAATCCCGGTTCACGGCACCGCCACCACCACCCGGCGGCTGGAGACCGCAGCCCGCATCGCACTCACCTTTCCGGAGCCACCCGCCCCGAAACCTGTTTCAAAGCCTGCTCCATCCGTCAAAGCAGCTTCCAAAGGCCGGGCCAAATCCAAAACGCCAGCATCCACGCCCGCCCGCGCTCCTGCGCCCGCTTCCGCGCCCAAGCCCTCCCCCGGCTGGTCCCTGCCGAAGGATGCACGCCTTGTGGCCAGCCATTTCTCCGAGCCTCTGCGGGACATGCTCATTCCCATCAACCACCTGAGCCTGAACCTGGACTGCGAGTGCCTGCTGAAAACCATGGGCAAGGGAAGCACCCGTGCCGGCCTGGCCCGTATCCGCAAACATCTGTCAGGCAAAAACCTGCCACTCGCCGGTTATGAGCAGCAGGATGGCTCCGGCCTTTCGCGCACCAACATGGTCACCCCCGAACTGCTGGCGCGTGCCAATGCCTCCTTCCTGACCGGCCCCCACGCTGCGGCTTACTTGGCATCCCTGCCGGAGGCGGGCGGGAGCGGCGGCACCCTGCACAGCCTAGGGGTCTCCGACCCCGCCACCGTGATCCGCGCCAAAAGCGGCACCATCGAGCGCGTGAAATCCTACACCGGCGTGGTGGACACAGGTGACGACCGCCATTTCATCTTCGCGGTGCTCATCAACAACTATGACGGTGCCTATGACAGCGATGTCGCCCCCGGCCTGCATGAGCTGTTCGAAGCGCTGGGGGGTTTGTGATGGGAGGATGCAGCGGAACCAACCGGCTGACCACAGCCGGGGGGAAGTCCCCGCCCCATCCCCCCCTCAAATACCCATGCGGGCCAAGGCATCGCCCACCTGACGGAGCACGGGAGCCATCTGCGGATGCTCGGTCTCAAACTGCGCGGCGATACTGTCCAGCCGGCCCGTCACCGAGGCCGTGTCTGGTTCAGCGTCCGAGGCCGGATCAGTTTCCGTCCGGTCGAGCACGCGGTGGATATCGGTCTCCAAGGTGGTGAGCAGATCCCGGAGTTCAGGGTCTGCGGTGCCTTTCCCCTCCAGCTCGGCATGGAGCTGGCGCAGGGCGTCCTTCATCTGGTCGGTGGTCATGGCGGGAATGGGTTGCCGCGCCGGAACATCCGCACGCGGTCTCAAAGCTAGCCCGCCCCGGCTCCCGGACAACAAGAAACCGCTATCAAGGCTCCTCAGCCGGAACCAATTCCAGCCTGGCGGAGGAACCACCGGACCGGTTAGGGCAGGCAAATGAAGTCCGCGCTCTGACGCCCGCCGTCTCCGGTTACTTTCCAGCGGCCAGCTCCTCCAGCATTCTCACGGCCTCGTCTGCCATGCGCTCACCGGTGCCGGGCTCGCAGTAGCTGTGGAATCCGGTCCAGGTCTGGTAGCCGCCGCGGGCATGGCCGAAGCGGTCCGGCAGGTAGCCGATCCAGTCGTTCGCCAACTCCGCGATGTAGGTGTTCGGGAACGGCGAGCGCTTTTTGATATCCAGCCCCAGAGCGGTGAAATATTCCGCCGGCACCCCCACAAACGCCACATCGCCGATGAGCACCACCTGCAGCCAGGTGGTGCGCTCCACGCCCGCCGTGGGGATAATGGCGCGGCGGGCGGTAGCGAAGATCTCCTGGATCAGCGGTTCACTTCCCTTGGCGTGGTTGGTGGAGTAGCGGGTGATGTCCGCCACCTCCGCCGCCTCATCCGGGGTGCGCACGCGGTATTTGAAAGGCCGCTTCAGGGCGGCCACGCGGGTGACCGGACGGTATTCCGCCTGGGCGCGGGTTTCGCGCACCGCCTCCTTTATGCGCTCGATGGCCACCGGCACGGACACGCCGCGGATGTTGTGGGTGGAGCCGGACGCGCCCTCCACAAAGCTGACCACTCCGCCGCCCAGCTCCGCCTCCAAGTCCTGTGCGGCGAGTCCGTAGAAACTCGGCGAGCGCACATCCCGGCCCGACCGGGTGCCGATGGTGTGGGTGGAGTGGTTGAACAGCAGGGCCAGCGTGGCATCGCCGGGAGACCGGAAATCCAGCACCGGCAGTTGCGGGTCGAACGGGCCCGTGGGCTCGACGCGCAGCGCCGCCTCCACCGCCGGATTCAGCCAAGAAATGGAGCCATCTTTCAGCAGCAGGCGGCTGTTGGCCCCCACCGTCTGCTCGTGGCCCAGATGGAAATGCAGCCGTGCCGGGGCCAGGCGGTCATTGGCCTCCTGCACGGACAGGACAATGCCGCGCCGCACCTCCTCCGCGAACTTCTCCGACCAGCCAAACCCGTGCGCGGGCGCGGTGCCGGGGGCGTGGTGGGTGTGCGTGGCGTTCACGAGAATGTTTGACGACGGAATCCCGGTGGTGCGCTCGATCTCCTCCAGAGCGGCGTCCACGATGGCGCGCGTGACCCACAGCACGTCACAGGCCACCATGGCCACCCGGGCGGATCCCGGCTTGTCCACCACCACGGCGGTGGCGCGCAGCTGTCCCTCCTGTTCCTTGGTGTAACGGGACAGCAGGTAGCCGGCCAGCGGCATGTCGTCGTCGCTCTTCAGATTCACGGCGGCGGCCCCCACGCGGACTTCGCCATCGCCATCCTGCCCCGCCGCACTGGGAACGGCACCGGTCCCGGTGCCGGACGGAGTATTGCCCCCGGCTGAGCCCACCGATGAGCCATCGCGCAGGAACTGAATGAGATCGGCCATGTCCTGATGCGTCATGGCGGCCTCCAGCCCATCCGGCATCAGGGAGAGGGTGGCTCCGGACAGTGACGCGATTTCCCGGCGGGGCACGGCGCGGGTGCTCCCGTCCACCAGCTTGAAAGTCATGCTGCCACCGGTCTCGGAGGCCAGCAGGCCATAGAGTTCCGTGCCGTCCTGGAGCCGGCACTGGTAGGCGTGGAACCCCGGCTGCACATCAGCGTTGGGATCGAGGATATTCGTCAGCAGCTTTTCCGGCGGATGCCCGGCCACGGACAGCAGATTGGGCCCGATGTCATTGCCCAGGCCATCCACCTTGTGACAGCCGATGCAGGTGCGGGAAAAAACCTCCCTGCCACGCACGGCGTCGCCGGCCAGCTGCAGCGCTGCCTTGAAGTCCTGCACCACTTTGGCTCGGCTGCCGGCGGCTCCGGAGCTGATGACACGGCCCGCAAGTTCGCTCACGCGCTTTGACGGATGCTGCAGCAGGCGCGCCCGGCGCACGGCGTCCAAGGCCAGGTTGTTTCCCTGGCTCAGGCTTTCCGCCAGGGCGAAGGCCCACGGCTCGCGGCTCATCAGGGCATCCGCCGCGGCATCGCGGGCGGAGGGCGGCAGGGACGGCCAGGCGGCCAGCAGGGTGCCGGGCACGGAATCGTCCTCCGAATCCTCCAATGCGCCGATGGCGGCGGTTTGCAGATCGCCGGGCATCTGCGGCCCCAGCCATTCCGCCAGCATTTTCAAAGCGGAGGCGCGGTGATCCGGAGCGCGCAGCAGCACACCGGCGGCAGCGATGCGGGCGCGGGCCGCCACGGCGGAGTCACGGGCGGCGGCCACGGCGGCCTGCGTGAGGGCCGCGGTTTGTTGGAGGAGGGCGGACAGCCCGTCATTCCCATCAATGGTTTTGGCAAGGCGGCCGGGCTCACGCGCCACCAAGTCCTGAAAGCGGCACCAAGTCTCCATCTGGGCCGGCGTGAAGGAAGGGTTTGTGCCGGAGGCCGTCAGCACCGGGGTCAGCAAGGAGGCCATCGCCCCGCGCTCCCCACCCGCGAGGGACATGGTGACCAGTGGCTCCAAAAACGCCGAATAAGCCGGCTCCCCCGCCTTTACCACCGCCGCCGCCAGCGCCTTCACATGCCCGGTGGCCGAACTCAGAACCGCGCCCCGGATGGAGGGTTCCCCCGCGTCCCGCACCGCCAGCCGGCCCAAGGCCTCACCGGTTTCATCCAGTCCCTCCTTTGTCCCGGCCCCCCACGTTCCCAGCGAAAGCGCCAGCTGCAGCCGCACCTTGGCATCGGGATCCTCTGTCAGGGAAACCACCCTGGCCAGCAATCCCGCATCCGTGCGGCCCTCGGCAAAACGCAGCGCCACCTCCCGGACCCGGGGATGGGTGTCCTTCACCAGAGCGGCCAGAGCCTCTCCTGTCAGGGATTCCAGCCTGCTGAGGACACCCATCAAATGCACCTTCACCAGCGGATTGGCACTGCCGGTCACCTGTTCCTTCATCAGGCTGACCGCCGCATCGCGCTCCGCCCCGGGGAGGGCCGGCAGCCGCCACAGCAGCGCCATGTGCGCCTTGTCCCGCTGCCATTCATTCGGTGAGTCCAAGGCGGCGACCAGTTCGGACGGGGCGGCTTTCTCCAGATTCACCCACGCCCGCCGCTCCTGACCGACGGGAAACACGCGGTAGAGGCGTCCCTTGTCCTCGCCCAGTCGGTAGTGCGGCAGCAGCTCGGCCTTCCCCTGCGCCGGCAGCCAGTCTGGGTGCTCGATCATGTAGCGGTACATGTCCACCACCCACAGGGCACCGTCCGGGCCGGTGCGGGTCATCACGGGACGGCACCAGCGGTCCTCGCTGGCGAAGAAATCCAGACGGTCGGCATCGCCATCCTGACGGGAACTGAACGTGACCCCGTCCTCCGTCAGAATGTTGTGCTGCACCACATTGTGGAAGGGCTCGCAGGTGAAGGCGTGGATGCCGCCCTCCGGGAAAAGAAGGGTGTCCCGATAGATCATGCCGCCGCAGGCGGAGGTGAAATGCCCGGCCTCATTGAAGGAGTGGAAGCGCTTCTCCTGACGGCTGGCGGGCCACACCGGGGGATTCAGCGGCGTGACCACCTGATGCTTGGGATCCGGCGCGGCCACCAGCGGGTTGCGGCGCAGATATTGGTCCTCCAGCACATAGTGCCACAGCGGGCGGGAGTTCTGGGTGCCGAACCAGTGTCCCCAGTCGTCGCGGTTGCGCCCGAACTGTGAAGGACCGCTCTGCGGCTCCAGTTCGCCCGTGTCAGGACGGAAACGGAAATCGCGGCTGCCCACGGTGACCTCCGTGCCGCTGCGGCGGGAGCGGAATTTGGTGCCGGTGCCGTATTCGCCGTGATGTCCCCCGGCGGCGCAGTACACCCAGTTGTCCAACCCCCAGCGCAGGCCGTTCGCCCGCAGTTGCTGGTTCCCCTCCAGCAGGCCGCTGATCAGCACTTCCTTCGAATCCGCACGGCCATCGCCGTCCGTGTCGCGGAGAAACAGGATATCCGGGGCGGCGGTGACGATCACTCCGTCCCGCCAGGTCAGGAGACCGGTGGGAAAATTGAGCCCTTCGGCGAAAAGCGTGGACTTGTCATAACGACCGTCGCCGTCCGTGTCCTCCAGCATCCTCACGCGCCCTCCGGGGCTGCCTTTTCCATCCATGCCCAGCGGATAGTCCGCCATCTCCACCACCCACAGGCGTCCCGCCAGGTCCCAGTCAATCGCCACCGGATCCGCCAGCAGCGGTTCGGAGGCCACAAGTTCAAAACCGTAACCGGCGCGGACGTGGATCTTGCCCATGGACTCCTGCGGCGAAAGCGGGGGCGTCAGGGGCGCGGGCGTTCCGCCAGCGGCGGCCACCGCTTTCACCGGCGGCGTCAGACCCGAAGCCGCGTAGTGCGCCGCGATCTCCGTGGGAGCCAAGGCGCGGTTGTAAAATGCGATCTCATCCAGCTTCCCCTCCAGCCCGAACAGACCGTCGCTCCGCCCGCCGAAGAACACGTCATCGCAGCCGGCGGGAAGGGTGTGCGCAAAGTCCCCGGCCAGCTCCGGCTCCGCGTTTCCGTCCAGATGCACGCGCACCTTTGCTCCCTCCCGCACCAGCACCACATGGTGCCATGCCTGAAAGGCCAGAGGAGTGCGCCCGGCAAGCACCTGGTCCCGTTCGTTGCCGTTGAAGAGCATCAGCTTTCCGGAAATGTCAGGACCGGCGCCGTCCGCTCCCCTGAAGGTGCCGCCGATGCCCAGATGCTCGCCGTGCGCCGCGGCATCGCCCTCCGGCCCGCGTGAGAACACGTAACCCGTCACCGCCCGCGCGTCGGCGGGCAGACCGTTCCACACCCACAGCTCCGCGCTCCAGGACTCGCCGGCCGGCAGCTTGGTTTTCAGCCGTCCGCCCGCGAAATGAGCGGCGCGGTTGATGGCCGGACCGCTGAAGGCATTGGCGGCGGGTGGCTGGGGCGGGAGGAACCCACGGCGTCCGTCCGCCCCCGGCAGGAAGCGCGCTGTGCCGTCCTCGAACACCCCGCTTCCATTCTGCCCTGTGGCGTCCACCGCGGTGGTGCCCTCCATCTCCTCCAGACGCCACCAAGCCGCTGGTTTGGAGGCCGCCACGGTGTCCGCATACACACCGCCGGTCAGTTGCACAACCCGCCGGGGCTTGCCGGCCACCTCCTCCAGCAGGCTGAGCGCCGTCTCCAGAATGCGCGGCTCCGCCTCCGTCTCCAGCCCCGCCGTTCGTGCCGCCCAGGTGGTGTATCCACCCAAATGATGCTGCTCCGGCGGGGGAATGTAGCCCTCCGAACCGTTCGCCAGCTCAATGTTCATGGTGGCGGCAAAGGGGCTGAGGCCCTTCAGCTTCAGGCCGGTCAGAGCATAAACCTCGTTAGGCAGGGCGGCGATGCCCAGATCCCCCACCCGGACCGCCTGCATGACCAACTCCGTCCGCTGTTTTTCATGCAGGATGACGGCTTCCTGGGAATAAATCTCCTCCATGGTCTGCGGAAGGCGGCCATTGACGGCGGCATTCACCTCACGGGCGCGGGCCAAGCGCTTTTCGTCAGCCTGGCGGTAGTTCAGCGGCAGCAGGCACTGGGCTGCTTTCAGAGGAGCCGTATTCTTCCATTCGATTCTTTTCCAAGCCTCCACCGCATGCCGGGCGATCTCCTTGGCATACGCGTGATAACCGATATCCGGTTTTTTCGGCGCGCCGTAATCCATGCAGGCCAGATCGCCGCTGGTCCCCTGCGACATGATGCCCACAAACCCCGCCGGCGCGCCCAGCTCCGCGGCCACATGGCCGGCAAACTTTCCGAAGTAGTCGGACGACAGCAGGTCCGAACCGTAATAATGCATGGAGTAGTTCGCCAGCAGCCCCAGCGGCTTTCCGTCCACCGACCGCACCGCCAGCAGCGACAGCTGGGGATCCACCGGCCCCGAAGGCGCGACGGCATCCGGGCTCAGAAAACCGGGGTGCATGTTGGCCCGCACATTGGCCACGCCGAAGGGGTCGTTCAGCATCCGGTCCGGACGGCGCACCCAGCGCCGGTTGAAGGTGTGTTCCCAATCATCCACCGCCGTCCAGCCCACCTGGGCGGGCTGGAGGTTTTTCGCCGCGCCCGCGATGGCCTCCGCGATTTTCCCCGGCAGGAAGGCGGTGTAGGCCTCGTCCGCCCGCGAGCCCAGACACCCCATGGCGGACGGCGCGGAGTGCGTGTGGGTGGCGGAAACCAGCATGCGCTCCACCGGAATGCCCGTCGCCTGGCTGGCTGCGGCCTTCGCCTTGTCAATCACCTCCCGCGGCATCATGCAGGTGTCCACCACGCAGAACGCCAGGCGCGTTTCCCCGTTGTCCAACACCAGAGCCTTGGCACGCAGCGGGTCGATGGTTTTGTCCGCCGAGCGCTCCGTGAACATGCCGTTCACCCTCACGGGATACGCCGGCGGGGAAATATCCACCTCCGCTGCCCCGGCGCGGAACAAGCCTTCCTTTTCCTTCTCCGGCGGTGAGGAAACAGCGAGCGCCGCGGCCAAGGCCACGCAGGAAGCCAAAAGTGCCGGAGCGGAATAGCGGAAAGTCAGCATGATTTTTTAACGGGAAACCTCCCACCCAAACGCCCGAATCCGGCGCTTCATGTCCGCCGCCGTTAACAACCTGTCATTTTGGAGAATGGCCTGAACGCGTTTTGAGGGCATCGCGGGGGATGGAATTTTTGGAGCCACAAGGCGTAAGACCATTTTCAGTAAGCATTGGGGTCCATTTCCGCGTGGCCGGGATCCGGATTTGGAATCCATGAAACAGGCTGAGCCGCCTGTGGTTGAGGCCTGAAAGGCCGGCTCCGGACCGCCCCCTCGGGTCTGTGAGAGGCGGGGAGGACATCCAGCCTGTCGAGGTGGATTCCCCTCCGGTTGCCGAAGATGGCGGCGGGAGCGAGGTCGGACAGGGAGATGCCGGCTCCCGCTTTTTGCGGTTTTCCGGAAAGGCGCCCGGCAGGCCATCCCCCTGAGGGTGGATGCATGATGGAGGGCTCCGGTGGCATGGGCGCCACTCTCCCGGTGACGCCGGCGTCATCCCCCGGTGACCTCCGCGCCACCCCTCCGGTGGCATGGGCGCCACCCCCTCGGCGGAATTTTGGAAAAAGAATTTCGTGTCACCAGTGACATGGGTGTCACCGGTTGGTCTGAAGCCGGCGTCACGGGAGGATGGAGCCTCCGGATTCAGCCGGTATCCGGTCGATTTTAAGCCCCGCCGGACCGCGTCCTGAACAGACCGCCACTGGTCGTCAACCGGACCGGATCCCGCATGGCGGCACTGCCCGGTGTCAGGCCACCGCGCGCCGTTGCGGATCCGCTTTCCGGCGGCGGACGGAGAGGAGAGACGCCGCGGACGGAAAAAGCATTTCATAATAACAGAATTCAGCTATACTTCACCCCTGCTCCATCAGTGATTCCCAATAAAGCACGAAACCTCATTCAAGGCAAGTAATTTCAAGGAAAATCAAGGCTTTACCCGCTGCTGGAACGGCCCTCGCGGAGACGCCGGAAAGTTGGAAACATGAATTCAAAATAATGTTATAATTGATATGATTTACTATTGAAGCCCGGGTGATTGAGGAGCGGCTCCAGTCCGCGGATGCGCCGGCCTCCCCGGTTCCAAAGGGGAGCCCGGAGCAACGCCCAGGAAATGTCAGGGCGGCAAATGGGAGGACTGAAGGCCCGGCTTGGAATGCCGGAGCACGGGTGAGGACACGGGAATCCGGCGCGCTGCCTGCGGCGGATGAGGGCAAACCAACGCTTGGACCGTCCCCTCAGAGCGGAATTCATAAGAGGCTGTCTTAAAAATAACTAACGGGCGATTCTGGCGAGCATGCTTTTGATCCTGGAGATGTGGATCATGGACTCGGAATGGCTGATTCCGGCCTCGTAATCCCGGACCAAGCGGCGGGACTGGATGAACCAGCCGAAGGTCCTTTCAACGATCCACCTTTTGGGCAGCACCTTGAAGCCTTTGACATGACCAGCGTGTGGGCAGAAAGGCGCCGTCTCCGCCGCGCCCGCTTGTCAGGAAGGGGGGTCAATCTCCGTTATTTTTCCCCGCCGGGCTTACTAACGCAAGCAGAAAATGCCGGGCTGACACTTCAAGCCGCCCAGCGTGCAGCGCCGGAAAAGCCAGTCCCCTTCAGAGATGATTTTACGGATCAGACGTTATCCTCCCGGTCCGGGAGCATGTGCCGCATCCTGGATACAGCCAAAACCGTCTTGCCCGGAGCCTCGCCCGCCATGTCACGGCGAGATGATCATCACTCTCAGGAAGCACCGGGGCCGCGCGGCGGCGGGGAGGGCGCTGCGGAAGGTGAGGCGCTCTGTGCCGTCGGGCTGGGCCACGGTTTCCACGAGGATGGTGCCGGTGTCCGCCCAGTCGTTGAGGCCGGTGGAGATCTGATGTTTGAAGGTCACATCGCCAGCCCCCTTGCGGCGGTTGTAGGTCAGGGCCAGGTATGGACCACCGGCGTCCGTTGACCAAGCGACGGCGGGCGGGGCCGCTTGGAGATCCAAGGCCAAGGCGAAGGTGGCGAGATTGCTGTAGCCGTCGCCGTCCGGATCGGCGGCGGGATCGGTGAAGCCGTGCTGGGTCATCCAAGCGCTGAAGGAGCCGCCGGTGGAGGCCTCACCGGTGCCGGGGGTGCCGCCGGGAGTGGCGGAGACGCTCCAGTTCCCAGGAACCAACTGCGGATCGGTCACTTCGTCCACGGGCAGCGCGCCGGTGTAGATCAGGGAGATGCCGCCCTGCGCGGCTCCGGTGGGCCAGGGGGTGTCCGGGCTGTAAACAAAGTCGCGGATGGCGGAGCCGGAGCCCAGGGACAGCTTCAGCTGCTCGCCGCTGTTGCTCAGGTTCTGCGAGCCCCAGGAGCCGGCCACCGGAATGGCGGCTCCGTAGCGGCTGGCGAAGGCGGCGGCGTTTTTTGCGATCACCAAGTAGGCCCCGGGAGCCAGGGTGGTGCCGGAGACGATATCGAAGTCGATGCCCTTGGTGAAGCGGACATTGGTCAGGTCCAAAGTTTTGGCGGCTGAAATGTTCCGCAGTTCGATGAACTCGAAATCCGCGGCCTCATACCCCAGAGCGGCCTGGGCGGCGGTGGGGCCGGCAGGTTTGTACATGAACTCGGAGATGATAAGGCTTCTCCGCAGCTCCGTCAGGGCATCGGCTCCCGTGGTGGTGAACTGCACCGGCGCGGACCAGTGGCTCCAGCGTTTGGAAAGATCCTGATAACGCACGCGGGCCCGGTAGGTGCGGCCGGATTTCAGAGCGCTGGCGGGCAGGCTGAGCGCGGTGCCCGGCACCGTGAGCGTGCCGGAATCCCAAACCGCCTCGGCCTCGTAAACGCGGTCGGCGGCGGGGTCATAAGCCGGAGCCGCGGGATCGGTGATCTCCCCCACCCGCCACTGAATGCCGGCGAAATCTCCCACGCCCTGGGGATCACTGAATTCCGAAGCCGTGAAGCGCAGCCCGTCCAGCGGGTGGTTGGCGTCGCCGGCATAGGTGATCACCGGCTTGGCAGGAAGCTGGCCGCTGTCGCCGCTGTCCATGATGCTGTCCAGATAGGCATCACGTCCATTGGGCACCGCCGGGTCTCCGTTGAAGGGGTCTGTCCAGCCCGTGAAGGCAAAATTCTTCATGTCCTGGGCCTTGAACACCGGGCCGTTGGCGTGATTTCCCTGTGCGCCGCTGGAGGGCCAGCGGGCGCGCTCCGCCGGCCAGATATCGCTGATGGTGGCCAGGGCGTCGTCGATCATGGGAAGGATCTGGTCCTGCTGCCAGATGAGATCGCGGAGCTCCCGGATGGCGTTGCGGTGCTCGATCCTCAAGGTGGGCCGCGGGGCAATGGGGCCCCAGGTGGGGGAGTCGGGGAAAGTGTTGTAATTGTAGATGGCGTTTTTCACGGTGTCCTGCCCGGCGTTCCAGCTGGGACCGAACGAAGCGTCCCAGTCGTAGGGCATCACCAGTGCCCGGCCCAGTCCGTTGGTGCCGGCCATGGGCTCGAACCACAGGATCAGGTTCTTCATCCGATGGCGGCCTGTGGGCTCCGTGAAGATATCATAGTGCCGGATGGCCTCCTGCACCGCGTTGTAACGGTACCATGAGGGCATGTCCACGTAGGTGTTGATGAATTCCTCGCTGGCCGCGCCGTGGATATTATAACGGAAATTGTCGTAGTCCTCGCTGAACCGGGGGGCTCCCGCCGGCGTGTAGCGGTCCAGCATTTCGCCGTTCTGCGTCCAGTCGCTGAGCTTGTAGAGATTCCCCTTCTCCATGCCGCGGGCCTCCAGGAAGCGCTTGTCCACAAACTCGATGGCTTGGAACAGGCCGTAAAAATCCCCGGTCGCGGCCGCGGGGGCCTCGGCGGCGCTGCAGACCATGCGCATGTGGAACCAGTGGGACTCCGGCACCGGGATGCCGTTGAGCTGCCAGAGGTTGGCCCCCACCTCCTGCTCCAGGCCCCAGCTCATGTAGCCCTTGTTGCCAAACATCTTGTTCACCAGCATGGCGTCCCACTTCACCGGCAGGGCGCGGCCTTTCTCGTCCTTGGCCTCGAAGGGATAACCCTTGTTGAAGTTGACGCGCAGGTGGCGCTTGGCGCTGCCCATGTAGCGGCTGTTGCCGCCGCGCAGCCGGGTGTTGATGTGGTCGTAAACCTTGCCGTCATACACCAGAGCGGCTTCCCAGTTCTCCGTGCGGCGGGCCTGCAGGGCATTCAGCCGGATGCTGTTCTCCATCTGCTGGGCACTGCTGTAGGCCATCAGCGTCAGACGGTCGGCCTCGCGCATGATGAAATGATAGACCGGAACCGAGGTCAATTGGGCGGAGGTGAAGGTTTTGCCGCCGGCCACGTAGTCCGGCACCCCATCGTAGCTGAAATACGCCCAGTTCAGCGAAGGATCATCGGCATACGGCAGGCGCGCGGTGTTGCCCGCCATGTCCGTGACGCGGATGCGGTAGCGGACCAGGGTGCGGTGCGGCTGGCCCGGAATAACGGCGCGGTAAACGGCATCGCCGGCGGTGCCATCCGCCGCGCCGCCGTCGTCGGTCATGGGCACCGCGGTCCAGTTCGAGTCCTGCTCAAATGCCGGATTGTCAGGGCGCTCCTGTTTGGGATTGGCCACCAGCTGGGCGGCGGTCAGCGGAAATTTGGCGGGAATGAAATCGCCCGGGGCGACCACCTGATAGAGCACTTCCACAGACTGCACACCTTGGGGATCGGTGACATGGGCAGTGACGGTCACTGCCTGTCCGCCGGCGGGTGCGGACGGGATATGGTCGATACCCCGCACGGCCGGCGCGGCGTTGGCGCTGAAGACGGAGTTCTGTGCCCCGGGTGTAGGCAGGCCGTCCGGCACGTTGGTGAGGGAGGCGTCGATGGCGAAGTCCCTGTTCCCGTAGTAGGTGCTGTCGTCCTGCGCGGAACGCAGCTGCGGGGGCTTGGCGAAGGCTTGGATGGCGATGGTGTTGGTGCCCTCCACCAGCAGCTTGTCGGCGTTGGCGATGACAGTCTCGCTCCACGGATCGTTGCCGTGCTCATAGTAGTCCGTCGTATTATAGGCCTGATCGCCGGGGCGGATGGAAAGCCTCACCACCTCCTTCCCATTGATCCAGACAATGGCCGCGTCGTTGTACAGGACCCTCAGCAGCACGGCCTTGGGCAGCGGCGCGGTGGCGGTGAAGGTTTTCCGCAGGGCCACGGACCTGTAGCCGGCGGTGGAGGAGTTCATGTCGCTGAGAGTGGTCTTCAGCGAGGTGATGCCGGTCTCCGTGGCGGAGTTGCCCAGGGGCGCGCCAATGGGCGTCTGCCCGGTCAGCCAGGTGGCGTCCTCCGTAAAGCCGTTGCCGCGCCAGGCGTCCACCGGACTGGAGGGCTCACCATTGGCGGTGCTGCCCTTGCGGTAGCGCCAGCCGGTGGAGGAAAGGGGCAGCAGGGAAAGAGCGGCGGGCACAGCGGTGGAGGCCCGCCAGTTGGAGCCCAGATTTCCATTCAGCAGCGGATCGATTTTCTCCATCGACGGCCCGTTGCCGTTGCTGCCCGCCGGCCATGGGGAGACGACGCCGTAGTCCACCTCATCCACAATGCCGTTTGCGGCATCCCGCAGTTCGACCTTCTCGCCGTCGCTGCTCAGGCTGCTGGACCATGGCCCCAGCGCCGCCGCGCCGTACATGCCCTGGATGGTGGCCGGATCCTCGGCGATGACCAGATAGCCGCCGGGCGCGATGCTGGTGCCTGCGGGAATGGTGTAGGACACACCGTCAGCCAGTTTCCATCCGGACAGATCGACCGCCATGGGCAGGGGATTGTAAAGTTCCACAAACTCCGCCGGAATCTCATTCCGCGCGGGGTTGTAGTGGATCTCGTTGATGACCACATTCCGGTTGGGATTGCGGACCGGCAGGTTGATCTGCTGCTCGGTGCTGCGCCCGGTGCTGTCCGTCATTTTGACGCGGATGCTGACGGTCTGCCCGAAGCTGCCGGCGAAGCTGGAGTTGGCGGTCAGCTGGCTGCCCGTGATTTTTACAAGGCTGTTGCCGCTGTCCCCGGCGCCGGCCACCAGTTCAAAGGTGTGCGTCTCCCCAAAATTGGGATCGGAGGCCTGGAGGCGGGCAATGAACGATCCCGGCACGTCGCTGGTCAGGATTTTGTCATCCGACAGCACCGCGCCGGTCGGAGCCGTGGGCGGGGCGTTCACGGTGACGCGCACCGTGGCCGTGTTGGAGTCGAAGGTGCCGTCGCCAGCCTTGAAGGTGAAGGTGTCCGTGCCGGTGAAGCCCGCATTCGGCGTATAGGTCCAGGCATTGCCCGATCCGCTGAGCGTCCCGGAAGCCGGCTGGGTGACAATGGTGTAAACCAGCGGCTCATGGTCAGGGTCCACCGCGCCCAGAGTGATGGCAGCCGCCTGGTTGTGGCCGGTGAGGACGCTGAGGTCAGCGGCTGCCGGCACGTCCGGAGTGACAGTAATGCTGACGCCCCCGGGCGGAGAGACCACCACGCCGTCCGTGGCCGTGAAGGCGAAATTGTCCAAGCCAAGGTAGCCCGCCTCCGGGCGGTAGGTGACATTCGGCGGGGTGCCGATGATCCGGCCGTGGGCCGGCTGGCGGGAGATGGTATAGGTAAGCGAGGGCACCGCCGGCACCGCCGTGGCCGACAGCACGATGGCCTTGTCCGCCTGCCAGGAGGTGGTGAGCACCTGATGCACGGGGGTAATTACGGTATCCGCCCACAGCATGGAAGGCGCGGCGGCAAGCACGGCGGAACCAAGGGCCAGCAAACCCTGGATGAGAGACGAAAAAGCCTTCATGAAATGACAAGGGGCAGGGAGGCCGTGAAAACAGGGTGGCGGCGCAATCGGCGTTTTATTTCAACGCCAATGGCCTTTTTATCAGAACCGGCTTCCCGACGGAAAGAATTTTTAAGTAAGAATTCCGGTATAGCGTAGTGGATTTCCCGATTCATTAATCAAAATCCAGTAGGCGCACCCTGATCCACTCCACTCCGCACACGCCCGGAGACAGACCGGCGAATGCCGGAGCGTTAAGCAGGGAAGCTTTTCAGCACCCATGAAATCCACCACCGCCTTTGCCGCCGCGCTACTGTCCCTTTCCCTCACCCTGCCCGCCGCTCTTCAGGCCCGGGATCTCCAACCCCGCCCGGCGGATGCCTATTTCGAGAAGTATGAGGGCTGGTTGGCACCGGTCGCTGCGGGATATTACATCAAGGAAGGTGACCGTCTGGCTATTTGCGGTGACTCCATCACGGAGCAGAAAATGTACAGCCGCATCATGGAGGCTTATCTGACGGCCTGCGTGCCGCATCTGGGGATCACCTGCCGCCAGTATGGCTGGAGCGGCGAGCAGGCCTCCGGATTTGTGAACCGGCTGAAAAACGACGTGCTGCGGTTCAAGCCCACCATTGCCACCACCTGCTATGGCATGAACGATCACCGCTATGTGCCCTACACGGAGCAGATCGGTGCGGAGTATGTCAAAAACCAAAAGGAGAGTCTGCGCCTTTTCAGGGAGGAGGGAGTCCGGGTGGTGCTGGGATCACCGGGCACCATCGGCCTCATGCCCTCGTGGGTGAAAACCGCCACCGGCACCCAGCAGGACCTGAATCTGAGCCTGCTGAGGTTGCGGAATCTTGACATTGAACTGGCGGAGCAGGAGGGGGTGCGCTTCGCGGATGTTTACTGGCCCATGCTCACCGCCGGCTTCACCGCCCAGCAGAAATACGGCAAGGACTACATGATCTGGGGCAAGGACGGCGTGCATCCCGGCTGGGCGGGCCAGACGGTTATGGCCTACGCGTTCCTGAAAGGTATGGGACTGGTGGGCGAGATCGGCACCCTCACTTGGAACGCCGCTGCCGGCACCGCCACCGCGACCGCGGGCCATGCGGTCAATGCCGCCACACCCACGGAGCTGAAACTGACCAGCACCCGCTACCCCTTCTGCGCCCCCGAGGGCGATCTGTCCAAGGATGACAACATCCGCTCGGCCATGGCCTTGATCCCCTTCAATGAAAGCCTGAACCGCTTTGTTCTCATCGTTAAAAACGCCCCCGCCGAAAACTGCGCTGTCACTTGGGGAACTAAAACCCGCACCTACTCCAAAGCGGAGCTGGAGAAAGGCATCAATCTGGCGGCGGACTTTGCGGACAATCCCTTCTCCGGGCCTTTTGAGAGCGTCTCCAAGGCTGTCTTCGCCAAGCAGGACTACGAAACCCGCCAGATCAAACAGCTCTTCCACGGCCCCGAGGGCGCGGCGGACATGGACGCCACCGCCGCCCTGACGGAGAAAGCCCGTGCTCCGCTGGTGGAGGCGCTCAAAAAATCCCTGGTGCCGGTGGCCCACACCATCACCATCAAGGCGGCCTGATTTTGAGCCTCCCCCAACTCCGGCTCCTCTCACCGATACTGACAGCCCATCCGCCCGCGGTGCTCACAGCATGAAAAGGAAAAATCCGGTATACCCCCTCCGCTGTGCGGCCGCTGTGGCTCTGCTGCTGGCAGTGAGGCCTTCGATGGCGCAGGATACCAAAGAGACCAGTCCGTCGGCGAATGCTGCACGGGCAGAGGTCTCCAGCGCTCCGGCGGCATTGTCCTTTCCGGGGGAAACCATCGACAGCTGGCATGGCTTCAAACGGCACCGCTTCCAAGTGGACGGCTGCGAGGCCTGGGTGGTGGAACCCCAAAAAGCTCTGCCGGGCAAGCCGCTTTCGTGGTGCATGGAGTTTCCTGACGCCTTCGCGGAGCGCTGTACGGCCCCGCAACTGCTGCAGGCGGGGTTCCACCACGCGCACATTGTGGTTGGCAACACCTTCGGCAGTCCGACGGCGCTGGGACATTTCGACGCCTTTTACAAAGCGCTCAAAGCCCGCGGTTTTGCGGAAAGGGTGACCCTCATTGGCCTGAGCCGCGGCGGCCTTTACGCCTACCGCTGGGCGTCCGCCAATCCGGAAAAGGTGGCTGTGATCTATGGCGATGCGCCGGTCTGCGATTTCAAAAGCTGGCCCGGAGGCAAAGGAAAAGGCAAGGGCAGCCCGACGGACTGGAATTCGCTGATCAGCCTTTACGGGTTCAAAGACGGTCAGGAAGCCCTCGCATGGCCGGGCAATCCCATCGACACCCTGGCCCCGCTGGCAAAGGCAAAGGTGGCGATCATCCACGTGGTGGGTGACACCGACGACGTGGTGCCGGTGGCGGAGAACACCGCTCTGATTGAGCAGCGCTACAAGGCGCTGGGCGGGGAAATCGAAGTCATCCACAAACCCGGCGTGGGACATCACCCGCACGGTCTGGAGGATCCCGGACCGGTGGTGGATTTCATTTTGAAGCACCAGCCGCCCGCTCCGGCAGCCCCTTGAGACTGCGCTTTACCATGAGCTGCTTTCCCCTCCCCAACAGGTCAGGCGGGAGAAGGCTGAACCGTGAGACTGGCAGCCATTTGACGCGCGGCCCGCAGGGTGTCGATATCGGCAGGGGTTTTGTCGCGGCGGATGGCCTTGATGCGCGGAAAGCGCAGGGCGAGGCCGCTGTCGTGGCGTTTGCTGGCCTGGATGGAGTCAAAGGCGACCTCCAGCACGAGGTCCGGAATGACGGTGCGCCGCCAGCCGTTGTCCTCGATCGTCCTCTCCTTGAAATGTGCCGTCAGCTCCTCGATCTCCGCATCCGTCAGGCCGCTGTATGCTTTGCCGATGGTCTTGAGCGCGCCGGTGTCCTCATCGCGCACGGCGAAGGTGTAGTCGCTGAGCACGTGGCTGCGCTTGCCATGCCCCTGCTCGGCGGCGACCACCACCACATCCAGGCTGAGGGAGCTGGTCTTCAGCTTCAGCCAGGTTTTTCCCCGCCGTCCGGCGGCGTAGAGGCTGTTGGGATCCTTGGCGATGAGCCCCTCATTACCGCGCGACTTGCTGGCCTGAAACTCCGCCTGCACCGCCGTCGCGGAGCCCGCCTGGCGGACGCCGATTCTTTCAAAACCAGCGGGCAGCGGCAGCATCTCCAGCAGCCGGCGGCGCTCATGCAGGGGCTCGCGCAGCAGGGATTTTCCATTCAGCCAGAGCAGGTCGAAGACAATAAACAGCAGTGGCACCTCATCCGTTAGAAACAGATCCGTCTCCCGTCTTCCCAGCCGTTTCTGAAGATCGAAAAAGGTCAGCGTGCGGTCTCCGGCGCGGGCGATGATCTCGCCGTCCAGCACCACCTCATCCGTGAAGCCGCCGGCAGCGGCCAGCAGGTCGGGAAACTCCCGCTCCATGCCGCGGAGATCGCGGGAGTAAATCTCCGTGCGGCCCGCGGAGTGATGCAGCTGGGCGCGGATGCCGTCGAACTTGTCCTCCAGCCACAGGGTGCCGGTGCTTTCCGGGCCGATGTCTTCATCACTGTCAACAGCCCCTGCCTCCGCCGCCGGCACCAGCCGCTCCCAGACAGCGGCGGCGGTTTCCTCCGGGCTGGCCAGCATCACACGCACGGGCTGGAACAGGCGCATGGCGGTGTCCGTCAGGGTGCCATCGCGCGCGCGGCGGGCAGTTTCCCCCAAGTCACCGCTGAGCATATGGGCCTCCCGCACCGCCTCCGCCGGCTGGGCAAAGGCTTCGGCGATGGCGTCCTCAATCAGTCCCTCCTTCAGGCCCAGCCGCGTGTCCCCCGTCAGGATCTTCACCACATATCCGCCGCTGAGCGCGGAAAGCCGGCGGAAGGCCTCGGTGAGCAGCGGGGTTTTTCCCGAGGGGCCGCGCCCCTGCCTCAGCCGGTCAAAAAGCGCCTGCACCTCCTCCAAAGTCCATGGCCGGGGCTGTGTGCGGTCCTGAAGCAGCAGATACGCCGTCCGCCCGGCGTCGTTCTGCGAACGGGAGACCTCGCGGTATTTGCGGGAATCGTGTCCCGTGGCCTCCAGCAGTGAAAAGCGGATGATGGCCCAGCCGGTGCCCATGGACTGCAGCTCCGCACGCGTGGCCGCCGGCTTTCCCGAGAAAAACCGCACCGCCATATCCAGCTGCCCCGCATCCGTCAGAGTGCGGAAATAGTCCGCCAGCAGCGTGATCTTTCTCAGCCGTCCCGAGGCCGCGCCCACCGCCTCCCCCACCGCGCAGAATTCCCCGAAAGGCCCATCGTCCAAAGCCGCCGACCCGCCCGGTGCCGGAATATCGGTTGTTGCCGTCGGCTCCGTTCCAGCCACCGGCTGTGGCTGATGAGGTTCGGCTTGGTCCTCAATCCGAAGCCCCCGGTCGTCATCGCCCAACACTCCATCCTCCGCCACAGGCGCATCCTCAGTATCCAGACTCAGCGTCAGCTCCATCTGATCGTTTCCACCCAGTGACCACGCGTTCAGACCGCGGCGGCGCAGGAGGGCGGCGAACTCCGCACTGTTGCCATGGGTTGCCAGAATGGTCTCAGGATTCGACAGTTCGATAAACTTCAGCAGTTCCGGAAAATCGGCATGGTCACTCAGCGGGAAAACCTCGTCCACCTGATAGGAGAACCGCGCCCCCGCATTCATGGCCCAGCCGCTGACCATGGCCGTGACCTTGTTTTTGATTTTGCGCAGCAGGGTGGATCGCACCGTGTTCGGCGGGAAAACCAGCACCCGGCCCCCGGAGTCGCCGGTGTATTTTTCCCACGGCGGCAGAGTGACACCCAGCTGCTCATACGCCTCATTCATTCCCGCCACCGCCGGATGGACGGCGATGGCGAAATCCCCGCCGGCCAGCAGCGCCTGGATCTCCTGGGCCTTCCCGAGCGAATAGCCGAACAGCACCGGCACCGACCCGTTGTCCAGGGCATCCCGGCACCAGCGGTGAATGGCGGCGCGGACCTCCTCCAGCGGCGGGAACTGATAGTGCGGCTGGCCGAAGGTGCATTCCATGATCACCGTGTCCGCCGGCAACGGCTGCGCGGGCTCGGCGGTCAGGCCGTGGCGCAGTTTGAAATCGCCGGTGTAAAGCAGCGACCGCCCGTCGGCCAGCCGCGTCACGTGGATCATGGCGCTGCCCAGCACATGCCCGGCGGGGGCCAGCACCATGCGGTGCCCGCCGTGCTCCCACGGCTGGCCGAACTCAAGAGCGGTGATGGGGGCCGTGAAACCGAACCGCTCCCGGAGCAGGTGCGCGGTCGGCACCGAGCACACGATGTGCCGGTGGTTGGCCACGTGGTCGGCGTGCGCGTGGGAAACAAAGCTCAGCCCCTGGCCGCCGTGCGCATCCAGCCACAGACCGGCCTCCGGAAGGTGAATCCCTTTTTGCCAGATGACAGGTAGCGACGACATGGAAACCGGCGCTCCGGCGCGGTTTCAGTCCATCCAATCACGCGGGCACCGCCTCATTTACGGCGGTGAGGGCCTCAAGGGCGCGGGAGAATCGCCTCAGCGCCTCCTCCACCGTGGCCCGGGTGCAGCCCAGATTGAAGCGCACAAAGCCCGGTCCCGCGAAGTCCGCGCCGTCGGAGAAACCGAGGCCGTGCTTCTCAAAAAACGCGCAGGGATTCGCCAGCCCCAGCGCCCGCACGTCCAGCCAGGCCAGGTAGGTCGCCTCCAGCGGCGGCATTTTGATCTCCGGCGCGTGCTCGGCCAGGAAGCCGGCCAGCAGATCGCGGTTTCCGCGCAGATAATCACAGAGTTCCTTTCTCCAGGTTTCCCCTTCACTGTAGGCCGCCGCCGTGGCCGCGAATCCCAGCGGGTTGGTTTCAGCGACAAAGCCGTTTTTGGCCGCAATGAAACGGCGGCGCGTCTCCGCATTCGGGATAATGGCGAAGGACAGCCCCAAGCCGGGCACGTTGTAGGTTTTGCTGGCCGCCATCATCACGATCAGCTGGTCGCGAACGGGTCCCTCCAGCCGCAGGGCGGTGGTGTGCGGGCACGTCTCCGGTTCCAGCAGGATATCGCAGTGGATCTCGTCCGAGCACAGCCCCAGACCGTGCTCCACGCAGAAGTCCGCCAGCGCCTGAAGCTCCATGCGGGCCCAGACCCGCCCCACAGGATTGTGCGGGCTGCACAGCATGACCATTTTGGTGCGCGGCGTGAGCGCGGTCCTCATGGCTGGAAAATCGAAGGTGATGCGTCCGTCAATCTCCGTCAGCGGCACGGCCACCAGACCGCGCGCGGCATCCTTGGGCACGTGCAGGAAGGGTGGGTAAACCGGGGTGAAGGTCATCACCTCGTCCCCCGGCTGCCCGATGGCCACGGACGACATGGCCAGGCCCGGAATCATGCCCGGCATCCACACCAGCCACGAAGCCTCGGCCTTCACGCCATGCACGCGCTCCAGATAGTCCAGCACCGCCTCCACCGCCGGCGCGGGCTGCCGGGTGTAGCCGAAAACCGCATGGTCCACCCGGTCGTGCAGGGCCTTCACGATGGCCGGGCAGACGGCGAAGTCCATATCCGCGACCCACAGCGGCAGCACATCGCGTCCGGCGTAGCGGTCCCATTTCAGACTGCCCGTGTTCCGGCGGTCGGGGACGTGGTCAAAATCAAAGGTGCTCATGGTCAGGATCAGGGTTTTGAGGCCCGGAAAGCGGGCCAGCCTCAATGGAGCCCGCTCCGCCGGGGGTTCAATCGCAGGCCGCGTGATTTTCGGCTTTCACAGTTATCGACAGGCGCGCCGCATCATGGTATTTTGTCCTATGCCCAAGACCATCCGAGTAGATGAAAATCTGGTAAGGGAAGCCCAGCGTCTGGGCGGTCACTCCTCCAAACGGGCGGCTGTCGAGGAGGCGCTCAGGGAATATGTCCAACGAAGGAGGCAAAGCGAAATCATCCAGTTTTTTGGGCGGATTGATTATGCCAGGGACTATGCCTACAAGGCTTCCCGGCGACGGAAGTGACCGCTTCCCATCCGGATTTTATGAAAGTGAGTCCGAATTCATCGGCCATGCCGGAGCTTGTCCGTGAGGCAAAGCGGGTTCCTCAGCTGCCCGCCCCAGCACACTAAAACCACGCAGGCAGTCCGCAGCCTGGATATCCGCTGAGAACCTCTTCACAGCCACCTGCTTCAGGAAGTCAGGCCGTGCCGCCATCATTACGGTCAAGGCCGCAGCGTGGGACTTTTCATGCCGGGAGCCTGAACGGGAGTCAATGAAGCGCAACGCGGCAAGGGCTTCCGCCTGATCGTAATACAGATGGGGCCGGTTGAGATAATAGTCCAAATAGCGGTTCAGGAAACCGATGGCCTCCGGCGTGCGGATATGCGCCAGATACAGGCAATAAGCACGGCCGGCGAAACAGACATCACTTCTCAGCAGCAGCCGGCCGATATGCTCCGTATGGCCGGGCCGGTCTAGGATCAGGGCAAAATAAGCGGCGGCAGTCCGGGAACGCCAATTGAAGTCACTCAGCAAAGTGGTGATGAGCTGATCCGTGATGGACGGACGGATGCATTTGAATGCCCCCTCCTCCTCCGGCCCAAACTGGCAAAGGCGGTTCATGTAAAACGGAATCACGTAATCCGCGTACAGTGGACGGACGCTTTCCGCTGGGAGAACAGGAACCTCCAATGCCGTGAATAGACCGGCATGGGTGTGGATTACTCCTTGGCTGTGTCGCATGCCTTTTGATGCGTTATCCCGCGGCTGACCTTCGGAGGGCTTTTCAGAAGATTCCGACATGGGATGGCATTGCGGTTTGGCGCGGGAAAAGAAAAAGCGCCCAGGCTTTCATACAGCCCGGGCGCTTCCCTTTCAAGATTCAATCATCCGCCGGTGCTTCGCAGCCCGGCGGACAGGCCGGTGCGGATACTTATTTCGCCGCAGCTGTCGGTTTTCCGGACTCCAGTTTCCTTTCCGGCGCGCTATCCTTTTCCTGTTCCGGCACCACGCAGGTGACGACGGCGCGGGTGGCGGGGAGGTATTTTTTGGCCAAGGCGTTGAGGTCCTCCAGTTTCACGGACTTGAAGTCCTCCACCATGGTGCGGGCCCAGTCGAGGCGCTGGGGCTGGCTCTGGCCGGGGGCGACGACGGTGCCCAGCCAGTAGGCGTTGTTGCGGCGCTGCTCGTCGAGGGCGGTGAGGAGCGGCTTGCGGGCGCGGTCCAGCTCATCATCGGTGGCGCCCTCCTTCGCCAGTTTGTCCGCGAGTTCGCGGACAATGTCCCCGAGCTGTTTGGCGTCTTTGGGCTGGGAGATCATGATGGCCAGCATCTGGCCGTAGCCGGGGAAGCTGTCGCTCATGCTGCTGGCGACATTGGGGCTGTAGCTTTCCCCCAGCTCCTCGCGCACCTTGAGGCGCACGCGGTCGCTGAGGATCTCCGCCAGCAGCGACATCTGCCGGGAGGTGCGGATATCCTTCATGCGGTCCGTGGTGGGCCAGTAAACGGCGACCACGGATTTGGGGATTTTGCTGGTAAAGGGAAAGTCCTTCTCCTTCACGTCCGCGGGGAATTTCAATTCGCGGGCTTTGGGATTGTCGGCCTTGGCGGCGGCGCGCGCGGGCAGCGCTCCGAAGGTGGCGCTGGCGGCGGTGATCACCTCCCGCGGGTCCAGATCGCCGACGACGCCGATCTCCAGATAACCGGTGCTGAGCGCCGGCTGCAGCCAGGCTTTGGCCTCCTCCATGGTGCGGGACGCCAGCACCTCCTGTGGCGGCAGCACAAAGCGGTAATCATTGCCGTGGGTGAAGGCGCCCACCTGGGTCTGCATCACGCCCTCGGCAGTATGGGCGATCTGCTGGTACATGGCCGGCAGGTTCTCGCGGAACAGGGACACTCCGTCCTCCCGCCAGCCGGGCGACTGGAGGGTGGCGGCCATCAGCTGAAACTGGAGCAGCAGGTCTTTGCGGTTCGTTTTTCCGGCCAGGAGGAAGGCATCATCACCGGGCACAAAATTCGTGCCCACGGTGCGGCCGGCCAGCAGCCGCTGGAGGTCGTCCACACTGTGCTTCTCCAGCCCGCCCATCTCAAAGACGGAGCTGGTGAAGGTGTCCAGCCCCGGCTTGTCCTTCGGCAGGCTCAGTTCGCCCTCCCCGAACAGGCAGGAGATCTGGATGGTGTCCTTTTTGAAGTCCGTGGGCTTGATGCTGAGCCGCACATTATTGGCGAAGGTGAGCTGGGTGATGCCCAGATCCGCGACCGTGTCCTGCTTCACGATTTTGCCGGAGGGACCGAAATCCGTGTAGGCGAAGGCGCTGTCCTTGGCCTCCTCCGGCGCGGTCACCTCCGTGGCCGCGCTGGCCTTCCAGGCGGCGGTGATTTTGGCGGGGGCGTCCTCCAGCTCCAGATTGCCGCCCGCGAAAATGCGCAGGCTGTCCGTGGCCCAGTCGCGGGCGAACGCTTCGTGGCATTCCTCCGCCGTGATGGACTCCAAGTGTTTTTTGACCAGCGCCAGATCGTCCTCCGGCGTGGTGAAGACATTGTGGTCGGCGATGAACTTCACCAGACGGTCCGCCAGCTCGCGGCTCTTGCGGGTGGCCGCGCCCCTGGCGGCGTTCTCATAACCGGTCAGGATGTTGGCCTTCATCTCCGCCAGCTCGGCGGCGGTGAAACCGTATTTCACCGCGCGGCGGATCTCCTGCTCGCCCACGGCCAGGGCTTTGTCCCAGTTCTCCGGCTTGGAGCCGATCTGGAGGGTGGAGCTTTCCACGTAACGCATCCAGTCATCATAACCCGCCTGGGCGGCGAGGAAGGGGGCGCCGGGCTTTTTCGCCAGGATTTCAAAGCGGCGGTTCACAATGGCGTCGGCGAGGCCGCGCACCAGATCCTCCCGGCGCGTGGCGGCGATGTCCGGGCGCTTCCGCGAGGCGTGGGAGGAGTCGATGCTGAGGGTCACCTGCCCGGCCTCCTTCTCCGTCAGGAGCCGGGCCTCGATGCCCTTGGCCGCCGTCACGGGCCCTAAATCGGGATCCGCCGCCGGTTTGGCTGGAGCTTTCAGCTCACTGAAGCGGGCGGTGATCACTTTTTTTACCAGGGCGGGATCCACATCCCCCACCACGACCACGGCCATGCGGTCGGGAGTGTACCATTTCTTATAAAATTCCTCAAAGCGGGCGTGCGGCGCGGATTTGATCACCTCCTCCGTGCCGATAGGCAGGCGGCGCGGAATCAGCGAATCGGGCAGCGTGAACTTGAAGCCCTCGATCATGGTGCGGTAGTCCACATTGTCCCGCGCCAGCTTTTCACTGAGGATGACCCCGCGCTCCTTTTCCAATTCCTTCTCCGCCAGCAGCATGCTGCCGGCAACATCGCTGAAAAACAGCATCCCCTTGTCCATCAGAGCCTCGCCGGCCTCCGGAAGCTCCAATTTGTAAACCGTCTCCTTGAAGCCCGTATGGGCGTTGGTGTCAGCACCGAAGGCCATGCCCAGGCGCTGGAAAAACTCCACCATTTCATCCGACGGATAATGAGTGGTGCCGTTGAAGGCCATATGCTCCAGGAAGTGGGCCAGCCCCTGCTGGTTGTCCTCCTCCATCAGCGAGCCGGCGTCGATATAGATGCGCAGGCTGACGCGCTTCGGCGGCTCGGCATGGGGCAGAATGGCGTAGCGCACTCCGTTGTCCAGTTTGCCGAAGGTGATTTTGGGATCGGCTTTCAGGTCGCTGTGATCCTGGGCCCAGACCGCCGGGGTGTCCAGGGTCACCGGTGGCGCAGGTTTGACCTCTTCAGCTTTTAGAGCCTTGAGAGCGTCCGCAGGAGGAGTTCCCGGCGGAACCGGCGGCTTGAGCTGGGCGGCCAGCGGAAAAACAAAGGCCAAGGTCAGCAGCGGGACCAGATGGAAATTTTTCATAGGCGGAGGAAAAGCAGGCGAAGGAATAAAAAGGAGTGCGCGGACGCGGTCCTGGCAAGCGCCGCCGGACGGCGGCTTCGCTTGGGGAAAAACGGGGGCGGCACCCCTTCCGGTTTCAGAAATCATTCCAGCAGTCCGGCAATATCCCAACCGCCGCCTTCACCGCAGGCGCGGAGGACGTGGCTTCCAGCGGCGCGACAGGCCGCACAGCCCGGTGTCCACCTGCCGCTCACTCCGGCGTCACGCTTCCTTTCACAACGTGGTAGCGGGCGGCGGGCCGCTCATGGGCCTCCAGCCAGTGGAGATGGGTGGTGGTGATCAGTTTTTGGGAATCCGCCGGCAGCGCCGCCAGCAGGGCATTCCGGCGTCCGGGATCAAGTTCACCAAAAATATCATCCAGCAGCAGCACCGGCGCCTGCCCGCGCGCCTCGCGCAGCAGAGTGGCCTGGGCCAGCTTCAGCGCCAGGGCGATGGTCCGCTGCTGCCCCTCCGAGGCGAAGGAGGCGGCGGGCATGGCGTCGAGGGCGATGAGAAAGTCATCCCGGTGCGGGCCGTGCAGTGTCACCCGGCGGCGGGCCTCATCGGCCCGGCGGGCCAGCAGCTGCGCCGACAACTGACTGGAGTCGCCGCCCGGATGGAACGTCAGGGAAAGCGCCTCCGAGGCCGGCGCGCCCCCGTCCGCCATGCGGATGGCGGTGTGCGCGGCGGTGGCATGCGGGGCCAGCTTCTCCAGCAACGCCGCGCGCAGGCGCAGCAGGGTTTCCCCATAAGGCACCAGCACCGCGGTGTAGGCGTCGATTTCCGCCCACGCGGGCGAGGCGTCCCGCTTCAGCAGGAAGTTCCGCTGCTTCAGGGCCTTTTCATAGGCCCGAAGCGCCGGACGGTATTCCGGGAAAAGCTGGCTGCCCAGAAAGTCGAGAAACCGCCGCCGTGGCTCGCCGGAGCCGGAGACCAGCTCCAGATCGTTATTCCCCATCCAGACCACCAGCCCGCTGGCCGCCAGATAGTCCCCGGGCCGGGTGGAGGCCTCGCCATCGATCAGCAGCCGTCGCTCCGTCCCCGCCAGCGTGTGGGTGTGCGTCAGCTCCCGTCCGTTCACCGAGCCCGCGATGCCGAATCCCGGCGCGCCGAACCGCACTAATTCCCTGCCCGCCAAGGTGCGCGGCGACTGCAGCCGCAGCAGCACGCAGACCGCTTCCAGGATGGACGTTTTCCCCTGCGCGTTGTCGCCGGTGAAAAGCGTCTCCCCCGGCGCCAGTGGGCAGGACAGGGACTCAAAACAGCGGAAGTCCCGCAGGCGGAGGGAAGTGATCGGCATGTTCCTCCCCCGCATAGCTGGAAATCCCGCCGGGAAAACTGAAAATAAAGCCAGTCCCGGCCAATCATGGCGCACAGCCCGTCCACCTCGTCCATCACCGTCCACTTTTGTCCACTCCGTCCATCCCCCGTCCCTGCCCGGTGCCCACTCCCCGCGCACAGCCCTCGGATGCTCCGCAGTGGCGGCAGTTCTCCGGTTTGCAGTCCTCAGGCGCCGCATTAGCCTTGCCGCCTTATGAACCTCCTGAAATCCCTCTGTCTGGCCGGCTCCCTTCTGGCCTTCGTTTCCGGATCCACCCTGCCCGTCTCCGCCCAAGGCGCGGCCCCCGCCGCCCAAAGCGCGGCGGCGACAGCCATCGACACCAAAGCCGTTTCCTACACCCAGGGCTCCACCGCTTTGGAGGGCTGGCTGGCAGCCCCGAAGGAGGCCAGCGGCAAACTGCCCGCCGTCCTCCTCATCCATGACTGGATGGGCGTGGCCGCCTATGCCAAAAGCCGCACCGAGCAGCTGGCCGGCTTGGGTTATGTGGTCCTCGCGGCGGATATTTATGGAAAATCCGTGCGTCCTGACAATCCGAAAGCCGCCTCCGAGCAGGCCGGGATCTATAAGGCCGACCGCGCGCTTTTCCGCCAGCGTCTGCTGGCGGGTCTGGAGGAGCTGAAAAAACAGCCGAATGTGGACTCCACCCGTATCGCGGCCATCGGTTACTGCTTCGGCGGCACCGGCGTGCTGGAGCTGGCCCGCGCCGGGGCGGATGTGAAGGGCGTGGTGTCCTTCCACGGCGGACTCGATTCCCCCACTCCGGCCGACGGCAAAAACATCAAAGCCAAGGTGCTGATCCTGCACGGGGCTGATGATCCCTTTGTGAAACCGGAGGGTATCGCGGCCATGATCTCCGAGTTCAACGCCGCCAAGGTGGACTGGCAGATGACCAGTTACAGCGGCGCGGTACACTCCTTCACTCAGAAGGTCGCCGGCGATGACAACAGCAAGGGCGCGGCCTATAACGCCCTGGCCGACAAGCGCTCCTGGCAGGCCTTGCAGGATTTCCTGAATGAGGTGCTCGCACCCAAGGCTCCGATCAAGGTATACTGATGAGCGGCCCTGTTACCCTGATCACCCGCGAGGAGGTGATGTTCTTCGACACCGACGCCGGCGGGCTGGTGCACAATCTCGCCTATCTGCGCTTCATTGAGACCTGCCGCACCCGCATGGCCGGGCTCATGGGCATGAGCATGCGGGACATGGTCGCCGCCGGCGAGGCTCCTGTGGTCGTGCGCACGGAGATCGACTACCGCCGTTCCGCCGTGCTGAGCGACCATCTGGAGATCCGCGGTGTGCTCGGTCTCGTGGAGCGCGCCCGCTTCTGGTGCCACTTCGAAATTGTGCGCCCCAGTGATGGAGCCCTCCTCATCACCTGCCGCCAGGTCCTCGCCCTCGTGAACCTCAAAACCGGCCGTCCCCTGCGTCTTCCTGCCCAATGGCGGGAAAAATATGGCAATAACGGCGGCAGCGGAGACAGCACCGCCACTTCCTCCACTGGGGAATAACTTTCGAACACCGGCTGCCCACCGGGATACAGTAATTCCCGGTGGGCGGTTGTGACGAAGCGGGGCTGTCAAAATTTGAATCCGGAGAAGGCCGGAACACACCACGGACAATCACTCCACTTTTCTTCCGATCCTCACAGCACAGGCTTTGTAGGAGGGCTGACGGGAGTGAGGGTCGAAGGAAGCCAGGGTGAGCCGGTTCACCTCCTCATAATGCATGGGCATGAAGCACTGGCCGGGCTGCACGCAGGGGGTGAGGATGGCGGTGGCCTCCACGGTGGCGCGGCGGGAGGTGATGATCACGCGGTCCTGGTTGCGGATTCTGAGAAGGGCGGCATCCATGGGATGGATCTCCACCAGACAGTGTTGCGGGTGGAGCTTGCGCAGGACGTCGGATTTGCCGGTGCGCGTGTTGGTGTGCCACTGGGCGGAGGTGCCGCGGCCGGTGAGCAGGCAGAAAGGATAGGCATTGTCCGTTGGCTCAGGAAGGGGCCGAGGGGCTTCGAAGAGGAATTTTGCCCGGCCATCGGTATGGAAAAACCGGCCATCGGCAAAGAGGCGGCGTTCGCGTGGTGGAGAGGTGACAGCAGCGCTCCCAGCCTGCACGGCAGCGCCCTCAGGCTGTCCGGCGCTTCCCTGAGCCTCCGCGGCGGACCAAGGCCATTGGATGCCGCCCTCCTTGCACAGCATGGAGTAGTCCTCAATACCGGTGAAGTCGAAGGGCTGGCCGGCGGAGAGCTGCTTCAGAATGCCGAAAACGGCCTCCGGACTGGTCCAGCCACGGAACATGCCGCCCCCGTCCCAGGCTTCGGCCAGGAGACGCAGGATGTTGAAATCGGACAACGCCTGGCCGGGAGCCCGGCGCACTTTTTTGACCACGCCGATGCGGCGCTCGGCATTGATGAAGGTGCCATCCTTCTCACCCCAGCCGGCGGCGGGGAGATAAAGGTGGGCGCGCTTCGCGGTGTCGGTGGTGGGGTACATGTCCTGCACCACCAGGAAGTCCAGCTTCTCCAGCGCACGGTTGCAGGCTTCACTGTCAATCCAGGAATGGGAGGGGTTGGTGGCCAGCACCCAGAGCCCCTTGATGCGGCCATCCGCGATGCGCTCAATAATCTGGTCGTAGGTAACCGCGGACTGCGGCGGGATGCGGTCCTCCGGGATGCCGAGAATGCCTGCGACTTTGGCGCGGTCGGCGGGCTTGCCGGCATCGTGGCCGCCGAGCAGGCTGGTGGCATTGGCGAAGAGCCGCGAGCCCATGGCATTGCACTGGCCGGTGATGCTGTTGGCACCGGTGCCGGGGCGGCCCATGTTGCCGGTCATGAGGGCGAGATTGATGATGGCCTGCGCCGTGCGCGTGCTTTCGTGGCCCTGGTTCACCCCCATGGTCCACCAGAAGGAGACACGCTCATGGCCGGCGATGAGGTCCGCGATTTCATGAAGCCGGGCTTCCGTAAGCCCGGTCTCCCGGCTGACGCGGGCGGCATCAAAGCCTTCAATAAACTCCGCGAAGGCTTCATAACCCGTGGTGTGGGCCTCCACAAAATCATGTTTCACCGCCCCTTTTTCAATGAGCAGCCGGGCGAGTCCGTAAAGCAGGACGAGGTCGCTTTTGGGCCGGATGGCGCAGTGGTGCGTGGCCGCCTGGGCGGTCTCCGTGCGGCGGGGATCAATGACGACGATCTTGGGATTCCGCCGGTTCATCATCACGCGCTGCCACATGATGGGATGGGCGATGCAGGGGTTGGAGCCCATAAAGACCAGCACGTCGGACTCCTCAAAATCGGCGTAGGTGAATGGCGGAGCGTCGAATCCGAAGGATTGCTTGTAGGCCACCGCCGCCGTGGCCATGCACTGCCGGGTGTTGCTGTCCATGTGGTGCAGGCCCATGCCGAATTTGGCGAACGCGCCGAGAAACGCCATCTCCTCGGTCACGATCTGCCCGGTGCTGAGGACGGCCACGGATTCCGGCCCGTGCTCCTCAAGGATGCGCTTCATCCGGGTGGCGAACGCGCCGGCGGCGGTCTGCCAGGTGACGGGTTTTCCCTCCAGCAACGGTGTCAGGCCCCGGTCCGGAGCGTCCAGCGGCGTCAGGGCCTCCCACCCTTTGGGACAGGCCATGCCGAGATTCACGGGATAGGCCGGATCGGCGCTCAGATTGACGGCATGGCCGTCGCGCAGGTGAAGTTTCAGGCCGCAGCCGGTGGCGCAGAAGCCACACACCGCGGTGGTCACCGCGTCCGGCTTCAGGCGGGACGGCACCTGGCCCAGCCCGAAGGCTCCGGGTTCGCGCACCAGGCGGGAGGTCAGCGGACCACCGTGCTGCCTGACCAGTTTTTGAAGCGCTTCAGCTTTGGCGGGAAGTTTCAGTTTCATGAGCGGCAGCCTCCTGTCATGCGGGGTCCCATGGCGGCGGTGAAGAACAGCATCCGGTCCAGCACCTGACCGGCCAGGAGGGCGGAGAAATAAAGCGCGGCCCAAACAGCGGAAGCCATCCCACCGGTGATCAGCGCACAGAATCCGCAGAGAAGCGCGGTGAGAAAGAGCGCGTCCCCGCTGTCCATGATGCCGCGCAGCCGCAGCCGGATGACGCGGGCAGAGGCATTCCAGGGACTGTCATCATCCTCCCAGGCCCGGCGCACGCGGGCCTGCATCCAGCCGTGAAGCAGCGCCAGCAGTCCCATGGAGGTGCCCAGCCAGGATTTGTCAGGTCCCAAAACCGCCGCTGCGGCTCCGGTGCCTAAAGTCAGCACGGTGCCGAAGAAACGCACGGCGGTGAGCGGGGCATTCCAATAGGGCCGGCGGGTGTCCACGTAAATCATGACGGAGGTGAAAACGGATGCCAGCCCGGTGAGGGCCGTAAGCCCAAGGATGGCGGGCATGAATCTGTCCTGACCGAAGAACGCTGCCCCCGAAGCCAGCGTGGCGCACCCGGCCAGAGCGTTGAAGGCGAGGATCTCACGGCTCATCCAGGAGGTCCTCAGCCCCAGGAAAAACCGCCACGCGCCCAAGGGCCGCCCCAGATGCAGCACGCTCACCGCCAAGCCTGCCATCAACACTCCGGTGGCGCTGAAAACAGCGGCCGACGGCACCGGTTTGCCGGCCAGGGCCAGGACAGCGAGGGCGGTGAAGAGCCCCACGCTGAGCTGGGTAAGGGTGAGCATCCAGATGAGCGGCCAGTGCGCGTGCTCCACCCGCAGCGCTCCCGCGTCCGCCGGGCGGGCATCGGCGGGGATGGGGCGCGTGGTGCGGTAAAGCGTGGCCGGGCGGGTGTAGGCGGAGTCAAAGGCACCCGGCACCAGCCGCGATCCGGATTCGGGCTGGATGGCGTCAATCCTGACAATCCGGATGGCGATGGCCCCCGTGGGGCAGGCCTGCACGCAGGCGGGGGCCTCCCCCTCCCGCAGGCGGCCCACGCACATGTCGCACTTGCGCACAATGCCCAGGCGTTTGCTGTATTTGGGCACGTCGTAGGGGCACTTCAGGATGCAGTACTGGCAGCCGATGCACTGGTCGTCCAGATGCCTGACAATGCCCGTGTCCGCCTCCTTCTCATAAGCCGCGACCGGACACCCGGAGGCGCAGGCGGGATCCGCGCAGTGGTGGCAGGCGGTGGTGACGGTCTGCTGCCAGGCTTCGCCGCGGCGTCCGCCGATGACGGACCCGACATCCCGCCAAGCCTCGTCATCATCCAGCCCGTTCAGGGAATGGCAGGCGCTCACGCAGGCTTTGCAGCCGGTGCAGGCGTCCAGATTCACCTCGAACCGGTACTGCTCGCCCGGCCCTGGAGGCGCTGCCGGCATGAGGTGGCTGTAGCCATCCCCGGTGCCCTGGCCCCGGCCTCCACCATGCTGCCCCTGTTCATGCCATTGGCTGAAGCGCTCCACCGCCGTCAGCGTGCGTTGTTCGGCGAGCAACTGATCGACGAGAGTCCATTCGACATCGCCTGCTGGAGCGGCGGCAATTTCAGGTTCTGGCGGGCGCAGGCTCATGAGGGTTTTCCTGTATTGAGGGGAACGGACGGGAGGCGGAAAGGCAGGGGGGAAACCGGATCAGATGCGGGCCTCAGTCAGAGCTCCCCACGTCATGCGCCAGCGGGCGCGGACCAGGGTAAGAGCCACCAGCGCCAGAGCACAGAGACCGGCGAAGGTCAGCAGCCCCGGCAGATAACTGCCGGTCAGGCCCTTGGAATATCCCAGGGAACTGGCCAGCAGGAAACCGCCCAGCCCGCCGCCGCAGCCGACCAGTCCGGTCATGACGCTCATGTCCTTTCCAAACCGCTGGGGCAGCAGCTGGAAGACCGCGCCGTTCGCCATGCCAAAGGCTCCGGACGCCAGGAAGAATCCCAGGGCACACCACGCGATGTGGCTGGAGGCGGCGGCCAGAACCAGACTGCCGGCGGCCAGCATGAAGAAGGTGTTCAGCGCCTTCAGACCGCCGATGCGGTCCGCCAACGCTCCGCCGAAAGGCCGGCCAACTGCCCCCACCAAGGTGCACATGGCGGCCCACATACCCGCATTCACCGGAGTGAGGCCGAATTCCGATGTGAAGTAAATCACCAGCGAGGCCGCCAAGCCGGAGAAGCCGCCAAAGCTGACGGTGTAGAAAAAGCAAAACCAGTGGGCGTCCTTCTCCTTCAGCAGCTTGCCATAGTCGGAGAGGGATTTCCGTTTCACCTCACCCGGAGCGTCCTTGGCGAAAAAGACATACAGCGCCAGCACCAGCCCCAGAGGGATCAGTGCCAGGCCGAACACTGCGTTCCATCCATACACCGCCGCCAGCCGGGGAGCCAGAATGGCGTCGATCACCACTCCCACATTGCCCGCCCCTGCCAGGCCCAGCACCAGTCCCTGCATCTGCGGCGGATACCAGCGGCCGGCCTGTGGCAGCGCCACCGCGAAGCTCGCGCCCGCCACCCCCAGCACCGCGCCCAGCATAAGGGTATGCGAAAAGTGATGCAGGCCCGTCAGCCATGCCACCATCATCCCGAGGATGACCACGATCTGGGCCGCAATGCCGGTGTTTTTCGCACCGATGCGGTCGGACAGCAGACCGAGCAGAATGCGCAGAAACGCGCCTGACAAATAGGGCACCGCCACCATGAGTCCCTTCTGCTGCGGAGTCAGACCCAGGGTAGATCCAATCTGCGCGCCCAGTGCGCCCAGAATGGTCCAGACCATGAAGCTGACATCGAAATAAAGGAATGCGGTGAGCAGGGTGGGCCAGTGGCCGGAGCGTTTGATGGCGGAGAGATTCATAAGGTTCAGGTGAATGGACCTCCGTTTCCCAAGCCGCAGTTGTGCCATTTTCCCCGGTGCCTCCGCCTGCGCCCTGAATCATTTCAGGCAAAACCGTGAATGGGATTCATGATCCTCCGCGCCATGCCATGCCATCGCAGTTCGGCAGGCAGTGCCATGCGGGCCTTTTTCAGAACTCCGCCACCATCGGGTCCAGAGTGCGTCAGCTTCCTGTGCGCTCTTTTCAATGCATGACTGTCCCCTGCCCCTGAGCCTTGGCTTTCGGGGGGCTGTCATTATAATACACTATAAACCTCGCCCGACCTCAAAACACACTCCGCACCAAGCCACCGTCCACGCGCAGCGCGGCACCGTTGATGGCGGAGGCGAGGGGGCTGCTGACAAAGGTGACCAGATCGGCGATTTCGCGGGGCTCGATGAGGCGGGTGATCAGGGAAGTGGGGCGGTTCTGCTCCATGAAGAGACGCCCGGCCTCCTCCACGGATTTGCCGGGGAAAAGATCCTGCACAAACTTGTCCACACCCTCCGTCCGGGTGGATCCCGGCAGCACGGTGTTCACAGTCACGGCGGTGCCCTTGGTGAGCTCCGCCAGGCTGCGCGACAGGGAGAGCTGCATGGTCTTGGTGGCCGCGTAGTGGGCCATTTCCGGGGACGGGCTGATGGCGGACTCGCTGGATATGAAAATGATGCGCCCGCTGCCCTGCTCCAGCATGGCCGGCAGGTAGTGCCGCGCCAGCCGCACACCGCTCATGATGTTCACCTCGAACAGCCGCTGCCACGCCTCGTCGGATTCATCGAAAAACCCGACGGCCTCGTAAATCCCGAGGTTATTCACCAGGATATTCGCTGTTGGGAATAAGCGGATCGTTTCCCCCACTCCCTGCGGCGTCCCATTGTCCGCCGCCAGCGGCAGCAGGTTGGCCTCCGGCACCTCCCGGCGGATGGCATCAATGGCCTTGTTCACACTGGCCATGCTGCGGCCATTCACGATCACCGCGGCGCCCTCGCGGGCCAGGGAGGTGGCGATGGCCTGACCAATGCCGCCGGTGGAGGCGGTGACGAGGGCAAGTTTATTCTGAAGCTGGAGTTGCATCGGCGGTGCGGATTTGCTCTTTACAGATGTCATCGCTCCGCAGGGAAAGCGAATGCGAATGCGGGTCCGCCTCCCTGCTGCTCCTCTCCTGTTTCCGCCACGGCGGCAGCTTCCCCGGTCCTGGATTTGAAGCCGGCAGCACAGCGCCGTCGCGTGTCAGCGCAGGGGCTCCGGCGAAAAGCGGCCGGTGCGGATGAAGCTCAAAGTTTCGGAAAGGGTGCCGGCATTGCGCGGCATGCCCGTGTGCGAGGTCGGCAGCACCCGCATCTCCGCCATTCCCGGCAGCTGGCCGCTGGAGACCGGCACCACGCCGTCATCGGGTCCCGGCAGGAACGGGGAAAAGTAAGGGAACCATCCCGCACGGTTGCCCATGAGAATGCCAGGGGCGAAATCGACCGCGACCGGCTCTGTCAGGGGTGCGCCTTTTTTGCCGCATCCCAGTCCCGAGGCGGCGGGGCAGATGATCCGGCCCAGCGGCTTCCAGCGCAGGGACGAGGCCAGCGGGGTGCCCCGGTTGGGCGCGGCCAGCAGCACCACGTGCCCCAGCTGCCCAGGCCGGCCTTTGGCCAGATACTCACGCACCACCACGGTGCCCATGGAATGGGCCACGAAATGGATCCTGCGGCGTGGATCGGTGCAGCGCCTGGCCACCACCTTCCCCACCCACTCCACCGCCTCGCTGGTGCAGGCGATTTTCCGGGAGGGGTATCGCACATTGATGGTGTGAAAACCCTGCCTATTCAGAAAATCAGCGGTGGGTTTCAGCGTGTCCCGGAACCAGTCCAGGCCGTGGACCAGCACCACGTAATCCCCTGCCCCGCCGCTTTCCTCCACCCCGTAGGGGGCGGCAATGCTCCTGGCGGGGGCGGCGAGCAGACAGAACAAAAGGGCGGCGAAAACAACAATCCGGCGGGGTGACATGGATGGGGACATTTTCTGACACGGATTTATCAAAAATCCACCGGGAACCGTCCTGACCGAATTTCATCCGGCGGGGTGCTGCCGGGCGTTCCGGTTTCTTTCCCTTATTGACGCGCTGCCCGGACCAGCGCTTCATCAGACAGTCAAAATCCGGCCGCACGGGTGGTGCCCTCCCTCCTCCCCTACCGACCACTCCGGCCAACTTTCCCCTTTCCGCATGAGCACGCTGTTCCGCATCCTCCGCTACACCGCACGTTACCGATGGCGGACCCTGCTGGCCCTGATGCTGGCGGTGTCCGGCACCCTGCTGGTGGTGGTCATGCCCATGTCCCTGAAGACCTTCATGGACGACATCATCCCGAATAAAAAATTCGATGCCATCCTGCCCGCCTCCCTGGTGGTCATCGCGGCCATCGCCCTGCGGCAGGTGATCTTCACGGCCCGCACCCTGAGCAACAGTGCCTTCGAGCAGGTGGTGGTGCACGACCTGCGGCGGGAGTTGTATGACAAAATCCAGCGCCTGCCCATGCGCTGGTTCGACAACCAGCCCACGGGCGACATCATGACCCGTGTGGGCAGCGATGTGCCGGCCATTGAGAAAGTGATCGTGGACACCATCGACCAAGCGCTGAGCGGCCTGCTTCAGTTCAGCATCGTGCTGGGATATCTGCTCTCGCTGCACCCCGGCCTGACCGCGGTGACTCTGGCCCCGATGCCGCTGATCGCGGTGGCCACCTGGATTTACTCACGCCGGAACGAGGCCCGCTACAAAGCCGCCAGCGAGGCCGGCAGCGCCCTGCACTCCATGCTGCACGACAACATCGCCGGCATCCGCCAGATCAAGGCCTACACCGTCGAGCCCGAGGAACTGCTCCGCTTTGACCGGTTCAGCGCCGGAGTCCGCCAGGCGCAGCTGAATGTGGCCAAGGCCAACGCCTTCACCTGGCCCGCCGTCTCGTGGATCGCGGAATCCGGCATCGTGGCCATGATGGCGGCCTCGGCGTATTGGATTCTGAAAGGGGAGATGGAGGTCGGCACCCTGGGAGCTTTCCTGATTTCCTGGGGCTATCTCTTTGATCCTCTTTCCCGCATCGGCCCGCTCACCCAGACCTTTGTCGGGGGCGTGGTCTCCGGGAAACGGGTCTTCTCCATTCTTGATCTTCACGACGAGGTGAACCTGACCGAGGGCCTGCGCCCGGAGCATCTCCATGGGCATGTCCGCTTTGAGAATGTGTCGTTCTCCTACGCGGAGAAAGCCCCCACCGTCGGCAGCATCAATCTCGAGGCCCTGCCCGGCCAGACGATCGCTCTGGTCGGCCCTACAGGAGCGGGGAAAAGCACGCTTCTAAACCTGCTGACCCGGTTTTACGAATGCGACGAGGGCCGCATCCTCATGGACGGAATCCCCCTGACGGAACTGTCCAAGGAGTGGCTGCGCGACCACATCGGCTATGTCACCCAGGAGAGCTTCCTCTTCAACGCCTCCGTCCGCGAAAACCTGCTGCTGGCCAAACCCGGCGCCACCGAGGACGAGCTGTGGGACGCCCTGCGCGCTGCCAATGCCGACGGATTTGTCAGTCTTCTGGAGCAGGGACTGGACACCATCACAGGGGAGCGCGGCACCCGGCTCAGCGGCGGCGAGCGCCAGCGACTGTCCATCGCCCGCGCCCTTCTGAAAAATCCGCCTATCCTCCTGCTGGATGAGGCCACCAGCGCCGTGGACAACACCACGGAGAAACTCATCCAGCAGGCGCTCGACCGCCTGCGCAGCCACCGCACGTCCTTCGTGATCGCCCACCGGCTCAGCACTGTCCGTGATGCGCACCGGATCTGCGTGCTGGAGCACGGTCACGTGGTGGAGTCCGGCAGGCATGAGGAGCTCATCGCCCGCGGCGGGCTGTATGCCAGGCTCTGCGCCACTGGCTTTCCGGAACAGAAAACCCTGCCTGTGGAGCCGCAGAATCAGAAATGATGGGTCACAACGCGTGCCCCATCTTCTCCCGCTTCGTGGCGAGGTAGCGGGCGTTGTGGGGATTGGGCTCCTGGATGATGCCGATCTGCTCCACGATCTCAAGGGAGTGCCCCTCCAGGCCGACGACCTTTTTGGGGTTGTTGGTCATGAGGCGGATTTTGCGCACACCGATGTCGTGCAGCATCTGGGCGCCCATGCCGTAGTCCCGGAGGTCGCCGGGGAAACCGAGTTTGATATTGGCCTCCACAGTGTCCAGTCCCTCCTCCTGCAGCTTGTAGGCGTGGATTTTGGCGGCGAGGCCGATGCCGCGGCCCTCCTGGCGCATGTAGAGCAGCACGCCGCGGCCCTCGTCGGAGATGCGCTGCAGGGCGTTCTGAAGCTGCCAGCCGCAGTCGCAGCGGCGGGATCCAAAGACGTCGCCGGTGAGGCATTCGCTGTGCACGCGGACCAGCACCGGTTCCCCGTCGTCCACAGGCCCCTTCACCATCGCCAGATGCTCCTGGCCATCGATGGTGCTGCGGAAAAGGTAGAGATCGAAGTCACCGTAGTCCGTGGGCATGGTGATGACCTGCTCGCGGACAATCAGGGTCTCCAGATGCCGGCGGTATTCGATAAGGGCGGCGATGCTGGTGATCTTCAGCCCGTGCGTTTTGGCGAACTCCCGCAGCTCCGGCAGGCGGGCGGGCATGCCGTCGGGGCTCAGGATCTCAATGATGGCGGCGGCTGCGGGCAGGCCGGCCAGCCTGGCCAGATCCACGGCGGCCTCCGTGTGGCCAGCGCGGCGCAGCACCCCCCCGGGGCGGGCCACCAGCGGGCTGATGTGGCCGGGCTGCACAAAGTCGGAGGGCATGGAGTCCGGCTCCGACAGCAGGCGGATGGTGCGGGCGCGGTCGTGGGCGCTGATGCCGGTGGTGATGCCATGGGAGGCATCAATGGTCACCGTGTAGTTGGTGTGGAACTGCTCCCGGTTGCGGGCCACCATGGGGCCCAGCCCCATTTTCTCCGCGATCTCCTGGGAAACGGGGGCACAGAGCATGCCCCGGCCCTGGGTGATCATGAAATTGACGGACTCCGCCGTGAGCAGCGAGGCCGCCCCGATCAGGTCGCCCTCATTCTCCCGGTCCTCGTCATCCGTGACCACCACCAGGCGGCCGGACTGGATTTCCGCGATGACTTCCGCCACGGAGTCAAACCCCGGTGCTGATGCTGGTGCCATTTGGCTGGGCTTTGTTTCCAAGGTGTTAGAGATCCACGCGCTTGCGGGTGTATTCGGAGGTCTGGGTGGAGAAAAGATCGCCGTTGGGCAGGGTGTCGGTGCCGCGGCACTTCAGACGGTTGCCCTCGGCCTGCATGGTGAACTCGCTTTCCGCCCCCGTGACACGGCTGCGGGTGCGCCAGACCACGTGCTTGCCGTCCTCGGACAGCATGCCGACGTACTGGTTGATGGCATTGTCTCCGAAATACCAGGCGCGGTAGCGCTGGGCCTCAACGTCGTAGGTGCAGATCCACTTGTATTCGGAGTTCATGTCCTCACCCGCCGTCTTGCCGGTCATCTCGAAATACTTCGAGCCCATGGTGTAGACGCCCTTCCACTGATCCTTCCATTGCAGGGGCGGGGTCGAGGCATCCTCGAATTTCAACTCCTCCTGACCCGTCCACTCGCCCTCCAGCGACGAAAAAACCTTCATCATTTTGGCCACCGTGGCTTTGTCGGCGGCCTCCTTTTTCTTCATCCGCTCCTTGAACTCCTCGGGCGACAGCTGGTCCGGGGAATCAGCATCAGGCTCCTGCTCCTTGTCTGCGTCGTCCTCCTTGTCCTTGGCCTCGTTCTGCACCTCCGGGGCCTGATCCGGCTTCTGGCTTTCCTTTTCATCCGCCCGGCTCATGGGCGGAGCCTGGCAGAGAAGCATGACGGTGAGGAAGGCGGAGGGGAGGAGCATTTTCCGTTTCATAGGACCACTGTAATGGGTCGCTGCGACAGCGCAAGGAGGGGAAGAAAAACCCGCTGCCGTGGATTCTGTCTTTTTAACCAGCTCCTTCACCGGGTTTTACTTCTCCTTCTCCAGCCAAGTGACCTGCGCGGCGGGGCGGGTGCCGGGGCCGGGGCCACTGCGGGTCAGCGTGTCCCCCAGATCGTTTCTGGACTGCTCCGCCAAGGCCAGCAGACGGGCCACGGTGGCGGGTTCGGCGGTGGCCAGATCCCTGGTTTCGGATGGATCATTCACCAGGTTGTAAAGCTCGGTGCCGGCTTTTTTCTGAACGTAGGCTCCGCGGGCGCCATCCTTTCCAAACTGGCTGACCACGCGGTACTGGTGGGGCAGGATCAGCTTCCACGGTCCGCTGCGCAGCGCTTGGAGCTGATTGTTTTCATAGTGAAAAAAGAGCGCCTCATGCGGTGACTTCGCGCCGGGCTCTCCGGTCAGCAGCGGCAGGATGTCCAGACCATCGATCTTTTTGGACGGCAGCGCCGCTCCGGAGAGCCGGGCCAGCGTGGGCAGGATATCGATGGTGCAGACCGGCTCGCGGCAAATGGTGCCGGCGGGAATTTTCCCCGGCCAGCGCGCCACGAAGGGCACGCGGATGCCGCCTTCCCAGCAGGTTCCCTTGGCTTCGCGCAGGGGGGCCGCGCCGCCGGCGTGGTTGCCGTAAACCGTCCACGGACCGTTGTCGCTGGTGTAAATCACCAGGGTTTTGTCATCCAGTCCCTGCTCCTTCAGGGTGGTGAGCACCTGTCCCACCGCCCAGTCGATCTCCTCAATCACGTCTCCGTAGGCCCCCTGTGCGGACTTCCCTTTGAATTTGTCACTGGCATACAGCGGCACATGCGGCATGGCCGGCGCGATATAAAGGAAAAACGGCTGGTCCTTTTTCCGCCGGATGAAGTCCACGGCGCGCTCCGCATAGCGGGTGGTCAGGCTGGCCTGGGTATCGGCATTGACGGCGGGATCGAGAATGCGGTCGTTTTCAATCAGCGGCAGCGGCGGCCACCTGCGGTTGCCGATATCCGGATTGTCCGGCCACATGTCGTTGGAGTAGGGCAGCCCCAGGTATTCATCGAATCCCTGCCGCACCGGCAGCAGGTCGGGGTGGTCCCCCAAATGCCATTTGCCCAGGGCGGCGGTGCTGTAGCGCCGGGTTTTCAGCACCTCCGCCAGCGTCATCTCCTCCGGATTCAGGCCGGTTTGGGAATGCGGCGGCAGCGCCCCGGTGATGCCCACGCGGATGGGGTAGCATCCCGTCAGCAGCGCCGCGCGGGAGGCCGAGCACACTGGCGCAGCCACGTAGAAATCCGTGAACCGCCGCCCCTCCATGGCCATGCGGTCGATGTTCGGCGTGCGGAAACCCACCGCCCCCTGCACCCCCAGATCGGCATATCCCTGGTCATCCGCGTAAAAGATCACCACATTTGGACGGGCCGGCGCGGCTTCGGCCTCGGCGGCATGGACCACCGCGGGAGCGCCAGCGCAGAGGAGAAGAAAAAAGGTCAGAAGACGGGAAGTCATGGCGGAGGGGGAAAGCGGCACGATGAGAACGGCGACCGAGCCTTGCCCTTTTCGCTCCCTCCGCATAAGCCGGCTCCGCATTGCCCGGCTTTCCCCGCTCCCGCCGGCTACCACGGCGCGGGATGATAATGCCGCAGCAGCAGCCCGGAATACGGCGTGCCGGTGACCCCATCATGCACCGGGGCGCAAAGCCGGGCCGCCGCATCCGCCATGTCCAGCGGCGGGCACCATCCGGCGGCGGCCCGCGCCTCGCGTTTGGCGTGGCCGGACTCGTCGGACACCCAGCCGGTGTCCACGCTGTTCATGAAAATACGGTCCGCGGCATAGTCCGCGGCGGCGGTGCAGGTCAGCATGTTCAGGGCCGCTTTCCCCATGTTGATGTGGGGATGCTCCGACGGCTTGGACGGCACTCCGAACCGTCCGTCCGTGCCCGTGGCATTCACAATGAAGCGGTCCGGCCACGGGGAGCGCAGCAGCAGCGGCTTCAGCGTGCTGACCAGAAACGCCGGACCGGCAGCGTTCACCAGCAGCACCTCCAGCAGCTCGCCGGGCGGCACCTCATGCGCCCGCAGCGTCCAAGAGTTGTGGTCCCGCTGATCCAAGGGCAGGCCGTGGCGATCCAGCACCCCGGCCCACGGAGCCGGCACCGCCAGTTCCCCGAAGAACGCCGCGTCCCCGCCGCGGGAACCGCTTCCGGCCTCCAGCAGAGCGGCGCCCCCCGGCGGCAGAGGCTGCAGCCGCCGGGCCATGGCCTGGGCGTAAAAGGACTCCGGACGCTTCACGGTCTGGGCCGCATTGTTCACCAGGATATCGAGGTGCGGCAGGTGCTTCTCCAGCCCGCCGGCGAAGACCAGCACGGACCGGGGATCGAGAAAGTCCAGTGCCTGAATCTCCAACCGGTCCCGCCAGGCGGCAAAATCCCGCTCCTCCGCGAACCGGTGCGCGGCATCATGCGGAAAGCGGGTTGTCACCAGCACCCGCGCCCTGTCTCAGCAGCCGCAGGGCGGTGGCCTGGCCGATTTTAATCCGCCCGCCGGTGACCAGCGCGATGCGCCCTGACAGGTCCACGGACTGCTCCCGCCGCATCCGGTTCTCCGCCGCGCAGGGGGGGCACAGCCGGTGGTAAAGAGCATTGATTTCCCGGAAGTCCGCGCCGCAGATGTGGCAGCAGCGGGAGCGGCCCCGCAGTTCCCCGCCCCGCCCGCGCGCCTCCAGTCCCTCAAGGTGCGCCCGCTGCATGGCCGTGCCCGCCAGCAGGGAGCGGTCGTGCGCCGCCGCTTTGGCGCGGTCCTCGGACGACTGGCGGGCGCGGTCCTCCAGCTCCTCCGGAGCAGCGGGTGCTGCGCGGCGTTTCCGGCGCGCGGCCTTGGCAACACGGACCACCAGCCGCTCCAGTTCGGCGCGGTCCGGCAGCAGGGTGTCCTCATCCAGCGCCGCGTGCAGCACGCGCAGGGCGGCACTCCAGTCCTCAGGGGAAACGGGTGCGCTCATGTCTCCAGCAGGGGGGCGTAGTCGTCAGGGTTGTCAAAGCCGGCCATCCACGCCGCCGCCGCGCGGCAGGTGCGCACTGCGGGCGGCACCGGCAGAAGATAACGGCGGCCCGTGGAGGGGCAGCGGCATTCCAGATAGCACACGAGGCGGGGAGGGACGGGAGGCGAACCCAACACAATGGCCGGCCGCGAAACAGCGGGCAGCCCAATTTTTCGGCGTTGGAAATTCAGAATCATCCTCTCTATCCCATAAGCGATGCGCTCCACCAAAGAAAAATCCTTAGGCTCCGATGCGGGAGCGTATGGGAGATCCGCCAGTGATGCCCGGCCTGCGGCGCGGGGCTGCTCCACCAATTGAAACTGAATCAGCCGGCGCGGCCCGCCGGGGTCTGTGTCCTCATCCACATTCTCATGCGGCACTGTGGACAGCAGCCTCTCCATGCCCAGATTCTCCAGCAGCACGCGGCGGACCTCCGCATTGGGATGCCTCAGCACCACTATAGGATCGATGCCCTCCGGGTCCAGCACCGTGGCGGGCTCCAGCAGAACCCCTCGCACACGCACGCTCCATGTGAAGGGCCAGGCCGGAGGTTTTCCCGGCGGAAAGGGAGCAGCCTCCACCACCAGCGAAGCCGGGCCCTGCGGATCCGGGATCCGCGTGCCGGTGGACATATCGGCAGGCAGCGCGGCCAATGATCCGCATTCACGCAGAATGAGCTCCGCCGGCTCTCCTTGGAAGCTCATGCCTTCCGGCAGCGCTGGCAGAGCCGGGCAGTTTTTCAGGTGGAGAAGCTCCAACCCACCGGTGGGAGCGGTCATGCGGACCAGTTTTGGGCAATCCGAGATTTTGATCCGCTTTCCGTTCAGCTGTCCGTCAGTGCCCTCCAACTCCAGACAGGCCTGGATGCGGATTTCAGGAGCCTGGAGCGGTTGATCCACCGTTTTTCCCCAGCACCTCCCCAGCATTATCCGGTCCGAGGCGGTCAATCTGGGCAGTGCTGTCAGGCGGAGGCAGTTGCGGATGGTGATATGGGACAGATCCCCTTCCCCCACCGCGGCGGGCAGGGACCGCAAGTGGCAGCAGTTCTGCACCACCAGCACCGCGCCCTCCTCAAAGCGCAGCGTCTCCGGCAGGGATTCGATCCCCACCCCATCCAGCACCAGCAGCCGCAGAGGCCGTATGATAACAGGCAGGGAGCGCAGCGCCGGACAGCCAATCAGCATCAGGGAATGCCCGGCGAACAGTTGTGGCGGGATTTCCGTCAGGCGTTTCATCCCCCGCAGGCGCAGGGACGACATAACCCGTGGACCGGCGGGCAAAGAGGATGGCCGCGGGTCGCTGAACGCCAGATCCGCCACGTTCAAGGTGCCGGAGTCCGGAACGGGCCAGGTTTTGGAAAACTGGATGGGAGGCACGGAAACTGAAACTGAAATTGAAGCGAAGCCGGAGTTCATCAATCCCCCGCCGTGCGGGAGGCGCCGCTGCGCGGATCAAACTCCCGCTGTCGCCAGATCATATAGCATCCGGGCTCCAGTGGAATGGGCCTATGCTCCGGATGGGAAATGACGCATTTGGGGCCGGTCACCTGTAGACAAAACTCGGCGCGGTTCCATGGCCGCACACGGCGCAAGGGAGGGTGGAGCAGAGATGCGGAGGCGCGCGGACCTGTCAGCCTGTGAGCATGTCCAGCGGCCTCGCCCTGGGCGATCACCCGCCCCTGAAAGGGCAGACATCCCGGGGGCAGAGGACCGCACTCCGCGATCAGGACATCGCCCTGACGCCACAGGCGCTGGAAAACCGGGGAATGGGTGCTCATGGGAATATGTGTTAGGAAGCCCGTCCGGCAGGGGTGGAATTCAACCACCTTCCCTGTCATCAAAGTGGGATGAGATCTGCTCTAGCGGTGAGCTACACCGCCGGACGGACCACTGAATCTGCTATGGGACACGGTTTTGTGCAATGGCAATGCGAAGCTTCCTTGCTTCACGCGGGCGGATGGAAAGCCCGCCCGGCAGGGACGGAATTGAACCGCCTTCCATTTCAACATTGCACGTGAAGCAGGCTCTACCGGTGAGCTACACCGCCGGGCGGACCACTGAATCTGCTATAACACCCGGCTCCGCGCAACAGCCAGACTTTGACACCGCCCGGCTTTCATGGAGGCCAGTCCGGCAGGGGCGGAATTGAACCGCCTTCCTTTCTTCACTGCGGATGAAGGGCGCTCTACCGGCGGGCTACACCACCGGACGGACAAAGGAACTTCTTCCGTCATGCCGCGCGCGGTGCAACAGTGCTCCTGTTCCCCCGCAGGCCCTAAAACCGGACGGGCATTACAAGTCACTCCACCACCGAATCAGGATCAGGGCATGTCCTCCTCATCCCGGTTGTCCAGCAGGGCGGCGTGCAGCGGGTTTTTGTCCTCCATGGCCGCCAGATAGCGGTCGTGCCAGTAGCGGGTGCGCTCGTTCAGCGTGGCCTCCAGCGCCTCCGCGTCCACTCCCAGCGCCTGGCGACCGATTTCAATGATCATTTCCCGCAGCGCGTGCATCCCGGCCTCGCTCTTCACATGCTCGGCTTTTAGATGAATAATGGTTTCCTGAAAGGCCTCCACCCATTTTTCTTCCATGACGTGCGGTTGTGAAAATTGCCTGCGGCGGATGGCCCCTGCGGTCCGTTGCGGGCAGCCCTCCCGGCCATGGATAACGGATGATCGGCCCCGGCGAAAGATAAAATTGCCTGAAGGCCCGCAAATCCATGCGGCGCGGCCTCAGGCCGCGATTGCGGCGCGGCGGTTTCAGGTTATGAAAGAGGCTTTTCCCCTCCCTTTTCCCCTCATGAAAATCACGCCTGCCCTCCCCCGGCGGCTCCGGCTCGACGCCAGTCCGGAGGAGGCCGCGACGCGGCTGCGCGCGCTGCCCGGCCTGGTGTGGCTGGACACCGCCGGAAATCTGCCGGAAACCGATGCGGACGGCGGCATCTCCCTGATCACCGCCGCCCCGCGCGCCGTGCTGCGCGGCCATCTTTCCGACCCCGGCCCGCTGGAGAAGGCTCTCGCGGAACTGAACGCCTCCCAAGCCGCGCAGGTGGACTGGGGGTTCCCCTCCGCGGGCCTGTTCGGGAGCGTGGACTTCGACGGGCACTACTCCTTCGGGGTTTACGACGAGGTGCTGATCCACCGCCACGCCACCCGCGAATGGCTGGCGACCGGCCCCCGCCTGCCCGGGGCGCTGAATTCCCTGCCCTCCCCTGCCGCCAGTCCAACTTCAAACCCGGACCCGCCGGCCGGCGCCGTGGTCGCATTCAAATCCGAACTGTCGCGGGAGCGTTATGAAGCCATGGTCCGGCGCGCCCAGGACTACATCGCCGCTGGGGATATTTACCAAGTGAACCTTGCCCACGCTTTCAGCGCGGACTGGCCGGAGGGAGCGGACGCTCTGGCCTTTGCCCGGCGGCTGCGGTCGTTCAGCCCCGCTCCCTACGCGGCTTATCTGGAGCTGGGGGGACGCCAGGTGGTCTCCTCCTCGCCGGAGTCGTTTTTGAAAATGAGCGGCAGCCTGATCCGCACCCGCCCCATCAAAGGCACGCGTCCGCGCCACCGTGACGCCGCCGCCGATGAACGGTCCAGCGTGGAACTGCTGCGCAGCGACAAGGAGCGCGCCGAACTGCTGATGATCACCGATCTGGAGCGCAACGACCTCGGGCAGGTCTGCGAATACGGCAGCGTGCGCGTGACGGATCTGATCAAGCTGGAGCGTTACGAGCAGGTGTTCCACCTCGTCTCCACGGTCCAGGGCACCCTGCTGCCTGGCGTCTCCCATCCGGCGGCGTTGGCGGCCTGTTTTCCCGGCGGCTCCATCACTGGTGCACCCAAGAAGCGGGCCGGCGAGATCATCGCCGAGCTGGAGGGCCGGCCCCGGGGGCTTTACACCGGGGCCATCGGTTATTTCGGAGCCAACGGTGAGAGCCAGTTCAGCATCGCCATCCGCACGGTGGTGATTCAGGACGGACGGGCGGAGTTCCAAGCCGGTGCCGGCATCGTGGCCGACTCCGTGCCGGCGCTGGAATGGGAGGAAACCCTGCACAAGGCGGCCGGCATCCTGACCGCGGCCGCGGACGGAGGGGGACATGAGTGACGGAACGGCTGAATCCTCCTGGCTCCCCGGCTTATGGCGTGGCTGGCTGCTGCCGCTGACCGTGAATCTGACCATGCCCTGGATCGCGCTGTGGGCGTGGCGCACGGAGCGCCGCACTCTGCACCTGGGCCGCCCGTTGTTCACCTCCGAATGGGCCGCCGCCGTGCGCGTGGGCGTGCGGCATCCGGAAAAAGTCCGCGTGCTGGCCGTGGATGAGATTCCCATGCCCGGCGTGGTGTGGATGCACCGGCTGGCCGCACGATTCGGATTCGACCGCCGCCACGTCGGCGGCATGTGCCTGCGCTACGCCATCCTACTGCGCCGCGATCTCGCCGCCCAGCCTGTCATCATGGCCCACGAGCTGGTCCACACTTCGCAGTTTGAGCGCCACGGCAGCCTGGCCGGCTTCCTCCGCGCCTATCTGCTTCAATGCCTGCGGGAGGGCTACGCCAATGCGCCGCTGGAGATCGAGGCGGTGATGAAATCGCAGCGCTAGACTGACCTCCAAGGCACCATGCGGTGTGGAGCCACGGTTCATTTCAGAAAATTCAAATCGAAGCTTGCCTTTCGGAATTTTCAGTTTTAATTGAAAATATGAGTGAGGACCTGCCACCTTGGGAAAAAGCCCGCGAGGAATTCGTGGCCCAATGGGGCTCCCTCGGCACCCAGTGGGGCATCAACCGCACCATGGCCATGATCCACGCGCTGCTCATGACCTCCCCGCGCCCCATGAACACCGACGAGGTCATGGAGCGCCTCCAGATCAGCCGGGGCAACGCCCACACCAATCTCAAGGAGCTGGTGAGCTGGAATCTGGTGCGCATGGCTCCCAAAAAAGGGGAGCGGCGGGAATACTTCGAAGCGGAGAAGGATATCTGGAAAATCTTCGTCACCATCTCCCGGGAGCGGAAGCGGCGGGAGATCGAGCCCGCCATCCAGCTGCTGCGCGACTGCGCCCTCCGCACCAGGGATGAGCCCAATGGACCTGGGCGCGACTTCCACCAGCAGATGCGGGACCTTGAGGAGTTCCTCAGCTTCGGCGTCAAGGTCGCCGACACCGTGGTCTCCATGAAGCATGCCTCCGCCCTGCAATGGGCCATGCGCCTGCTGGGTTGATTTTTTTGTCGCTCAATATTTCATACTTTTCTGAAAATTCAGAATAAATAAAACACCCGACTGCTATGAAAACGGAACCGCCTCTGGAAATCCACCGCATGCGCCCTGCCTCGGACCGGACCAATCCCGCGGAGGGCACCGTGGAGTGGAGTCCGGTGAAGTCCCTCTGGTTCACCGGCCATCTGCTCATCGCCGCCGTGTGGGCATGGCCGGCTTTCAGTCCGGGAGCGGTGCTGGTGTCGTTTGGATTCACGGTGCTGACGCTCTGCCTGGGCCACACGGTCGGGCTGCACCGGCTGCTGATTCACCGCAGCTTCGCCTGTCCGCGATGGCTGGAGCATCTGCTGGTGCATCTGGGCACAGTGGTCGGCATGGGCGGGCCGTTCAGCATGCTGTATCAGCATGACATCCGGGACTGGGCGCAGCGCCACCGCCGCTGCCATCCCTTTTTCATCGACCAACGGCCATGGCTGCGCGACGCCCTGTGGCAGCTTCACTGCCGCATCCGGCTGAAGCATCCCCCGCGCTTTGAAATCGAGCCTGAAGTGCGGGAGGACCGCTTTTACCGGCTTCAGCAGCGCACTTGGATGCTGCAGCAGTTGCCGTATGCCGCGGTGCTTTATCTGCTGGGAGGCGCCAGCTGGGTGGTGTGGGGAGTGTCGGTGCGCATTGTGGTCTCGCTGACCGGCCACTGGCTGATCGGGTATCTGGCGCACCATCACGGCGACCGGACCTGGCATCTGGAGGGCCATGCCGTGCAGGGCTTCAACATCCCGCACCTCGGCCTCCTCACCATGGGTGAATGCTGGCACAACAATCACCACGCCTTTCCCGGCTCCGCCCGGCTGGGGCTGGACCGCACCCAGCACGATCCCGGCTGGTGGGCGCTGCGGATCATGACACGCCTGGGTCTGATCACGAACGTCACCCTGCCCGTCACCATGCCTGCGCGTCCTGAGCGCATTTCCCTTCACTGCGGGCAAACGCCGGATTTGGATATTCCCTCAATCATGATTGCCATTCCCGTGCCCGCCACCCGCAACCGCACTGCTGAAGTCCGCGATTTATTCGATCCGCTGTAATCTGTCGAAAGCTTATAGCCAAGTCCCCCTTCGGCTTCATCGGGCGCAAACCGTTCGCGGCCATGCCGGCATCCGGGTGACGGGGCCCATGACCGGATCCGAAGCCTGTCTGTGTCAGGTTTTTGACGGTCCATTCATTGCCCGATGAATTTTCCCTCCCGCATGGTCACTCCCGGATTCTCACCAAAAAGCTGCCGGTAATTGGCCGCGAAACGCCCAAGGTGGGTCACCCCGTGGGCATAGGCCACTTGAATAAGGGAATTGGTTGCGCCATCCGCGCGGAGCAGAGCCCGGCGGACCGCGTGGAGGCGCAGCGCCTGAAAATTATCCCGCGGGCTTTGATCAATAATGGTTCGGAAAGCGTACTCCAACTCGCGCCGGCTGACCCGCAGGGCAAGACAGACATCAGGTATCCGCACCGGTTCGGCAAGATGGTCGTGCATCCAGGTCTCCGCCATGCGGACCAGACGCGTCCGGTTGCGCAGTGAGGAAGGGGGAGGTGCGGTACGGGCCGTGAGCCCGCATAGAATGGCAAAGCATTCCGACACAAAAACGGTGATGTCGTCCTGGACGCTTTTTTCCTGAATTGGCGAAGCCGCCGTCTGGGATATCCGCCACTGAAGGTCCCGCAGACGGCGGTCAATCCGGGTGAAAAGAGGGGGCGGCAGTGAGCAGACCCTCAGATGCGGAATACTGCCCTCATCCAGTCCGGCGAGAGTCAGGCTGTCCCGCCACACCCGTGGTGGAATGGCGGCTGTCAGCCAGGCGTATTCCGGCGTGGTGAAACCGTCCACTTCATCGTTCGGCGGCAAAAGAGCGGCGAAGCCCGGCCCGGCGGACTGGCCGTTCCACACGGCGGTGCCAGGCCCACGGGTCAGGCAGAAGGATCCCCATCCCCCGCGGAGCACTCCGCGCACCCGCGTGCGCACATTGGCCTTCCCGAAGTCGAGCGCCCAGTTCGTGGTCTGGAACTGCTCCACCATGGAAACCCGCTCCTGCCGCTTCTGAAAATCCACCGTGAGACTCATGCCTGACACCGCGTCGCGGAAATCATCCGGTTCCCGGATAATGCGGCGGGAATGCTGAATTTCTGCGGGAGTAATAGGGGGGGCGTCCACTGCGCTCATTGTGCGCAAAACGGATAGATTTGCAAAGCTCACTGGCCATGTTGACGTTCTTTAATGTCAATCATGAACAGAAGTTATTTTAAACAGGCTGTCTTTTTTCTGCTTTGCCTCTGCGCTTTCGGAGCGGTTGTTCCGCAGGCGCGGGCGGCAGCCCCCAATATTCTCTATATCGTTGCCGACGATCTGGGCTGGAAGGATGTGGGATTCCACGGCTGCACGGACATCCAAACACCGAATTTGGATCAACTGGCGGGCAGCGGCGCGCGGCTTGAGCGGTTTTATGTGCAGCCTTTCTGCACTCCGACCCGCGCGGCGCTGATGACCGGCCGGTATCCTATTCGTTACGGGCTTCAGACGGTGGTGATTCCCAGCAAAGGCACCTATGGCCTGGACACCAGTGAATTCCTCCTTCCGCAGGCGCTGAGGGGGGCCGGTTACCACACCGCGATGGTCGGAAAATGGCATCTCGGCCACGCGGATCCGAAATACTGGCCGTGCCAGCGCGGGTTCGATTACCACTATGGCGCGGTGCTGGGGGAGATCGATTATTTCACCCGCGAATCCCACGGAGTGCTGGACTGGCAGCGCAATAACAAGGAGGTCCGGGAGGAGGGCTACAACACCCAGCTGATCAGCTCGGATGCCGTCAGGCTGATTGCGGCGCACGATACCAGTCGTCCACTGTTTTTATACTTGGCCTTCACTGCTGCCCACACGCCTTACCAAGCTCCAAAGGAATACCTTGAGCGCTACCGGCACATCAAGGACGAAACGCGCCGGACTTATGCCGCGATGATCACCTGCATGGATGACGGGATCGGCAAAGTGCTCGATGCCCTCGAACAAAAAAACATGCGCGGCAACACGCTGATCGTGTTTCACAGTGACAATGGAGGAACCCGTGACGCGAGAATGACAGGAGAGGGCAACGTGAAAACCGTCCCGTGCGACAACGGTGAGCTTAAAGGCGGCAAGGGACAGCTTTACGAAGGCGGCACCCGTGTTCCGGCATTCGCCAACTGGCCTGGCCATATCAAAGCAGGCGAAGTGAGCGGGCTGATCCATGTGGTGGACATGATGCCGACTCTGGCCCGCGTGGCCGGGGCTTCGACCGCTGAAAGCAAGCCCTTGGATGGTCACGACTGCTGGGAGACCATAGCCGAAGGCAAACCCTCCGGCCGCAGCGAAATGCTTTACAATGTGGATCCCTTCGGGGGCGCGCTGCGCGAGGGTGAATGGAAAATCGTCTGGAAGAGCGTGCTGCCATCAAGTGTGGAGCTGTTCGACCTTAAAAATGATCCTTCCGAAACCACGGATCTCGCCGGGCAGCAGCCCGCAAAGGTGAAGGAACTGCAGGCCAGACTCGAAGCCCTCGCGAGGGAGTCGGAAAAGCCCCTCTTCATGGAAGCCGCGATGAAAGCTGTTTTCAGCGGTATTTTCGGCCCCGCCCCGATTCCGACTGAGGCCAGCGGGGCCACCTCGGAACCATGACCCCATCCCGTCCTGACACTCCATCTTATCTGATCCACGCCAATCAATGACAATGAACCCATTGAAACAATCCATTCCGTCCTGCCTGCTTCTGGCATCCGTCCTCGGTCTTCAGGCCGGGGAAATGTCCGTGCCCGTTGCCGCCAGCCCGACTCCGCTCCCGCCGTCGCCTGTTGAAAAGGAATGGCGGTGGACCTCCACAAGTTACGCTTGGCTCACGGATATCTCTGGTGACATCACTGTCCGCGATTACCAATTTCCCATCGATGTGGGCATGGACGATGTCCTGAAGGATCTCGATTTCTCCTACATGAGCTACAGTGAGATCAGCTACAAAAGATGGAGCCTTGGTCTCGATGTGGTCTACGCCAAACTCTCCAATGACCGCACCTTTGCGGTGGGGCCACTCTCCGGCGATGCCGGCTTTGAACTGGAGCAGGCTCTGATCACCGGCCGCCTGCAGTACACGGCAGTGAACAACGGCGCGCTGAAGCTGGATCTCTTCACGGGTTGCCGCTGGAACTACTATGACGTGGACCTGCATGTGGACACCGGTCGCCGCGATATTCACCGCACCGGCAATGAGGACTGGTTTGACGTCATCGTGGGGGCCCGCGCGGTCATCCAGCTGGGTGGCAACTGGTTTCTCCAAAGCATGGGCGATATTGGAGGCTTTGGCGCGGAATCCGACCTCACCTGGCAAGCCTCCGCCGGGATGGGGTATCACTTCACCCCCTGCATCTCCGGAGTGCTCGGCTACCGAGCGATGGGTGTGGATTATAACAAAGGCGGCTTTCTGATGGACACCGTCAGCCACGGCCCGGCCCTTGGACTCAGCTTCTCTTTCTGATCCGTCAGCGGATCCGGCGCTCCCCCTCCGCGCCGGGCTCCATGGATATCGTCATTCCACTTCGGGCCGCCTCTTTTGCGCGATCAAAAACCCTGCGCCACGCTGCATGAGCAACGCCCCCCGGGGGAAAAGCCCGCACCCAGCCGGTGAGGCCGCCAGGCGACCGTGGTTCGAGCCCGCTGGCGCTGATGCCGTCTCCACGCCCGTGAGCGCAGGGTGCTGCTTTCAAGCGCCTTCATCAGCTTTGCCATACGGGTGCAAGCCCCTTGGAGCGGCGTTCCCGAGGCACTCCGATAAGCTGCCAAATCCGGATTACTGCGGGCTCTTGCGAAGATCGGCCCCCAGCATGGGTATAGCCGGGGAAAGAATGGACCGGGCGGACCGCATGGTTTCGCGCAGCAGCGGGGCGGTGGCGGCGGTGGTTTTGAAAATCCAGGCAGGCGCCGCGCCAGTCAGCCGCGAGACGCCGGCCCAGACACCGCTCCGCGGCTGGTGCAGCTCCCGCAGGGCGGCCAGCCAGCCCTCATCGTTCTGCAAATCCGGCGCGGCAATGACAGCGGTGCCGAACCAGGCCTCCGTGAAGCCATGCCGGGCGGCCAGTGCCCCAAGCTCCGCGCCGCTTCCCGCAAGCCGTTCAGCCAGAATGAGCTTTCCGTCCATCCGGACCTCCGTCAGGATATCCAGCCGCTCCCAGGCCCAGGTTTCGCCGCGCGCGGCCCGTCCGGGCGCGATCTGCTCGGCCAGGAAAACCTGACAGTCCCGCGTCAGCGAGCACACCGTCTCCTGACGGTAGCGCGTGCGGGCATGGGGGAATAGCGGCTCCGGAAAAACATCCAGCGCCGCCCCTCCACCGGCGGTAAACCACTGGCGGCAGACGGCGGAGCCGCCGCGCATGGTGTAGGCCCGGCTGGCGCTGGGGGAGGTGATGCACAGCCGGGTGTCCGGCCCGGCCTCCACGCGGAGCTCCAGATCGTCCCCCTCCAGCATGCCGGCGGTGGCGTTGATGACCTGCACTGTCAGGGCGTCACCATTCCAGTAGGGCTTGCTGAGATGCCACGGCGACCGCACATCCTGCCGCGCCAGATACGTCCGGCCATCACTGTCACAGGCGGCGGTGATGCGGAAATGGCCCTGCAGGCCGGGGGTCGAAACAGGCATGAGTGACGGAAGGGAATGGAATGGAACGAAGCGGGGTATCACTGATCAGGCGCGGGAGGAACTCATTCCCTGCCCGCACCGGCATTTGTCAGGCGGCGGGCGTCTGGGCGAAGAGAACCTCGTGCTCGATCCACGCCACAATCTCATCCAGCCCCTTCTCCGAGCGCAGGTCGGCGAACAGGAACGGACGGGGGCCGCGCATCAGTTTGGAGTCGCGGGCCATGACCTCCAGATCTGCGCCGACGTGGGGGGCCAGTTCGGTTTTGTTGATGAGCAGAAGGTCGCTGAACTTGATGGCCGGGCCGCCCTTGCGGGGAATCTTGTCGCCCTCGGCCACATCGATCACATAGATAAAACTATCCACCAGCTCCGGCGAAAAAGTGGCGGAGAGATTGTCCCCCCCGCTCTCCACCAGCACCAGCTGCAGACCGGGATGCCGCTGCTCCAAGGTGGCGATGGCCTGGGAATTCATGGTCGTGTCGTCGCGGATGGCGGTGTGCGGGCAGCCGCCGGTCTCGACCCCCATGATACGGTCTGTCTCCAGCGCCTCATGACGCGCCAAAAACTGCGCATCCTCCAAGGTGTAGATGTCATTGGTCACCACCGCCATGCTGTAGCGGTGGCGCAGACGCTGGCACAGGCGCAGCAGCAGCATGGTCTTGCCGCTGCCGACCGGGCCGCCGATGCCGATTCTGGGAGGACGGATCATAGGAGAGGTGAAAGGGTTCAGGGTTCAGGCGAGGAGCAGTTATGAAGGTGGATCTCCAAATTCAAATCATGGAAAGCGGATAAAGGGTTTGGAGGAGGGCCGGTCATGGGGATTGAATTTCCAAATTCAACGGCCTGAACCCTGAACCCTGCACCCTTTCATTTTCTATGAAATGAAGAGTCTTCCGTCCGCTGTTTCGTGACGGGCCGCGGCGATGTCCAGCCAGGGGTTGAAGGAGCCGGTTTCGGACAGAGTGAGGGCGGCGGCGGATTTGAGCATGGGGGGAGCCAGGGTCAGGGCTTCGGAAAGCAGGGACTGCGCCGTGTTCTGGCCGATTCGCACCAGTTTCATGGCTGCCGCCAGCATGCCGGCGGTGGAGGAGTAGAAAACCGCGGCCATGACGGCGGACTGCGGCGCGCCCAGCACGCGGCCCTCCAGCGCCGCGGCGACCGGAGCCCCGATTGGCCATTGGCGGGCCTGTGTCTCTTTGGCGAAGGCTTCGGCCAGACCTCCTGGATGCAGGAGGCGGAGCATCTCCAGCCGCTGGCGGCCGATATTCTCCGAGGCCTCGCGCGGCTCGCGGCTGGGTTTCAGGGCCGCGCAGCGCCGGCAGATTTCCTCAACCTCATTCCAGTCCGGCTCCGGCTTTAGTGCTTCGGCGTCAAACCCGGTTTCCCATTCCTTTCCCTGCCCTCCCACCCTGCCCAGCGTGGTCCAGGCGAGGGCGGCAATCGGAAGGTCCGTGGCTCCCAAGGCAGGAAGAAACGCCTCCAGCAGAAATCCCCGCAGTGAGGCCGCATGGGTTACGGTGCCCTCCTGCACCAGTCCCTCCAGGCCGAAGGAATGGGCGTAGGCCCCGGTGGGGAAAAAAGAATCCGTCAGCTGCAGAAGGCCCGGCAGCCAAGTGGTGTCCATGGCTGTGTCAGACACCGGAAATGGGGGTGAGGCTGTGGACATGGCCCTGGGTGATGAAGCCGGTGCTCTGCCCCTTCAGATCCGTGGCGAACCGCGTCGGGCGGAACACGGCCTGCACCAGCTGCCAGCGCACACCCATGCGGTCCAGCAGCTGGCGCACCGCGGCATCGTCCGTGGCCAGCAGGCGGTCAGGCTGTCCCTCAATGGAGAAATGCATATTTCCAATACTCCAGCCAATCTGGGCGGCGGCCACGGCGGTGCTGTCGAGCCTGATCTCGATGACCTGCTCCGGATCCTGACGGATCACATACCGGGCCGTGGCGGTCTGGTGAATGACATATCCATCCCGCAGCGGGGCCTCCACCTGAAAGCCGAACTCCGCGCCGTCCTCCGCCCGTCCGCGCCACAGGCGCTTCATCAGCCGGCGGCGGTCAGCGCGCACCGGAACCTCCGGCAACGCCGGATCGGTTTCCGTGAGGGGGGCGTGGATAATCTGCATAAAGTCAATCCAGGGGCAGAGGATTCAGCGAGGGAACCATGGCCGCGGTGGAGGCTGAAGGCATGCTTTTCCTTCCCCGGTAAAGGATCAAAAACAGGACCGCCACCACCGCGCACACTGCGGTGATGCCCTGCCAGAAACGCCCCCAGTCCATGCCGGCGGCGGTTTCGCACGTTCCGTGCCACCAGAGAATGATCACATAACCGCTCAGATTGCCCACGCCGGAATTCAGAAGGGTCAGCAGCGCCTGCCCCTGGGCGCGCAGCCGGTCGGCCACCCGCTGCTCCATGTAAATCTGCGACGTGGTGAAGTAGAGCACATAAACCGGCCCGTGGAGGGCGATGCTGGCGACCATCCAGGGCAGCTCATTCAACGACATCAGCCAGAGGCGCAGCACCCCGCCCAGCAGGCCCGCCGCCAGCACCCACTTCAGGCGGAACCGCGCCAGGAGCAGGGAGAGCGTCACCATGGCCACGCCCTCCAGCATCTGCGCGATGGACATCACCGCGGACGGCGCGGCGTTGCCCAGCTCCCGCAGGTGCTCCGGTGAGTAGCGGTAAAAGCTGGAGAGCACTGCGCTGAACACCGCCGAGGTCACAAAAATCATCCGGTGATCCGGATGCCTCAGCAGCTGCAGGGCCTCCCAGCCGAAAAAGTCCCGCACCCGCCGGGGCACACGGGAAGCCAGAGGCCGCGTGGGTTTCAGCCACAGGCAGAAACAGCCCTCGATCACATAAATCACCGCCGCCCCGTAGGCCGACCGCGTGGAGTGGTCGGCGTGCAGCACCAGGCTGACCCCCAGACTGGCCGACAGCCACCCCCACGTGGCCCAGGCGCGCAGGAGGCCGAACTCCCGCTGGGCATTCCTCAGCCTGGAAAGCACGATGCTGGTCAGCAGGCTGAATCCCGGCGCCATCACGAGCGCGTAGATCATCATCAGTCCCAGGAACCAATCCTCCCCCCAGCCGCGGTCCACCGAGAAAAAAGTCAGGGCCAGAAAAAAGGCGGAGGCGAAACAGATGCCCCCCATCAGCCGCTCAGGAGCCACGCTGCGGTCGGCCAGGGAGCCCACCAGCATGGGGGAAATGAAGGCCGCAATCCCGGACGCGCAGAAGGCCCAGGTGATGGTGCCGGCGCTGAAGCCGTGGGCGTGCAGCACATTGGACATGGGGACCGTCACCGCCGCCAGGGCCGCGCAGTGCAGGAAAAGCAGCACCGCCAGCGGGACCTTGCCCTGGCGGATCCGGGCTCCGGATTGACTCAGCGCGCAGGCTGCCATTTTACCGGGTCCAGTTTGAAGAATGACCGCAGCAGAGCGTAGAGCTCCGCGTTCCGGGAACGCAGGCGGTCCGGCAATTCAAAAAACAGCTCTGTGGCCGCCGCAAAAAATTCCCCGGTCTCCTCATCGGTCTGCGGCTCCGGCAGCGCCGCCGCATGGGGGCCGTTCTCCGCATGCCGCACGAACTGCTCCGTCATGGCCCGCGCCCAGGGCGTGTGCCGCCACACCGCCGAGACCGGCAGCCCGCCCTCGGCGGGATTCAGCCGGGCGGCGAAATCCCGCAGCATGCCATTGTGCTCATCCCGGAGATCGAGCGCCGTTTTCCGATCGTGATCCCACACCAGCACCACCGTGGCCGACGGCCAGGCATCTACCGGCGGCAGCGCGTTTTCCGAATCCTCCGGCGCGGTCAGGCTGGATTTGGGATAAACGATCACGTTGTGAATGCGGGCATAGTTCGGCTGCCCCACACGCGCCAGCATCAGGAAGCACGCCTGGGCGGCGATGGTCACTTTCATCTCCGCGGTCACGCTCTCCAGTCCGCCGCAGTGCTTCCAGCGCCTGCCGTCCACAAAATTCATCACCGCGTCCTGCATCCGCTCCCGCAGATCCAGTGGCATGCGGTTGTAGAGCGGCACATTCTCCCGGAGAATTTTCAGCCAGCCGGGCGGCAGGGCAAAATGCCGCACATTCAGAACGCCGGCCTTGCGGCGCATCTTCTGAACGGCCCAGGCGGCAATCATGACCACCAGGATCACTCCTATAAAGAGGTAGACAGGAAGCATTGGCATAAGGCCGGTAACCAGCAACGCCGCGTGCCGCCGCCAAGCGGGAAATCGTGGCCGGTGTCATGAAATTCCTCCCATGGGCTTTTCATGCTTCTGTCCGGACAACGGCACAGGTGGACTGAGTGGACGGGTATCAGGTCACAGCCTGGCCATCCGGAAGTGCGTGGGTGCCTGGGGCGGGAACCAAAGACATTTCCAGAATCAGGCCGTGCAGACTGCCATTGCGCACACTCACTGTTCCGTGGCAGGCCTCCACTGCGGTTTTAACGATCGCCAGCCCCAGCCCGGTCCCGCCGGTGGAGTGGGTGCGTGAGGTGTCGGGACGAAAAAAGGGATCGAACAGCCGAGGCAGCGCATCCTCCGGCACGCCCACCCCCTGATCGCTGATGGTCAGCACCACCTGACCGCCACGCGGTGCGGCGGTCAGCAGAATGGGACCGTCGGCACCGGCGTAGCGCACGGCATTGCGCACCACATTGCCGATGGCGCGGGACAGCAGCGACGGCAGAGCCAGCACTTCGATCTCCCCCGGAATGCTGACCGTGACATCGGCTCCGGAATCCACGGACTCGCGCTCCACGGCCTCATTGACGACATCCGCCAGCACCAGTGTCTGCGGCTTCACACTGGGGTGGAGCAGCCCGGCTTTGGTGAAGGAGAGAAGGTCCTGCACCAGCGAGGACATCTGCCGCACCTCTCTCAGGGCGCGCGTCACATACTTCATGTCCTCCCCGTCCACCCGCTGCTCCAGAATGCTCAGCCCCACCTCCAGCCGGGCCACGGGCGACAGCAATTCGTGAGCGGTGTCGCCCAGGAAACGCTTCTGCCCAGTCACAAAACCGTCCAGTCGGGACGCCATGTCCCGGTGGGCGCGCTCCAGGCGGCCCAGCTCATCGCGGCGGCCGCTGATGGGAGGGGACTCGAAGCGCCCGCGCGCAATGGCCTCGGCATTCCGGGTCAGACCACCGAGGGCTTTGGTCAGGCGGTGCACGAACGGCAGCCACAGCAGCACCGAACCCGCCAGCAGCACCCCGCCCAGGATCAGCCAGGGCAGGTAGTCGAAAAACAGTCCCCCGCCGCGCAGGGACGGCGAGGCCAGCAGCAGGGTGGCCGGCAGCGGCGCAGGCTCGCGGGCCGTGATCGCCGCCCCGTCCAGATGCACCCCGGCCCAGTAGGTCCGGGGATTGCCGGCCACGAGCATGAATTTCTGAAGAGGCGTATTTGAAGGCGCCGCCATTGCTGTGCTCCGCGGATTTGCGCCCTGCTCCGGTGGCAGGAAGGGAAACCACTTTTTGTCCATGCCCGGCAGCCAATCCCCCTGGGGCATGCGGGGGCCAAAAGGAGGCTCGAACCCCTTTTGGGGCACAGGTGCGTCAGGTTTTGGTGCTTCCGATTTCACAGCTTCCGGGGCGCTGTCCGGCCCTGCCCCGGGTGGCTTGTCCCCTGCCGGGTTCCCGACCCCGGATCCAGAGCCGGCTGTGCCCTGAGCCTTTTCCGGGCTGCGCTCATGATCCTCCGGAAAGCGGTTTCGGCGGAAATCGCCGCTACCAGGCCAGTCCCCGGGCTCCATGAGCGGTCCTCCGCGGTCGCTGCCCCCCCGCCCTCCGGGACTCCGGCCGAACCCGGGGCCATGCGGGGAAAACCGGTTCCAAAAATTCGGGCCCATGCCGAAGCCGCCCCGCTTGCGGCGGTCGAAATTTTCAATGGCCTGCCGGATCTCCACGGGCAAAGCCGGCACCTCCCCGGCCAGCAGCACCCCGTCGTTCCGCATCAGTGCCGCCTGCATCCCCCGCGCCCTCCAGCCCTCTGTCGCCCGTGCAAATGCTGCCGGCCACTTGGAACGGTCCGGGGTGGCGCGGAGCTCCGCCGCCAAGGGACGGGCCAGAGCCTCCAGCCGGTCGCCGGTCGGACCATTCAGCAGCGAGTCGATCCCCACCCGGAACTGTGCCCGGAACAGCAGAAAAATCCCCAGCGCAATAAGCGCCAGATTCACGAAAAACCATGAGAGGATTTTCCAGCGCAGCGGAAATGACCTGGGCATGACGGGGGAATGGCGGGTGGCGGCGGGATCAGCTCATGGCCGTGTCCGGGTCCATCAGCATATAACCCGCCGACCGCACGGTGCGGATGAAACGGGGGTTTTTCGGATCATCGCCCAGCTTGCGGCGCAGGGCGGAGATCTGCACATCGATGGCGCGGTCGAACACCTCCCACTCGCGGTCCCGGATTTCGGACAGCAGCGCGTCACGGGTCTTCACCCGCCCCTTGGCGCGGGCCATGGAGAGCAGCATGTCGAACTCCCCCGGCGTCAGCGTCAGCGGCTGTCCGCCCAGGGAGGCTGTGCGCGACTCCGGCTGGATGCGGAGGTCCGCGATGACGATTGTCCCCGTTGGAGCTCCCCCGCTGGCGGGTGCGGAGGCGGCCACCGCCGCCCGGCGGGTGATGGAGTGCAGCCGGGCCAGCAGCTGGCGGGTGGACGATCCCTTGGGCAAGTAGTCGTCGGCACCGATCTCCAGCCCCGCGATCTGATCCATTTCATCCCCGCGCGCCGTGAGCATCAGCACCGGCACATCGCTTTTGCGGCGGATCTTTTTCAGGACCTCAAAACCATCCAGCCCTGGCAGCATCACATCCAGGATCACCGCCTGCCAGGGCCCCTCCTCCGCGGCATTCACGCCCGCCGGCCCCGTATGGGCCAGGGAGACCGCATAACCGAAGGGAGAGAGGTAATCCTGCACCAGCTCGCAGAACTCGCGGTCGTCATCGATCATCAGCACGCGGGATCCGGATTCTTGGAAGTGGGTGCCCGGGGCATTCATCTGGGTGGGAGGGGGTGGAGGGGAGTCGTTGTTGAACTTCCAGCCAATAAACCCCGCCCGGAGCTGGACACTGCTTATTTTACCATTTGATTACAAAATAACGGTCCTGGGGTCATCAAATCCTTACAGAAGCCTGCCAGAGTGGGAACAATCCGCAAGCTCCTGTATGGCCGGCACCGTCAAACCCTTCCACATTCCCTTCAACCGCCGGCGCTCTCCAACCTTTCCCGGACGCTTCCAAGCGGGGTTTTACAAAGTCCCCTTACGCGTTTCCGGTGCCCATACCGTCACTCCCTGACCGTCGGCTTTATTATCCTTATTATCCTGATTAAACAAAGCTTGACCTGGACCTGCGAACTTGGCTGAACGGAACCGAGTCATCCACCCTTTTTTAAAGCCCCGAACCTTCACCTCTCTTTTCCATATCCCATCACCCGCCATGTCCACCGTTCCCCAATTCTTCCACATCCCCCTGAGCCGCCGCCGGCTGGTGCGCGGACTCACGCTCACCGCCGCCGGTCTTTGGGCTCCCGGGGCCTTCGCCGAACTGCTCACGCTTACACCGGGCATGACCGAGGGACCCTTTTACCCTGACAAGCTGCCGCTGGATCAGGACAATGATCTCATCCGGGTCAGCGACCGCACCAGCCCCGCGCTCGGCACCATCACCAACCTCAGCGGACGGCTGCTGGACAAAAATGGCGGGCCGCTGAAGGATGCCCTCATTGAACTGTGGCAGGCCGACGACCACGGTGCCTACCTCCACTCGCACGGGGACAGCCAGGGCACGCGGGATCCGGACTTCCAGGGATACGGCAAGTTCACCACCGGGAAGGACGGTGGCTGGCGGTTCCGCACCATCAAGCCCGGCCTCTACACAGGCCGCACCCGGCATTACCACTTCGGCATCACCCTGAAGGGCGGGGAGAAGCGTTTCACCACCCAGCTCTTCTTTGCCGGCGAGCCCGGCAATGCTCAGGACGGCGTGCTGCGCGGCGTGCGCGATGAGAAGCAGCGCGCCTCCGTCATCCGCGAATTCAAGGCCGACAAGGACAGTAAAGAGCTGGCGGCCGCCTGGGATATCGTCATGGGCCACACCCCCGGCGACGGCGACGATCATGACCACGGCCCGGGTCCCGACGGCCCGCCTCCCCCGCCTCCCGGAGGCCGCGGCATTCCTCCCGCCGGCGGCCCTCCGTCCGCCCGGTGAAGGCAAAGCCATGGAACCGCGGCCTATTCCCATTCCCGCACCATCCCTCAGCGTCCGCAGCCGGTCTGGAGACCTTGGCCAAGGGGGGCTGCTGGTTTCACCATAAGCGCTCCGCCGCCGGCTTTGCCTTTTCCGTTTTGAGAAAAGGAGAACCAGCGCGCCGCGGACATGGTCAGGGGAAAGCCGGCCGGCTTTCCCCCTGCGGACGGCGGGGGAGTATCTCCTCCACCAGCGCCTGCAGTTCACGGGGCTGGTAGGGTTTGGGCAGCACGCCCTGAAAACCGTAGTCCGCAGGGCGGGACATCACCGGGTCGTCACTGTACCCGGAGGAGACAATGGCGCACACCTCCGGATCCATCCGTCGGATCTGCTCCATGGCTTGTGCCCCGCCCATGCCGCCGGGAATGGAAAGATCCATGATTACCAGATCGAATGGCTGACCGGCCCGCAGCTGCTCCGCGTAAAGCCGCACCGTCTCCGAACCTTCGGCCGTGGCCTTGACCCCGCAGCCCATGGTCTCCAAGTGCCTCAGCAGCAGTTGCCGGATCAGTGGCTCGTCCTCCAGAATGAGCACCCGCCGCCCTCCTGTCCACGCTGGAGTCCTCTGATAACCGGTTGGCGTGGTCCAGTCAAAAGAGGCCGGCGCGGGATTGGAATGGGGCTGGGTCATCTGAAATGGGGTGGGGTAAGCGGAGGCCGGCATGCGGGCGGTATCCATACCGCCGCGGCCTCCCGCCGTCCCCCGCCCGTGATCCTGGTTACGGAATTTCCCTGGCAGTCCTTCCGGCGCTCCTTCCCCCCCCTGATGTCCGCCGCCCGTCCCCGCCGGGAGAGGGAAAGCCACCCGCACCTTTGTGCCCTCGCCGGTCCCGGAGACCAGCCACAGCATGCCACCGTGCGCCTTGGCAATGGACTCGCACACCGTCAGTCCCAGGCCGGTGGCGTTGCTGTCGGTGCGCGTGGTGAAATACGGCTCCAGGGCGTGAGCCCGCGCTTCCGGCTCCATGCCGTCACCGGTGTCCGCCACCTCCAGCACCAGCCAGTGGGAGGCCGCCGCCGGGTTGGCGGACTGACCGGCAACCGCGGCCTGCTCCCGCACCGCCTGCCGCAGGCTGATGGTGATCCGCTTCACCTCCCCGGTCAGCGCCTGCTCGGCGTTCTTCACCAGATTGGCAAGCAGCCGGCGGACCTGATGCCGGTCCCACTCCACCTGCCAAGTGTCCACCGGGGCTGCCAGGCGGTACTCCGCGTCCGCCCGGCCCTGCCATTCCGCGAACCATTCCCGCACCAGCCGGGCGGGATCGGTCATCTGGCGGATAGGAGCTCCGCCCCGTGCGAAGATCAGCAGCTGCTGCACCAGATTCTGTGCCTGCACCGTGGCCTGCATGGCGTGGCGCATCTCCCCCAGCGGTGCCTGGACTCCGTTCATGGCGGTCAGCCGGCTCTCCGCCAGGGAAAGGTTGCCCAGCAGCACCGTGAGGAGGTTGTTGAAATCATGCGCGAACCCCCGCGCCAGCAGACCGAGGTTCTCCAGTTTCTCCAGCTTGCCCCGCTCCTCCTCTGTGCGCCGCCGCGCCGTGATGTCCCGCAGCAGGGCCAGCAGGCCGCCCTCGAATGGGTAAAGCTGCACCCCGAACCATAGCCCGCGCGCCTCGTGCTCCATTTCAAAGGATCCGGCAGTCCGCCGGGTCATGGCGGAGGAAAACTCATGGTAATGCCGGCGGTGCAGGCTGGGCGGCAGGCAGTCCCACAGCACGGCCCCCGTCAGTCCGTCCCGCTCCCCGCCCAGCGCCTCCGCTGCCAAGGAATTCAGCCACGTGATCCGCCAGTCGGCATCCACCGCCAGCAAGGGGTCCGTGATGCTGCTGACAATGCCGGAGAGATCCGGCCACGGCAGCGCGGCTGCGGGATCCGGGAAAAGTCCGGAGACCGGCGTGCGGGAATTCCGCAGGACCGGGGCCTGCCGGCGGCGGAACAGAATGACAATCCCCGTCAGCGATCCGCCGGCGTCCCGGATGGGGGTGGTGCTGTCCTCGATATGCACCGTCCGGCCCGCACGGTCCATGAGCAGAATTGTGCGCGGCGCCGGCCCGGACCCGTTCATCATCAGTCCGGAAGCCTCCAGCTCCTCCCCGTTCGGCAGGGACACCCGGAAGACTTCCCGCAGTGGATGCCCGGCGGCCTCCGCCAGAGTCCAGCCGGTGACGGCCTCGGCCACGGGATTCATAAAGGTGATCACCCCCAGCAGATTGGTGGCAATGACGCCCTCGGCCATGCTGTGCAGAGTGGAGGCCAGCAGGTCGCCGCTGGCCTGGAGGGCGGCGTGGGATTCATGCCGGGCATGGGCCAGCTCCAGAGCGGGCCGGAGTTCATTTTCATGGAAGGGCTTCACCAGATAGCCGTAGGGCTGCGCACCACGGGCCCGCACCAAGGTCTCCTCATCGGCATGGCCGGTCAGAAAAACCACCGGCAGCGAGGCCTCCTGGCGCAAGCGCGCGGCGGTCTCAATGCCGTCCATGGCGGAGCCAAGGCGGATATCCATCAGTACCACCTGAGGACGGTCCCGTCGCACCGCCTCCAGCGCCTCCTCCCCCGTGCGGCACAGTCCTGCGACCTCGAAACCCTGCTTTTTCAGCGTGGCCTCCAGGTCCCGGGCCACGAGGACTTCATCCTCCACCACCAGGATACGCAGAGCATTCATCGTCAGTCTCTCAGTCAGTCGGAATGCCGGCCGCACCGCTGCGGACACCCGGCTTGGCGAATAGAGGGAAAGCGCGCCGGGGACAATGGCAAAGTGCTGCCGGAAACGCATCCGCCCACACCGGGAGCCCCGAAAGGAAAAATTTTTATTCAAAAATTCACCATCTGTGCGATTGCTCTTCTCGTATCGCTGAACAGACGTTCGCTCCGTCTACTTGACCAACCCTGATTATCAATACCATGAAAATGCTGCACACCGGACTGGCTTTGGCCATGATGACCGTTCTGGCCACCGCCGGGGAGACCGTCAGGTCATCCTACACTCAGACCCCCCCGCCGCCATCTCCTTCCATTTCCCTCTACAATGCGGGTGAATGGCAGGTGGATCTGTTTGGCAATTATGCCTTTACCGATTCCGGCAACGAGCGGTTGATCGATGATCACGCCTGGGGCGGCGGTATTGCGTTCAACTACTTCTTCACCCGCAATTTCGGCTTGGGTGTCGAGGGCTCGCTGTTTGACACCGATCATGATACTCTGGGCACCACGGCCTTGGATCTGTACTGGCGTTTCCCTATTGGAGAAACCGGCTGGGCTCCTTATCTGTACGGGGGTGTGGGCCTGACCTTCAATGCGGATGACCTCAACTCCGACGACTTCCGGGACGCCCGCAACCGTGCGGAGGACGACCGGGATCTGCGCGACGGCGACGATGTGCTCTTCCTGGGCCATGTGGGTGCCGGTGTGGAATATCGCTTCAACGCGCACGTGGGCATTTTCACGGATGCCCGCTACACATGGACGGAGCAGGATGACAGCGATTTCGCAGTGGCCCGTGCGGGTATCCGCTTCGCTTTCTGACCGTCTTGGAAATTGAAAATTAATATTTAATTAAAATCAGATCTCTGCACTGTGTGTGCAGGATGTGGAATCAACTTATCCCCTGCTCTGCCGGACCCGGCAGGCAGGGGATATTTTTTGATTTTCAAAAACAGAAAGGCGGGGAAAAAAGAACCATTGGTAATGCCTGATGGACCGTGGCCGGCTGGCAGATTGCTGCCTGCCGACCCGTTGAATGCTGCTGGCCCGAATCAAGCTGTGCCCTGCCAACCATCCTGGTTCACTTTTTGATTCGGTGCCGCTCCATGACGGCCTGATTTTGCCTGTTACCACCCAGGCTCCGGTTCACGTAACATCCGATATTTCCTTGAGTTCCCGAGTGCATAAGCCATTGGATTGCCAGGACGCAGCAGGCAGAAAAAAAGGAAACAGCGTTCCGCATTCCTCCGCTTCCGCTTTTCTGTGAATAATCCTCCTTCACATCTTCGCCGCGCTGCCAGATCCGCAGCCGGCACCCTGCTGTTCATCGCAGCGCTTCATCTGATCGCCCGGAACCATCTGAACGTTCCGGGGGCCGCACTCAGTCTGGCTGTGATTTTCTGGTCGCGGCAGGAGGGCGTGACCGGCGGTTTCATCAGCGCAGGGCTCAGCTATTCCTATCTGCTCTGGTTTCATGCAGGCTTCGGTGCTGCGGAGGGGGTGCCCTACTCCGCTGAAGCCATGCAGCAGTTGCGGCTGTGGGCTCTTTGTCTGCCGCTGTCAGCGGCGCTGGTGGGAACCGTCAGCAACCGCGCTGCTCAGGCCAGGCTGATGGAGCAGGAAAAAAGCCTCCTGCATGACAAGGAGAGAGAAAGCCGCCTCCTGCTGGATAAACTTCAGGATGCCCAGGGCGAACTGGAGGACCGGGAGCGCCGCTACCGCTTTTTGGCGGACTTCATGCCGCAGATGATCTGGACCGCCACCCCCGAGGGTATCCCCGATTATTTCAACAACCGGTGGATGGACTTTACCGGGGAGTCCCTGAGGGAGAGCATGAGCGAGCGCTGGGTGAAGGCCCTGCACCCGGATGACCGGGAGCGGGCCGCGGCCCGCTGGAGACTTTCCGTGACCACCGGCCAGCCCTATGAGATTGAATACCGGCTCCGCCAAGCAGGGAAAAGCGGTGACGAGGAGTGGCGCTGGCACCTCGCGCGCGGAGAGGCACTGCGGGACCTCAAAGGCCACATTCTGCATTGGGCCGGCACCTGCACGGACATCCATGACCAGCGGGTCATGCGGGAACAGCTGGAACGCAGTGTGCGGCACCGGACACGGGAACTGGAGCAGGCGAATGTGAGTCTGACCGAGGAAATGCAGGAGCGACGCCTCGTGCAGCACGCCATGGACCGCATTCTGGAGTATTCCCTGGATGTCATCTGCACGGTGGACGGGAAGGGACAGATCATGCACATCAGCCATGCGTGTGAGAAAGTGCTGGGCTATGCGCCTGATGAAATGATCGGCCAGGTGGTCTTCGATTTTATCCATCCTGATGATCAGGGACGCGTGATGCAGATCGCCCGGGGCATCATGGAGGGGGCGGCGCACAGCGGATTTGTGAAGCGCTGGATCCGCCGGGACGGCACGGCCATTCCCATGATGTGGTCTGCAAACTGGTCCTCCGATGACCAGTTCATGGTCTGTATCGGGCGGGATGTTTCGGCCATGAAGAAGGCCGCCGGGGAACTGGAGACGGCCCGGAAGGCGGCGGATCTGGCCAACCGCGCCAAGAGTGAGTTTCTGGCCAATATGAGCCATGAGATCCGCACCCCCATGAACGGCGTGCTGGGTATGACCGGACTGCTGCTGGACACCGGGCTCAGTCATGAGCAGCGGGATTTTGTGGAGACCATCCGCCGCAGCGGCGAGCTGCTGCTGACCATCATCAATGACATTCTCGATTTCTCCAAGATCGAGGCCGGCAAGCTGGTCTTCGAAAACGTGGAGTTTGATCTTCAGGACACCTTGGGCAATTCCGTGGAGCTGCTGGCTGCGGCCGCACGGTCCCAAGGGGTGGATCTGTTTGTGAATGTCCATTCGCTTATCCCCCAGCGGCTCCGGGGGGATGCGGGACGCCTGCATCAGGTGATCAACAACCTGCTCAGCAACGCCATCCGCTTCACCCCTTCCGGCGGGGAGGTGGCGGTCCGTGTATTCCCGGTGCTGGAACAGCCGCAGAATGGGGGGACGGACGGGGCCGGGTCCATACTTCTGCGTTTCGAGGTGAAGGACAGCGGCATCGGGGTGGATGAGTCCACCCGCAAACGCCTCTTCGAGCCCTTCACCCAGGCCGACGCCTCCACGACCCGGAAGTACGGCGGAACCGGGCTCGGCCTGGCCATCTGCAAGCGGCTGGTCCAGATGATGGGCGGCGGGATCGGCATGGAAAGCGAGCCCGGTAAAGGCTCGGTCTTCCATTTCACTGCCCGCTTTGGCTTTGGCGCCTCCGTGGGCACGATGGAAAAGCCCTCTCCGCCGCCGGAATTCCCGCTGCTGTTGGATGGTCTGCGGGTGCTGGTGGTGGATAACAGCGCCGCCGGACGCTCTCTATTGGCAGGGTGGATGCAAAACTGGCGGCTCAACCCGGTAACAATGGCCGGTGCCCAGGAGGCTTTGGATTATCTGCGGAATCAAGCCAGCCAGGGCACACCGGTCTGCGTGGCGGTGATCGACCGGGAGCTGCCCGGGATGAGTGGACTGGAGCTGGCCCGCGCCATCCACCGTGATTTGTCCCTTGGCGCGGTGGAGACTCTGCTGCTCAGCGGCTCTCCCTCGCCTCCGCAGCAGTCGGAACTGACAGAGGCCGGTGTGCGCACCTGCCTGCTCAAACCGCTCCGCCCCTCCTGTCTGCTCGATGCCCTCAGCCAGCTGGCAGGCCCCATGGAACTGCTGGACAGCACGGAGATCCCGTCCACTCCCCCCCTCCCCGCACTTCTATCCGATGCCGGTGATAAGCAGGCAGTCCCCGCCCCGCTCCCGGCGGAACTGTCCTCACTGGACACCGTGGCCCACGCACGCACCACCCGGGCGAGGGTGCTGCTGGCCGAGGACAATCCCATCAATCAGAAAGTGGCTCTGCTGCAGCTGCGCAAGCTGGGGTATGAGGCCGACGCCGTGGCCAACGGCCGGGAAGTGCTGGCGGCGCTGGCGAACGCCCCCTACGATGTCATCCTCATGGACTGCCAGATGCCGGAGATGGACGGCTACGAAACCTCGCGCCACTTGCGGCGGGGATTGCCCGGCCTGCCGATCCACATTATTGCCCTGACCGCCAATGCCATGGCCGGGGACCGGGAGCGCTGCCTGGAGGCAGGCATGGACGACTACATCACCAAGCCGGTCCGCATGCATGAGCTGGAGGGGGCTCTGAAGCGCTGGGAGCAAATGCTCCAGCCCAGCTCCTGACTGGCCGCTGACATTTGCAAGGCCTAGGCCCGTCCCATACGGGGGAGATGCAAAATGCGCTGATTGTCAAACTCTATGAATGCTTTATGCAATCATGAAAGGCAGAGCTACGGGAAAAAGAGCATGGTTCCGTTCATGCAGGCAAGGATTGCAGGCCATGGGACAATCCCATGTTCAAATTCCCCCCCTTTAATCCACAAATAAACTCCCAACCCTTTGCTTCTCATGAAAACCAGACCCCAACTTATTCTTGCCCTTTGTTCCGCCGCTTTTCTGGGCGGTGCCATCCTGCCGGTCCAGGCGGAGCCCGAAAACTCCAAAGGCCGCTCTAGTCAGCCGGGCCAGGTGGGCGCGATGGAGAACGAAAAAATGTTTGTTCAGAAGGCTGGCTCCGCCGGCATGGGTGAAGTGAAACTCGCTGAAGCCGCCACTAAAAAGGGCACCAGCGAGCACGTGAAAACCGTGGCGGCCAAACTGGTTGCCGACCACACCAAGGCCAATACCGAACTGGCGGCTCTGGCCAAAGCCAAATCCATCACTATTCCGGAGCCCACGGAAAAGGATAAAAAAATGCAGGAGCATGTCCTGAACAAATCCGGCGCTGAGTTTGACGCCGCTTTTCTCGAGCACATGACCAAATGCCACGAAAAGGACATTGCTCTTTTTGAAAAGGCGGCTCAGGAACTGAAGGATCCTGAACTGAAAGCTTTCGCCCAGCAGACCCTGCCGGTTCTTAAATCCCATGCGGAGATGATCACCGGCCATGTGAAAGGCCATGCGGATAAAAAGAGCGCTGAGCCCAAATCCTGAAGGTGGGGGCTGACGTCCCCTTTTGACCCTTTATCCCATTTGGGACGGGCATTTCCGGAAGTCATTCCCCTTTGCCAGCCGTGTTGCCCGCCCGTTGGACTCCATTCCGGTTCCCCAAGTTCCCCCCGGCCTGGCGGAACCGGAGTGGATTTCCCATTTCCGTCTGCACTCCCCATTTTATGACATCAGCGAGCGCCTCCATTCCCCGCTTTGTGGTCGATTTGAAAGACCCTTTGGAGATCCGTTATTTCAAAGCCATGCTCCGGAGGGAGTATTCGGAAATTCCTCCTGAAGCCATTGATGACGCCGTGACGGAATGCGCCCGCCGGCATGACCATAAGCCCTTTGAAAGCCGCGAAAAACTGCTGGAGTGCGCCCGCAGCCTTCTGGAGGGATCGGACTCCAAACAAGGCGGAAAAACAAAATCGTAAATCTGACAGCCGGTCGGCAGGGGCGTATCCCTCCGCCGGTTTTTTGTTTCCTCAAAACTGGCACCGCGCCTCCAGCGACACCATCCTGGGCATGCCGGTGGAGACAAGCCCCACCTCCGTTCTGCCGGTCTCCCATGTGCTGTTGAAAAGATTCTCCACCCGCAGGGACAGCGAGAGGTTTTCCCGGATTCGATAATCGATTCCGGCATCTATTGTGAAATAGGAATCCAGCTTCAGGGTGTTCCGGTCATCCTCATACTGGCTGCCGGTGAACCTCCCCTGCACGGTGAACATCCAGGAATCCACCGGCTGCCACCGCACCGAAGCGGCGACTGCCACGGCAGGGGACTGCTCCAGGCGTTTGCCCACCAGTTCCGGTTCCTCTCTGAACCGCCAGATCTCTGTAGAGCTGTAAATGCCATCCAGCCCGAAGCGCCATTCCGCCAGCGGCTGCCACCTCATGGATGCCTCCACCCCCATGACCTCCACCCGGTCCACATTCCGCCGCTGCCGCAGCACACCGCCCTCCGGCACAAAACCACCGGGCGTGAAAGTTCCCGGCCCTTCGCCGACGGTGACATTGCCCACGGCATCTTTCAGCCGGTTGGCGAACCCGGTCAGGCTGAAAGTGAACGACTCCTCCGGCTCCCAGTCGAGGCCGGCCTCGAAAACCGTGAGATGCTCGGTGCGCAGGTCCGCATTGGCCTCCGTGATTTCATTGCCCACCCGGAAAGGACGGTAAAGTTCATTCAGCGTGGGCTGGCGGAAGGCTGTGGCCACGCTGGTTCTGGCCTTCAGGGTGTCCGTCACTTGGGCGATGAAGCCCAGCCGTCCGTTGGCCTCCACATCGTCCTGGTCGGCGAAGCGCTCATCCAGCAATGACATTCCGGTCCGCGCGTCATTCTCGCGCCGGAATCCGTCGAACCGCCGGATGGAGTCCACCCGTCCGCCGGCCACCACCTGCACGCCCGGTGCGGCCTCCCAGGTGTCCTCCAGAAAAACCCCGACAAACGACTGGTCCCCGCCGGCGGCGCGGAGGCGGGTGAACCGGTTCTCCACATAGCGGAAGCGCTCGTTGGTCTCCCCCTCCACCCAGCGAAAATCCATTCCCGCGAGAAGGCGGTGGTGCTCCGCCCACTGCTGGCTCCAGGCCAGGCTGCCGCCCACTGAGGAGGCGGGCACGCTGAACTGGTCCAGCGCCGGCGTCTCCACCGTGCGCCCGCTGTTCACGGAGCTGAAGGTGCTGGAGAAATCTCGGTTCTGGTAAAACCCCTGCACGCGCAGTTCCCCCTGCGATTGGGGAAACTCCTGAACCAGAACCGCGGAGACATCCTGTCCCCGGGTGCTGTTCCGGGTCCACGGCGTGCCATTTCCCCGGTCCTCGTCAAAAGCGGAGGTGCTGAACTCCAGCCTCGTGCGGTCCGCGGCCTGCCAAGTCATGCGGCCCTGGAACAGATCCATGGAGGAATTGGCCCGCCGGTCCACAGGCCCCCGCTGGTCAGCGCGGATCACGTGGTAGCCATCCGTCTTCAGATGCTGCGCAAAGCCTGACAGGCTGACGGTCTCTCCATGCAGACTGCCCAGAAGTGACTGGCCAAAGCTTCCGTGACTGCCGGCCTCCAGAGCAGTCTCCAGGGAGGTGCCGCTGACTTCCCGGGTCTGCATCTGAATGGTGCCTCCCAGCGCCGCATTGCCATAAAGCCCCGCTCCCCCGCCCCGCGTGACGAACACCCGCTCCAGGGAATCCGCCGGCAGCCGCTGCCAAGGCACGGAGCCGAAAAAGGGATCGTTCAGCGGCGTGCCGTCCAGCAGCACGAGCGTCCGCCCCGCGCCGTTCGGTCCCAGATTGCGCAGGCTCACGCCTTGGGCGGTGGGATGGGCCACCCGGCTGCTGGACCGGCGGAAAAGGCTGAAGCCCGGAATCTCCATGCGCAGCAGATCGTCCAGCCGGGCGCTGGGGGAATGCTCCAGAGTTTCCTTTTCGATCACCGTCACGGAGAAAGGATTGCGGGAGGCCTCCGCCGGCAATCTTTCCGCCGTGACCACCACAGGTTCCAAGGTCTGCGGCGCGGCTGGACCGCCGGTTCCGGCTCCGGATGCGTTTCCAAACCTGGTTTCAGCCGGAGGAGCAGGCTCCGCCGCGGACACGGACACCGGCAGGCACAGAAATCCGCATCCCAGCGGCACAAGGAATCGTTGGCTGGTCACAGTATGCGGAAAGCGGGGAAACCGGACTCTCTTACGGTGAATTTCCTGCCAGGGATTCTTCGGAAGCGGATTATTCCCGGTTCCCTCCCCTGCTTCGGCTCCGCCTCCGTCTTTTATCCCCGCTTATTTATGAAACCTCCTGCCTTCCTCTTTCTGTTCGCCGCCTCCCTGATGATCCCCCGCACCGGTGCCGGAGCCGCGGAGGAGCCGCCTTTGCTGACCGGCAAAAAAGCCCTGACGGACTGGACCACCGACGCCCCCGGTGTGCGGCGGAAAATCGTGGCCGCCAACCTGCCCGCGCCGGGAGCCACGGAATCCTCCCGCAACATGCCCAAAAAGGTAAAGCGCCCTGACAATGCCTGGCCGCAGGCACCGGAGGGCTTCAAGGTGGAGCTTTATGCGGAAGGCTTCAAAAATCCCCGTAAGCTGGTCACCGCCCCCAATGGCGATATCTTTGTGTCCGAAAGCATGGAGAACGAGGTGCGGGTGCTGCGGGACACGGACGGCGACGGCAAGCCGGACCTCAACGAATCCTTCGCCAAGGGCCTGAACAAACCCTTCGGCATCGCCTTTCACCCCGCCGGCGAACCGCAATATCTTTATGTGGCCAACACGGACTCCGTGGTGCGGTTCCCTTATAAAACCGGCGATCTCAAGGTCTCCGGCAAGTCGGAGAAGCTGTTTGAGCTCAGCGGCGGCGGCCAATTGACAGGCGGCGGGCACTGGACGCGGGACATCGTGTTCAGCGCCGACGGATCGAAACTCTATTCCTCCGTGGGCTCCAAATCGAACAATGACGACGATGAGGTGGAAAACGACCGCGCCCGCATTTTTGAAAGTGATCCCGCCGGGAAAAATCTGACGGTGTATGCCACCGGCATCCGCAACCCGGTGGGTCTGACCATCCACCCGTCCACCGGGGAGCTGTGGACCTCCGTCAACGAGCGGGATGAACTGGGCGACGATCTGGTGCCGGACTATGTCACCAGCGTGAAAAAAGGCGGATTCTACGGCTGGCCCTGGTTCTACACCGGCGGCAACGAGGATCCCCGCCACAAGGGCAAACACCCTGAACTGAAGGAAAAGGTGATCGTGCCCGATGTCCTGCTCCAGTCGCACTCCGCCTCCCTGAATATGCTGTTCGCCAGCGGCTCCCTGTTTCCGAAGTCCTGGGCGGGAGACGCTTTTTCCTGCCTGCACGGCTCCTGGAACCGCTCGCACCGCACCGGCTACAAAGTCGTGCGCATCCCTACGGAGAACGGCAAGGCCACCGGAGAGTATGTGGATTTCCTCACGGGCTTCGTCACGCCCGAAGGCAACGTCTGGGGCCGCCCTGTCGGCATCACCGTGGCGAAGGACGGTGCCCTCCTCGTATCCGACGACGGCGGCAACTGCATCTGGACCGTCCGCGCGGCCAAATAAGCGGCGGCTGTGGCCGGAGCCTCACCACTCCAGCCCACTGCGGGCAAGTTCATTCCCCAGCCAGCCGAGGTCCCAGATGACCACACGGCTGACGCCACCGGCCATCGCCAGCTGGCGCCCATCCGCGCTGAAGGCCATGGAGAAGTCGAAGGGGGTGAGCGGCGACTCCAGCGTCGCCAGCCGGGTCATGGTGCGGCCTTCAAAAAGGGACACCTCGGTGGAGTTGGTGGACACCGCCATCAGGGAGGCGTCCGGCGTGACCGCGAAGCGGCTGGGAATGAATTCCGCATACGTGCGCGTCAAAGGCGCGGGCGGGCTGCCGTGCTGGCCGGGCAGCATTTGAAAAGTGATATCGTGGTCCGACCCGATGGCCAGTGCCGGCTGGAACGGCAGGAAGCCCAGGGTGCTGCGGGAGGGAAACGGCACGGTGTGCGCCTCCCGGCCGGGTGACCGGAGGTCAATGAATGACCCCACATTGCTCCCGAAGGACGCCGAGGCCAGCCAGCGTCCATCGCGGGAAAGCGCCACGGTGTCGGCGAAATGGGGCACAGTCAGCACCTCCTCATCGCCGGTGCCCGGATCGATCAGAGAAATCCGGCCATCCTTTGCCCCCTCGGCGGGGTACAGCCCGTTGGCCACGGCGAGCCGGTTTTCCAGCCAGGCCATCTCCCGGTATTTGCCTTGGCGGACCTGCTCCGACGGGCCGGCCTCCAGAGTGCCGTCCGGGCGGAAATGCAGCTCCTGCCGTTGAAGACCAGTGACGCTGCTCAGCCACAGGGACTTGCCGTCAGGTGAGAAAAGGCAGCTGCGCCAGTGATACTCCAAGGGCTTGCGCACCGGCAGGATCTGGCCGGTGGCCAGCACCCAGACAATGACCCCGGCATCCCCTGAGGCCGCCAGCAGCCGCCCGTCGGGACTGAAAGCCACGCCGCTGAAAAGCCCCAGCGGCAGTCCCGCGGGCAGCATCAGCACCCGCATGCCTGCCTTCCCCTGGAGCGGCGCGGAACGCACGCTGTCCCCGGACCAGCTGCGCAGCAGCAGCTCCCCCCGCTCCGGGGCAAAGATCACCGATTCCCCGCCCGCAGGAGCCACCAGAATCTGCTGCCGGGTGGGGATGTTCCACAGCCGTGTGGTCCCGTCATAGCCGGTGCTGGCCAGAATGCTGGAGTCCCAAGGGTGGAAGGCCGTGCCCCGCACCGTCCGCTGATGGCCGCGCAGCCATGCGGTCTGCTGGCGCGACGGCATTTCCCAGACCCGCATGCGGTCCTCGCTGACGGCGGCAGCCATATAGCGGCCGTCCGCGCTGATGCTGGGTCCCAGCAGCTCGATGTCGGACTCGATCAGGTCCACTTTCACCTGCGGCGCGTTTTCCGGCATGCGGCCCGGCAGTCCGGATACGATGCGGAACCCGTTTTCCCTGGTGGTCAGCACCGCCAGCCAAGTGCCGTCCGGTGCCAGATTGACAGACCGCAGCGGCGGCATCCCCGGCACCACCGGCACCATGCGTCCGGTGGCGCATTCGATGGCCGTCAGTCCGGCACGCGTTCCCATCACCGCCCAGGAGCCGTCCCGGGAAAAATCCAGCCGGCTGCTCTCCTCCTCCGGCGGCACCTCCCAGAGGCGCTGACCGGTTTGGGTGTCAAAACCGGCAAAACGCCCGTCCCGCCCCTTCACCGCCAGCCAGCGCCCGCCGTTGGAGAGAAACAACTCCGCCGCCGAGGGAAACTGCGGATCCACCACCGTGCCGGTGACCACAGAGTCCCCGGCCTCCCGCCGGAAGAGGCGGCAACGCCCGTTTTCAAAACCGCAGGCGGCGGAATTCCCGTCCGGGGACACTACGGTGAACTGGCCGCTGTAGTGGCCCGGCGGCCACGGCGTGCTGAATTTGCCAATCCCCAACAGCCCCAGCGCGGAGGCCGCCTGGGTGCGCACCTCCAGCAGATCCGCGCCCTGCTCCCGCGCTTGGACAGCAGCGGAGAGCGCCTGCGCGCGCGCCCCGGCCTCGCCGCTGATACGCACCGAGCGCGCTTGGGCGACAAGGGATTCCCGCAGCAGCTTTTTGGTCTCCGCGCGGGCCGCACGGGCGGCGGTTTCAGCCGTTTCAATGTGCTGCCGGCGGCCCCGCTCCAAAGCCCAGCCCCCGCCCACCAGGGCCACCACGATACCCGCCAGCGCCAGCCCCTGCATGGTGCGCCGCAGCCGGGTCTCCATGCGGCGCAGCTGGCGCACGGACTTCCCCGCGCGCAGGAGCGCCAGATCGGCCTGCATCTCCACGGTGTCGCGGTAGCGGCGCCGGGCGTCGGCGTCGCCGGCGCGCATGACGATCTCCATCAGCTCAAAGCGCGCCCGGCTGTCGGCGTCAGCGCCCCAGTCCTCCGGCACGTCCGGAAACTTCAGGCGGTCCAGACCGGTCAGGCATTCATACAGCACGCGGCCCAGGCTGAAGACATCGCTGCGGGGATGCCCCGTGCCCTCGGGGGCCACATAACCGTCCGTGCCCACCATGGAGCGGGTGTCACTCACCTGCGCCACCAGGCCGGCATCGGCCAGCTTGGGCCGGCCATTGACGTAGATGATGTTGGACGGCTTCACGTCCCGGTGCACCAGCCGGCACCGGTGCAGCTGCCCCAAAGCCCCGGCCAGCAGGCTGCCGGTCTCCAGGCACTCCTCCACGGAGAGGGCCCCTTGACGGGAAATGACATCGCGCAGGGTGCGGGGCCGGTAGTCAGGGCAATCCCCCGCGCGGCGCGGCGTCCGGCCCGGCACCCTGTCCCGCAGATCGTCCCCCAGCTCCATCACATAGTAGAAATATCCCTCATCGGGTCCCATGCCCACGTGCAGGGCGTGGACCAGCCCCTCATGGGTCCGCGAGACCGGCTCGTAGCGCTGGATGCCTTCGAATTCCCGTTCGAAGGGGCGGTCGTCGTCAAAGTCCAGCCGCTTGACCACCTTCACCGCCCTCGGCGTGCCCATGATGTTCCGCGCCAGCCACACCTCGCCGTAGCTGCCGCGCCCGATCACGCGCAGCAGTTCGTGGTCGGGGACCACGGGCAGGCCCACGGGTTCAAACTTGGCGTCAAAACCGGAGGCGTCATTCACCATCATGGGCCTTGGGTGAGAAGTTTGATCTCCTGCGCCACCTGCCGCCCCACCCGGTGCCGGATGAGGTAGACCATGGGCAGGGAAAGTCCCAGCGCCCGCGCCACCTCCGCCGGGCTTTTGCCCTGCTGGGTGCACATGCGGAAAGCCAGGAAGTGCTTGGGGGCCACGCGGTCGCGCACGCGGCAGGAGGCCTGCTCCAGCAGGTGCTGCTCCCACTCCTGCTGCCACAGATTTTCATGGCTCAGCTCATCCTCCCGCTGTTCGATGCGCCCGGCGGCGCTGGTGCCGGTGTTCTCATCCGCGCGCACGGCCCCGCTGTCCGGCAGGCGGCGCGCCTTTTTGCGCAGCATGTCGATGATGCGGGACTTCACGATCATCACCAGCCAGGCTTTGAAGGAGCCCTTTTCCCCCAAGTAGCGGAAATCGGGAATCTTCTTCGCCACACTCACGAGGGTGTCCTGCACCACATCCTCCGCCTCCTCCCGGCTCAGGCCGGCGTGCAGCGCGCGGCTGAAGATGAAGCGCCCGTAACGGTCCATGAACTCCCGCCACCCCGCGTGATCGTCCCAGTTTTTCAGACGGGTCAGCAGACTGCGACGCGTGCGGTCGAAGTCCTCACTGGGGGGCGGTGGCGCATTCTCCTGAGTTCGGGTCATAGGTCAGAGTTTCAGAGCGTATCCGCACCGACGCGGCCGTCATTGCGGCAAAAACCAAAAAGGCCCTGCCGCCCCCAAGGATGGCAGGACCGTGAAACTCTGCCTCAACCGCCGGATATAATCCAGTTTAAGTTGTTGCGGTTGTTGCGGTTGAATGAATTAATGGGGAACCACACGGTCTCGGACAAGCAAAACCGGCAGAAGCGGCTGGCCGCAGTTAAAACACCTCACCAGCTTTGAAGAAGCGCTTCAGTTCGGCGGCGGCGGCCTCGGGGCTGTCGGAGGCGTGGCACATGTTGATCATCATGTCGGTGCCGAAATCGCCGCGGATGGTGCCGCCGGGGGCTTTCTTGGAATCCGTGGGGCCAAGGAGGTCACGGACGCGGGAGATGACATTCTCCCCGCCGAGGGCGAGGGCCACCACCGGGCTGCTTTTCATGAAATCCGCGATCTCCGGGAAGAAGGGGCGGTCGGCGACATGCGCATAGTGCTCCTTCAGGACCTCGTCGGTGAGCTGTATCATCTTCAGGCCTTGAACGCGGAAGCCGGCGCTTTCAAAGCGTTGGAGCACTTCGCCGATGAGGCCTTTGGTGACGCAGTCGGGCTTGAAGAGGATGAGAGTGGTTTCGGAGGCCATGATAGGAGGAAAAGAGTTCGGAGTGAAGGATTGCAGGCCGGTCGGAATGGGACAAACCGCACCCGAGGCAAGCGGGCGGACCAGATAATGTGTGGCGCTCTTTTTGCAAGGGGGATAGGGTCTCCATGAACGCGGTGCGTCCGTGTCTTGCCGGAGACCCGGGACCGGGAGAATTCCGTTTATTCCGCCCTCCTGAAGCCTCTCCCGCCGTCCAAGGGAGCATCACCGGAGCCGGAGGATTTGCCTCTTTCCCTCCCGGTATGATCCATTTTTCAAAATTCGCTGAAAGCTTGGCGCGGAGGGCGCTGGGATTCGGTGGACAACGTGTCATTTCCGCCTAGAATTCATACCAATCTGTCCGGCGGTCCGCCCTCCGGATCCTGTAAAGCCTTCCATGATCCCTGCCCTGCTGCTGCTGATTTCCGCTCTTTCCATGATCTTTTTCCGCATCGCGCCGTCATTCGGCGGTCCGGAGGTGATCCGGACCATGGCCGGCTTTTCACCGCTTATGGCCCTGGCGCTCTGCGGGGGGGCCTTTTTCCCGCGCCGCGCCGCCTGGGGGATCGGCATGGCCGCGGTCATCGTGCCTCACTTTATCATCAACGCCGTGCAGGGCTACCCTCTATGGGACGCCAATCTGCCCACGCTGATCGCGGTGACCGCCGTTGTCGCCGTAGCCGGGAAGGCTGTCGGGGCCAAGGCCTCCGCAGTCGTCCTTATAGGCGTCTCCCTCCTCAGCACCGTGTTGTTTCACCTCGTGACCAACACGGTTTCTTTTTTTACGGTGGCAGGTTATGCGCCCACTTTCGCCGGCTGGCTGCAGGCCCAGACCACCGGTCTGCCCCAGTACCCGCCCACCTGGCTTTTCTCCCTGAAGCAACTGGCGGGCGATCTGGGTTTCACCATGGCCTTTGTCCTCCTCTGCCGCCGCCCGTCCGCCGCCGCGCGGACTGAAACCCCCGACACCTCCGCCGCTGTCGCCGCCCCCGCCCCCGCCGCATGATCTTCCGCCTCTTTAACAAAACAAATCCCGCCTCCGCTCCCGCTCCTGCTCCCGCACCTGCAACCCCTTCCCCTCCATCCGAGCCCGCCCTGCCCGATATGAAGACCACCGCCGACGCCCCTGTCCCCCCCGCCGCCCCCGCCGAAGTGGATCCCACTGATTTCGCCCAGGCACCGGTGAACCAGCGCCTGACGCCGGAGCGGAAAATCGAACTGCTTAACCAGATGGTGCGCATCCGCCGCTTCGAGGAGGAGTCCGGCCGGCAGTATGCCGCCAAGGGCCGCATCGGCGGCTTTCTGCACCGCTACGACGGACAGGAGTCCATCGCTGTGGGCTGCGCCTCCCTGATGGGTGAAAACGATCACATGATCACTGCCTACCGCGACCACGGCCACGCGCTGGCGGTGGGCATGACCATGGACGAGTGCATGGCCGAACTCCTCGGCAAGGCCACCGGCTGCTCCAAAGGCAAGGGCGGCTCCATGCACTTCTTTGCTCCGGACAAAAACTACTGGGGCGGCCACGGCATCGTCGGCGGCCAGACCCCGCTGGGCGCGGGCATCGCTTACTACCTGAAATTCAAGGGGCTGAAGGGCTCCTGCATGTGCTTCATGGGGGACGGTGCCATCAACCAGGGGGCCTACCACGAGGCCCTGAACCTGGCCGGACTTTTCAACCTGCCCGTTATTTTCATCATCGAGAACAACGGTTACTCGATGGGCACCAGCCAGTGCCGCAGCAGCGCCTTCAAGAACTCACTCGCCTACCGCGCGGACGGTTATGACATCGTCTGGGACATCATCCACGGATGGGACCTTTACGAAATGCGCGCCAAGATGCAGATCGCCATCGACCGCGCCCACCATGAAAGCCGCCCGACTGTCATTGAGGTGATGACCTACCGCCACTACGGCCACAGCGTCGCCGACGCCAACGCCAAGAAATACCGCACGGAGGAGGAGATCGAGCGCTACAAGCAGCACAAGGATCCCATCCACCTCTGGAAAAACCGCCTCGTGCAGGAGAATGTCATCACCGAGGAGGAATACACCCGCATCGACAAAGCCGCCAAAGCCGAAGCCGCCGCCTCCTCCGAGTTCGCTGACTCCAGCCCCTTCCCGGATCCCGAGGACATCACCAAGGATGTGTATTACGAAGTGGATGAGTTCACGGAGGCCGGGCGCACCGGAAAGCATTTCTTCAACGACTGAAGCCGGTCCTGCCGGACCGGAGCTGAAAATCCGCCGCGTTCCGCACATCCGGACCGGCGGATTTTGATTCCGGGCCGGGTGTGTTTCCATGGTGAATTCCCGCACAGCCTGACACACCGCAGGGGAGCAACAGGGGCTTTGCCAGGCGGGCTGCGGATCCGCCGGTCCCCTTTTGCCAAATCCGGCCGCTCCTCCCGTATCCTTGCCTCCACTGATGGAAAAGCTTCTCCCTTACGCGCGTGACTCCGGATGACTGGCGGATGGTGGGCTTCACCGCGTGGGTGTCCGCCGCCAGTGTGGCGGTGATCCTGCCGCCGGGTCTGGCGCTGGCCTGGCTGCTGGCCCGGCGGGAGTGGCGGGGGAAATCGGTAGTGGAAACCCTGACCGCCCTGCCGCTGGTGATGCCTCCCGTGGCCACCGGTCTGATTCTGCTGAAAGTGCTGGGCCGGCGGGGTCCGGTGGGCCGCTGGTTGGAATCCATGGATGTGGAGATCATTTTCACGTGGAAAGCCGTGCTCATCGCTTTGTCGGTCATGTCCTTCCCCCTGCTGGTGCGGTCGCTGCGCACCGCCCTGGAGGCGGTGCCGCCCCGCTTGGAGCAGGTGGCGCAGACGCTGGGCGCACGGCCTTGGAAAGTCTTTCTCACGGTCACCCTGCCTCTGGCGCGTCGCGGCCTGCTGGCGGGCATGGTGCTGGCGTTCGCCCGCTCGCTGGGGGAGTTCGGAGCGTCCATCACCCTCGCCGGCTACATCGCCGGGGAGACCGGCACCCTGGCGCTGGAGATCAATCAGGCCATCCTCATGGGCGAGGATTCCCGGGCGCTAGAGCTGCTGGGCGTCTCGGCGCTGCTGGCCTTTGGGCTGGTCTGGCTCAGTGGCTGGCTGTCCGGATCCCCCGCCGCCACCACCCGCGCCCGGCGCGCCGCATCCGCCTGATGAGACTGGAGCTCCGGAACCTTCTGCTGCCCCTGGCCTCCTTTCGGCTGGAGGCGGACCGCACCCTGACCACCCAGGTCACGGGGCTGACGGGATCCAGCGGTTCAGGCAAAACCTCCCTGTTGGAAATCATCGCCGGCCTGCGGCGTCCGGCATCCGGTCAGGTGATTTTTGAAGGCCAGGTCCTCACGGACGCCACCAGTCCGCGCGGCGGATTCCTGCCCCCCTGGCAGCGGGAAATCGGCTATGTGCCCCAGGATCAGGCGCTGTTTCCCCACCTGAGCGTGGAACGGAACCTCCTCTACGCCTGCCGGAGCGGCGGTCGGCGCGCGGACCCGGCGCTGCAAAGCCGCATCGTGGACATGCTGGAGATCGGCCCGCTGCTGGAGCGGGGCATCGCGGACCTGTCCGGCGGGGAGCGCGGGCGGGTGGCGCTGGGCCGCGCCCTGATGAGCCGTCCCCGGCTGCTGCTGCTGGACGAGCCCCTGGCGCATCTGGATGACCGGCTGCGGGCGCGGGCACTGGACTATTTGAAGACCGCCGCCGTGGAGTTCCGCCTGCCCATGATCTTTGTGTCCCACTCCGCCGCCGAACTGCGGGCCATCTGCGGGGAGGTGCTGCCCATGGAGCGCGGGAGGCTGATGGCGGCGGTGGAAAAACTGGAAACGACCGCTTCCCCACCCACCGGTTCCGGGACTGAAACCGATGACGGCGGCATTCACCATCCAGCCATCGCACGAGCCAAGGCACGAACATGAAGGAGGCCCTGCGGTTGCTGCGGAAAACCTTCGGCCTGCGCGCCTTCCGCGCCGGGCAGGAGGCGGTGATCAGCCGCCTGCTGGAGGGGAAATCCGTGCTGGCCCTGCTGCCCACGGGCGGCGGCAAGTCCCTGTGCTATCAAATTCCTGCGCTGGTGCTACCCGGCACCGCCCTCGTGGTTTCGCCGCTGCTGGCGCTAATACGCGATCAGGTGGAGACCCTGCATCGGCGCGGCATCGCCGCCGCGCGGCTGGACTCCACCCAGACGGAGGCGGAGCGCGCCGCCGTGTTGGAGGAGTTCGCGGCGGGCCGGCTGAAGCTGCTGTTTCTGGCCCCCGAGCGGCTGATGCAGGCCGCCTTTATGGAACTGTTGACCGCGGAAACGGCGGCTCAACCCTCCTTCATCGCGGTGGATGAGGCCCACTGCCTTTCGGAATGGGGGCACAACTTCCGCCCCGATTACCTGCGGATGGGCCGGCTGCCGGCGCTTTTTCCCGGCGTTCCCCTCCTCGCGCTGACGGCCACAGCAGTGCGGGAGGCGGCGGCGGAAATCCGGAACGCCTTTGGCATCGCCCCGGAGGACGAAGTGCGCACCAGCTTTCACCGGCCCAATCTGCGGATGCAGGCCACGCCTGTCCTGGCCGGCAAACGCACCGCCTTCCTGGCCAAACGGCTGGGGATTGCAGGGCGTCAGCCGGCGATTGTCTATGTCACCCGTCAGGAGACGGCGGAGTCGGTGGCCACAGCCCTCCAGCGGGCGGGGCTGGGTGCCCGGGCCTATCATGCCGGCCTGCCGGACGACCAGCGGGCGGAGGCTCAGGATGCCTTTTTGTCAGGCCAGTGCGCGGTGATGGTGGCCACCGCGGCTTTCGGCATGGGAATCGACCTGTCCAATGTCCGTGCCGTTTTTCATTACGATCTGCCCCGCAGTCCGGAGAATTATCTGCAGGAAACCGGACGCGCGGGCCGCGACGGCCGCACCGCCCACTGTGAAATGCTGGCCTCGGCGGAGGATCTGGCGGGGCTGGAGAATTTCACGCTGGGCGACACCCCCACCCCGGAGGCCGTGCGCCTGTGCCTGGGCACCCTGCTGCGCCAGGGAAGCACCTGCACCTTCTCCCGCTGGCAGCTGGGCCGGGCCGCTGATGTGCGCCCGGCGGTGCTGGACACCATGATCGCCCACTTGGAGCTCAGCGGCGTCCTGACACCTCTCTCCACCACCTGGCTGAGCTGCCGCGTGAAGCTGCCGCGCCGCGTCTCCCCGGCCCTGCTGGCCGGCCATCCGCCCCGGGAACAGGGCTGGCTGCGGCATCTGATCCTGAACCGGGAGGCGGTGCGCGGATACATCCGTATTGAGTTGGAGGAGGACGCGGCGGCTCTGGAGGCGGAGCCGGATGCCCTACGGGAGTTTCTGCAATCTTTGGAGGCCCAGGGCGACCTGAGGCTGCAGATCCGCGACCGGCGCGAGACCTGGCAGTTCCATCCGGAGACCGGATCCCGCAGCCCCAGGGAATGGGAAACCTGGCTGATGGCTTTGTTCCAAGCGCAGGAGGCCGCCTCCTTGGCCCGGCTGCGGGAAATGCCGCATCTGTTTTCCCGGCCCGGGTGCCTGACCCGGCACCTATTGGCGCGCTTCGGCGAATCACTGCCGGAGGACTGCGGCCACTGCGGGCCGTGCCTGCACCCTGACAAGCCCACGGCCCCGCTGCCGGAAGCTGCACCCCGGGAAATCACCGCGGAGGAGGCGGGCCGCATCCACGCTCTGATCCAGTCCCGGCTGCCGGCGCTGCGGCACCCCCGGCAGCTGACACGCTTTCTCTGCGGACTGTCCAGCCCGGCGATTCTCCGGGACCGCCTTTACCGTCATGACGATTACGGAATGCTGGTGGCGGTGCCGTTTCAGGAGGTTCTGGCGCACGCGGAGGCAAGCCTGTGAATGGGCAGGAATCATGGCTTCCATCCTTCCGCTGGGAAACTCCCGCCACCACTGACGTATTCCCCGGCATCCATGCGCCGCCTTTCCCTGACTTCCCCCCACGTCCGCCGCTGCTGTCTCAGCCTGGCTCTGGCGCTTCCCGCGGCCGCCATGGCGGAATCCTCCGCTCCCCCGGCATCGGCTCCGGCCCCGCCCTCACCGCCCACGGCTGCCGCCGCTCCGTCCTCCACAGCCGGCGCGGCCGCCGCCGCGACCACCGGGGAATTGGCAAAGTCCGTGCGGGCCTCTCTGGTGGCCATTTATCCCTCGGGCCGCGAGGGCCAGGAAATGGGCATCGGCTCCGGATTTGTGATTTCGAATGACGGCCTGATCGCCACCAATCTCCACGTCATCGGCGAGGGCCGGAACATCCGCGTGGAATTCCCGGACGGCACCAGCCGCAGCGTCACCGCCATCCACGCCTGGGACCGCCAGCGGGATCTGGCCATTGTGCGCGTGGCCGGCAGCGGCCTGCCGTTCCTGCCGCTGGGGGACTCCGCCAGGGCGGAGCAGGGCCAGCCGGTCATCGCCATGGGCAATCCGCTCGGCTACCGCTTCAGCATCACCGAGGGCATCCTGTCCGCCGTGCGGGAAGTCGAGGGCCGCTCCATGCTTCAGGTGGCCATGCCTGTGGAGCGCGGCAACAGCGGCGGCCCTCTGCTGAACCGGGAGGGCAAAGTGCTGGGCATCATCACCCTCAAAAGCGCGGTCGCCGCTAACTTGGGATTTGCTATGCCGGTGGATGAGCTGAAACAGCTGCTGGCCCAACCGAACCCCGTGGCCATGAAAAACTGGCTCACCATCGGAGCCCTGAACCCGGCCCTGTGGCGGCCCCTCGGCGGCGGCGATGTCCGCTGGAGCCAGCGGGCGGGTGTCATTCAGGTGCGTGGCATGGGGGACGGATTCGGTGGGCGGTCCCAGTGTCTGGCGGTGCCCTTGCCGCCGGCGCCGCCTTACGAGATCACGGTCAGTGTGAAGCTGGGGGATGAATCCGGAGCCGCCGGCCTCTGCTTCTGCGCGGACGGCGGGAACGCGCATTACGGGTTTTACCCCAGCGGCGGAGGCATGCGCCTGACCCGGTTCGAAGGACCGGACGTCACCTCGTGGACCATCCTTTCCCAAACCGTGCCGGCGGCGCTGAAGCCCGGCGACTGGAATTTGCTCCGTGTGCGGCTGGAGGCAGACCGCATGCTCTGTTATGTGAATGGCGCGCTGGTGGTGGAGAGCATGGACACCGCCCTGCGCGGGGGCTCCGCAGGGCTCTGCCAGTTCCGCGGCACCGAAGCCTCCTTCCGCGGCTTTGCCCTGGGGCCGGATGTGGCCGCGACCACCGCCCCCTCAGAAGTCCCACCGGCTTTGACCGCCATCACCGCTCTGGGCAACGGCAGTCCCGTCACTCCCGAACTGCGCGCCACCCTGGCGGAGAACCCCGACGCCGCCCGCGCCCTGGCCGGCGGGCAGGCCGATGCCTTGGAGAAACGCGCCGCCACCCTCCGCCAGGTTGCCGCCCAAGCCAGCGAGAACGCCATCACCGCCCGGCTGGGGGAACTGCTCAACGGCCCGGACGCGGACACCGTCTCCCCCGCCGAAGCCGCCCTGCTGCTGGCCCGGCTGGACAATCCCGACCTCGACCCCGCCGCTGCTCTGGCGGAGATCGACCGCATGGCCGGCCAGCTGAAGGACAGCCTGACCGAAGCCGACCGCGCCTCGCCGCAGGCCACCTTGGCCGCGCTGAACCGCTGGATGTTCCAGGAGAACGGCTTCCACGGACCGCGCGAGGATTTCTCCCACCCCTCCAACAGCCACCTGAATGAGGTCATCGACGACCGCGAGGGCCTGCCCATCACCCTCTCCATCCTGCACATGGAATGGGCCCGCCGCCTGGGGCTGCCCGTGGCCGGCATCGGCCTGCCGGGCCGTTTTGTCACCCAACTGCGGCTGCCCGGCCACCCGGAGCAGGGTCCCTATACCGACGTCTTTGAAGGGGGCCGCCTGATTGACCGCCAGCAGGCCTCCGCCCTTTCCCTGGAGGCCACCGGCACCCTCCCCGGCGATGACACCTGGGAACCGGCCACCCCGCGCGCCATCATCCTGCGCATGATCAGCAACCTCGCCCGCCGGGCCATGGAGCAGGAGGACACTGCGCAGCTCCTGCGCTGCCTCTCCGCCCAGGCCGCCATCGAGCCCGAGTCCCCCCAGCCCCGCCTCCAGCGCTTCATGATCCTCACCCGCGCCGGCCGCCGCGAGGAAGCCAGGGCTGACGCCGACTGGCTCCTCCAGCACCGCCCCCCCGGCACCAGCGAGGAGCAGCTGCGGGAAATGCTCGGCGGCTTTTGATATGACTTATCAGGACTTTGCCTGCGGCCCCCGGGAATGTGGCCGGGAAAATCATTTCTCTGGTAAAGGCGGGAAAGATCCTGGCGTATGGGAAATACCGGGGAAAGCGCCGCCGCTGACTGGTTTCCGAAGCCGGACAACTGCCAGTTGTCGCCTGTGTCTGATCCCCGCCGCTTTATCCGCCCAGCCCCGCCTTTTCCCTTTTCCCTTCGCCTCCCGCCATGAAACTCTTGCGCTTTTTGCTTCCCCTGCTGTGTGCCACCGCCGTTCTGGCCGGAGAGCCAAAACCGGATGCGGAGGGCTGGATCACCCTGTTCAATGGCAAGGACTTCACCGGCTTCACCAGCGCGGATGGCGGTCCGGTGAAGTGGAGTGTGGAGGATGGCGCGATGTGCGGGGATAAAAAACTCGGCGATATCTGGACCACCCGGCAGTTCGGCGATTTTATTCTGGAGGTCGAATTCAAAACCACCGGCAACAGCGGTGTTTTTTTCCGGACATCGGATCCGAAGGACAATGTCCAAACCGGCATCGAAATCCAGGTCGAGAACCCCGGCGGCCCTGACAAGCACAGCGTGGGCGCGATTTACGACTTGGTGCCCCCCTCAAAAAACGCCGCGAAAAAAGACGCTTGGAATAAATATGTGATCACGGCCAAAGGCCCTCACATCACCGTGGTGCTCAACGGGGAGAAAATCAACGAAATGAACCTGGACCATTGGACGAGCGCGGGGAAAAATCCGGATGGCTCCGACAACAAGTTCAGCCGCGCGGTCAGCCAGTTCGCCCGCAGCGGCCACATCGGATTCCAGGATCATGATCACAAGGTCTGGTACCGCAACGTGAGAGTGAAACCGTTGGACCTGCATAAGAGCTGACCCATGGCTGGTACTGCGGCTGACATGGGGAGAGGCGGGGGGTGAGGGGCGAAATATAAACGCCTTTACCGTGAGTGCGAATTCATGCCAAAATTTTCCCCTTGAAAAATCCCGTAATCCAGCGATCGGTGACATTCCACGGAGTTTCTCTCCGAACATCCCGCCTCGCTAGCTCAATTGGTAGAGCAGCTGACTCTTAATCAGTTTGTTTCAGGTTCAAGTCCTGAGCGAGGTACCATTCAGGATCAACAGGTTGCGACGAAACCCTGATCCGCTTAAAAACCCGGCCTGTGCATTTTCTGTGCACTCTGGAGGTTTTGCATCCTGGGAGCGTTATTCGCCTCGCTTTCACCCATGCACTGGACCCAGCGGGCTCGAGAGGCGTGCGCGCAGAGGCTTTTCAGCCCTTCGCTGCCGGCTAAGCAGGAATGCCTGCCGCCAAAACCCGCGCCGCCGCCCCGTGCCCGGCCAGCAGGTTGTCCAGCTCAATGGCCTGCAGCTTGTCAAACACCCGCCGGATTTCTCCCTCGGAGCCGCGCGTGACCTCCTCCAGCAGATCGGAATCATCCGGCAGACTCCCGATGCTGCACCGGACCAGCCGGGCCAGGAACATGCGCTTTTCCGCAAGACTCAGCACCGCTCCGCCGGCCAGCTGCTCCGCCTCCCTCCGGATCCGGGCAACCTCTTCCTGAATGGCACCGCGGGCCCGGCACTTCGGGGAAAGCAGCCGGGCCGCATCGTTCCGGGGATGCTTCGACTTTGGAAATGCGGCCGCATAAGCATCCGTGGCTGAAAGCCCGGACGCCAGCCCGGCGGCAAATTGGTATTGGGCGGCGGTGAGCATGGGACGGAGCGTGTCTCTGAAATCCGGGATTCCTTATTTCCGAACGCCCATGAGCCTGCCAAGCAGGCCTTGCAGCGTCCCAGACACCTCTACTTTCTCGGGTTCATACCAGCCCATGAGCTTGGTCAGTTCCCGCGCCGCGTCGATCTTGCTGACCATCTTGACCTTTTTGGTGTAGCTCTCCCCGGCATAGGTGGTGCTCACCTCCTGAGCCAGACGCGAATCCTCATTCACTTCACCGACCGGTGTCATGAGGACCCGGCCATAGAAGTTTATCAGGTCTTCCCTCGTGACTTCAAATTCCGCTTGGGTGCCGGCCCGCAGCTCCGCGATTCGCTCCTCAATCCCCGGCTTGGCGCGCAGCGCGGTGGTGCGGCGGTTTGGCTGTTTGGCTTTGCCCCCGGCGATGCGGTAGGCGTCGGAGTCCGTCCTCCCCAGTGCAATCTGCTGGCAGAAGATTTCATCCCGTGGTGATTTGAGCTGGGGCATCGTTCGGTGGGCTGGAAGGATTTCAGGAGCCTCAGGACTCCTCCACCCGAAGAAGTTTCGCCAACCCGGCGCACCGCGGACACCTCCCCATGCCCGGACTGGCGGAAAACCACTCGCTGCCACAGCCGCAGGCGGCACGCTTCCGGCCCCTGCCGGCTTCAAGGACCACATGGGCGACAGGGCGGCCCTCGCCTCCGATTGCCGCCTTCCACACATGGATCGGCTTGGGCAACTCACCTTTGCCAAGCCGCTCCAAAGCGGTGCGCACATCCGCCGAGCGGTAGAACGGGCGGCCCTCAACGGCGCTTGGCGCAATCCAGCGGGCGGCCAGGAGCTGGCGGAGAATCCCGGAGCCTCCCCCAGGAAGAACGGAAAGGGCGTCAGTCCGTGAGAAAATAGGTTTGGCCCAAACAGGGTGGGTGAATGAGGCGGCCTCCAAAGTTGCGTCAGCGGTGGTTGACATGCTGCGATAGTAGCACAAAACCGGCATAAAATTCAATGCTATTTATGATCTTCACTTTTCCTTGGGCGGGCGTTGGTTTTTCAGGCGGCGGCATGGCTCGCCGGCTAGGAAGCCATGAAGGGAGAGCGGTTTTATCGACGATATCGGCGTTATCGGCGTAATCGTCAGATTCCGCCTGCGCGGACGGCTTGAGCCGGCTCCCGGACCAGTGTCCGCCTGACCTTGGGAGCAAGACTTCCACAGCTTCCAAGGCAGGATATTCCTGCTATTCCTTCTATTCCTGATATTCCGATGGAAACCGGGAAGGAGGAGGAGGGGAATTCCTCATTCGGTCTCAATGCACGAGGGCAAAAATCAGACCGGTCCGCCAACCTCTATCGGCTGTATCGGCAGAATCAGCCGACGATCGCTGTAAAATCAAGCTTTGGAGAGAGGCTCAAAAGGCGGGAAACGGGTCTTTTTGCACGGCTGAAATCAAGCCTCCCGCAGGCTGTATAGACTGATACAGCTGATACAGCTGTTTCAACCGCCGATAAAGCAGCACAAATCTGTATTTTTGAACAGATTTCGAGAAGGACTGCCCGATGTCTCTGATTCACTCTCAATCCACTGTATCCGCTTATTCCGTGGATTGAGTGGATTGAGTACCCATCACTCGGCTCAAATTGAAGACGGAAAGGTCAGAAAAACTGCTCTTTTGTATGGTTGAAATCAGGATGGAAGTGACCGCTCGCACAGGCTAAAAACGCCGTATGCGCCGCGCTCGGCGTTTTTTAGGCATTTGGGCGGAGGCTTTTCCAAGCCTCAAGTGACAGAGCGCTGTTTAAAAGCATTGGCAAATCTGAAGCGCGCGCACCCAGAATCCGGAATTTTGACTAGGAAGTGTTTCCCAGCGCCAGTTTCAGGGTCTTGCGGGGTGAGTCTCTCAAGGTTTAGCACGGAATATCCGCCAATAATTTAGGGTAACATTTCAATTTGACTTCTGAAGATGTGGTATCCCGACTTAGGAGCGGACCGGAGTTCCGCCCATCATGGGAGGGCCGGTTATCCGCAATGATAACAACTGAACTGAAACCCTTTCTCTCGACCGCCGAGCTTCAAAAGCGCTGGAGCGTGTCCCATATGACAATCGTCCGTCTTCGGCGGGATCAAAAGCTTCGGGCATACCGATTCGGTATCCGGGGAGTCAGATTCTCTTTGGAGGATATCCTGAAGTTTGAGCGGGATTCCGCCGCCTGAAAAACCAACGCCCGCAGTCCGAAAATCAGACGTGCGGGCGAGGGCGTAAGTTGAAAGCTGTGGAAGGCTTTCTCAGCTTACGTCACCGCCGCCGCGTCGCAAATCGAAAATGCGATGAACGGGAAACAGACGGAAGGCAAAGGTCTTCCCCACCATGCCGGAGAGCAGCTCAGTCTGCCCGGCTTTGAAATCACACCGTCGGCGATGGCACAGGACGAGCCCATGAGCGGCTTTCCTTCCAGCCAGGCGGCGAAGCATGCCGGGATCGTCACCCAGGATCCTCATTGCCATAAAACCAAGGATTTAGCTCCCATGATGCTGCATTACCTGATTGCCTACCACGCCGCCGCCCGAGCCCACAGGCTGGCCAGACAGAGTGTTCACCGGAAGCGAAAGGGGGTGAGCGCGTGAAGGCCTCGATGTTCGTTCCGGCAGCCATCGACGATGCCGGTTTGTCCATGAAGGCTTTCCGGGTCTTTGCAACGCTGTGCCGGCGTGCGGGCACGGATGGAAAGTGCTTTCCGCTGGTGGAAACCATCGCCGAAACCACGGGACTGAATCGGAAAACAGTTTTCGAAGCCCTCGCGGAACTGGCGGAAAGAGGCTTTCTGATCCGGGAGGCCAGACCAGGCAAGAGCACCAACTATCAATTGGCGGAGACCCAGCCACCCCTTGAATCAAACAAGGAAACCCAACCCGAAAAACGGGTTAACCCGGAAAACGGGCCAGCCCGAAAAGCGGAACTCAACCTGACCCGAAAAACGGGACGGAGGGTGACCCGAAAAACGGGACACATAAGGTACACCAAGAAGGGTATCCAAGAAGGTGCTTCCGAAATTCCGGATTTGGGAAATCCGGAGGGGAAAGTTTCGGGCTCGAAAACCGCCGCCGCAAAAGCCGCGGATCCCCGGCATCACGAAATCACTTCCAAAATTGATGCCCGGCACCAAACCGCCACCGGCGAGCCGCTGGTTCTTGTCGGACGGGATTTCAAAGCCCTCCAGACCTTCCTGCAATCCTGGAAGGGCACAGCCGAGGAATTCCTGACCACCGCCGAGCAGGCATGGTTCCGGGCGCGGAATGACCAATTTGCGCGGCACTGCCTGGATGGCTCCAGCCTCGCCGGCCTTTGCCACAAGTGGCCTCAGATTTTGGCGGAGCTCGCCAGACCGGTTCCCGCTCCTCCCGGTTCCCGCTCCAACTCTTCCCAATCCTCAAATTCCATTCTCAAAGCAGCAGGCTTCTAACTATTTATGAACGATTACTCCCCACTTCCCGACCGCTTTGAATCCGAGAGGAATCTCATTTCCGTGATCACCGATGACGGAAAACGCTTCCTCGAAGTCTTTGACATCGTCAGCCCTGACGATTTCTCCCAGGAAGCCTTCGGCTGCGCCTGGCGCTGGTTCCGGGAAATGACCGACAAGGGCCAGCGGATCACCCCCTATGGGCTCCAGCAGGCCTACAGCGCCCATCACCAGTTCGCCCAGTTCCGTTCCCTGCTGATCGGACTTGCCGATGGAGTCCTGCCGCTTTTCGTCAAGGATTACGCCAGGGACGTCGCAAACCACGCCCGGCGGGAAAGAGCCCAGCGGGCCATCGCAAGGCTCCAGGCGAACGTCGAGAGCGCGCGGAGCTTCGAAGAAATTGCAGACGGCATCCGGGAGCTTTTCGAGGAATCATGCAGTGAGCCCGCCAGCCGGTCCGCCCGCAAGGCCTCCGCCGTCGTGAAGGACATCGAGGCCGCCCTGGCCAACCCGGTGCTGATTCCCAGATACCGCACCGGCTTCCCCACCCTGGACAAAATGCTGAAGGGCGGACTCCGCGGCGGTCAGTTGGTGATCGTTGCCGGCCGCACCGGTGGCGGAAAAACGGTTTTGGGAATGAACCTCGCCGTACAGGCGGCCCTCGATGGCGCCCCGGTGGCGGCTTTCAGCCTGGAGATGAGCGAACAGGATCTCATCACCCGCTGCATTTTCAGCGAAGGCGTTCACAGCACCCAGGAGGAGGCCATGGAAACTGTGCGCAATCTCCCTCTATGGGTTGATTCCACCAGCAACATCACCGCCAGGGGCATTGCTGCAAAAACCAAACTCCTGAACTCCCGGCACGGCATCAAAGTGTTCGTGGTCGATTACCTGCAGCTGCTGGGCTCGGAGGGCGGCAGCCGCGAGAGCCGGGAACGTGTTGTGGCGGATATGAGCCGCACCCTGAAGATCGCGGCCAAGGAACTGGACGCCGTGGTGATTGCGCTGAGCCAGGTCAATGCCGACGGGGAGCTGCGTGAGTCCCGCGCCATCGAGCAGGACGCCGATGTGGTTCTGCACGTGATCGACCTGCCGGACAAGATTCCGGATCCGAAGAACCCTCACGGCCCGAAGATCGATGGTCCGGACTTCAACTTTTTCCTCCGGGTCTCCAAACACCGGGGCGGCGAGGCGCACGGCCCCATTGGCCGGCTCAGCGGGGAGAAATCAGGAATCCCCCTGCGGTTCCACAAGACGAACTTCCGCTTTGCCGAGAAATGAGCGCCTTCGTTTCCATGATCGTGCCGAATGACCGGCCCATCAGCTGGCTCCAGTATGTGAATGAGGAGCTCACAGGCTTGGATGTTCCCGAAGTGGCTGACGGCCTGCTGGCTGACTGTGACGCCATTCTCCTGGCCGCTGCTGAAACCCTGGGCATACACCCCGCCGACATCTACCGCGCCGCATGGACAGGGCGCGTGGAATGGGAATCCCCGTTCACGGCGGGTAGGACGGATCCGGTTTATGCCCGGCTTGACCGCGGCCCTTGGGTTCTTCAGCCGGGAATCCGCAATGGAGTGCCACCCTCCAGCTTCATTCATCCCGCCGGCCGCCCGGCAGCATGATTCAAATGAGCCCCGCGCCTCACCTCAAGTGAGGTTCCAGGCGGCCAAAAGACGGCAAAAGACGGCAATTCGAGTCCGGAGAGCCTGAAGCCCAGCACTCAGTCAGGCCGCATCCCAAACTTTCACAATCATTCAGACCCATGGAAACCAGCACCGCCCACATCCCGTTCCTCGGTTATTCGATCACCCTTCCCTGGCCCCTCGGTCTTGAGGGCCGTCTGGGGGAGGCCGCCCTGACCACCGGGTTGGCGCACAGCTTCTGCAACGAACGGCTTTCCAGCCTGCGGCTCATTGCGGATCTGGAGCGGCACGGAGGGTGGGATCTGGCCCTCCAGGCGCGCACCCGCCTGGAGGGAAACTTCACCGACGCCGCGAAGTGGTATTCCAAGGCGCGGGCCCTTCTCGGAAAAGCCCGCACGGTGACCCTCAGGGAGCTGCAGGCCATGCGGGAGCGGATCCCGCCGGACCATGAGGAGCTCCAGCTGGCCGCTGCTGCTGTGGTTGACTGGCACGATGAGCTGCCCGCCGCCGAACTTCTTCAGCCCTGCGGGGTGATCGCCTCGTGGTTGATGACCGTGGACACTACCCTGCCGCGCCCGCATCCGGCGCTCGAAGTGGACACCTACGGGATTGACGAACCCGATCCCCGCCAATGGTCCGACCCGGTGTTTCTGAGGCGTGTGGCCTGGCTCACGCGCCTGCCATGGATGAACAAGCCGGCGGGGAGTCCGTCCGTGTCATGAAGCGAATAACAGGATTTTCGCGCTTTTAAATCCCCGGACCGGTATCCCGGACTGATCGGACGCCAAACCCGTCAGATATCCATGAGAGGTATACCCGTTTCCCCCGAGACCCCCAAAACCACCGCCAAGCTCGGACAGTTCGAGCGCGCCCGCGGGCCACAGTTCCGCGGCGTGGCGGCCGGCTTTTCGGAGTCCGCCGGCAATGCGGCCCTGATCAATGCCCGCGGGTTCATTGTGGCCGATCAATCCGCAGGCAACATCGGCCAGGCGGTGGAGCAGGAGGGCCATGCCATGACCGCATTGCGCATCAAGGCGAATGAGGCAGTTGACATTCAAAAGGAAAAAGGGGCTGACGGTGACATGGACGCCGAGGAGATTGAGATTTCCCGTGCCATCGCGGCCGAGCCTGACGAGACCAAATGGAAGGACATCGCGGCAAAGCGGATGAACGATCTTTCCGCCAAAGTGCTGAGGAACGATCTTTCCCCGGACGCGCGGACCGCGATCAATTTCAACCTGGACCGGTGGCGCAAGCGCCTGACCGCCGTGACGGATCTGCATTCCTCGGAGCGGTCGCTCAAAAAGGCCGGAAAGGCGATCGAGGACCGGCTGGACATCGCCGAGGTGCGGCAGGACCCGGCCGCGTTTGAGCGCAATCTGGGGGATTACAAACGCTTCGGCGGAATCACGGATGAGGGGATCGAGCTGCGGAGGCTTAAATTTGCGGAGACAGGCAAACGGCTTCAGCTGGCGGCCAAGGCTGAACGGTTCAACGTGACGCAGAATCTGGCCATCGCGCGCACCAGAGCTTTGGGTGAGGAGGCGGCTTTGCGGGAGCTGAAGGATGGGACACTGGGCGCCGATCTCGATGCTTCGGACAAGGAGCGGGTCCGCGGGGCCATCCAGCAGACTGAACGCGGGCAGTTTGCGGACACCCAGGCCAGCATTCTGGATGCAATCGCCACCGGGAAGATCCAGACGGAAGCCGGCATTGATGCCGCCGCCCCCAAAACTCTCCGTCCTGCGGACCGTGAGTTTTTAAAGAACAAGCTGCGCAAAGACTTTTCCGAATCCGCTAAATTGGAGGCCGCCAAGCCGGAGGTTATCCGCGAGAGGTTTGGCCGGCTGCTGGATGCCGCGGACAAGTTCGATGCGGAAGCCCTGGGCGGCGTCAGCAGTGAGGAGGCGCGGAATGCTTTTGTCAGCATCGGGCTTGAGGCGCTGCTGCTGCCCGAGGATCTCCGCGGAAACATCACCGGGCCTCTCGACAAGAAGTGGCGCGGTTCCCTGGAGCTGGACACCTCAACCAAAAGCTACATCACCGAGGCGGTGCAGGACCTTTATGACAACGGAGCATTCGGCCCGATCTCCAAGGACGTGAAGGTGACGCGATCGGACAATTCCGAAGTCTGGGAGAAGCAGGCCGATGTCGAGGGTCAGAAGAAAGCCCGCTCTCTGCACGCCGATGCAATGATCGCCCTGAACAAATGGGTGGAGCAGAACCCCAACGCCACCCGCGAGGAGGCCACCCAGGCGATTTACGGTCTCTCCGGCCACTCCATGCGCCTGGATGATGCGGCGCGGATCCTCAGCGGTGCCAATGCGGCCACCACAGCTCCGGCCGCCAATGCGTCACCTCCGCCCGGATTTCCCTCCCGTGACATTTTCGGCACCGTCGCCGGCAGCCTGGGCTCCGGCTTCACGGGCGGCCGGATCACCAGCTACGGCTATCCCGGCGACAGCACGCCGGACAGCAATTCCAAGGTGGGCATCGGGGCATGGGTGCCGGATGCGGAGGCGGAGAAGATCAGACGCGGCGAGTCATCCCCCTTTAAATTGAAGCCGGGGGATTTGGCCGTGTCCCCTGACATCGAAGCCGCCTTCGAGCGCGCGAACATCCAGCCGGGTGACTGGGTGACCCTGACCTATAAGGACGGCAGCACCCACACCGGCCGGTGGATGGACCGCACCGCCAAAGAGTATGAGGGCAAAAAGCTGACTAAACGCTTCGACCTCTACTCCCCAGGCGGGAAATCCCCGCGCGACGACACGCCCGTCGTGTCCTTTGCCCGCAGCAGACCCACACCCTGAAAGCCCCTGTCCATGCCCTACGAAGACCCAGCCACCCCTGAAGGCGTCCTGACCGATGAGCAGGCCGCCGCCATCCGCGCCGCCGGCGGTGTTGCCGCCGCGCCCCCCGAGTTCAAGACCTTTTATACCGCGCACCTGAACCAGTATGACGCGTTCAGGCAGGCCTTCCCCCGCGCCGTGGATCTTCAGGAGGCGGCCCGGAAGGACCGGGTGCTGGAGGATCTGACACTGGACTTCGACAAGGCCACCGCCGGACAGGGCCTGATGAGCCTGCGCATGGCTCCCGATGAGCCGACGCGGGCGGCCGCCAAGGACTCGCTGGTGGTTGAAAGTTACATCCGTTCCAAAACCGGCAAAGGGTTCCGAGGCCCAACACGGGCTCTAATGCGGGATGCGGTGGCGACCACCCTTTTCGGCGAGGGCAAGGGGCTGGGATCGGATGCCGCCTTTCTGGGCGAAGCGAAGACATTCCAGCAGCGGCGCAAGGATGAGCGCCATCTGATTCAGGGCCCGGAGGGCGATGATGAGGCGGCGAGCGCCGGCAAGCTGGGCAGCCTCACCGGGCTGGTGAGCGCCGCCGCCATGCGCGGAGAATCCTTCATGCCGGCGTATTCCGCATGGCTGAAGGGAGCCAAGGGCAAACCCGGCTTTGATCCGGAATCCCTGGACCGGTATGAGGCGGTGGCGCAAACCGTCCATTCCGAACTGAACCGCCGCATTGCGGAGGTGACGCCGGCGGTGCATTCCGTTCTCGCCGGGCTGGTAGGGGAGCGGGATGCGGTCTCGGGTGTGTATGGCGGGGACGCCGTGGTGGATGAGCTGATCAAGATCCCTGCCGCTGACAGGCCGCTGGCACTGACGCTGCTGGCGGCGAAAGCGCAGGCCATCGGTGCTGAAAAGCCGGAGGGCTGGCAGCTGGGCGAGGCCTTCGGGCGCGGGTCCGCCGCATTCCTGATGATCAGCCCCGCCCGCACCATGGAGATGGATGCCCTGGAGGATGCGGAGCAGGCGTTGGACAAGCTGAAGCCGGGGGACACCATCGGGGGCCGGTATAAGGACCTTCTGGACTATGCGGATTCCACGGTGCCCAGTCTCGAAAGCTGGGCGGGCGGCATGCTGCTGGAGCCGCTGCTCCCCAACAGGACTGTCACCGCCGAGGACATCACCGCCGCGAGGCAGCAAATCAAACTCCGGCGGGAAAAATCGGTGCTGGGCGCGCAGCTGGAGGGGCTCGCCAAGTCGGGTCTCGATCCCCTCAAGGCCGGCGACATGTTCATGGGGAAGGCCGGGCATCTGGTTGCCAGCAAAGTGATTTATCCGTTTGCGGAAAGCATTGCCCCGCAGATCGCGATGGCTCTTCTGACCCGGAAAATGTCGCCCGCCAGCGCCGGGCGCCTCGGGGCTCTTGTCGGCGGCGGCAGCACCATGATCCCCATGTATGGCCTGATGGCGGACCAGAATGCGCAGCAGCTGATGCAGCAGAATCCAGCCATGGATCCCCGGCAGGCCTACGGGCTGGCCCGCAATGCGGCATGGCTTCAGACCGGGCTGGAATACGCGCAGACCACACTGGCCATCGGGGCCGGATCGTCGCTCGGCAAAGCCATTCAGACCGCACGGGCATCGGCCTGGGCGAACTTCGGTAAATTCGCGGCCGCCGGTCTCGCGGAGCAGAACCTGATCGAAGCCACCCAGGACATCACCCCGCAGGTGGTGCAGCGCATTGCGCAAGGACTCGGCGGGGATGTGCCGGAAGTGGACTGGAAAAAGGTGCTCCAAGGTGAGGCTCCGCAGGTCACCGTGCGCACGGAGGGCAGCGGCGGGGACGCGAAGAACATCTGGATGGCCGGCGGGAAGGAATTCCCCAGCCAGGATGAGGCGCGGAAGTATGCCGATGAAAACCGGGAGGGTGGATACTGGGCACAGAGACTGGACACCTTCTTTGCCCTGCTGCCGGCGGTGGCGCTCGGCGCCGGGGGCAATGCCTTCCGCGCGAAGCTTGAACGCGGCAATCTGGAGCGGATTGCCTCCAATCTGACGGATTCCCAGCTGATGGCCTCCGGGATCGGTGAGGCCCAGCGGACCGCCATCCTCGCGGAGACCGATGCCGTGGAGCGGCTGAAGCTGCTGGATGAGGCCCGGAATGCCGTGAGGCGGAATGCGGAAACGGACGCCGTGGTGCGCGAGGGACGCCAGCGGCTCAGGATGGAGCATGAAGCCCAGGCTGCGGCACAGGCCTCGGCGATGCAGGATGCGCAGATCACCGTGGAGCGGTCCGCGCGTGAAGGCCGGCCGGTGTGGACGGTCACGCGCGGCGAAACAGTTACAGAGCATCCCTCGGCGGGAGCGGCCATGGAAGCCGCAGGGCAGCACATGAGCGACTATGACCAGGAGGTGAACGCCCCCCTCTTCGCCATGCTGGAGGAGCTGGACCGCAATCCCCTTTCCCCATTGCAGGAGAGCCAGGTGACCTTCCGCAATGAGCAGACTGTTTCCGGTTTCTTGGTGGAGCGGGCGGCGGTCATGCAGGATGAAAACGCGGCTCCGGAGGCCCGGCAGCAGGCGGAGAGGGAATTCGACGCCATGGAGCGGCGCATGAAGGTGGCAGAGGCCAAAGCCCCGGAAGCTCCAATCGACTGGACCAAAATGGCGGTAGGCGGGCAAAGCGCTCTTAAGGTGCGCGGCGATACGGCCAAAGCGATCATCAGCATCGCCCATGGTGAGAGCCCGTACACGGCGCTGGAGGAGCGGACAGAGGCCGAAGCCGGCGAATGGGTGCGCACCGGAAAGACCACATGGAAAAACCTGGCCGGCATGATCCGGCAGGTGGAGCAGGTCACTGGAGACACTTACCTCAACGGCTATACGGACGGGCAGGATGCCGCCCAGGACCAGACGGCCGTGAAGGAGGCCTATTCCGATCTGGCGCAGGTCCATGCCACCGCCAAAGGCCGCGCCGGGAAAACGCCGGAATCCGGCATTGCCGGTGTTGCCCGGCGGAACCGGAAGGATGCGCGGGGACAGTGGGCGCGGTTGAAGGAGGCTGTCCGCACGAGCCGTTTGGCGGCCGAACTGGTGGAGCGGCTGAAAGCCCATGTGCAGTGGCTGACGGTCGTGGTGGACAAAGCCCGGAGGCTCAATGCCGCCCGTCGCGGAGCCGGCGGGAAGCTGGACATTGATGAGTTTCTTAACCGTTCCATCGGCATCGGCCCGGATATGCGGCACGCTGCGGAAGTGGTTGAGGAGGCGGGGCGTATTTTCGACGAGGGCACCACCTACACCCCGCCGACAGCGGAGCAGGAGGATGACGGCATCGCTTTCAGTCTCCGCCCCATGGGAGCCGGCATCAGATCCATCACCGCCGCGCCGGAGGTTCTGCCACAGCAGCCCAATCCGCTGGCCGGTGAAACCGCCCGGACTCCGCGGGAATGGAGGAGCGTCTGGAAAAACTGGATCAGCGAAAACCGCAGCTCATGGCGTCAGACTGTTTCTGTGCCGGAAGGCGAAATTGCCATCACCCGGCAGGCTCTGAACCATGCAGGCTATGTGAGGGCCGGTGAATCCCCCGCTCTCCATTTCGAGGCGGCGGCGCGTCTGCCGGAGCTTCTGCAAAACTCCGTGCTGGCCTCCGTGGAAACGCCCCGCGACTACGAGCGCGGCGCGGCGGAGATTCACCGCCGGTATGCCTGGATGCCGTTCGATGACAGCAAAGTCCGCAATGTCCTGCTGACGGTGAAGCGGATGCTGTCCGGGCCGGATGCGGACATGGCCTACAGTCTGGAGGCCTTGGAAGTGAATAAGGCCGCCGATGGTAACTCTCCTGCGACCCCGGAGGATCCGCAGGCCGACACCGGCAGCCTTGGTGACAATCTGGCCCGCTTTCTCTCCGGCGTCAAGAATGAGCACAAAACCCCGGCCGGTGATGGCGGGATATCCTTTTCCCTGTCCTCCCGGGCGCAGCCTGTCGAAAAGGACGCGCCGGTGCGGAGCTACGGGAATGCCGCCGTGGTGGGTCCGGCCACCTTCGCCATCACGGCTTACCACGGCACGCCCCATCAGGTGGACCGGTTTTCCACCCGGAACATTGGCACCGGTGAGGGGCGGCAGTCATTCGGCTGGGGCATTTACTTTGCCCAGTCCCGGCGGACGGCGGAATGGTATCAGGAGGCTCTCTCCGATCTGGAGATGACGGCGGACGGCGCGCCATATGACGCCAACAATGAGCGCCACCTGGCCGGATCGTTTGTCACGGAGCACGGCACGCCGGCGGAGGCTATCGCGTATTTGGAGGGCCGGATTGCCGATTACGAATCCCGCCCGGCCTCCGCGCAGTGGGCCAGGGATCAGGCTGCGTCATACCGCAGGCAGGCGGAGCTGATTCAAAACGGTGACTTCGCCCATGTGGTTGAGAAGGCCACAGGCAACCTCTACACGGTCGAAATCATCCCGGATGAATCCGAGTTTCTGGACTGGGACGGTGGGGAAAACAGTCCGGCAGTCCGGGAGGCGCTGGGGCGGGCCTCTGTGGCCGCAGGATATCCGGAGGATGCCGCTGATAGCGCTGACGGTCAGGGCTTGATGTTCGATTTCCGCACCATTGGCTCCCCACAGGCCGTTTCCGAGTTCCTGCTGGCCCACGGGATCCGGGGCATCAAATACCTGGACGGGGTCAGCCGCGGGAAAACCCTGAAGGAGATCAAGGCCAGCTTCCTTGAGGTCCTGCCGGAGAATGCCGACTTTGATTCCGTGATGGAGGAGGCGGAGACCGGAGCCTTTGATGCCGGCCAGACCGCGTTTCTGAAGGAGCTGGAGGCCAATGACTGGCTGGGGTTCGATTATCCCGCCCAGGCCATCAGTGCCGCGCTTTCGGAGAATGTCAGGAACTGGGACCCGTCCCCGGAGCTGGTGGCGGCGGTGGATGCGCTGCGCGGAGAGGTGACACGCAATTTCGTCGTGTTCAGCGAGGCGGATATCAAAATCACGGAGCGCAATGGGGAGCGCATTTCCGACAATTCCCGTGCCCGGGCAGAAGCGGAGGGCGCGGAGCAGGAGCAGGCCGCCTCCTTCCGTCTGACTCCGGTGGACACCCTCGACCAGCTGGCGCGGAGCATGGAGCGCCGGATGCGTGATCCGGATGCCCGCCGCCGGGTCTTTGATCAGATGAAGGCCGCCATGGATTCCCTTCGCCGCAGCTGGACTGAGGGCCGGCAGAGGTGGAACGGCGAAGGCAGGCCGGTGGCGGAGCAACGGAGCAAGCGTTCCTTGGACAAAGAGCAGGCATTCCGGGAGGCCTCGGCCTATGCGGAGGCGGAGGAAAGCATCTGGAGCACTCTGACGGCTTCCGCCCAGGCGGCGCTGGGCATGACGGCGGAGGACACCAGTGCCTTTGCCGGGCCGCTGGCCCAGCGGTTCAGTGCCGGCCGTTTTGGCGCGGCGGGCCGGATCCAGTCCCGTTCCGCCGCCATGCAGTTTGCCGGGAATGCGGAATTCAGTCCAGGCGGGGAATATGACGGGGCCGCCGGCCTGCCACCGATGTGCTTCGGCGGAACTCTATCGGCGGACCTGGCGGCGCAGGAGGCTTTCGATGCGGGGGAAATCGGTGATGCCTCGCCGGATGCCCTGTGGGACGCCATGCGGCGGGAGCTGCAGACGCAGGCGAAAAACCGCGATGCCATGCAGGCCGCCATGGCCAATATCAAAGCCGCCCAGAAGCAGGCCAAAGCGTCGGCGAAAGCGGAGGCCGCCGCCTGGAAAGCGGATCAGGACGCCGTCCAGTCGCAGGACTGGGACGCGCGGGCTGTGATGCTGCGTCATATGCGGACACTGGACGCCATCATTTCCGCTCTGCCGCCGGAGATCCGGAGCAAAGTCGGTGGGTGGACGTCCATCGCATCGCTGAGCACCCAGCAGGCCATGGCCAAGGAGCTGGAGAACCGCCTGCGGATGGCTGACGAGCATCTGGAGGACTTCCTCAAGCAGGATGCGATGGAGCGTGTGGAGGCTCTGATGGAGCGCGCCAAACCGAAGCGGGAGGCCGGGAAAAAGCCGGTGGGCAAAATCGGTGCCGAGGCCCACCGGTTCTTCAAGGAGGCGGAACGCGTGATGGCCCTCACTCCGGATCAGGTGCGCGAGGAGAATGTCAAACTGGATGCGGAGCTGCTGGGCCGTGTGGATGAGCATGGCATCCTGATTCCGCCTGACGATGACGGGGCCGCCGCCCTTTTCGAGCGGCATCAGATTCTCGACATGTTCGGAGCGCTGGGGAAACCACAAAACCACGATGCCGCGCATGTGATCCGGGCTCTGGATCTGCTGGAGCAGGTGTATGTGGAGGGGCGCAACCGCTGGCGCATGCTGGAGGAGGCCCGGCTGGCGGAGGTGAAGGGCTTTCAGGACATGGCGGTCGGAACCCTGGCCGCCGCCGGCATCAGCCGTCAGCGCATTCTGGATGCGAAGGACTATGCCGACACCCTCACAGGCATGCTGAAGATGGGGCCCATCTCCCTCAAGAGCTTCACGGAGGTGCTGGAAACCCTGCTGGGGCGCAACCATGTGCTGACCGTGCGCTGGTCCGGGAAGGTGCGCGAGGGCATGGCCCAGAAAGCGGATGAGGTCCTGCGGGTTGGCCATGAATGGATGCGGGCTTTGGAGACCGCCACCGGCAAGCGGGGGCGCTCGGCCCGGAAAGCTGCCTGGGACATGGGCAAAAAGCGGACGGTCCAAGTGGTCAATTCCCCGGAAATTGAAACGGAGGCGCGCGTGCCCGTGGAGACCATTGACCAGTGGAAGGAGGGCACTGCGGATCCAGCGGCGCTCGGCTTCAGCCGGGCGGAGGCGCGGGAGCTGATGCAGGCGCGGGAGGCCATGCTGGAGCACAATCTGAAAGCGGAGGAGACCGGGGCCGGGTATCAGGACACCCGGGAATACCTGACCCTGAAACAGCCGGCGCACGGCCCTGTGGAGAATGTGAGCCACACGGAGGCCGAGGCCGTTTACCTCTCCATGCTCTGGGCTCAGGAAGCCTACAAAGCCTCACTGCGGAAGGCCGGCTATGGCGCGGAGGCCCAGGCTCAAATCGAGGAGCAGCTTTCTCCGGCCGCGAAATACCTGCGGGCATGGCTGGCCCGCAATTACGCCGATGGATATGAGCCGCTGGCCCGCCTGTTCCGGAACATGTTCGGGGTCGATCTGCCCCGGATTGAGAACTATGCCCCCGGCCTGTTCTACAACCGCGGCATTTCCGAAACCGGGCTGGATATCTCCGGCGCCGGCATAGTGGAGGGCGGTTTCCGCAGCGGGTTCATCAAGGACCGGACCCTGCACACTGCGGAGCCGAAGGCGGAGAACGCGTTCCAAGTCTTTTTCGGACATGTGAACCAGACCGCGCACTGGAAAGCTCTGTCGGAGGTGACCCGCGAGCTGCGCGGTGTTTTTAGCAGTCCGGACGTGCAGCGGGCCATCCTCGCCCGGCACGGGCCGCAGATGCTGGGGGCGGTGAACAAGTGGATGGAGTCCATCGAGGGCAACGGCCTGAAGGTGGCCCATTCCAAACTGGGGCAGTTCTTCTATTCCATGCAGGCGCACGTGGCGCTGGCCTGGAAGCTGGGGACCATTATGAAACAGTCTACCGCCCTGCTGGGTGCAGCCTACCGCATGCCGGCGGCGGATTATCTCCGGGGGCTGGGGCTGCTGCTGGCGGCCACCGGCGTGAAGACCGCAACCCTGGGCAAAGTGGAGACCGCTTTCTGGGCCAATGCGAAAGCGATGTGGAACAGCCCTATGATCAGGCGCCGCCTCGCTGGCGGTTTCTCCCCGGAGGTGCGCGCCGCCCTGGCCGGGGCCTTCACCGGCAAACCGGGGATCCGTCAGGACTTCCTGCGCGTCGGGATCGAGACGCTGGGCTTCGTGGATGCGTTCTTCACCACCGGCAGCGCCGCCATCGCCTACGACTACCATTACCGGCACGCCATCGCCGCGGGCATGACGCCGGAGATGGCGGAGGCCACGGCCATGAATGAGACCGCGGACATTGTGGCCCGGACGGCGCAGCCCGTGGAGGTGTCGGACCGCTCCCTGTTTGAACAGAGTCTGGGCGGGCTCGGCAAAGGCATCTTCATGTTCGGCAGCGAGGCCCGGCAGAAATCCAGCATGTGGCTCACCGCTTGGGGGAACACCTTCACGGGAAAGGCCGATGCCAATGACCTGCGGGTGCTGGTGATTTCCCATCTGATCGTGGGGCCGATGATCCAAGCCATCACCGCCGCCATGCGCGACCGGAAGGACGATGATGACGCCTGGGATGAAAAGCGGGGCTGGCTCGGTTTCCTCGACCCCGACCATTGGAATCCCATGGATTTCCTGATGGCCGCCGCCACCGGCCCGCTGTCGGGCATCCCGCTGCTCCGGGATCTGGTGGACGGATTCAAGGGGGACAGCGGGCCTTTGTCCCGGTTTGCCAATGCCTATGAGGCCGGAAAGGATATCATTGAGGGGATTCCCGATGGAGAGCGCGAGAAGGTTGAATGGTATGGCAAAAAGATTGCCGGCGTCCTGCAGGGACTGGATTCATTCACGGCGGTCGCCGCCGGAATCGTGGATGACGCCATGCGGACCGCAGACAATCTCCATGATGATCAGGAGGAGACCGATATCAAAGTGGTGAAGGAGGCGGCCAAAATCACCAAGGCCAAAAAAGCGGAGGAGGAGAAAAAGAAGCTGGCGGCTATGACTCCCGCGCAGCTCCGGGAGCACGGGGAGCAGGAGCGGCAAAAGAAGGAGAGCGACCGGAAGCGGGAAGTGGAGAAAGCACGGAGGATTGTGGGGGAGAATTCGTGATGCGGCGAAGTGGGACAGCGCACACCCGAAGGGGAATAACCGGGGCAGGACGGGCCCGCACCTCCGGCGCGAAGGGTGCAGCGTTGTGACGCTGCGTTGGAGAAGTAGCTGGAAATATTATGCGGTGATGAATCCTCATTTTGCCGCATTGCCTTCATAATGCCGGGCGGAATAGTGAGTGCGTATCATTCCTCCATCCATCCCTGTATGAAATCACCGCTTGGAACCATCCTGCTGTCCATCTCCCTGAGCCTGCCGCTGCATGCGGCTGTGGTGGTCACGGATATTGCCGGCTGGGAAAGCGCCCTCCCGACAACAAAGCGGGTATTTGAATCCTTTGACAGTTTCCAGCCATTTTCGGTGGTTCAGGGGGATCAATTCAAACTGGCCACGGGCGTTTCTATTCTCGGAGTGGGAACGGGGGGACTCGCCGCCGTGGGCGCACTGGGGGGTGACTTTCCCACCCCCTACATCAACACGGATTTTGAGGACACATCCACCAAGCTCATGTTTTCATTCCCGCAGCCCGTCTGGGGTTTTGGGTTTGATTATGTGGGTGCCGATCATGTGGGCTCCATCTGGGTTACGGGTGATGGATTCGACCCGGTGAGCACGGCTCCAAACTCACCGCTGGGCACTCCGCGCTTTTTCGGGCTGGTGTTTGACAAGCCTGTCTCCTCTTTTTCTCTGGCCACCAATTTCTCCGATCAGGATTACTCCATCGACAATCTGCGGTTTGCGCCTGTGCCCGAGCCGGTCACCTGGGGGTATTGCGCAGGGACCGTTCTGCTGTGCTTTTTCAACCGGAAGCGCGTGCGGTAAAGCGGCTCCGGGCGGGATCGGCGCTGACCGCCGTCCGAAGCCGGCTTTGCCATCTATTGCCGGCATACCCACCGGCGGGATGGTGAAACTCATTTTCTTGCCGGCTGCCAGCAATCCAGCTGAGAAAAACGCGGGACATCCCGCAGGCCATGTAGGGCGTTTACCGGTGCCAGGTAAAAGCGGAAGAAAAAGGAATCCGCCCCGCCGGCGCTCCAGTTGAAGGAATGCAAAATGAAGAAAACCCCCGGCCCGAAAAACATCCCTTGGAAAACCATCAGCGCGGAGGACTGGGCAAAAGGGTGCGCCCATGTGGGCCGGCTGATGGGAGTAAGCCGCATGGCCGCCTGCAACGCCTACAAAAAGCTTGCCAGGGGGCCGTCCCTGAACGCGAGGAGGCGGCCTGTGCCGGAAGGCCTGCAACCCACGGACTCCCTGGCGGCGGTGGCCAGAGCCTATAAGGTATCAGCCCCCACGGCCCGGAAGTGGCTGGTATCCGTTGGCCGGCCAAGCGCTGCGCCGGGACGCCCGCCGCGCGTCTGAACCCGCCTCCGGACAGCGTCCAATCAGACCGCTGCCCGGAACCGGGCTGCACCTATGGTGCCGGAGAACCAACCGGGGGAGCATGAAAGGCTAATATCACAGGCGGCTTCAAGACTTTCCGTCCCTATGCTGCCGGCTCCAGTCATGGCCGCCTCCGCGTTATGGCTTGTCGATGCCGCGGAGACACCACGGATCAGAGTGCGCGCTCCCCAACCTTCCAGCAGACTGAGATCCGATAAAGCGGGAAAGAGCACGGGCAGGTGGAGCAGCGGGCAGCAGGGGGCGAAAATGCACCGCCGGTTACGGCAAAACAGTTTTTCCTGCGGCTCCGCCAAGGCCGGCCGCGTGACAGGCCATTGTGCCGGCCGCCACTCTGATTTCGTCATTTGCCAGGGTGAAGGCATTGGCATCCCGATG
>JAQGPJ010000033.1 GCA_028293125.1 Verrucomicrobiales bacterium | reverse complement strand
CATCGGGATGCCAATGCCTTCACCCTGGCAAATGACGAAATCAGAGTGGCGGCCGGCACAATGGCCTGTCACGCGGCCGGCCTTGGCGGAGCCGCAGGAAAAACTGTTTTGCCGTAACCGGCGGTGCCCTCAGGGGATACTGCCTGGAGCCGGGGTCAATCGTACCGCGGGCGTCCCCGCCCGGCGGAAGGACGGCCCGCCGATGCAAGCCACTTTGAGGCCATTTGGATGGAACCCCCGTGCCTCAGGGTCACGGTTGTCGGGGAATCCGTGGGCTCCAGGCCCTCAGGCACAGGACGCGGCGGGATTGACAGGCGTTTACGGGCCGCTCTGGCCGAGGACGGGATGACGCCATTGAGCCCGGCCACATGGTTGCAGCCCTTGGCCCAGTCCTCCGCGCCGATGGTCTCCCATGCGATGTGCTTCGGGCCGGTTTTTGCCATAGTCATTGCAATCATTCACCGGACGCGGGCACGCAAAGGCAATTTTCCATTCAGTCACCCGGTGCCGGCGGGACAGCCAAACACACGGCACGGCCAGTGGATGCCCCCGCGTTTTTCACTGCCCGGAGACTGGCGGCCACACGGAAGGCTGCTTTCCGTATTACTGCCGGTGATGGCTCCGGCTGGATGGCAGTAATGCCGGCTCCGGGCAATCAGCGCCGATCCTGTCCGGAGCCGGTTTCTATTGGGCACCCTTCAGCCTTGGCGGACGGCCTCCTTTATGCATCTGATTCCAAACAAAACAGCCTTCAGGAGTGTCTGAAGGCTGTTCCGTGGTGTCCGGGATAATGCTGAGGGCAAAAACCGGTCTTCAGCGGCGGCGCCTGCAGACCATTCCCAACAGGGCAAGGCCGCCGAGAAGGGAGGAACCGGTTTCCGGCACCGTCACCACGTTGGCGATCATGGTCACCGCTCCATTGTAAGCCAATGCCCGTCCATCGATTTGTGCGCCTGTGTTCAGGGTGATGGATTGAAAAGCGAGGATACTTCCGGAAAAGGCTGATGCCGGGCCCAGAGTGGCGGAGCTTCCCACCTGCCAGAAAATATTGGACGAATCGGCTCCGTTTGTCAGCAGAATGCTGCTGCCTGTGGAGGTGGTGAGCGTCGTGCCCATCTGAAACACCCAGACAGCGTCGGGGTCCCCCATGGCATCCAGCGTCAGAATGCCGGTGACCGCGAAGGAGGTGGCATCGGTATACACCCCGGGCTCCAGGGTCAGACCGCCAAGATCCGAAACGGCGGGGTATGTGAAATCAACCGGCAGCCCCGCCGCATAATTATACGCTGTCAGCAGGCTTGCGTGGGCATTCTGGGTAACCGCGTCCCCATCATGATTGACGCCGGTGAGAATGAGGGTGCCAATACCGGTGATGTCAGTGCCGGATGTGGTTCCGATATCCCCTGTCACTGCTGTAAATCCGGTGTTGGTGATGGCGGTGGCGGCGAGAACCCCGAAGCTGGTCGCCGCGCCCAGATCAACCGGGGATGCGGCGCTGAGCGGGCCTGCCAGCAGCGGCAAAACCAGAAAAGCGCCCGCCCGCCGGACGTGCAGCGGCTTTGCGGGCCAGGGAATATTGAGTTTTAAATTTTCCATAAAGTGAGAATGCCATCCAATATTTATAGTTTTTAAAAATGCAACATTTATTTATAAATTTAAAATTAGATAAATTAATCTTTTGTCGCAAAATGCGTCTTGCCGGGCCGGATCCGGGCAAATTGCGATTTGATAAAGCCTTAAGCATGAGGACATAAAGCGGATCCTCCGGCCGACAGCTGCCCCAACTGGCATTGCCTGCCAAAGCCGTGGCACAATAGCCCAAGAGGACGAAGGGGGCCAGCAAACGCCAAGCCTGGCAATGTATTTGAATTGGGATGGTGCTTCGGTCATGGACGCATCCCTAGCGGGCTTGGGCGGGCGTGGTGTTGGATCAGGCGGTGGATAGGGGTCCCGAGTCAAAAGGGAATCTCCCCCTGCCCTTGCGGGATCGGGTCGTTTATCCCATCACCTCCTTTCCGCCAGCCTCCAGCGGCTGGGTTGGCCTGAAACAACCTAGGTTGCCAGGAAAAGCTCCGAAAAATCTGTTTTTCCCCTTCACTTCAACCAACACAATAAAATACATTATTGTGCCGGGTCACTCCAAGGGAAGCGGGGTTTTGCCCGGCTTGAAATGAATCCTTGGGCGGGACTTCCCCGTGAATGCCCGCGCTTCAGCGGCATGCGAAAAAAAAGGCAATATTTTGTTCGGTTTGGTCCGGCGGCGGTGAAAAGGAATGAAAGCCCCATGCCCCCGCCGGACTGCCCATCCTCCGACCACGATCTGCTGGAGCGCCACCTCAGGGGCGGCGACCCCCAGGCGTTCACGGAGCTGGTGCGCCGTCATCTGACTCCGGTTTACTCCGCCGCGCTGCGCATCTGCGGAAATCCCACGCTGGCCGAGGAGGCCAGCCAGAGCGTATTCAGCCGCCTGGCCTCCCTGCGCCGGGCGCTTCCGGAGCATCTCCCGCTGAATGTCTGGCTTCACCGCACTGTCCGCTCCGCCAGCCTCAATCTTCTCCGCTCGGAGGGCAGACGCCGGCTCCGGGAGCACACCTTCGCCATCCTGCAGACCATGTCCGCCGCCAATGACCCTTTTCCATGGGAGGGGATCGCGCCTATTCTTGATGAGGTGCTGGAGCGCCTTCCCGCCGGGGAGAGAAGCCTTCTTCTGAGCCGGTTTTTCGAGAGCCGCCCCCACAGCGACATCGCCGCGGAGCTCCATCTCTCCGAGGACGCCGTGCGCATGAGAATCAAACGGGCGCTGGAGAGGATGCGGGGGTTTTTGGCCAAAAGGGGAATCCACACGACGGCCTCCGCGCTGGCCGCCGGTCTTCCCGCGCATGCCTGCGTCCCCGTGGCCCCGGCGCTGGCCGCCTCCATCCCCGCCGCCGCGCTGACCGCTCCGGCCGCCATCTCCCTCCTCAACACCCTTAGCGCCGCTCTTATGACTCAGAAAACCATTGCCGCCGTGACCACTGTTCTGCTGCTGGCCGGAGCCGGCTCGCTGATGTTTCTCAAAAGCCCCTCAGCGGACAATGGCCGGACGGGGGCGCGCAACAATCCCCGGCGGCTTTCCGCCGGGACGGACGGCCCGTCCGGGAAAACAGCGTCCTCCCCGGCGGCGGAGGCCGCGCGTGCGCCGGGGACGGCGGAGCCGGGTCCCCGGCCGGGGGCGCGGGACCAATGGCTGGACACGGAAAAACTCTCCCGCCCCCTGCGGGAGAACATCGCCAGCTCCACTGTGAGCACCAGTCTCAAAAAAGGGGAGTCCCTGGTGACCGGCGGCTACAGAACCCGCGGCGGAAGCCATGAAATCACTTTTCTGACCCCCCGCAGCATCACTCTTGAGGATGGGCGGGGAGCCGTGGAGCTGAGCGCGCAGGTGGTCCTCATGAGGGACGCGGCCCTCGCGGCCGCCGGGCTTGAAACCATCGCCACCAATGCGCGCAACGCCGAGGCGTGGCAGGCCGGTGAAATGGAGGCCTTCCGGGCGGGGCTCGGGAAAATGGCGGAGGGGGAAGCGGGAATCAGCACCGCGCCCAAAGTCATCGCGCTGCCATCGCAGCCGTTCTCCGTGCAGTTGAGCGAGGCGGACGGAGCGGTCTACACGCTGGAGGCCGTGGTTGAGCTGGCGGACAGCGGGGGATTCATGGTGAAATCGCGCATTGAGCGCTCCGAGGCCCCGGTGGCCACTCCGGAGTCCGCCGTGCGCGGCGTCGCGCCGGAAACCGCCCGCGGGGAGTGATTGCGTCATCAATGCCAATGAAATCAAAGCCTTTCGCGCTGATGACTGAAGCAAAGCCGGAGTTGGTGGGGAAAGCGCGTCCCGTATCTTCGGAAGCCCTCATGCGGACACCGTTGCCGGGCATCCCCGAGGCACCCGATGGTTTGCAGACACAATAATACCCCATTATTGTGTCTTCCCGAAGAGGCGGCGGAGACAGTCCCGAGGAAGGAAAAGGAGCCCTGCGGCTCCTTTTCCAATGCCTGTCGCATTGAGCCTTGGACTTCAGCAGCTCCCCGGGACTGCGGAGGATCATGCGCGTGAAAGCAGAGTCCGGTCCCGGAGCGCGCCGCCGTGCTCCGGTCCCTGCTCATTCAAGGAAATCTTTGATCATCCTTGAAACCGCCTCATTGTTCGCCCCGGCCGAGGGATTGGGTGATCCCGCCATGTTGCAGAGCGGGATGACCCCGAAGTCACGCCCCGGGGCAAGCCAGACGGTTGTGAGCCAGAGCGTGTTGGAGCCGCTGTGGGTGAGGACCTTCTCCCCGCCCCCCCAGGGCCGGTCCAGGGCGCTCCAGCCATGGGCATAGTCCGCGTTGTCCGGATAGGGGGTGTGCAGCTTCAGAAACGCGTCGCGGTCCAGAAGCGCAGTGCCGGAGCGGTGGCCCGCAAGATGGAAGGCCACGTAGCGCGCAAGGTCGGGCAGGCTGCAGTGGACCGTCGCCGAGGGGCCGATGGCCGGAGGGTTGTCGGCGGCGGGGCCCGACTCGACGGGGGACGGCGAGCCGTTTGCAAACCGGTGCCCCCACGGCTCGTCGATGCTGCGCGGAGTGGCCGGAACCCCGAAGCCCGCGGAGGTCATGCCCAGGGGTTTGAAGAGCCGTTCGGTGATCAGCTCCTCCCACGGTTTGCCGGCGGTCTCCTCAAGCATGTGCCCGGCGAGGGAGAAACCGGCGTTTGAATATTCATACCGGGTGCCGGGGGGCGAATCCGGGGCGGTGGCCGCGAGCCTTTCCAGAAGCAGCCGGCGGGCGTCCCGCGGCATCCCGCCGAAGGCCTGCACCTGGGCCCATATGCCGCCCGGCGCAAGGTCCTCCGGCGCGCCGCCGCGGTTGGAGGTCAGCTGCTCAAGGGTGGCGCCGCGCCACTGCGCGTGCATTCCCGGGGCCAGGGCGGGAAACACCTCCGCAAGCGTGGAGCCCCACCTGATCTCCCCGCTCTGGACCATGATGGCGGCCAGCGTGGCGGTCATGCCCTTGGTGACCGAGCCGTGATGCCAGCGGTCCCCCAAAGTGACCGCCGAGTTGGGAACTCCGGATTTGCGGACACCGGTCACTCCGATCCCGGCGATGCGGCCTCCCAGCACCACGGCGCAGCCCATGGCCGGAATGCCGTGGGCGGCGCGGATGGATTCCAGCGCGGGCTGCAGGTTGACAATCTCATGTCCGGTTGCGCGGAAGAACCTGCCTGCCGAATCAACCGGCACAAAGAGGCTCAGCTCCGTGCCGCCGCCCGCCGCCAGAGGCCCCAGCCCGGTCCAGGTTTTCATGTCGGCGGATGATTCAATCTGAAACTCCCGGAAGGGGGAGGAGGCCGGCAGCCTCAGTTCGACGGCCGGCCTGATCCCGAGCGTTTCCTGGGCATGAAGTCCGGGCGGCGGCGCAAAAAGACCGGAGAGGGAGGCGGCGATGACCGGGAGGGATTTCATGGCTGGAGGCCTGATTTGATATTGAACAAAGCGGCGGTTTGTCGAGCTTTTAAGATCCGGCCGCTCCATCACCGCCGCGGCCCCCTGTCCGGTCCGCACCGGGCAGCGCCTCCAGTCCGCCACCGCCGACGGGGAATGCGGCCGCCCTGTTGGGCCCAGAACTCCGGAATGACGTCTGTTTCCGTCCGGAAGGCCTGTCCCCGTCGGAGCCGCCTCCCCACCCGCCGGGCGCAGGCGCGTGCCTCCGGGGCTCCATGTGGCGTGTCCGCCGCGATGCCGGGGAGGAGGACTGTCCGCCGCCGCGCGGGAGACCGCCGGGAAGGCTCCCGGAGACCGGGATCACCCAAAGGCCTCCCGCCGCTGGCCCGGCGCTCAGGGCCGGGATGGATTGTTCATTTTGGCAACGTGAGGTTGAGGGTCCATGAAAACCGCGCCGGCCCCTCCGGCGGAAACCGACACCGATTCCGTGCTTGGACAAACGGGATTTCCGCCGCTCCGGAGACCTGCGGTTTCCTAACTCTTTAAAGCCCCTTTTTTGACCGGATCCGGCGGAACCCCGAAAAATCCAATCACACATGTCCCTAAGGGTGAACCCCTGGGCTTGCGGAGCCCGAAAAAAGCCCGGAAAACCGACCCTTCCGGCACTTGGGCATCCGGTCTATTTTCGGTGTTTTTTCGGGCATCCGGCGCGCAGCATGGCAAAGCCCGTAAAAAGTTGGAAAAAAGACCGAAAAACCCCGAAAAAGGGACCGGAAGGCCGCTCAGGCCTGAAACTCCTTCGCGGAACGCGTCTCCGGAAATCACCGCGGTGCCGCGCCAGCCGCCGTCAGGCCGGCCGCTTTCCCCGGCTGCGGCCCAGCAAGCGGACAGCGCCCAGCGCCGCCAGCAGAGCCGTTCCCGGCTCCGGGACGATGGCCAGTCCATGCAGAGCGCCATTGAACGGGGCGGAGTGGAGAATCTCCAGAGTGGCCGGGTCATATTCCCTCACCACTCCCCTGGAGCTTCCGAAAAGCCTTCCGGAGCCGCTGAAGGTCAGATCCTGTCCGGCAATGATGGAGCTGCTGAGGGTTCCGGAGAGCAGGGAGAAACTGTCGGCGTCAAAAGTGATGAGGCCGGGGGACGCGGTGTCTCCGCTGTAGCTGTAAAGTATCCCGTTCCGGGCCGCCAGGCCCTGAATGCCGCCCCCGGCGCCCGCGCTCCGCAGCACAGCCAGGGAGACAGGATCATATTCAAAAAGGGTATGGCCGCTGACGCCGAAAAGCCTTCCGGACTCATTAAAGGCCAGGTCCTGTCCGAATCTGCGCGAATTGCCGGGGGTGCCGGCGATCAGGGAAAAATCACCCGCGTCAAACGCCAGGAGATGCGCGGCTGCCGGGCCCTGGCTGTACATGTAGAGCACTCCATTGTGCGCCGCCAGACCATTCAGGTTGTTACCGAGGGAGACGGACCGGAGGGCGGTCAGCGAGACGGGATCATACTCGCTCAGGGTGCTGATTGAAAATCCGTAAAGTCTCCCATTCCCATCAACCGCCATATCCTGGGCGGGGATGTAGCCTTGAGTGATGGTGCCGGTGACCGCCGAGAGGGAATCGGCGTCGATGCCCACCACGCCTGTGGGCGTCGCCAGTCCGCTGTAAGCCACAATCGTTTCGGCGGCTGGCAGGAAAAAGGCCGTCAGCAGGGAGACGGCGGTGACCATGGAATGGATTGGATTGCGGAAAGCGGGGGGGAGACGCATGGGACCGACCCTGCATTCTCCGCAGGGCGGGGCAAGGCTTTTCCGTCAGGATCCGCTGGCATGGACAGGGGAGGGGCTGCCGCAGCCGGAAACCCTCCTCCGCTGCCCCTCATGGCCTGTGGAGCCTCCAGCAGGGTGGGTCCTGTGCTGATTTGGGCCCCGGCCCGTCAGAGGGCCATTTCCGGCGGATTTTCCGCTGTCCGGATTCCAAGCCCCCGAACTGCCACAAAAAGCGGACTGGATTCTCAGGCGGTGGCCAAGAGCGTGCCAGTGCCCCGCAGCAGTCGGCTCCGCTGGCCAAATGCCACAAAAAGGGAGTGAGATTAAATTCACGCAACCGCTACATTCTTAAGACCTTGCCGCTGGATTCCGGACCTGAGGGCCACATTTTGCGGACTGCGAACCACCCCTGCGCGCGAAATTATGGACAGCCGGCGAGGGGCGGACATGATGGGCGGATGGATTTGCGTATTTTAATTTTCCCGGCATGCTGGCTTCTCAGTGGGTGCCTCAGGCTTGCCGCCGCCAGAAATGGCAACCCGGTGAATCAGCCGATCATGGCACCGGGCTCGCCAGTCCAATACATCATGGTGTCTCCGGCGGTCCACGCCTTCATGCGGATCCCTGGAGGCAACCCGATGCCGCTGATTTTCACCTCGCTCCGGTGGTGGTGGCGTTTCCGGTGTGTTTACGATCCATTCACCTGGGGGATGGTGGCCGCCTTTGTGCCGGTCCCCGTAACCCACTGCGCCGCTGCCACCTCCCTGAAGTGAATCCAAGGGCATAAGCACCCCCCTTATGGTCAGGTACGGATAAAGTCCGTATCCCGGCACCGCATCCCGCACAGGTTTGACCGTGCATCAGACCACCCAAATGGACACCACACCCGGCACCCGGCAGTCATCCGTCACCATCACGCTGCCGGTG
>JAQGPJ010000018.1 GCA_028293125.1 Verrucomicrobiales bacterium | reverse complement strand
CCGCTCCCCCCAGGAGGCGGACATGCTGATGCCCTCCGCCTATGGATCCACAGCCATCCATGTGGAGTCCGGCAAAGAGCCTGCACATCCAGCGCCGGCCTTGGCCTACAATAACCGCTGACGGATTCCTGATGAGGCCTGCTTCACCGCGTCCTCACGCTCATAAGGATCCAGACCGACCGTGGCACGGGACGTTGGAGAGGAGGTCGCAGAGGTGGTGCTGGAGCAGGACACTGCCATCACCGGCAGTATGGCGGTGAGGACCACCATGGCCGGATATTTAATAAAGGAAGCAGCTTTCATAGGGGTTGCCGCTTATACTGCCGGATCTGTGCCACGATCCGTATTTAATACTCAATCTGTTCATTTTAAACAACTTATACCATTCACTCTTTTTTACTTCTCTGCCTGCCGGGGGCAAATTGCACCCGAAATCCATGCAGCCAGCCGCAACTTGCAATAAAACCTCAGTCACCCCGTCATATGCCTTTACCCGCAACTTATTCAGTATCAGCAGATTAAGAATGACACCCCAACGGCGGCACAGGGATTGCGAATCTGAGCCAAGCAGCGGCCTGCAGTTTTGCGCCCTCCGCTGAGTCCTTTGTCCGCCAACTAAAACCACACCCACCCCATGAAAAATAACTGCGCCTCCCTCCTTCGCTCCATTTTAATTCTGACCGGTTCCGTGCTGGCCTGTGGCTGGCTGAGTTCCTGTAGGACCACCGAGGGCTTCGGCCAGGATCTTCAGAAGGTCGGGAACAAGATTGAAAATGAAGCCTACAAGCGTGGCTGATCCCGGCTTCTCCACTCCAAAGTGCTTTACCCGTTTAACCAACCAACTCACATCCCTAAACTCATGACAACCACTCCCATTGAAACTCCTGACCAGGAGGAAGTCCTTTCCACTCTGGAAAACCTTATCGAAATCACCCGCGACGGGCAGGAAGGTTTTGCCCAAGCGGCGGAACACGCCTCCTCCTCCGACCTCAAAGCTCTCTTCACCGGCTACAGCTCCGAGCGCGCCCGCATGGTGAGCGAACTGCAGGTGCTGGAGCGTCAGCACGGCAAGACCGAGGTTGACCACACCGGCAGCCTTACCGGTGGTCTGCACCGTGCCTGGATCAATCTCCGCGCCGCCGTCGCCACGCGCGAGGATCAGGCCATTCTGGAGGAAGCCGAACGTGGTGAGGACGCCGCAGTCAAAGCCTATGAGGAAGCCCTCTCGCCAAATCACAGCGTGCTGCCCGTCAGTGTTTCCTTCGTGCTGGAGCGCCATCTCTCCTCGGTGCAGGCCGCGCATGACGAGGTCCGCAACCGCCGCGACTCCGGCAAATACAATACCCCGCTCCCTCCAACTGAGGAATAGGAAGTAAAATACGGAAGTGGTGATTCACTTCCAGCTTCCTCCGCATCAAGCCTCCCGGGTTGCCATCACGGCTCCAGGGAGGCTTTTGTTTGGGCTGAACCGGATGAAGCGCAGCCCCTTTGGCCAGCAGGGAGCCCGATTCGGAGTGCTTGCTCCCGCCTCCGGAGCAGCCGATGGCCGAATATACCATGTCATCGCTCAGAATCACCGCGATATTCGGTCCGGAGGCGGAACCGGCACAGAGACACCGTGTCAGGGCTGATCATCCCCGCCGGCGTTGCCCTCAACGGGGAGCACCACCAGCCTTGCCAGCCCGGGATCGGGAAGACCGGCGGACTGGAACCAGCGAATGGGATTTAATGAGGAAGGTTTTGTCATCCGGAATCATTTTCAGGTAAGGTGAGAACGGGAATAGCGGCACAACCCCGCCCCCCGGCAAGAGGGCGGACCTTCTATGAACATGGGCGACTCCGGGCTGTCCGCCGTCATGGCATCCCGGCGGTCCCTGATCCTGGCTTGTCAAGCTCCCCATGTGTCCGTTCCATGGGCGGACACCACTCTGTAACCCGATCATCATGCAGCCTCCCCGCACTCTTTTTTTTGGCACCGGCGACATTGCGGTGCCGGCGCTCGGTTTTCTCCTGAAACAGGAATCCGTATCCGTCATCGGACTGCTCTGCCAGCCCGACAAGCCAGTGGGCCGCAAGCAGGTTCTAACGCCTCCGGCCACCAAAGTGCTGGCGGGCCGGCACGGCGTGCCGGTCTTCCAGCCGGACCGCCTGCGGCGGCATGTGGATATGGTGGCCAATCTGAGGCCTGACCTCATTGTGGTCATGGCCTATGGCCAGATCATTCCCCAGACTGTCCTGGACCTGCCTCCACTGGGGTGCTGGAATCTCCATGCTTCCCTGCTCCCCCGCCATCGGGGCGCGGCCCCCATCCAGTCCGCCATTCTGGAGGGCGATCCGGAGTCGGGCATCACGGTCATGGCCGTGGAGGCCGGTCTCGACAGCGGTCCCATGCTGCTGCACGAATCCCTGTCGCTGTCTCCGGACGAAACCGGCGGCGGCCTGCACGACAGGCTGGCAGCCTTGGCTCCTGTGGCGCTGGAGCGAGCCCTGCCCCTGATTTTGTCCGGAAAGCCGCAGCTCACCGTGCAGGATTCCGCCCAGGCGACACATATCGGGAAGCTGGACCGCTCCCATGGTGTTCTTGACTGGTCACAGCCTGCCGCCACGCTTGAACGTCGTATCCATGCCTTCCATCCCTGGCCTGGAACCAGCAGCACTCTGCCCGACGGCACCTTGGTCAAAATTTTCCCCCCAGTCGCCGGTTTCAGTGATGCTTCCGGCGGCTGCGCCCTGCCCGGGACTCTTCTCTCCGCCGGTCCTGATTTCTTTCTGCTGGCCACCGGCCAAGGCACACTGCGGATTCAGGAAATCCAGCTTCCCGGCTCCCGCCGTATGAGGGTTCGGGAACATCTTGCCGGCCATGCACACCAGCCGGGGGAAATCTGGGGGCAGGTGTAATCTCTGTCGGCAAAGAGAGGGGGTGGAACTGTGGGGTGGCTTGGGCATGGCTGGCGCAGTTCCAGCAGCGCAGCCAATCGGGTTCATTATTGGAAATTAATTATAAACCGAACATTCATACAGTTTTTTCACACAGCTTGGCTCTGAATCTGACATTTTTGTAAAAAATCAGTGGATGGAATTGGCTTTTCCGGGCAATTTGCAGCGCTTCGCCGTTCCCATCCGGCTCGGGGCAACCCAATTCAGCTGACCCGCCTATGCAGTGAGCCGTCTTTCCTGACGTGAAAAAGCCCGCACATTCCTCTTTTTCCGACCTTGAAAAATCTTATCCCGGACTCACCAGCAGCGCAGGTTTCCCGCCATCAGGCCCCGGTCTCCCTGAAATTTCACGATTACTGGAATGCCCGTGGCAAAAGGGCTTTCTGGGTGACACAGTACATGGGCTACACTATCGGCAGCGTGCTGGCCCCCTTCTGTTACCGCGCGGGTTTTTCCCCAAACACCGTCACGGTCATGAGCCTGCTGACGGCAGTGCTGGCCGTAGTGCCAGTCGCTTATGACATGTTTCCTGGCCCCGCCTCCGCCGGACTTTATCTGGGAGCAATGCTCCTGATTTCCTTCGGTCTCGACTGCTCGGATGGCATCCTGGCGCGCGTCACCCGGCAATCCAGCCCTTTTGGCCAGCTTTGGGACAAGCTTCTGGATCTGCTCTCGCTGTATGTCATCGGCATCGTTTGCGGATTCGCGGCCCGAAACTCGCCCCCCGCCATCCCGTTGATCGCCGATTACTGGGACATCGCGTTTCCTCTGCTGCTCATGTGGTCGGTCACTCCCAAAACGGTTTTTTCCGTTTTCGGGTGGCTGAAGGATCAGCAGCTTAACAATATGTCCCGTGTTGTGGACGCCAAACACCTGTCAGGAGCCGATTATGCCAGGAGAATTGCGGGCAATCTGGTGGATGAGCCCGTGTTCCGTCTGGGAGTCGGCATATCCTGGATGATGGGCCTGTATTGGGAATATATTATTTTCTATCATGGCATTGTAGCCGTCATGTGCACTCTTTACGTCGCCGACACCTGGTGGAAACTAACGCGGAATCCCACGACGTCCGATTGAAGCCGGCGCGGCATCGGCGCTTTCAGCGCTTCGTCAGGGAAAATGCCGGATTCCATTCGGATCTGAGTTTCCCCGCATTGATCGGTCTGCTTTTGCCCATCATATCCGGGCCATGGCCGGAATGTAAAAAGGCCGGGAAGCAGGATAAACCTGTCCCGGCCTCCGGTGGGGAGCCCGAATGGGAGCGCCGCCGCTTTCTGAATTCAGTTTCTCAGTCCCTGCGCATCACTACCCGCATCACCACGGGGTCTGCATCCCCCCACGGAGCCAGACCGGCGGAGACCAGCGTATATTCCGGAATGAAGCCGGCGGCGCGGGCATTGTCCAAAAACTGATCCGGATCCAGGAAGCGGCGGTAGTGGCTTTCATGGATCCATTCCCGCTCACTGATGCGCTCGCCTTGGCCCATCATGGTGTCATGGATGGTCCGGGCCTCCACCATGAATTTCCCGCCAAGCTTGAGATGCTCGTAAACCGAGCTCAGCGCCTGCGCCTCCGTTTCATCGTCGATGCTGTGCAGATTGAAACGGGAATACACGGCGCTGAACTGCCGCCCCAGTGAAAGATTGGAAAAATCCGCAGTCTGGAACTCGGCTTTGCTTTGGTGTTTCCGGCATGCCTCAATGGCGTTCTGAGAAAGATCCACCCCCAGCACACTGTGGCCCTGGCTGGCAAACCAGACGGCGTCCCGCCCGTTGCCGCAGCCAATTTCCAGCAGATCCGTGGGCTGCGTCAGCCAGTGCTGCGCCGTATGGGTGGCGAACATTGACGGTTTCAAATGCGGCGTCGCCAGATAAAAACGGTCCCAGTAATCGGTGAAGTTACAATGTGAAGGTGTGGATGTGTAGAGCATAGGGAGACAGGAAAGACATTATTTTTTATTCGGTGCGGTGCAGAAATCAGAAGGGGGGGCTGAATGAAAAATCAAAACAGGTTTAATTAAATGGAATTCAAAAATGAAAGGCGGCCACTTTAGTGAACCAAGACCGCATACTGGCCAAAAAAGCGGTGTTCCAATTTCCGACTCACCATTTTTTCCGAAGCTGATTGGAATGAAATTCGCAGAAAAATCATACGCAGTTTAACAGGCAGAATTCCAGCCAAAATTTCCGGCCGTTCATGTAAATCTACATGACGCCCTGAATTTAAATGAGGTTAAATTAAAGTTAGATTGAAGTAAAAACGATATCGCCACGTGTCTGCGTAGAATTTTATAGGCATCGCCATTTACAAAAGGATGATCCATCAAACTGTTTTTCCGTTCAGTTAAAGCAAAGGAGTTCGGAAAATCCTCCCGGCGCACGGATCTGAGACGGTCCGCAAAATGGGAACATCCTGTTTTGAAAACCGGCGCTTCAAGGAAAAGGTCCGACAGGTCGCTGGCTTACTTAGCCAGACGGTGGAAAATTTGTAGAAACTCCTTGATTAAACCAACCAGTCAACTAATCTAACCCACAGTCATGAAACCGGAATGTGAATCCAAATGCAAGCTGCTGCGCGTAGCCATGCGTTTGATTTCCGAAAGCAGCTACGGCTCGGTGAGCGTGGAGGATATCTGCACCGCCGCCGGGGTGAAAAAGGGCAGTTTTTATTACTTCTTCCCCTCAAAATCCGATCTGACGGTGGCCGCCATGGAGGCGGACTGGCAGGACAAACAGCCTGGCTACGACCGCATCTTCTCCTCCCAGACATCCCCGCTGGAGCGCATTGCCTGCTACTGTGAATCCTCCCTGCAGTGCCACATCACAGAGCAGTCAAACAGTGGAAAGGTCCTGGGCTGCCCGATGATCACTCTGGGAGCGGAACTCAGCACCCGTGATGAGAAAATCCGCTTAAAAACGGTGGAGATCATGAACCGCTATATCCGGTATTTCGAATCCGCCGTACGGGACGCCATGGCGCTTGGTGAGATCGAAGCCACGGATCCCGCGGCTCTGGCCCGCGATCTCTTCGCCTACTTCCAAGGCTGTATGCTCGCTGCCAAGGTCAGCAATGACGTGGCTCCGCTGCGCGGTATCCGCGAGGGCATGACGCGCCTGGTCACCGGTCAGGCCAAACTGCAGCCCGTTTGAATTTTTGTGACAGCCTGTTTACCAACCAGTCAAATACCGAACAAACACACGGCACCTGCTGCCTTCTCGAAAATCCATCCAAGGTTGTTCAGCCAAGCTTCCGCTCTCTTTCGCGGCAGCTCCACACCCACCTCACCCCAATCCAACCATCCATCCGGAACCAAAACCATGCCCTCACTGCTTGACCCTGTCACACTTGGTGAACTTGAACTGAAAAACCGGGTCATCATGGCCCCGCTGACCCGTGCCCGCGCCGGCAGCCAGCGCATCCCCAATGCGCTGATGGCGGAATATTACGGCCAGCGGGCCTCCGCCGGCCTCATCATTTCCGAGGCCACCTCCGTCACCCCCATGGGTGTCGGTTACGCCAACACGCCCGGCATCTGGTCCGACGAACAGGTCGCGGGCTGGAAGCTGATCACCAAAGCGGTGCATGACCGCGGGGGCAAAATCGTCCTCCAGCTCTGGCACGTGGGCCGCATCTCCGATCCCATGTTTCTGAACGGCGCACAGCCGGTCTCCGCCAGCGCCATCCGGCCCAAAGGCCATGTGAGCCTGGTGCGTCCCCAGAAGGAGTTTGTGACCCCCCGCGCTCTGGAGCTGGACGAAATCCCGGGTATCGTTGAAGCCTACCGCAAAGGCGCGGAGAACGCCAAAAAGGCCGGGTTCGACGGCGTGGAGCTGCATGGCGCCAATGGGTATCTGCTGGACCAGTTCCTGCAGGACAGCACCAACCACCGCACCGACAGCTATGGAGGCTCCATTGAGAACCGCGCCCGGCTGCTGCTGGAGGCCACCGACGCCGCCGTCTCCGTCTGGGGACCTGGCCGAGTGGGGGTTCATCTCGCGCCGCGGGCCGACTCCCACGATATGGGCGACTCCAACCGTGAAGCCACCTTCACCCATGTGGCCCGCGAATTGGGCACACGCGGCATCGCTTTTATCTGTGCCCGCGAGACTCCGGGGGCCGGCAGCATTGGGGCCGCACTGAAAGAGGCGTTCGGCGGCCCTTATATCGTCAACCAGGGCTACACCCGCGAAACCGCGCAAAAAGCTTTGGATGCAGGTGAGGCCGACGCCGTGGCTTTTGGCGTTCTCTTTATTGCCAACCCGGACCTGCCCGCCCGCTTTGCCCTGAACGCGCCGCTCAACACCCCCGTGCCCGCCACTTTCTACGCAGATGGCCCTGTTGGTTACACCGACCAGCCCGCCCTGCCCGTGGAGGAACCGGCTCTGACCTGACTCCCCCTCATGAAAACGAATCCTGATCCGCTCTACTCCGTGCTCGACCTGTCGCCCATCCGTCAGGGCGGCACGGCGGCGGAGGCCTTCCGCAACAGCCTGGACCTCGCACGCCATGCGGAGTCCTGGGGTTACCACCGCTACTGGGTCGCGGAGCATCACAACATTTCAGGAATCGCCAGCGCCGCCACCTCCGTGGTCATCGGCCACATTGCCGGCGGCACCTCCACCATCCGCGTGGGCTCCGGCGGCATCATGCTGCCGAACCATGCGCCGCTGGTGATCGCCGAGCAGTTCGGAACCTTGGAGTCGCTGTATCCGGGCCGCATCGATCTCGGCCTGGGCCGGGCGCCCGGCGGGGACCAGACCACCGCCCGTGCGCTGCGCCGGAATCTCGGCAGCAGCGGCGACACTTTTCCGCAGGACCTACAGGAGCTGCGGCAGTATTTCGCCGAATCGGTTCCACACCAGGCGGTGACAGCGGTGCCCGGTGCGGGGCTGCGGGTGCCCATCTACCTGCTGGGATCCAGCACCTTCAGCGCCCAGTTGGCGGCCCGCCTGGGCCTGCCCTTCGCCTTCGCCTCGCACTTCGCTCCGGACTCCCTGCACGACGCCCTGCGGCTTTACCGGAATGGCTTCCAACCCTCGGAAACCCTGCGCCAACCCCACGTAATCGTGGGGGTGAATGTCTTCGCGGCGGACACTGACGCGGAGGCCGCGCGCCTCTTCACAACACTTCAGCAGATGTTTCTGAACCTCATCCGCAGCCGGCCTCTGCCCATGCCGCCGCCGGTGGACAGCATGGACGGTCTCTGGAACGAGGGCGAGGCCGCTTACGTCAGCCGCATGACCTATTTCTCCGTGGCCGGCGGGCCTGACAAACTGAGGGACGGTCTGGAGAGCATCCTCATGGAGACCGGCGCCGATGAGATCATCGTCACCGCGCAGATTTATGACCACAGCGCGCGTCTGCGGTCCTTTGAAATCACGGCGGAGGTTTTCCGCGGCATTCAGAGGAAGCGTGCCGGGTTCCAGACTGGTCGGCATTTGGAAACAGCCGCCAACGCGCTTTGACCCTCCCCTTCTCTCCACCGTTTCTCTATCCAATCCAGCAAATCCATCCACCGCATGAGCACCAAAGCCTACGCCGCCCAGTCCGCGACCGCCGAACTCGCCCCCTTTACCATCCAGCGGCGGGAAGCCGGCGGGCATGACGTGGTCATCGATATAGAATACTGCGGCGTTTGCCACTCCGACCTCCATCAGGTCCGGAATGAATGGCAGAACACCACCTATCCCTGCGTGCCGGGCCACGAGATCACCGGCCGCGTGACCGAAGTGGGCAGCGCCGTCACGAAATTCAAAGTGGGCGACCTCGCCGCCGTGGGCTGCATGGTGGATTCCTGCCGCGAGTGTGAATCCTGCAAGGCCGGGATGGAGCAGTACTGCACCAGCTTCCCGGTCTTCACTTACAATGGCGGGGACCAGCACCTTGGCGGTGTGACCTACGGTGGTTACTCCGACTCCATCACGGTGGATGAGAAGTTCACTCTGAAGGTCTCCGACAAGCTGAACCTCGCGGCGGTGGCACCCCTGCTCTGCGCGGGCATCACCACTTACTCGCCCCTGCGGCACTGGAAGGTCGGACCCGGCCAGAAGGTCGGGGTGGTCGGCCTTGGCGGTCTTGGCCACATGGCGGTAAAGTTCGCCCACGCTTTCCGAGCCCATGTGGTGCTTTTCACCACCTCCCCCGGCAAGGTGAAGGACGGTCTGCGCCTCGGGGCGGACGAAGTGGTGATTTCGAAGGACGCCGACGCCATGAAGAAACACGCCAGCAGCTTCAACTTCATCATCGACGCCGTCTCCGCCGACCACGACATCAATGCCTATCTGAGCCTGCTGAAGCTGGACGGCACCCTGACCCTGGTGGGCGCGCCGGAAAAGCCGCTGCCGGTGGCTGCGTTCAACCTCCTGCTGCCCCGCCGCCAGTTTGCTGGATCCGCCATCGGCGGCATCGCGGAAACCCAGGAGATGCTCGACTTCTGCGCGGAACACAACATCGTCAGCGACATCGAAATGATCAACATCCAGCAGGTCAACGAAGCCTATGAGCGCCTGCTGCGGAGCGATGTGAAGTACCGCTTTGTCATCGACATGGCCTCCCTGAAGAACTGACCCCTTCCCATCCGTCCATCCACCCTGAACCCACACCCAACCATGGAATACAGACAACTCGGAGCCTCGGGCCTCAAAGTGCCGGTCCTCACACTCGGCACCGGCACTTTCGGCGGCACCGGCGAACTCTTCGCCGCCTTCGGCACCAGCGGCGTGGAGGAGGCCACGCGTCTCGTGGACATCTCCCTGGAGGCGGGGCTGAACATGTTCGACAGCGCGGACATCTACTCCGCGGGCAATGCCGAGACTATCCTTGGCAAAGCCATCGCCGGCCGCCGGGACAAGGTGCTCATCTCCACCAAGGCCACCTTCCGCCTGGGCGACGGCCCCAACGATGTCGGATCGTCCCGGCAGCACCTGACCAAATCCATCGAGGCTTCCCTGAAGCGCCTGGGCACGGATTACATCGACCTCTTCCAGCTGCACGGGTTCGACGCTCTGACGCCGGTGGAGGAGACCCTGAGCACGCTCGACCACTTTGTCAGGGCCGGAAAGATCCGCTACATCGGCGTGTCCAACTTCTCCGGCTGGCATTTGATGAAATCGCTCGCGGTCTCCGAAAGATATGGCTGGGCGCGCTATGTGGCGCACCAGGCCTACTATTCCCTGGTGGGCCGCACCTTTGAGTGGGAGCTCATGCCCCTGGCTGTGGACCAGAAGGTGGGCACCGTCGTCTGGAGTCCTCTGGGCTGGGCGCGGCTGACCGGCAAATACCGTCGTGGCCAGCCGCAGCCGAAGGACACCCGCCTGACCTCCCAGCTCGCCGTGGATATCGGCCCGCCTGTGGACGACGAGTATCTCTACAAAGTCGTGGACGCTCTGGACGAGGTTGCCGCTGAAACCGGCAGAACGGTGCCCCAGATCGCCCTCAACTGGCTGCTGCAGCGCCCCACCGTCGCCACGGTCATCATCGGCGCCCGCAATGAGGACCAGCTCCGCCAGAACCTCGACGCCGTGGGCTGGAATCTCACGCCGGAGCAGGTGACCAAACTGGAGACGGCCAGCGCGGTCACGCCCTCCTATCCCTACTTCCACCAGAAGGGCTTCTCCGAGCGGAATCCCTTTCCCACCAACTGATCCGCAAACCCCTGCCCGCGCGCCGTCATGGAATACGTCCGATTTGGAAACACCGGTCTCAAAGTCTCACGCCTTTGCCTCGGCTGCATGACCTACGGCGACCCGGCGCGCGGGCCCCATCCCTGGATGCTGGATGAGGAGACCAGCCGTCCCTTCATCCGGCAGGCCATTGATGCCGGCATCAACTTTTTCGACACCGCCAACTACTACTCCGACGGCAGCAGCGAGGAGATCGTGGGCCGGGCGCTCAAAGACTTCGGACGCCGCGATGAACTGGTCATCGCCACCAAGGTCTTTTACTCCTCCGACAAAGGCCCCAACGTCGGCGGCCTGTCGCGGAAGGCCATTTTTTCCTGGATCGACCACAGCCTGCGCCGGCTGGGCACGGATTATGTCGATCTTTATCAGATTCACCGCTGGGACTACGATACTCCGCTGGAGGAGACTTTGGAAGCCCTGCACGATGTGGTGAAAGCCGGCAAAGTCCGTTATATCGGAGCATCGTCCATGCACGCGTGGCAATTCGCGCGGGCACTGTATCTGGCGGAAAGGCATGGCTGGACGCGCTTCGTCTCCATGCAGCCGCACTACAATCTGCTCTACCGCGAGGAGGAGCGGGAGATGCTGGGGCTTTGCCAGGCCGAGGGTATCGCGGTCATCCCGTGGAGCCCGCTGGCCCGCGGCCGTCTGGCCAGACCCTGGGAGGATAAAGAGGCCGCCACTGAGCGTTCGAAATCCGACGAATACGGCAAAACCCTCTACGACCGCACCCAGGACGCCGACCGCGCGGTGGTGGACCGCGTGCAGGAGATCGCCGCCGCGCGGAACCTTCCGGCCTCACAGATCGCCCTCGCCTGGCTGCTGGCGAAACCGGAGGTCACCGCACCCATCATTGGAGCCTCCAAACCGCGGCACCTTGAGGAGGCCGTGGCCGCCTTGGAGGTGAAACTGACGCCGGAGGAAACCGCCAGGCTGGAGGAGCCCTACATCCCCCATCCGATCGCCGGTTTTGTGTGATGGCGGAGGGAGGAAAAGTGGAAGCGGAGCCGGAAGTCCCGCCGTTTCAACAGCTGGCAGGCCGCAAACCACGGGCGGGATGTACTTGTCCCCGCTTGGCGCGGACTATTTTTCAAATTTCAGATTTCAGATTTCAGATTTCAAATTGGCCAGCAGGGCCTCCGCACAGGCTTTGGCAAAGGCGGCATCATTGATATTGGCCTCCACTTTGACCACGGGAATATCCTTCCTCAGGCTGCTTTCCAGCGCTGAATAGAGTGCCGCGTCGGCGGCGGCATCGTGGAAGGGTCCGCCGGGGGCGCTGACCACGCTGATGCCGCGGGAGGGCAGCAGCACCGTGACCGGTGCCGTGTAGGCGGAAATTTTCTCCGCCAGGATGCGCCCCAGCTCCGCATTCTCCTCCGGCGTGGTGCGCATGAGGGTGACCTGTGGATTGTGATGGTAGAAAAGGCGGTCCCTGAACTTGTCAGGCACACTGTCCGGCGTGCCGAAATTCACCATGTCCAGACAGCCTGGGGCAATAATGGCCGGGATGCCGGCCTTGGCGGCGGCCTCCAGACGCTGGGGACCCGCGTTGAGCACGCCACCCACCAGCTCGTCCGCCCACTCCGTGGTGGTGATATCCAGCACCCCGGCCACCAGGCCGCTTTCGATCAGGGACTCCATGGTGCGCCCACCCTGGCCGGTGGCGGCGAAAACCAGCACCTCATAACCGGCCTCCTCCAGCAGGCGTTTGGCTTCGGTGACACAGGCGGTGGTGTTGCCGAACATGCTGGCGACGATCAGAGGCCGAGCCTCCTCCCCGTGCTCCAGCGTGTCCGCCTCCGCGGCAGTGGCGGTGGCCTGCACCATGCCGCAGATGGCTCCGGCGGCCTGGGTGAAGAGCCGGCGGGAAATGCGGTTCAGTCCCGCCACATCCACAATGGAGGGCATCATGACAATATCCTTCACTCCCACATAGGGTGCGGTGTTGCCGCTGGCCAAGGTGGAGACCATCACTTTGGGAAAGCCTAGGGGCAGTGCCCGCATGGCCGCCGTCGAGATGGCCGTGCCGCCTCCGCCCCCCAGGGAGATAATGCCCGCGATGCGCCCCGAAGCCGCCAGCTCCGCCACAAACTTCGGCACCGCCTCCGCCATGGCCCCCACCCGCGCGCCGCGGTCCACGGCCATGCGCTCCAGTTCCGGCAGAATCTCCGTGCGGGAAATATCCGGCGTCACCTGAGGGGGCTCCAGACATCCGGCGTCGATGAGCAGCGGTTCGTGCCCCAGCCGGCGGATGGCCGCCGCCACCCAGGCGTGTTCATGTCCCTTGGAGTCGAGTGTGCCGAGAACTGCGATGGTTGCCATATTGGACCGGGATCAGAACAAGGCTGCGGTCATCGCGCAAGACAAACTCTGCCCCTCGCGCATCTGCTGCATGCGCGTCAAATCCCGGGGTCCAGCTGTTCGTTTATCCCTCTTCAGGCGGATCCAAAGCCACACACGTCAGCTTGGGCATCTGGTTGTCCTTCGGGCCTTCCTGCCCTAGAAAAAATGTATGCCTCAATGCCCATATGGTGCTGCAGTAATTGGCGGGGGGTAGTTGAGGCCTTCCGGAAGGCCCGGGTATCAGACTTGCTGCTCCGGGCCAGGGAAAATCCGGCATAGCCCGCTTCGCTCGGCCTGCGGCACTTATTCCGGTTTTCCCTGGCCCTCTACAGCGAGTCTGATTGGAGATCATTATCGGATTTCACGCAGTTAAATGCCCTTCCGAAGGGCCTTTCAGGGAACTCCTCCTGATCCTAACTCCCACCACCCAGCTTCAGAACTCCCCCACTGATTCCTGTAGCGCCGTAGAGCGTGTCGTCACAAGAATTACTTGACTTGATGTTCCAAACAAGGAAATTCTGTCTCCATGTCTGAGGATTATCATCGCCATGATTTACCGGATCGGGTCTGGAATGTTTTGGAGCCATTTCTTCCGGGAAGAGCGGGAAGCTGGGGCGGAGTGGCCCACGACAACCGCCTCTTTCTCAATGCCGTGATGTGGATTCTGCGCACTGGCTCCCCCTGGCGGGATTTGCCAGGGGATTACGGGGATTGGAAAAACACCCACCGACGCTTCTGCCGGTGGCGGGACAAGGGGCACTGGGAGAAACTGCTGGCACTGCTGATGAAGGATCCTGATTACGAGTGGCTGATGATCGATGCCAGTCATGTGAAGGCGCATGCGCATGCGGCGGGAGCGGTTGGAGGCAATGAGGCCATCGGCCTCACAAAAGGGGGCGAAACACCAAAATACATTTGGCCGTGGATGCGCATGGTATGCCGGTGCGAGTCATTATTACAGCAGGTTCCGTGGCTGATTGCACGCAGGCTGGCGGCGTGATTGAGGGAATTGAGGCCCAAACCCTGATCGCTGACAAAGGGTATGACACCAACGCCATTGTGGCGATGGCGCGGGAGGCGGGTATGGAGGTGGTGATCCCTCCGAAATCAAACCGCAAAACCCTGCGGGACTATGACCGGTACCTCTATAAATTAAGGCATTTGGTGGAGAACGCCTTCCTGCGGATCAAGGAATGGCGCGGAATCGCCACGCGTTACGCAAAGCGTGCGGCCTCGTATCTGGCCGCCGTCCAGTTCCGTTGCGCCATTTTATGGGCTGCTATCTCATGACGACACACTCTAATGACATAATTTTCAAAAGTGCCCCGGTATCCCACATCCACGCACCATGCCTGCGTGGTGGGGGCATTTCTCCATGGCCAGCTCCGCCAGCACACAGCCGCCCATGGTTGTCAACCTTGTTGGCGGCATGGACATGCACCGCCCAAATCAGCCCCTAGGTGTCCACGGCAACCTGTCTGCCGGGGCCTTTGACCTTTTTGCCCCCGTGAAGGCCCCTCAGCCGCGCTTTTGACACTCTGGGAATCGATAATGAGGTATGAGCGGCGGGAGTGCGTCCACTTTTTCCGCGGACTTTCCGGCTGAGCCGCAGCATCATTTTCTCCCAAACGCCTCTCAGGCGAAGCCGCCGGGAGCGTATCGTAAACTGTCTGTCACAGCGCGAAATTGACGGGGAGCTGTCGCCACTGGAAGTCTGTTTTACTGACTACAGGATGATATTGATGATTTCCCTCATGGAATGACGGCGGACAGATCCCCGCGGATCGGGGCGGACGGTGAACTCCCTGATCAGAGCCCACTGCGCATCATTGAGATCGCTCGAATAGTTCATGGTCCAAGATAGCAGACTGCGCAAATCAGGAAATTTTTGCCAAACAGGCTCTCAGCCATCCTTTTTCAGCCGGTTCAGAAACACGGCCGCGCCAAGGGGGCCAGGCAGCTTCCGCCGGCTGACACCAGCAGGACCCTGCAGGCATGGCGGCCGGTGATGGGCCGGAGGCGCGCCCATTCTGATCGTAAGCCTTTGACGGATGACCGTCCGGTAAGACGGGCGGGGCGGCGGCGGTGTGGCACGGTGGGGCATGACGCA
>JAQGPJ010000097.1 GCA_028293125.1 Verrucomicrobiales bacterium | reverse complement strand
TCTTATCCGACCGCTGATCGCATTGTTTCGTGCGACCCCTCCTTATAACCCGGATCCTGAATGACGCAAATCGTTTTTCGCTCTTTTTTGCTTTTTCCTCGGATTCCCCCGTCCGGATCCCGGTTTTTCCGGTGCTCAGCCTTCAAAATCCCGGGCCGGACCCGGCCTTTGGCCGCCCGAAACCCGCCGTCCACCGGCCCGAAAACGCGCTTCCAAGCCCAATTCCGGCCTTCAACCCCGATTTCGGACTTTGAAATCCCTCTCCCAGCTGCTGCCAAAGCCGGAAATCCCTTTCACAGACTGCCTCCATAGCCCGAATTCCTTTGCTTTCAGCCTCCTCGTTCCCCGTTGCGGCGCGCTCTTCACCTCCGCCAAGGGCTTCCCTCCTATTTATAAGAGGAAAAACCGTTCAAATCCCGGTCCTCAACCAAGCCGGGCCGCACAGGGCAGCCGCGGAAACGGCTTTACCCTTCCCTCAGTGGAGCGGAATCCCTTTTTTAAGAAGGTCCGCAAAGCTGATGACCTCGATATCCCGGTCACTGGCGAGGTATTCGGCGGTTTCGTGGAGCTTTTCAATAAATGGCTCGTTGACGTTGCCCAAGTAAAAATACTCCCACCAGTGAGTGACCAACACCGTGACTTTCCGGCTCTCAACCGCTTTACGGATGGTGTCCACCATGGTGCCGAAAGGGCGCTGGTAGGAAAGCAGACACCCCGGATGGCCAAGCAGCCGGGTGGATCCCAGCTGCCAGTGCTCCTGCTTCCGCGCCTTCTTCAGGAAATAAGCGGGCCACCACGCAGGAGGAAGGCGGTTTAGCTCAAACCAGCCGGTGGAGATAATGCCAAACCGCTTCGCAAGCTCCCGGTAGGCGTCGCGCGAGATACGGTCGTAGGGCGCGACGAAGGTTTCCGGCGCTTCGAAGCCGGCCTCGCACAGCAATTCCGTTCCGTGGTCCAGCCGCCGGGCAATTTCCTCCCGGGGATGCCGCTCGAATTCATAAAGATCGTGGTAGTAGCCGTGCTGCACGATGCGGAATCCCGGATTGGACCGCAGATATTCAAGAAGAACCGGATTGTCCGCGATGGGCCGGGCGCCGGGAGTGCTTTTGCCAAGGAGAAACCCCTCCAGCACGCCGGGGGAGAACTCCGCATCCGTGCGCACACAGGGGATGGTGGCCAGATTGACGGGCATGCCCCGGTCAAGAAAGGGACGGTAGAGCCGCTCCAAGCAGTCGGGGGGGGTCAGCGGATGAGTGTCGTCATCCCGGATGATCACGTATTTCATAACCGTTTTCCGCGCTCGATCAGTTCTGCGTAAAGTTCATTCACCTTGCTGGCCAGCACATCGGAATCATAGGTGGCGGCGACCTCCTTCATGCCCTGCGCGGCAATGGCGGCGGCGGCATCCGGTTTGGTCATGATTTCGTCCACAGCGGTGTGGAAGGCGGCGGGATCCTCCAGATCGAACAGCCAGCCGTTCTCCCCGGGCTTCACCAAGCCCAGCGCTCCCGAGGTTTTGCTGGAGATCACTGGGGTCCCCGCAGCCCATGCCTCCAGAATGACAAGGCCAAACGTCTCCGACAGTGAAGGCACCACCACGCCTTTGGCGCGCTGGAGAAGGCCAATCAGCCGGGGATCCTCGGGAGGGAGCCCGCCGGTTTGAATAACGCGGTCCTCCAATCCCAGTCCCGCGATGGTGGCCTGCATTCCGGTGCCGTAGCCTTCGTTGGTGCAGGAGCCGGCAAGGACAAAACGCAGATCCGGATACCGGCGGAGAAGCTCCGGAGCCTGCCCCAGCAGCCAGCCCTGATTTTTCACGGGATCCAGACGGCCCAGCACCAGCAGGTAAGGGTGGCCTTTCAGCTGGGGGTATTCCCGGTCCACCGTCTCCCCTTCAGGAGCCTGATAGCGCCGGGCGCTGACCCCGTGCGGCTGGACCACCACCCGCTGCCGGGGAAAACGCTGCGAAATGAGTTCCGCCTCCCTGACATTGCAGGTCACGATGGCGTCCGCTTGGGCGATCACTTTTTTCGACCGCAGAAACAGTCCCAGCCCTTTACCCCAATCAATGCCCCCGCGTGCGGGTTTGGCCAGCTGCTCCCGCACGGAGGCCGGCAAGTCAAACAGTCCGCCGTGAATGGTGACCACCACGGGAATTTTCCGCAGCCGGGCGATGGTCAGCGCCGTGCCCCCCAGGCGGTTGGTGGCGTGGGTGTTGATCAGGCTCAGGCCCTTTTCCCGCATCAGCTGGCCGATCAGGTCGAAGGAAAAAATATTCCCGCCGATGGCAATCAACTCCTGCCGCTGGGCCTCACTGATCCTCCAAATGGGCAGGATGGCCCTGAAAGTCCTCACCTTGAAGCCGGAGGCGGCAAAAGGATCGGTGGCCGGCACATGGGAAAGCTGCGGGCCGAACACCACGGACTCCGTGCCATGCCGGCGCAGCCCCTCCACTAGACGCTTCACAGCCGCTTCGGTTCCCCCCCATTCATCGGGGTTGTACTTTCTTAAGAGGTGGGCAACTTTGATCACAGGCAAAATCTGGACCAGCCTTTCAGATTCCACAAACACCGGATCACACAATATGAGGGCGGCGGAATGCGCCCGACGACAAGGCCAGCCAAGGGAAATTTAACGGGTAACGAAGCGGGATACGGAAAGCAACTCCCTGATTTACAGGACTTTCCGGCCTTTTTACTGTGCTACGTCAAGCCTGCTGGTTCTGTCTGTCGCGGGGCGGATGGAAAAGCGGTCCACAGTGTCAGGAAAAGGGGCAAATGCCGTTTTTGGTGAGGAAATTCTGGCGTGGCGCACAGGTTGCCGCTTTGTTGGCGGAATGGCGATTTTCACCCCTTTTCTGGCATCCGGCGGCGGCGGTGCGGAGGACCATTTTCTGCTGGTCCTGACTTTGGCGCTGCTTCTGGCGGTCGCGGCCTCCCTTTTGCTCGGCAGGCTGCGGCTGCCCCCTCTGCCGGGATATTTTCTGTGCGGGGTGCTGCTGGCGGTCTCCGGCCAGGTTGATCTCCGGCCCGGCTCTCCAGCCTCGCAGCTGCTGGGGCAGATGGGGAATGTGGGGATTATCCTGCTGATGTTCACCATCGGCGTGGAGTCGTCACTCCACGAGTTGATGCAGCTTCGGAAAACCGGACTGACAGCAGGACTCGGGCAGCTGGGTCTCACCACCCTTTTGTCGGCCGGGGTTCTGGCGTGTTTCGGGCTTTCCGGAACCACCTTGGGGCTGCTGGCCTTTCTGACGGCTCTCTCCTCCACCGCGGTGGGGCTGAAGCTGTTTCAGGATTTCGGCATGGGCCATCATCCGGGGGCGAGGCTGACGCTGGGGGTGGCCTTGCTGCAGGACATCGCCGTGATTCTGCTGCTGGTGCTGCTGCCGGGACTCACCAGCGGACTGGATCTGAAGGCCACCGCCGGTCTGACCGTCATGCTGGTGGGGAAAAGCCTTGTTTTCCTGACCTGCGCCGCGCTGCTGAGCCGGTATGGCATTCCAAGGATACTGCGGATTGTGAGCCATACCCGCAGCCGGGAGATGTTCACGCTGTCGGTGCTGGCCCTGTGCGCGGGCATCGCCTCGCTGGGCAATCTTTTGGGGCTGAATGCCGCACTGGGCGCTTTTGCCGCCGGGCTGGCGGTGAGTGGATCTGTTTACAGCCATCGGATTCTGGCGGATGCAGTGACCTTTCGGGATTTTTTCCTGACGATTTTCTTCGTTTCGGTGGGAGCCTTTGTGAATATCCCGTTTTTCCTCGCCCACTGGCCGGCCCTGCTGGCGGGGGCAGTGGGGATTCTGCTGCTGAAGGCCATGGCCCTTACTTTCGCGGGACGGTGGAGCGGCGTCCCGTGGCGGGGTGCGCTGCTGGCGGGGGTGGCGCTCGCGGGGGTGGGGGAGTTCGCGGTGGTCGTGGCCAACAGGGCGGCGGATGCCGGCCTGCTCAGCCGCGGCATTCTGCAGGTTCTACTGATCGAGACCGTGCTGACCCTGGGCCTTTCCCCGCTGCTGATGCGCGCTGCCATCCCGCTGACCCGGCGCTGGGACCGGGCCCGCCCGTCCAAACCGAAAACTCCCAAAACGCTTAAAGCCGGGGAAGGAGGAACAGACCCAGCCTCCGCGGATACTGGGGCCGCCCCTGCGCCCTCCTCCGCGGGCCAAGCTCCCGGGCAGGGACAGTTCGGCAAACGCATCCGGGAATTCCAGCAGCACGCCATTCTCTGCGGCTACGGCACGGTGGGGCACATGATGCACGACGCGCTGCTGCGGCTGGACATTCCGGTCATCATCGTGGAGCTGAACGCCCAGACCGTGCGCCGCCTTCTTAAGGAGGGGCATGCGGTGCTTTTTGCGGATATTTCCCAAGCGGACACCCTGGAGCTCGCGGGCATCGAGCGCGCCAGCATTATTGTGATCACCTTTCCGCATGTGGAGCTCGCGCGCACCGCAATTACCATCGCCAAGGAGCGGAACCCCGGGATCGCTACTCTGTGCCGCGCCCGCTTCCCCTCGGAGGTTGCCCAGCTGCGTGAGGTCTCGCCCCGCGGGATTGTGCACGACGAGCGCGAGGCCGGTTTGGAGATGCTGCGTCAATGCCTGTCAGTCTATGACCGCGATCCTGCGGAGATCGAGATCGCCATATCCGGGCTGGAGGCCTCGGAGGAGGACAGCCGGCCGGCCGAGGCGTAGTCCATCAGGGGAAAGTCACCGACGCCATAATCTCCAGGCAATCATAGCGCATGAAATCATTCCGTCGTAGATCGCACTTCCATTTAACAACTCAAAAATACAGCTCCACCACCATCGGTGCGCCAAGACAAGTCCGGCAAAAATGCCCAAACCAATCCAAGGAGCCCTGAACTGGCCGACAAGAAGCAGCACCACCGGTGTCACCCACAAGGGCCACAGCACTCTAAAACAGTTCAGAACAAACTCCTGAAGCCAGTCCAGCGGTTTTCAATGCCGTTATCCCTGCTCATGACAAACAGCGCCAAATGGGAGCGCCAATGATCCGGTTCATCAGTCCTGCCATGGCATGATCTGTCGGGCTCCGGGCCTCGGAGCCTCAGTAAACGCCCTCAATCACCTTCTTCTCCATGGCGCCGAAAGGGCGGACATCGCCGACGCCATCCCACGGGTATTTTTCGCAGGGCTGACGGCGGATGGCCTCGTCGCGCTCGAGGAAGCGGGGCATGAAGAACTCCTTCGTCAGCGTGGTCAGCTCCACACGGCCGTATTCCCCGTAGTTCATGACGCGGTCGGTGTGGTTGCCGTCCACGATGCGCAGGACGGCGCGGGGCTGGGGAGAGTAGTAGGTCACACTATAGCCGTTGTCCTTCAGGGTGGCGGGCAGGCTGCAGGCCAGCCCCATAAGGGTGTTGCCGTAGGTGGGGACAAACTGTGCTTTGCTCTCCAGCACCTCCTCGCTCAGGAAGCGCACCATCTGCGGGGTCATGCTGGTGCCGCCGCAGAAGACGCCCTTGATGCCGTGGGCCGGGATGGAGACCCGCTCCGCCAGCGCCTCCAGCAGGCGGGGGGTGGTGAAGAGACAGGATACACCCCGGTGTTTCACGATCTCCACCGCTTGGTCGATCACGTGCTTCATGTACTGCTCCACCTCCTCGGATTTTTTGCGGAGGATCAGCTTTTTCACATAGCGCGGGTCCAGATCAACAAAATAGCAGGAACCTCCCCGATAGTTCGCCAGATGCTCGATGGCCAGGCGCAGGCGGCGCGGGCCGGTGGGGCCAACCATCAGCCATTTGGCGCCGCGGGGAAAATACTGGTCGTCGAGATTGTCCCCGAACTCCTCGTAATCCACTTTGTAGTCGTCCCAGCCGATCCGCTGCTTTGGCAGGCCGGTGGTGCCGCCGGTTTCGAAAATGTTGAAGGGCCGGTCACCGAAACCTTTGAGGACAAACCGCTCGTTCTGCTCATCCCGCAGCCACTCGTCCTGGAAATGGGGGAATTTGTTGATGTCGGCGAAGGACTTCACCTCCTGGCGGGGATCCCACCCCTGCTGCGCCGCCCAGTCCAGCCAGAAGGGACAGCCGGTCTCCGGACTGAAGTGCCATTGGATCATCGCGCGGAGGTGTTCGTCGAGATTTTCAGCGGGGGTCATGGGAATATTGAGAAGGATGATGGGACAAATCGCATGGGAGGCCGGCACGGGGAGCCCATTGCCGTGGGCACGGATCACAGCCAAGCGGAACCGGGCTGGTTCCGCAAGCCGGGAGGCGCAGGAAAGGCACGCTGCGGGCGGGACTGGTTTGTCATTCAATTAAACCACTCCGGCCACCGCCTCCGGGGCACGCTTCGCCCACGAATCCAAAAAACCGGGCCCCTTTTCTTGGCTTTTAATTAAATGCCAGATATCTCCTGAGCATCGGCACTCAGCAGTCCATCAGAATCTTGAATTAATATCGGATTATAATTTCCCGCGGCGTCCCGGTCCCGTTTTGGCCTTAATGGAAAGATCCGAATAGTGGCAAACAGAGTGCTTTCAATCAAAACCGCCACATTTCCAGTGGGCGTTTGCAAAATGGGAAAACCATGCTACTGGTCCCGCCCCTTGTGCTCCGGGCAGCGGCGATCGCCCTATTTTCCCGTCCGGGAGCGCATTTTCTCTCTCTTCCTGACTTTCCGTCACGTCACGCCCTGTCCTCCCTTCCTTCGTTCTGTCCTGTCATGTATACCCGTATCCGCAATATCGCCATCATCGCCCACGTTGACCATGGGAAGACCACGCTGGTGGATAAACTGCTGCGCGCCGGCGGTGCCTTCCGGGAAAATCAGGTGGTCGCCGAGCGCTCCATGGACTCCATGGACCTCGAAAAGGAAAAAGGCATCACCATCCGCGCCAAAAACACCTCCGTTCACTGGGGCGACCGCATCATCAACATCGTGGACACCCCCGGCCACGCCGACTTCGGCGCGGAGGTGGAGCGCGTGATGAAGATGGTGGACGGCGTGCTTCTCGTGGTGGACGCCTATGATGGCCCCCAGGCCCAGACCCGTTTTGTGCTCCGCAAGGCGCTGCAGGAGGGCCTGAAGGTCATTCTGGTCATCAACAAGATTGACCGCCCGCACTCCGAACCTGCAGCCATGCACGACAAGGTGCTGGAACTGCTGCTGGAGCTGGACGCCACCGAAGACCAGTTCGACGCCCCCACTTTTTATGGCTCCGCCCGCGATGGCTACTTCAAAGCCAATCTTTCCGATGAGAATGTGGACATGATGCCGCTGCTGCAGGGCATCTGGGACCACATCCCGGCTCCAAAGGTTGAGGAGAACGGCCCTTTCCGCATGCTGGCCTCCAACATCGCCTGGGATGACTACGTCGGCCGTGTGGCCATGGGCAAGGTGCTCAGCGGCAGGGTCACCAAGGGCGACCCCGTGTTCCTCTACCGCAAGGACGGCTCCAAGGTCCGCGCGAAGGTCAGCCGCATTTTTGAATATTCCGCGCTCCAGACCAACTTCGCGGATGAGGCCGTCGCCGGCAATATCGTCGGCATCGCCGGCTTTGAGGATGTGGATATCGGTGAAACCCTCTCCTCCAGCGACGAGGACTCCGCCATTGAATTTGTGGACATCGATCCTCCGACCGTGAGCATGGAGTTCGCCGTGAACGACAGTCCCGGCGCCGGAAAGGAGGGCAAATACGTCACCAGCCGCCAGATCCGCGACCGCCTGATGCGCGAGATGAAGTCCAACATCTCCATCCACGTCACGGATTCCGATCTGTCCGGCGTCTTCAACGTCAGCGCCCGCGGCGCCATGCAGATCGCGGTGCTGGTGGAGCAGATGCGCCGTGAGGGCTTCGAACTCCTGGTCAGCCGCCCCAACGTCATCACCAAAAAGGATGAATCCGGCACCACCATGGAGCCCTTCGAAACCCTTTATATCGAAGTGCCTGAGGAATACGTGAACGGCGTCCTCAAGCGCATCAACGACCGCCGCGGCCTTCTGGTGAACATGAACGTCCACAAAACCAGCACCCTCATCGAGGCCGAGATCAGCACCCGCGGCCTCATCGGCTTCGAATACGACCTCATGAACCTGACGAGCGGCCACGGCGTCATGAGTCACCTCTTCAAGCACTATGCCCCTTGGGCCGGTTCCATCGTCACCCGCACCACGGGCACCTTGGTCAGCATGGAGGGCGGCGAGGCCACTCCCTACAGCCTCGAGGACATTCAGGTGCGCGGCAAACTCTTCGTGGCCCCCGGCGACATGGTCTATTCCGGCATGCTGATCGGTGAAAACCCGCGCGCGGACGATCTGCCCGTCAATCCCTGCAAAGCCAAGCAGCTCACCAACTTCCGTGCCGCCGGCAACGACAAGAGCGCCGGGCTGACTCCACCCATCCGCTTCAGCCTCGAGCGCGCCATCGAGTACATCCAAGCTGATGAACTCGTGGAGGCCACGCCGAAAAACATCCGCCTGCGCAAACGCATCCTCGACCCCAACGAGCGCCGCCGCATTCAGAAGCGCGAGGACGCCCTCAGCGGGGTGTAATCCCCGGTGCCGCCAGCTCTCCGCAGGCTCATTCTAAACATCCCTTCAAAAGCCGCTCCATTCAGGAGCGGCTTTTTTTTTGCCCGGTTCCGGCTCCCCACGCCGGGGACGCACCGTGCGCCGGCAGTCTGGCTGAATGCCTCCAGCACCCCTCCGCATCATGCTTTCCGGAAGCGGAAAAAAACGCCGTTTACCAGATAAACACTGACTTGTGATACTTTTTTTGATATCACCGCCAAAGTTTCCGGCCTCTTCCGAAGCATTCTGAACCTTCTGACCGGGACCTTCAGACTCAAATCCATTCTGTTCAGGAAACCACCGATAAGACTCCGGCATTTTTCCCTTATTTAAGGCGTCATGCCGGTAAAGAAGGGGTGTCTGGCCTCTGAAATGCTGGCGTGCCACGCACCATGCCTCAAGCACGGAAGCGGGATTCGCGTTGTTTCCGCTCCGTGCCACAGGTTGATCCGGATCCTGTTCCATTTGTTATACCCTCCACCAAATGACCGCAAAATCCTCCCCCCTTCCCCGGCTTCTACCGGGTTTTATTATAGCCGCAGCCCTGAGCGCAGGCTCCGCCCAAAGTCAGACTCCCTACTCCCAGGCGATTCTGGCCGACAAGCCGTTATTTTATTGGAATTTTGATCAGGAGGAGATCGGCGATGGCATCGTGCAGCAGGTTCCCGGGGCTGCCGTGACCACGGAGAACGATCTGCAGGCGGTGCAGTCGGCCAGCCGCGTCACCCACGAATCCATCAGCAGCGGTCTCCGGCTGGGCAGCACCGCCAGCTTGGACGGCGGGGGGTATTTTGCATCCTCCGCCGCGCTCCGCGCCGGCAAGCCCCAACTGACCGGCGCCTACGCGCTGGAGATGTGGATTCAAAGCGGGGGCGCAGGCACCCCCACCTATCTTGCCAACTTCGGACTAAGCCCCGGAGGTGACAATTCCCCGGCATTGATTTACAATTTTCAGGGCCCGGTGCTGGAGCTTTACGGTGCCGGCGGAGGCCGCACCGGGGACTCCGGTCCGGGATTTGACGATCAGGCATGGCATCATGTGCTGGTCGTTTATCACGGAAACGGAACCGATGGCGTGGGTGCCCGCACGGATATTTATCTGGACGGGACCTTGGCGACCGGGTTGGAAGGCATTTCCCGCCGGCTGAGCCTTGCCAACCTGATTGTAGGGGCGGCTCTGCCCAACGGAGCAAACGCCTTCACAGGGAATATCGATGAATTGGCTGTGTACGATCTTCAGGCGAAGGAACTGGCGGATGAGGCGGCGGTGGAGGCATGGGCCTCCGGCTTGGTGACCCGGCACCGCGCATCCGCCCTGGCGGCCTCCGGCCCCGCCTACAGCACGGTGGTCAAAGCTGACACACCCCTGCTTTACTGGAACTTTGATGAAACGGATCCCACGGCACCCGCGGTGCAGCAGATGCCCCTCACCGACGCCACAGCCGGGGAGAATCTGCTGTTGCCGGAAGGGTCGCCGGTGCTGTCCACCCATACGGAACTCGGCAGCACGCTGAAGCTGGGCCGTGCTGCGGATCTGGTGGGTAATAGTTTCTTCCATGCCCGGCCTCTGACTTCAGACACCGGGATCAGTTCCCTGCCCGGCCCTTATGTGGTGGAGCTTTGGCTTCAAAGCCAGGCTGACAACGGAGGGGCCTACCTGCTCAATTTCGGCGACTATACGGCCGCAGGGGACAACTCCCCAGCGGTGATTTACAATTTTGATCCGCCAGCACCCCTGCATCTGGAATTGTTTGGCGGAGGCGGAGGCCGCACTGCGCTCAGCGGACCGATCATGGCGGACCAAGGCTGGCATCATCTGGTCGCCGTCTATTACGGCGGGGGCGGATCGGGCGTGGCGGACCGGCTGGATTTTTATTTCGACAAGCAGAACTATCCCCGGGTGGGCCCAGTGGTGAAACCGCTCAGTCTTGGCGGTCTGGTGGCGGGCGCGGGCCTGCTGAATGGAGCCAACCAGTTCACCGGGCGTATTGATGAGCTGGCGGTTTACGATCTGTCGGACCTCCCGGACGAGGCCGCAGTGACCGCCAAAGTGTCCTCCATGGTGGAGGCGCACTTCACGGCAGCGGGCGGCACTCTCCCCGAAACGGTCGTCACCATCGGCACCCAGCCACAGGGAAAAACGGCCAATATCGGGGACACTATGGTGTTTTCAGTCAGCGCCACCGTCACCGGCACCAATGAGCCTCTGATCTTCCAATGGTTCCGCGACGGCCTGGCTCTGGTTGGCGAAGTGGCGGCCACCTACACCATACCGGCGCTGACGCTTGGTGATGTGGGCACCCACAACTACACAGTCCGGGTTTCCGCAGGCCAGGTCTTCAAGGACAGCGCCGCTGCGGCTTTGACCGTGAATGCGCCTCCTCCCCTTGCGCAAACCGCCTATGCCAAACAGGTGATCGCGGATGCTCCCCTGCTTTACTGGAACTTCGATGAGGCCAGTGGACCGGCAGTCCAGCTCATGCCGCTGGACCCCGCGCCCGCCGCCGGCGCCAATGACATGGTTCCCAGCGTCGCCGCCCGCCGCGCGGATCATGCCGCCATCGCCAGTGGTCTGAATCTTGGCTACACGGCGGACTTCGCCGGCAACAGTTACTTCAAAAAGCTGCTGGAAACCAATCTTTCCGAACTGAACGGCCCTTTTGGGGTGGAGCTCTGGATTCAAAGCTTGGGGGACAATCCAAACACCTACCTGGTGAACTTCGGCAATCATGAAGTGGCCGGCGGCGACAATTCCCCGGCGCTGATTTACAATTTCAATGCTGGCTATCTTGAGCTGTTCGGGCCGGCCCGCACCACCACTGAAGGCCCCCCGCTTGATGACAATGAATGGCACCACCTGATGTATGTATTTTACGGCAATGACTCAGTCGGCGTGGCTCCGCTGCTGGAGATTTATCTGGATGGCCAGGTCTATTCCATCACTAACACCACCGCTTGGAGGGTCAGCCTCGCCGGTGTTCTGGTGGGCGCCGCCCTGCCCAACGGAGTCAACGGTTTCACCGGTCGTCTTGATGAGATCGCTATCCACGATTTCTCCACCGCCTTTGATGAGGCCGCCCTGCGCTCCAGAGTGCAGTCGCTGATCACCACCCACATGCAGGCCGCGACCACGGTCACTCCACCCGCCACAGCCTCGATTTCAATGAGTGTCAGCGGCTCCAATGTCACTCTCACTTGGTCGGCGGGGGCGGGAGCGATCCTGCAGGAAAGCCCGGATCTCGGCACTTGGACCACTGTGAACGGAGCCGCCAGCCCCTTGACGGTCCCCCTGCCCGCCAGCGGCAAAAAGTTCTACCGTCTGGCCAGGCCCTGATCAGACCGGGGACTGGACCTCTGAATCCCTTGCCGGGCCCCAAGTCCACGCATTTGCCCATGCGTGGCCCGGGGCCCGCGCTTTTTCCGAAAATCAGCGGCCTGCTCCGGGGGCATGGCGGGCAACTGACCGCCAATGGGGGCGCAATCCAAGGCAAATCCGTGCGAAAAACCCAAACTTCTGGCAAGCACAGCCAAGCAAACCGGACCGGTGAGGGGCTAACGTGGGATTCTCCTATGAAAATCCACCACGTCCTCATTCTCCCAGTCTTTGCCGGCATCCTGCTCCCGCCCGCGCCGATGCTTCATGCTCAGCGTAGCCGTGCACCCTGGCCCTCCATGAAAGCGCAAAAAGCGCGGTGCCGATGGCGCTGCAGAGGATCAGGGCGTCGAAGGCGGCGTTCCATCCGTGCTTCTCCACCAGCCAGCCAAGGCCCACGCCGAAGACAAGCGTGCTGGCATAACCGAAAATCCCCGTGAAACCGGCGGCGGCCCGCTTGGTGGCCAGATTGGCCACGGCAATGCCGATCAGCGCCTGCGGGCCATAGATGAAAAAGCCTGCGGCACACAGCAGTGCGGCACTGAGTGCCCCGTAGCCCACCGGAGTTTTCCAAAAACAGAACATCGCCGCTCCGGCCAGGGCCATGTAAACAAGGCAGGTCCAGGCTCCCCGCCCGCCGAACACACGGTCCGTGATCCAGCCCGCAGCCAGCATGCCGACGACGCCGGAGATCTCGAATCCGGCCACCATCCAGCCGCTGTGCTCCAGCTTCATACCCTTGGCCTGCATGGCGAAGCCCCCCAGCATCAGTCCCTCCACCAGCCTGGCGATGGCATCGGGATCAGCCCGGCGGATGCCGTCGGGATCGCCAACCGCCCTGCACGATGTCCACGACAATGGCTCAATGGGCTCCATACCCAGAAAATCCGCCACGATCCAGTCCGCCCCCGCCGTGACCTTGGCCAGCAGATCCGCATACCCCCAGGCGTTCATGGCCGGGGGAGCAGCGGCGATGACCGCCAGATCCGCCACCACCGCCACCGGGGCCGAACAGTCAAAGGTCTGCTTGGAGCCCCGGTGCGTGATGGAGGCTCCGTAAGCCGTGTAACCATCCATGAAGGCCGCAGTGGCCACACAGAGATAGGGGTGTCCGGCTTCATGGGAGGCCAGCTTGGTCAGGTCATTGAGCGTGCCCGCTCCCACGGCCACCGGCACCGCGTCATGACCCGCCAAAGCCGTGCGGAGCTCATCCACAAAACGGCGCTCCGCATAAAGATCCGGATCGTGAAACAGAAACGGCTCCCGCATGAGATGCCCGGCATCGGCAAACGCCTGCCGGATCAGGCTGCCGGCGGCGCTGAAGGTGTTGGGATCGGTAACCATGACCGCGGGCCGGTTTCCAAACTGCCCGCGGAAAATCTCCGGCACTTGGGACAGGATGCCGGAGCCGATCTCCAACACCTGCGTTTCACGCGCGGCCTCCAAAGCCTGGGCGGAGGAGAGAACAAGGCGGGAGGGAATCATGCGGGCGGACAGGCAGTCGGCGGGCGGTTCAGGGCTTTGGTTTGACCGCTTCGTAATAGCTGCGCACGGCTTCCACCGTCACCTTCGGGTGATCCGTGGCGAAGGAGGCCAAACCGGCGTCCAGCAGCTGCTGATAAATGGCGGGATCGGTCACGCCGCAGGGCAGGGTCTGGAACAGAATGCCGCGCCGGGCCAGTTCCGAACTCAGTTCCGCCAGGAAGGCGCGGCTGGGTGAGAAGGGCTCGCCGGGCTGGACATCCTTGGCATCGCCGGGCAGGCGCACATGGATCTGAATCTGGGTGATGCCGGCGAATCCCGTGGCCCGCGCGGCCTCCATGGCTTTGCGTTTGTCCTCCTGGGTGCCGCTGATCCACAGCAGGGTGCCGGATTCAGGCACCAGCTCCCGCCATTCCCGCAGGATGGGGTGTTTGGAAGAGGCAAGTATAACCTGTTTCTCCACACCCGCCGCTTTGATTTCCGCCCCCAGCTGCCGCAGATCCACATTCTTGAAATCCAGATAGAGCCGCCGCTCCGGATGTCCGGCCATGCGTTCATAGATGTTCTTCATCCGGCACACGCGCCTTCCCTTGAAGGCGTCGCCCTTCCACGAGCCGACATCCAAGTGCATCAGATCCTCATAACCCACATCGGCCACGCCCTTCTTTTTCAGACCGTCCGGCACATCCTTCACCACGCGGGAGAAATCATTGTCGTGAAAAGCCACGATCACGCCGTCTTTGGTGGTGCGGACATCCGCCTCCGGGATGGTCCCCAGCGACCAGCCCAGTTCAAAAGCCTCCAGCGTGTTCTCCTCCGCCAGTTCACCGGCACTGCGGTGGCTCTGAATGATAAAGTCCTGAAGCGGCACGTGATCACGCACATTCCAAGAGCTTTTCACTGTGGCAGCCGGGGCCGGGGACTCCGCCTTGGCAGGGAAAGCGCCTGCGGGGAGCACAGCGGCGGCGATGAAAGGGAAAAAGGTGACAAGGCGGCAGCGTTTCATGAAAGGGCAGCGGCAGCGGCAGTGACGGAGCCGGACCGGGATTTGGGGTTGGTGGAAGCCGGGGCCGTGCTGTGGCCGGCGGCAAAGGATGGGAAAGGCAGGGCGTTGGCCCCGCCCTCGTCGATGATCAGGGACTTCAGCAGCCCTCCACTTATAGCGGCCGCGATGGCCCGGGAACGGTTGCTGCCGGCCACGATGCCGATGACCTGGGGAATGGTGCGCAGCTGCTCCAGTTCGATGCCGACCACCCGGTCGCGCCACGGCGTATCGCATTCCTGTCCCTCGGCGTTGAAGAAGCGACCGCAGATTTCACCCACTGCTCCGCCAGCCCGCAGTTGCGCCAGCTCGTCGGGACTGAGAATGCCGCGCTCCACAAAGATGGAGTTTGGCCCGGTTCAGCTGCTGCCAGACGGAGCGGATCTGCGTCAGATTCAGAAAGGCGTCGCGGGTCTGTTTGTCCGGGACAAATGCCGGGCTGTTGAGCGACTGGAACAGGCCGTCGCAGCGCCGGGCCATCACCCGGCCCAGCTCCAGGGCATCCACCGGAGCCACGGAGGAATCGATGCTGCCCATGGTCTGGACCACGGTCAGGCCGGCTTTTTTGTCCGTCGGCAGATTCTGCACCAGTTCCCGCATGGTGCGTCCGCCGGAGATGGCCACCACACTGCCCGGCGCAATCAGCGAGGCCGCGATGGAGGCCCCGAAGTGCCCCACGGCTCGGCGGGCGTCACCGCTGGTGGCTCCCGGCAGGGTGCGGATCACCGCCACCGTCCCCAGACCAAGCAGGGAGCGGAGCTTATCCTCCAGCAGGAAACTGCGGGACTCGTATTCGGCGACGGAGATTTTCACAATGCCCCGCTCCCTGGCCAGGGCCAGCAGACGGGAGACCTTGGTCTGCGAGATGCGGGTGAACTGCGCGACCTCAGCCTGGCCGAGTCCATCCACATAATAAAGCCGCGCGGCGAGGCGCAGCTGCTCGTCGGTGTAGCGGGGAGCGCGTGGGGAGTTCATAACAGGGATTTTCAGTCATTTTCCAAGGGGTTGGCGGTCTCCGGCGTGCTCAGCGGGGCGGCGGCTCCGCCAAAACCCCATGATGGGGACAGTGATGAACAGTCAGGAAAAACGGGCTCCGCGGGCCTCCCGCAGCAGCTCTCCGAATGCCGCCAGATCCGGCACCACCAAGTCCGGAAGCGGCTGGGCTTGGGCAGCATCCTCCGCAGCAGCCTCGCCCGTGAGCACCAGCACTCCCAGCCCTCCGGCGCGGCGGGCCATTTCGACATCCGTATTGAGGCGGTCCCCGGCCATGGCCATCTGCTCCGGCATCAGCCCCAGACGCTGCATCAGTCCCTGCAGCATGCGCGGGTGCGGCTTGCCGGCCACGGCGTCAGGATGCCGACCGGTGGCGGCGGTGAGCGCTGTGCATATGGCTCCGCAGTCCACCAGCACGGTGGGTCCGTCGGTGGACAGACAGTGTCCGGATGCGAGGCCACAAACCACTTCCCTTTCCGGATCCACCACGCGGCGCGGCACAGCGAGGCGTAGGTCATCGCGGGATCGAACCCAACAATGACCGCCTCCGGTTCATCCTCCGCCGACTTTCTATTGATCTCAAAAGCCGCCAGGGCCAGCTCCGTCTTCATTCCCGGCGATCCCAGCACATACAGCCGCCGCACCTTCGGGTGCCGTTGGCGCAGATATTCGATGGTGGCGTGAGTGGAGATAAACACGCACCCCTCCCCTACACCCGGCCTGACGCCCAGTTTCCGCAGATGGGCTTGGTACTCCTCGGTGCTTTTTGAGGAGTTGTTGGTCAGGAAGGTCCAGCCGATGCCCCACTCTGTCAGCTGGTCCAGAAAACGGTTGGTGAATTCAAAAAGCTGCCCACCCCGGTAAATCGTCCCGTCCATATCCAAGGCCACATGCCGGATGCCCCGCAGCCGGGTCGCCAAACCCGGATGGCTGTCAAAGATTTCAGAAGTTGGAAAAGCGGCAATCCCCGCGCCGGTGTGCATGCGCGGCCAACGTGGAAACCGCTTGCCCCTCCGCAAGCAACATTTGGTGACTTTATGCGGCATAATTATGCAGTTTTGAGCCTGAAGGTTATGGCAAACCGGTCCGGCAGCGGTTTTTGCCAGCCCGTTCCTCAGGAAATGAGGGACCGCGCAGGGCCGGCATTCAGGAGAAACTCCTGTCCCACCCAGCTGACCGCCTCCTCCCTGGTTTTGAGGGTGCCTTCCAGTTGGAGATCCTGCACGGCGGTGAGGATATGGCCCAGAAGGGGTCCGGGCGGGTAGCCGAGGGTCTGGAGTTCGTGGCCGTTGAGCAACCTCCGGGGAATAACAGGCTCGTGCGACAACTCCTCCAGCTTGCCGTTCAGGAAATGGTAGTTGTCCAGCATGCCGTGGCAGCCAAGGCAGTCCACGCGGTGCAGCTCCAACTGGTCCAGGATGGTGGGACTGGCCAGGAACCGCTTCAGTTTGGAGATCCGCATGTCCTGCACGTGCTGCATTTTCATGTGGTTGGCCACGGCCTCGACGGTGTCGTCTATGATATCGTTGGAGAACTTCAGGCGGCGCAAAATGGCCTCCGTCATCTCGGCTCCCAGCTTGTCGTGGCCGTTGAAGCGGATGCGGCCATCGGCCTCGTCCACCGTGCGGGTGGCGGGTTTGGCGATGTCGTGCAGAAGCACGCTGAGGACAAGCGGCACGCTCACTTGGGCCGGCAGGAGGCTCAGCATCAGACGGGTGTGCACCCAGACATCGCCCTCGGGGTGGAACTCCGGCGGCTGGGTGCAGTCCTTGAGCGCCTCCATTTCCGGGAGGATATGGGACAGCAGGCCGGAGGCGTCCAGAAGATCCAAACCGCGCACGCGGTTCGGGTGCAGCATGATCCGGATGAACTCATCCCGGATGCGTTCGATGCTGATCTGCGCCAGGTGATGTGCCTCCGATTTGATGGCGGCCCAGGTGGCGGGCTCGATCTCCCAGCCCAGCACCGTGGAAAACCGCACTGCCCGCATCAGGCGCAGATGATCCTCCTGGAAGCGCTGCGAGGGATCGCCGATGGCGCGGAGGACATGGTTTTTCAAATCCTCCTGACCGCCCACAAAATCGATGATCCGGCCTGTCTCCGGGTCCAGAAACAGGCCGTTCACTGTAAAGTCACGCCGCATGGCATCATCCTCCGGGGAGCTGAAAACCACGGATTCCGGTCTCCGCCCGTCCACATACTGGCCGTCCGTGCGGAAGGTGGCGATTTCAAACGAGGCTCCGCCGTGCCGGACAATGACCACCCCGAAATGCGCGCCCACCGCCTGGGATTTGGGAAACAGACGCTGCACCTCCTCCGGGCGCGCGCTGGTGGCGATATCGTAGTCGTGCGGCTCCTGGCCCAGCAGAGCGTCCCGCACACAGCCGCCGGCAAAATAGGCGGTGAAGCCTGCCGCCCTCAGCCTTCCCGCCACCTCCTCCACCAATGTCCTTAGCTCATTCATCCGCTGACTAACGTCTATACGGCCGCAAACCGCAAGCGTGGCCTGGGGGCGGCGGACTCTGGCCCGGAGTCCCTGCCCGCACCTGCGGCACACCTATGGAGGCATTTGCGGGAACAGCATCAGAGCCCATTCATGGCCGCGCGCTCCACCAGGGCGTGATCGGTTTCCGGTCCCACAAGCGCCACTGTGAGGCGGCCGGGGCGGAGAATTTCAGCGGCGGCGCGGCGGACCTGCTCGGGAGTCACGGCGCGCAGACGGGCATAGAGCGCGTCCATGTCGATTGGGTGTCCGTGGAGCAGTTCACTCTCCGCCATCAGGGTCATTTGATGGGAGGTGCTCTCCATGGCCATGCGGCTGGAGCCGATGGAGTACTCCACGGCAGCCTTCAGAGTGGAGGAACTCACTGCCTTGTCCGCCAAGCCGTGGAGGATTTTGAAGATGACCGCCAGCACGCGCTCCATCCGATCAGGATCCACGCCGGCATAAAGATGCAGCAGACCGGTCTCCTCCAGCGAGGTGATATCGGAGCCGGCATCATAGCAGAGCCCCCGTTTCTCCCGCAGCTCGGCCCACAGTCGGGAGCTGGTGTTCTCTCCCAGAATCACATTCAGCAGCCGCAGGGCGGGCATCATACGCGACTTCCGTCCGGGGGCATGGAAGGCCAGCGCCACTTGGATCTGATCCAGATCCCGCGCCTCCGAAACCACCGAGGGGCGGCGGGCCGCTTTGAGCTTGAAGGGCCGGCTGGGAGGCCGGACATCCGGCGGCAGGCCGTTGGGCAGCAGTTTGGCCAGCAGCTCCCTCACCTGGCCAGCCTCGACGCGTCCGGCGATGGAGATGACGGAATTGCCTGCGCCGAAATACTTGCGCGCGTGCTCCTTCAGCGCCCCCTCCTCAATGCGCTCCAGCGATTTCTCCGTGCCCGCAATGGGCAGCCCCAGCGGGTGTTTGGGCCAGACGGTGCGGCACAGCAGGTCCTCGACATGCTGATTGGGCTGCTCTCGGTACATGGCGATCTCCTCCGCGATGACATCCCGCTCCTTTTTCACCGTCTCCGGGTCAAAAATGGAATGTTGATAGAGATCGAACAGGACATCGGAAAAACGCGTCAGGTGTTCCGCCGGTCCGCGCACGAAGAAGGCCGTGTGGTCCTCCGAGGTGTAGGCGTCCATGCTGCCGCCCACGCTTTCAACCTCCGTGTTCAGGCGGCGCGCGGTGCGGCGCTTGGTGCCCTGAAAGACCATGTGCTCCGCAAAGTGCGCCAGACCGCCCAGCCGGGCGGGATCGTGCCGCCCGCCCACGCCGGCCCAGACGCCGGCGCTCACACTTTCCATCCAAGGCATTTCGGCAACGCGGACCCGCGTGCCGGAGGGAAGTTCGAAACGATGATAGGAGGTCATGAAGGCAGCAGCCGCTCAGCGATGGCCAGATCCTCCGGCCAGGTGATTTTCAGATTGGGGAAGGGATTGGACACCAGATGGACCGGGTATCCGGCGCGCTCCACGGCGGAGACCTCGTCCGTCACCGCGGCACCGTCGCGCAGCACGGCGGCATAGGCCTCCGTCAGCAGGGTGCGGGAGAAAACCTGCGGTGTCTCCATGATCCACAGCCCTTCCCGGTCCACGCTCCCGGTCACCAGACCGCCGGAGTCCGCGCGCTTCAGCGTCTCCACCAGCGGGCGGGCGCAGGCGGCGGCCCCGCACTCCCGGGCGCGGGCGATGCAGCGGGAAATCTGCTGCGGATGGATCAGCGGACGCGCCCCGTCATGCACGGCCACGAAGTCACAATCGTCCGGCAGGGCCTCCAGCCCGGCATTCACGGAGTGATGCCGCGCCTCGCCGCCGGAGATGAAGCCCCGCAGCTTGGTGAAGCCCTCGTCGTCCGACAGCCGCTCGATCACCTCCGCGCGCTCCGGGGCTGCCACCACAATGAAGGAATCGATGTCCGGGCAAACCTGAAACGCCCGCAGGGTATGGAGGATCACCGGGGCATCGCCCAGGCGGGCCAGCAGTTTGTCAAAACCCATGCGGCTGGAGGACCCGGCAGCGACAATAATGGCGGTGGTCATGACTTTGATCAGGAAGAGAAGAACCGGACGGGAAAGCTTGGAGGCCTGCTCGTGGGAAAAAACGATTTCCGGCCCTTTCCTGACAGGAATTTTATTTCAATTGTTTGCCCACCGCCTGGGACAGAGCGCGTCCGTCGGCCCGGCCTTCGGTTCTCTGCTGGAGCGCCTTCATGACCTTGCCCATGTCCGCCTTGCCCGCCGCTCCGGTCTCCGCGATGACCGCGGTAACGAGGGCGTCGATCTCAGCCTCGGTCAGCGCCGCGGGCAGAAACCGCTCCAGCACCGACAGTTCGGCCTGCTCCTTCTCCGCCAGTTCCGGGCGTCCATTGGCTTGGAAGCTCTCCAACGAATCCCGGCGCTGTTTGATCTGCTTGCGGATGACCGCGATGGCGTCAGGGCCGTCCAGCTCTCTCTCGGCACCCAGCTTCTCAATGGCGGCATACTTCAGGGCGGACTTCAGCGCGCGCAGTGTGTTCAGAGTGATGCTGTCCTTGGAGCGCATGGCCTCCTTCATCTGGTCAGCGATATCGGTGTGCAGGCTCATGGGGTGGATTAAGGGGAAAAGGTTGCGTTTTTGGGTTTTCCGGCGGGGCCGGGCGGGGAATCAAAAGGCCCACAAACAGGAAGGCGGCAAGCTGAATCAGGGCCGGGGCCAGCGGAATCCAAGTGTGGCTGCTCTGAAAAGCGAGCAGACTGGCCATACCGAAGGACAGCGAGGCAATCAAGAGGCCCTTGGCCAGGTTCCACCGTCTCCACCGCGTCATCCAGCAGCCCAGCAGCACCGCCGCTGTCAGGGTGACGATCTGCCAAGCGGGCTCCAGCGGGCGCATGAAACGGCCGGTCTGAATGGCGGTCAGGGCACGGGTGATGAGGTCCGCGGGGGAAGCGGTGTTGCCGTCCGGCAGCTTCAGCAGGCGCGATGCGCGGTCGTCGGCGCCCACCCACAGGAGGCTGCCGCGCACTTTCTCCAAAGCCGCGCGCTCCGGTGTGCCAGAGGTGTAAAGGGTTTCCGCCTGGGTTTTGGGGAAAAGAAAATCGTCCGCCGACACCGACTCCGCCGGTGGGGCGAGCGGCACATAGAACCGGAAGCAGCCCTCCTCATCAATGGGAATCACCATCCCCTTAGGGCCGCGGATGGCGGTCCCCGTCTGCACCATGATGCTTTCCAACGGGGTGCCGTTCCACGTCAGCAGCGCCTGCAGGGCCAGCGTCGGCACCACTTGGGTGCCCGTGCGCGCCAGCAGCGGCACCCGGCACCAGTCGCCCTCCATGGTGACTTTCTGCCCCAGATCCACCTCTGACACCGCCTGACGCACTTCCATTCCGGAGACGGTGAGGCGGTCGAACACCGGAATGCCGCTGACCGGCCCCTGCGCCCGGAGCACCGCGACCGCCGGAGGCAGCACCAACGGCGGCGTGCCCGAGGCCCTTGTGGACTCCGCGAACAGCCCCAGCGTCAGACCCGGCACCGCCGCCGCCGCCGCCACAAACCCTGCGGAGGGCGTCTCCACCCGCAGCGGCAGCCCCACCGCCACCGCCGCCGGCGCATAGTCCCGGATATTCTGGAAAAGCACCTGCCATTCATCCGGCAGCGGCGGCCAGGCGTCAAATGTGCGCTGCGCCGCGGGGAGATCAGGGTCGTCCAGCCGGGCCAGCACCACCTGCGGTTTTTCCGCCAGCGACCGCCACTCGGTGGCTCCCGGATTCGCCTTCAGAAACTCCCGGTGCCGGCGGTCAAAAATTTCGAACGTGCCCCGCTGCTGCTCGCGGTGCAGCAGGGTGGCCAAAATGCCGGCCCCGAGGAGCAGGAGAAACTGGGAGCGGACATTCATGGGGAATCCGAAGAGCCGGCAGCACCCTGACGCAGTTCCAGCGCCTCCGCCAGGCCGGGCAGCAGGCCGGTGTCCGCCAGCACTCCGCGCAGATTCTCCACCGCCGGTGGAATGTGGCGCAGAAAGGACAGTTTGCCGTCGCCCGCCCCCAGCTTGCTGTAGGCCCCCAGAGCCTGCATGAGGCGCTGGCAGGCGGCCATGCGCAGCACCGCGGGATCGACCGCTCCGCCGTCTAGGGAGGCGCGCACGCTCTTGTAATGCTCCAGCAGACTCTCCCGCTCCACCATGGACAGGGAGACATACGGATCGTACAGCAGGGACGCCAGATCGTATTCCGGCAGGCCCTCGCGGATGCCTTGGTAGTCGATCAGATAAGCGTCCTCCCCCCGCCGGATCACATTCTGGGACTGGAAATCCCGGTGCACCAGGCGGCGGGGCAGCGAGGCCAAGGTTTCCGCCATCTGCTCAAAAGGAGCGGAAGTCCGCAGTTCCTCCAGAGCTTCGGGCGGCAGCACCGAGAAGCGGGAGGCGAACTGGTTGAAAAAATAATCCTGCTCCCAGCGGTAAAGCCGGGCATCAAAGGCCGGCTGGAGGGTGTCCTGAAGAGTCTCCGGCAACTGCCCGGCGCGCATCCGGTGCAGATGCGCCACTTGGGTCAGGGTGTCCCGGTAGAGCGCCAGGGAGTCATCCGCCTGCCGGCATTCCCACAGGTCCTCCCGGCCCAGATCCTCCAACCACCCAACGCGGCGGGTCTCATCGTGATGATAGACACGCATGGTACGCGCCCCGCTGAGCGCCAGAATCTCGGTGGCGGCGAAAAAGCTCAGATTGTCAGGCCGTTTGTCGGTGTAGACCATGATGACCGCTGACTCCGGCCCGCCATTTTCGAGCTTCCCAGCCGTGGCCCGGTAATAATACCGGTCCGATCCGCCCTTCACGATCAGATCCAGCAGCACGGACGCGCCCTTCCAGCCCGGCACGTGAACGCAGGACTCGGCGCGGAGGGTGTCATCGGTGGGGGGCAGCATGGGCAGGAAATTTCGGAAAGGTGAAGTATTTGAAGGCTACTCACAGCGCCTTGTCCATGCAATACCCGATTGCTGGCCGGACAAACGGATATCCGGCGTTGCGCCCTCCGCTTGGGAACCTCATTTTGCCGTCATGTCCGCCCTGCCGCCCACCGCCCACATTGTGCTTTATGACGGGGACTGCCCCCTGTGCACGTTCCAGTCCCGCATGATCAGCTGGCTGGACTGGTTCAACTCCTTCATCCTGCTGCCCATCGCGGATCCCCGGGCCGCGGAAATCGCCCCCGGCATTGGCCGTGAGGATCTGATGGAGGCCATCCACTGCGTGGCCAAGGACGGCAAAATCCACCGCGGTGCCCGCTGCATCCGCTTTGTCTCGCTGCGTATGCCGCTGGCGATGCCTATTGGACTGTTTCTCTGGATCCCCGGGGTGATCCTGATTGCGGAGGCCGCCTACCGCTGGCTGAGCCGGAACCGTCACCTGCTCAGCCGCCTTTTTGGCTGCAAAGGCGCGTGCACGCTGCTTCCCGCCCGCCGGGGACACAGTCAGCAGCAGGACGGCACGCCGGTCTCCTGAATAGAAAACCGCTCCCCGCTCCCCGCTCCCGGCTCCCACGCCCGGTCACAGCCCGGTGGGGTGGTCGATAAATTCCCAAGGCAGTCCGTGCTCCTCCGCCAGGCGCGCCGCCAGGGCTTTGACCCCGAAGGTCTCCGTGGCGTAGTGCCCGCCGTAAAGCAGATTGACACCGGCCTCCTCGGCGGCGGGATAACTCCAGTGCGGGCCTTCCCCGGTGATGAAAGTGTCCACACCGGCAGCCGCCACCGCTGCGATTTCCGATCCCGCCCCGCCGGTGATGACCCCCACCTCCCGCACCCGGTCCGGCCCGCCGGGACACACATGCACCGGACCGCCCACGGCGGCGCGCAGGCGGTCCGCCAGTTCCTCCCGGCTCAGATCCACCGTGGCCCGCAGCCCGAGCTTCAGTCCCTTCCGGTCAAAAAACGGAACGGTGCAGCCAAGCTCAAGCGCCGCCGCCAGCAGGGCGTTGTTGCCCAGCTCCGGATGCACATCCAGCGGCAGGTGGGAGCTGTAAATGGCCAGATCCCCGTCCAGCGCCGCCGCATATTTCTCAAACACTGCGCCGGTCACGGTCTGGGCCCCGCTCCAGAACAGTCCATGATGCACCAGCAACAGGGATGGCCCCGGCAGAGCCGCCGCCCGGCGGATCACCGGCAGACTGGCGTCCACCGCCGCCAGAAACCGCACTACCCCCCCGCTGCGGTTCTGAAACTGCAGACCGTTCACGGCCCCGGCATAATCCGGGATTTCATCAATCCGCAGGAGGGTGCTGAGGGCAGTTTTCAGATCGGGCAGCGTGACCATGGCAGCACGCCGGTAGCCTGGTCACTTGCCGGTGGCAAGCCCGCGGAGCTCCTCGACCCAGCCGGGGCACAGCTTGTGGCCGGGATTGGCACGGATCACCGCCAGCATGGCGGCGGCCGCGGCCTCGGTCTGGCCACAGCGCCACTGATCGACCGCATACAGCCACTTCAGCACCGGCAGCTTCTCAGTCTCGAATTTTTCCCCCAGTTCCTTGACCTTTGTGGCCTTGGTCAGAGCTGATGTCTGCGCTATCCGCCGGCCCCAGGCGGCGGCCAGGCCCGCCGTGTCCTTTTTATCCCGCAGGGTTTTCAGGATCAGCCGCTCATAGATCTCATCCAGGTTGCCGGGGTTCCGGGCAGCGATTCCCTTGGGTCCTGTGCAGCTTTCCGGCTTCAACTTTTTGGCCAGCAGACACTCCATGACGTCGCCTCCCAGCGCGGCGGAGGCCTCCCGTGACTGTTTCAGGCTTTCCTCCAGATTCCCCACGGTCACCGCCTTGTCCGGCTCCAGCGTCACATCCATGATGCTGGCGAGCACGCTTTTGGCGAGCCCCTCATTCCGCTCGCACAGCTTGATGAGGGCCTCCATATAGAGGTTGGCGTCGGCCAGCACACTCAGCCGCGACTCCGGGGTTTCCGAGTGCGAGTCCAGCAGCGCCAGCGCCATGAACTGGGCCTGCAGCCGGATGCTGGCGCAGAAATCGTTGTTCACCGCCAGTTCTTTGCCCTTGGTGCGCTTCCACTCCACAAATGCTGAGGCATGCTTTCCCTTCTGATCGTATTCGATCTCCTTCAGGCAGCTTTCATAAAGATTGAAGGCTTTCTCATCACTGCCGGCGGCCTCTTTAAGCTCCTTGATCAGCGCCTGGCTTTCACTGTCGCGTTTGCCGCCCAGGCCTTTCTCCAGATTGTCCAGTTCCTTAAGCAGCTTTGCCGACAGCTCCGGGCTCAGTTTGGGGGTGCCATCCTCTGTGGCAGTCGGCGCAGCGGGGGTGGCCGACGGCTTGTCTGCAACCGGTGCCGGCGTGGTTTTGGGAGCCGGAGCGGGTGCGGGTGGAGCTTTGCGCGGCTGCAGCTCGGCAGCGGCGGTGCCGGCCAGCATCAGTGACAGAGCAAGGGCGGCGGCGGGATAACACTTCATATGGAAATTGAAAACGTCAGGGGATAAAAGAAAACGATGCTGGCGCGGATAAGCGCCGGCTGGCAAGCCTGACGTTTTAGGGAAATCCACTAAATGCATGGACGACGGATCAGCAGCGGTGTTCATTTTTGCGGAATGACCGGTGCCCGCCCCGGCCTGCCCCGGTTTTCCGATAAGCATTGCTGCTTGAAAAAATCATTCGCCTGCCACGCCCCGCCGCGCATTATTGGCGGCCATGAAACAAAAAGCATCCGCAGTCTGGCAGGGCAGCCTCAAGGAAGGCGCAGGTTTTCTCACCACCGGTTCCGGAGCCCTGACCTCCAAACCCTACTCCTTCAAAACCCGTTTCGAGGGGGAGCAGGGCACCAATCCCGAGGAGCTCATCGGCGCGGCGCACGCCGGATGTTTCTCCATGGCCTTCTCCATGATTCTGGGCATGGCCGGCTTCACGCCTGACAAAATCGAGACCACGGCCACTATCACGCTTGATGCTGTGGAAGGCGGGTTCGCCATCACTGCCAGCCATCTGGACATGACGGCGTCCATTCCCGGCATCGACGACGCCACCTTTCAGGATCTCGCCGCCAAGGCCAAGGCCGGCTGTCCGGTCTCCAAAGTGCTCAACGCCTCCATCACCATGGACGCGAAGCTGGTCTAACAGAGGCCAGGCGGGCGGTCCACTGCCTTCCTTCCACCCTTTCAGTTCGCCGGACGGCGCGGGCCATGGTTCGCGCCGCTTCCTTTTTCCGTCAGGAACCCCCGGAATCCGCCGGTTTCTGACCGCCGCGCCTGTCCAAAACACCGGTCACAGCCTGGATGAGAAGGCAGCGGGAGCGGGGATCGACGGGCTCCAGGGTCAGAATGATTTTTACATCCTCGTAACCGGCCAGGGTCAGGGTAAGCCAGCGCTGGTCACTGGACACCTCCGCCTCCGCGATGCTGCCCCAGGTGACCAGCTGAAAATTGTCGGAAGGTTTAAAAAAAGGGAAAATCTCCACCCCCACCGGCGACAGCAGCACGTAAGCATGGCGGGTGAGGCGCAGCGCCAGCCAGAAGGCACCGATGGAGCCGGCGAGAGGCAGCAGCGCCAGCCACCACGGCGGCCACAGGCTGAGGTTTTCCCGCCACATGATTCCCAACCCGAAGGCTGCCAGAGCCAGCAGTACGCCCAACAGCCAGAAGGGCACGGACTGGCGGGAGCGGGTGAAGCGAAGTTCTTTTTCAGGAGCTTTCAAAATAAAACAAGATAAAGCGGGAATGGACGGAAAATGTTAAATCCGGATCAGGAACAGCGGACCGGGGGTTTGGCTTAACTCATTCAGGACCCCGGACCATCGCGGGGGACAGGGATTTTATTTTGACCAGCGGGCCGGCTTTCCGCTCAATCCGCCATGAGGCACCGCCGATGCGCGGGAGTTTTGTGCCGGAGCGGAAGCAGGGCAAACGCATTCCCTCCCATCCATCCATTCCCTGGACCAGGCAAAATTCATTCATTGCCTGCGGGTTTGGCCCCGCGGCACCACAAATCTTGCGCGTCCTCTGAGCATGGGGTAAATCCCGTTGTCACTTTTATCCGCCAGATTCCAATCCCATGAGCCTGCCGCCGCCCCGCCGCCCTTCACAGTCCCGGACCACCCGCCGCCGCCCCGTTCCGCAGCGTAGCGCGGCACCGGCCCTGGCAAGTGACGAGCAACCCTCTATTGGGAAAGTGCTGCGCCCCCTTGTGGGCATGCTGCTGCTGGGCGGGGCCCTGGGAGGCGGACTCTGGTACTACTCACAGGCGCTGAAGGATTCCGCCCGCATAACAGAGAGCCTCAACAGCAGCCTCCGGGCCATTGCCGCTGAACTGTGGACCACCGGCGTCACCGCCGAGGTCGAGGACATGGATCCCGAATTGATGGCCATTCTCACCCAGCTGAGGAAAAAAGTGCCGGGTTTGCCCGGCATTGTGGTTTCGGATGAGACGGAGTCCGGCCTGCTGGGGCGGCGGGTCACGCATCATATCGTTTATATGGCGGGCACGCGGGCGGCCCTGACCCTGATGGTGTTTCATGATATGGAGCACGGCAGGGTGGCTATTCTGGGATACGAGTTGGGACCGGACTTTCAAAGTGTGCAGCACGATGTGCTGCTGAAAAAACCGGCCAATTCCTCTCCGGCGGCACCGGATGTGCTGTCCCCCACCAGCCCGGGATCCCCCTCTGTCCCCCAGGGAACACCGCTGGAGGTGCCGGGTGAACCGGTTCCCGGAGTTCCACCCACCCCGGCCTCTCCGGAGACTGCCCCGCCGCCGCCCGCCGCCGCTCCTGATGCCTCCGCCTTCCCCTCTCCTGAACCGGAGACCACGCCGCCCATGCCCTCCGGGCCGGCTGGGGCGAAAACGCCATAACTCCACGGACCTGGGTCCAGCCAAAAGAAGAAATTTTCATCATTGAAAATTTTCCGGCGGTTTATGGGGCTGAGAACGGGTATTCCGCCCCATGAAAGTATGGAAAATGCTGTGAAAAGGGAACAAGAACGGGTTTGGTCGTCCCGTTTATTTACTCTTATTTTGGGTGAATCAAGCTGTCCGTCCGGCTGTCCGGAGGCGGCTGACTGATATTCCCATCACCGCAATCCACCACCAGCGCTTTTCACTCCATGACTCCGTTTTCCGACTCCGCCCCCCGCCGCACCATTCTCAAAGCCGGAGCCGCCGGCGTGGCCGCCGGGCTGGTGGCCTTCCCGAACGTCAGCTTCGGCCAGCTGGACAGCAAACGCCTGAAGCTCGGCCTCATCGGCTGCGGCGGGCGCGGCACCGGGGCCGCCCAGGACGCCATGAAGGCGGACAGCAATGTCGAGCTTTATGCCGTGGGCGATGTGTTCCAGGAATCCATCGACGGCTCCCTCCGCAACCTGAAGGCCGATTTCCGTGACCGTGCGGAAGTCGACCCCTCCCGCCAGTTCCTGGGCATGGACGCCTACCAAAAGGTGCTGGAGAGCGGGGTCGATGTGGTCATTCTCTCCACCCCCCCCGGCTTCCGCCCCATTCATTTCGAAGCCGCCGTCGAGGCTGGAAAGCATATTTTCTGCGAAAAGCCCATGGGGGTGGACATCCCCGGCGTGAACCGTATCCTGGCCGCCTCTAAAAAAGCTCAGGAAAAGGGTCTGGCGGTGATGCCCGGCTTCTGCTGGCGCCGCAGCGCCTCCCGCCGAGCGGCCTTTGAGCAACTGCAGAACGGTGCCATCGGCGATGTGGTCAGCTACTACGCCACCTACTATACCGGCCCTGTGAAACCCATACAGCCCGCCTCCGCCCGCAGGGCGGAGTGGAGCGATGTGGAGTGGCAGCTGCGCAACTGGATGAACTTCTCCTGGTTGAGCGGCGACACCTATGTGGAGCAGGCGGTGCACAGCGTGGACAAGGTCGGCTGGGCCTTCGGCGATAAAGACCCGCTGAACTGCATCGGTGTCGGCGGCCGTCAGATCCCGATGGAGGGGGCCAATATCTTTGACCATTTCAGCGTGATCTATGAATTCCCCGGCAATGTGTTCGCCACGGTCGCCAGCCGCCAGCAGGTGAACTGTGACGGCGAAAACGCGGATTACATTAAAGGCACCAAGGGCACTCTCATCATTGGCAAGGGTGCCCGGCCCTACATCATTGGGGAGAAAAAATGGCGCTTCGAGGGCGAGGACAACGACATGTACCGCCAGGAGCACGTCGAGCTCTTCGCCTCTATCCGCGCCGGCAAGCCTGTCAATGATTCGGTGTTCATGTGCCACAGCACCATGCTGGGCATCATGGGCCGCATGGCCGCCTACACAGGCAAGCGCGTCTCCTGGGACCAGGTGGTCAACAGCAAAGACGACCTTGCGCCGGATGATTTGAAGTGGGATTCATCCTTCACTCCCACACCCATGCCCATGCCCGGCGTGACGCCGGTTGTATAATACTTATCTTTCGTTGTCCCATCCTTTCCCATGTTGCCCCATCGCGTCCTTCCAGCTCTTGTTTTCACCGGCCTGGCCGCCGTCGGCCATCTTCACGCCGCGGATCCAGCCCCGGACACGGAGGCCTATTTCACCCGTTTCGTGCAGCCGATTCTGGAATCGTCCTGCGTTCATTGCCATAATGCCAATGAGCAGAAGGGCGATGGCCGGCTGGACACTCTGGAAAACGCGTTGAAGGGCAACGATGACGGCGCCTGGCTGGTGCCCGGCAAGCCGGAGGAGAGCAAACTCTACACGCTGACGGTGCTGAAACCCGATGATGACGACATCATGCCGCCCTCCAAGGAGGAACCGCTGGTCCATCAGCAGAGTGAGCACCTGAAAGCATGGATTGCCGCCGGAGCCAAATGGCCCGCCGGCTTGACCTTGGCGGCAGTGCCCCGGATGCAGTTCAAAAAGGACATTCAGCCCATTCTGGAGCAGAACTGCCTCTCCTGCCATGACGCCGACAAGGCCAAGGGTGAGCTGAACATGACCACGTTGGCCACCAACGTCCATGGCGGTGACGGCGGCCCGGCGCTGGTGCCCTACGATCCCGAGGCCAGCCCGCTCTACAAGCGCACCACGCTGAAGGAGGATGACGATGAGTTGATGCCCACTAAAAAGAGTGGCGGTCCGCTCAAACCGGAACTGATTGAAAAGCTCCGACTGTGGGTGGGCCAGGGCGCCCCGTGGCCGGAGGGCATCGTGCTGGTGCCCAAAGCCAAAACCGAGGAGCGCGCGCCCTCCCCTGACACTATCGAACTAACCCGCAAAATCCGGGAATTCATCGTTCAGACCAGTGGCGGGAACAACGAAGGTGACTTCAAGCCCTACACGGGCACGGTGACCAAGGCTCCCAACCCGAAGACTTTCGCCATGGTGCCGATTCCCGGTGGTGAGTTTCTGATGGGCAGCCCGGAGACGGAGCCGTTTCACAAGCCCGACGAGGGACCGCAGGTGAAGGTGAGAATCGATCCCTTCTGGATGGGGGCCATGGAGGTGACCTGGGATCTCTACATGCCCTTCATGGTGACCTCGGACTCCCGCTGGAAGGACGGCAGCAAGAAGTCGCCCGGCAAGGATGACAAGCCGGTGGACGCCGTCAGCAGCCCCACCCCGCCCTACACCGACATGACATTCGGCATGGGCCAGGACGGTTATCCGGCCATTTCCATGACCGAGCACGCCGCCAACAAATTCTGTGAATGGCTGAGCGCCCAAACCGGTCAGTTCTACCGCCTGCCCACCGAGGCCGAGTGGGAATACGCCGCCCGCGCCGGCACCACCACCGCATGGTCCTTCGGGGACGACCCCTCGCAGATCGGGGACTACGCCTGGTACTTCGAAAACAGCGACGGCAAGACCCAGCTGGTTGGAAAGAAAAAGCCCAATCCGTGGGGTCTCTACGACATGTATGGCAATGTGGTGGAGTGGACGCTCGACCAGTACAGTCCCGACTTCTACGCCAGCCTCCAAAGCGGGGTCTCCAATCCCTTTAACAAACCCGTGACCCTCTATCCCCGGGTGGTGCGCGGCGGTTCATGGGATGACGACGCCAAGGATCTTCGCAGCGCTGCCCGCCGGGCCTCCAGCGAAGTTTGGAAAGCCATCGATCCCCAGCTGCCCAAGAGCCTGTGGTACCACACCAGCGCCCAGTTCCTCGGCATGCGTCTGGTGCGCCCGCTGAAGCTGCCGACCGCGGAGGAAATGCACGCGGCCTGGAACCTCGGCACCGCGAACAAGAAATAGCGCGGTCTGAATCCACCGGGAGCATCCTGGACGGCGGGACTGAGGCCCTGCCCATCCAAAGTCGTTTCCGTTTTTCATTTCAGCCGCCGGCCTTCGGGCCGGCGGCTTTTGGCCTTTGGAGAATGGAAAATTCAAACTTCCGACCCGGTTCCCCAACACATTGCCGAGGGGCTGATCATGGGCGATGGTATGCAATACAGCAACCGTCCCCCCTGTTCCGCAGTTCCTCCTCCCTTCCATGGGTGGATGGTGAGGCGGCGGGGGAGGCTCCAACGGGGGAACCTCAAAATGAAACGCCCAGCCATTGAAGACCGGGCGTTCCGATGACTGATGGGGATGCCGTGGCTGATGGCAGCCGGTTGGCGAAACAGGGATCAGGGGCACCGGCGGCGGCGCATCAGGCCGACAACACCCAGGAGGCCCATCAGGACGGTGGCACCCGGTTCAGGCACGGTGACGGCCAGAAGCTGCCCTTGGCCCAGCGCGGCACCGCTGTTGGTGATATACAGGGTGCCATCCGTGCCGGTGGTGAGGCCCGTGGGATGAACCAGACCGTCGGTCATCAGCAGTTGGCGGCTGGAACCATCTGCGCTGAGTGCCCACAGCCCGCCGGTGTTGTTGCCGGAGAGAATGCCATTGGTGGCGTACTCCAGCACGAACAGAGTGCCGTCCTGCCCCAGCGCGATGTCCGTGATATTGGTGAACCCGGTGGCGAACAGGGAGGCCTGTCCCTGAGCCATGCGGTAAACGGAGGCCGCGCCGGGAGTGAAGGGAAATCCAGAGAGACCGCCCACAAAAATATTGCCGCCGGCCCCGAAGGCCACGCCAGTGGGGACGAAATCAGCGCCACCGGGCGTGTCCGGCAGGTAGCCCGCGCGGGAAACCACGCCGTTCTGGATGGTCAGCACGGAATTGTCGCCGGCGTCCGCCACAACCGTCAGGTCCCCGGAGACCGCCATGTGGAATGGATTGCTGGCGCTGCCGACAAAGGCCGAGAGGTCCGTGCGGGTGAAGGGCAGAGTCATTAGATTGCCCAAAGCCGAGGCCCCCGCAGGACCCAGATCCCGATTTGCGGCGGTGCCACCCAGACCGATGGCCAGGACGGTGCCGGAGGTGGTGACGGTGATTCCCTGCCCACCGGTGATTTCGTTCCTTGTTGGATTGTACAGCATTGGCAGCCCCGTGATGGGCCGGGTCACGGCGCCATTGGACCAGACGGAGACCGAGCCTGTGGTGCCGAAATAGGCGGTGCCCGTGTCGGTGGTGATCGGCGTGAGACCGGTGGTGTCTATCGCCGCGCCGGCCTCCACGACGTGGATGTCGCCATTGGGAGCCACGGCCACGTCCCGGGGCTCATTCAGTCCGGAGATGAGCACCACGCTCTGCACCGCCGCGCTGGCGGCTGTGGCCATGACCAGGCATGCGGCCAAAACCGCCGGCTTATAAAGGATCAGTGAGGATTTAAGTTTCTGCATAGCGGCTATCAGTCGCCGCAACCGGATTAAAAACAACAGCCTCCTCGGAAAAACGTGTATGAAAGATATATTCGTTTCCGGCGTTGCCGGCGGCGGCACCATGGCCGGCTTCACCAGGCAGGAGCCGGCGGTTGGCTCTCTGCAATTAGTTCTATTTTGCCACATTTAAGTCTTAACTGATTCAACATCAACGAGTTACTGTTTCCGTGAACAGCATCCGCGCAATTTACGTAACTCGTTGATTATCAAAGACCTAATTTTAAAATACAACAAAGTAAAATTAGTTATGCCATGGTCATCCTTGTATCGGCCTGTCCGCGGAATTTACCGCACTGCCGATCAATGCCGGCGCTGCCGCGCATCCTGCACCGCCCGCCGCGTCCGCAGGCCGGCCAGCTTTCCGGAACCGCCGGCATCGGTCACCGGCAGGCGGCCAATGCTGTGGGGAATCATGCGGTCGATGGCGTTGGCAAAGTTCCCGCCGGTCTCTGCAGTGAGGGGGTGGCGCACCCCGGCCTCCAGTACGGTGCTCGCCGGCGCCGACTCCATGGCGGCAAACACATCCACCCGTGAAATGACCGCTACCCGTCTCCTGCCGTTCATCACCGGCACCAGCCGCACATTAGGCCAGGGGAACCCGGCGTGCCGATGCGCCCATGCTGACCGGTGGGAAAATCCGCAAATTCACACAGGATCGGGCGTTTTGCTTTCAGGGTCCTTTCGGAGGCGGGATACCTTGAATGGCCATTTGGATTTCCAAAGCCGCGAACCGGTCCTCCAAGCTCTGCCGGTTCCTGACATGGCCTTTGAGGCATTCGTTCCGCAGGACAATGGATCCGCAAACCGCAGCGTCCCGTTCTCGACCCCCATCACCTCCTTCTCTCCTTTGGTGATTTTGAGCAGCGCAGCTTTTTGAAATTCATCCCGGGCCGTGTGGTCCGCATTCATGATCGTGGCCTTGGAGGCCAACCAGCGGAGAGTGATTCCCCATTCCTGCTCCATTTTCCGGAAAACATCCTCCAACGACGACGACGGGATGGCTCTGCTGCCGTTTTTCCGGAAGAAGTCACGGTGCATCACCTCCAGCGTTCCGCCGAGTGAGGAATGCAGAAGCCGGGCGCGCGTTTGGGCCTCCTCCAGTGCCGGAGGCGCTTTCACCGCCGGAACCGGATCCTGGGACAAACCTTCAGAAGCGGAAAACAGGATGGCAAGAAGGGCGGCGGTGGCCACTTTCAAACAAGAACGCATGGAATGGATACGGAGGCCGGGTGGAGTTTTTCAAAGCCCCCGCCGGCCGGCTTTCCTCAGGCAGGAGCGTGCTGCATCCCAAGGGGGTGACAGTGGCCATGGCCGCAGCTCAGGGCTGCGGGCGGGAAAGGTTCCCGCTCCGGCCGCCCATCAGTGGTCACCGCCCGGGACAGGGCGGGAAAGGTTCTCCTCGAACAGTTTCCGGAGAATGACCGGATTTTCGATCAGGATTTGTTTCCCTTGGACTTTCAGGGCTCCGGTTTTCCGGAGTTTGGCAAACAGCCGGGAGAGGGTCTCCTGCCGGGTTCCCAGTTCAGAGGCCAGCACGGATTTGGGAATGGAAAGCTCGAACGCCACAGTGCCTGTGCTGTTTCCCGCCTGACCCAACAGCCAGTGCAGCAGGCGGGTTTCGGCATCGCGGAGCCGGTATCCGTCAATGGCGGTGACCAGTTCGTGAAGATGGCGGCTGAGCGAAGCCAGCATGCGCAGAGCCAGATCCGAATTGACGCGCAGATGCGCGAGGAACGGCTGCGAGCGGATCAGCACCACCTCCGTGGCCTCCAAGGCCCGCGTGTGCGCCGGATACCCCGGCAGCCCGGCTACAGCCGGCTCGGCAAAAGAGCCTCCGGCGCGGATAATGTGAATCACCTGCTCGCGCCCAGCCTCATTGAGGCGGTAGGCTTTGATGGCTCCTCTGATGACCACGTAGAAACCGATCACCGGATCCCCTTCGCGGAACAGGAGCTGGTTTCTTTTCATTACCATGCGTTCGGAATAGCCAGCAATCTGGAGAAGCTCCCCCATGCCAAGCCCTGAAAAGATGGAACTGCCCCGGAGCTCATGGGCGAGCGCGGCGGTGCGGATGGCTTCCGTGGAGGACATAACGGTTTTAAGCCGGGGAATTGACCCAGGTCAAATCCGGGATGCCTCCGCAATTGCCGCGGTCCCCGCTTCCCGCATGCTAAGGCATCATGGCAGCATCAACCAAGGAACTGAGTGAACAGACCATCGCGGTGGTGAAAAGCACCGCGCCGGTGCTTGAACAGAACGGGGAGCTTCTGACCCGCCACTTCTATCAGCGGATGTTCCGGGAGAATCCGGAGGTAAAGGCGTTCTTCAATCCGGCCCACCAGGCGGGAGGCACCCAGCAGCGGGCACTGGCGGGAGCCATCTGCGCCTTCGCCGCCAATGTGGACAATCTGGAGGTTCTGGGAGCGGCGGTGGAGGGCATTGCCCAAAAGCACGCCGGGCTGCGGATTCTGCCGGAGCACTACCCCATTGTGGGATCCAACCTTCTGGCATCAATCAGGGAGGTGCTGGGGGAGGCCGCCACTCCGGAGATTATCGACGCCTGGGCGGAGGCCTACGGGTTTCTGGCGGACATTCTCATCGGCAGGGAGCGGGAAATCTATCACACCCAGGAGGCCAGCCCGCACGGATGGAGCGGATTCAAGCCCTTTCGGGTGACGGACAAAGTGCGGGAAAGCTCCGTGATCACTTCCTTTTATCTCAAGCCCGTGGATGGAGGAAAGGTGCCACCCCACAAACCGGGCCAGTATCTGACCGTTCGGGTTCCCGAGCAGGCGGCAGGAACCACCATGCGCAACTACAGCATTTCCTCCGCCCCGCGCGGGGATTGTCTGCGGATCAGTGTGAAGAAGGAGCCGCAGGGCACCGTGTCCGGTTATCTGCACGCCTTGGACCCGGGTGCCGAAATTGAGGTTGGCCCTCCCTGCGGAGACTTTTTCCTCGATCCCACGGAGCATCATGAGCGCCCTCTCGTGCTGCTGTCGGCGGGAGTCGGCATCACCCCCATGCTGGCGATTCTGGAAGTGGCGCTGGAAGCCCATCCGGAGCGTAAAGTGATCCTGATCCACGGCGCGCTGAATGGGAAAACCCATGCCTTCGGCTCCTGGGTGAGCGGGCTGGCGCGGACCCATCAGAACCTGACGGTCCACTTCCGTTACAGCGAACCCGATGCGGAGGACATCAGGTCCGGCATTTGTCACAGCAGGGGCTTTATCGATGCTGAATTGATCGAAAGCCTGGTTCCGGCCAAGGACTGTGATTACTACTTCTGCGGCCCGAAACCGTTCATGGGGGGCATTTACCGCCATCTGCTGGAATGGGGTATTCCCGCATCGCAGGTTCACTTCGAATTCTTCGGCCCCCGCGAGGCTCTCTCAACCGCCTCCTGACCCGGATGGCGGGTGGAAATAATAGGGGCCTTGAGCCTCCCCCGTCAGTCAGAGGCGGGGAGGCGAATGGCCAGACCGCCGATGGCGGCTTTCAGTCGGTGGCCCCAACAGTGGCGGTGTCCAGGGCGCGGCGGGTGCGCACGGCCTCCGCCAGATTGGTCAGCACGGCTTTGGTGTCCTCCCAGGCCAGACAGGCATCAGTGATGCTCTGGCCGTAGGTGAGTTTCTGTCCGGGCTTCACATCCTGGCGTCCCTCGACGAGATGGCTCTCAATCATCACGCCGGTGATGGCTTTGTTGCCGCCCCGGATCTGATCGGCGATGTCCGCGGCCACCTTCGGCTGGTTCCGGTGGTCCTTGCTGGAGTTGCCGTGGGAGCAGTCGATCATGATGGTCGCCGGCAGGCCGGCTTTTTCCAGCATGCCCGTGACCTCCGCCACCTGGGGGGCGGCGAAGTTCGCGCCGGTTTTGCCGCCGCGCAGGATGATGTGGCAGGAGTGATTGCCCTCTGTTTTCACAATCGCGGCCACGCCCTGTTTGGTCACGCTCAGGAAACGATGGCTGCCCTGGGCGGCGCGGATGGCGTCGAGGGCGATGCCCAGGCCCCCGCCGGTGCCGTTTTTGAAGCCCACCGGCATGGACAGTCCGCTCGCCAGTTCACGGTGAACCTGGCTTTCCACCGTGCGGGCGCCGATGGCCCCCCAGGTGACCAGATCCGCCACATACTGCGGACTGATGACATCCAGAAACTCCGTGCCCGTGGGCACGCGCATGGCCGCGAGGTGCAGCAGCAGCTTGCGGGAAAGATGCAGCCCGCGGTTGATGTCGTAGCTCTCATCCAGACCGGGATCGTTGATGTAGCCCTTCCAGCCCACCGTGGTCCGGGGTTTTTCAAAGTAAACCCGCATCACCACGAACAGCGCGTCCGCATGTTTGGGGAACTCCTCCTTCAGCAGGGCGGCATATTCCAGAGCCGCCTTCTCGTCATGGATGGAGCAGGGACCCACCACCACCATCAGACGGTCGTCCCGGCGGTGGATGATGTCCTCGGCCTGTGTGCGGCACTTGGAGACAAAGGAGACTTCGCGGTCGCTCGGGCACAGGTCGTGGATGACGATCTCCGGCGCGACAAGGCTCCAGATTTCGGAGATGCGGACATCATCAGTGGACAGTTTCAGAGACATGGCGGCTGCGGGGCGGAAAACGAAAACGCCGCCTGGACAAAACCGGGCGGCGCGGCGGAAACAGGGATTTTCGGATAATCAGTGATTCTTTCAAGGAGAAAAAATCAAATAACCATCCCAAAAATCCACTGTCCACTCCGCCGGGATCAGGCGCAGGCATGCTTCTGCAGAGTGGCCAGCGGAATGATCTCCAAAGCCGAGGCCTCCGTGGCCAGCAGATTGACAGGGGCGGCGCAGCCGGCCGCCTCGGCCTCCAGCCAGCGCGCGGCGCAGACACACCAGCGGTCCCCCGGCTGCAAACCGGGGAATCCCCAAGCGGGCGCCGGCGTGGAGAGATCATTGCCCCTCAGCCGGGAGAAGATGAGGAATTCCTCGCTGACCTCCACGCAGACCGTGTGGGAGCCGATATCCTCCTCGCAGGTGCGGCAGCTTCCGTCCCGGAAAAACCCGGTCACGGGAGTGGTGCCGCAGGAGCGGAGAGCGGTGCCTAGAACGTTGAGCATGAATGGGGATGGGGTTCGGAAACGAATGGCGGCGGCGGAATCCTGGCCTTACTTCAATTTCAGCTTCACCTCAAAAATGACTGGCCACCACTTGCCGGTGATAAACAGGCGGTCCGTGGCCGCGTCGTAAGCGATGCCATTGAGCACTTCCGCCTGAGGAGTGCGCTCAGGGCCGGTGAGCAGATTGGTGAAATCAACGAGGCTGTTCACGTTGCCGGTTTTGGAGTCGATACGGGCCACATAGTCAGTGCCCCAGATGTTGGACCAGATCTCGTCCTTTATATACTCCAGCTCGTTCAGGTTGCCAACCGGACGGCCCTGCATGGTGACCTGAATCGTCCGTTTCACGACGGTGTTGGCCGGGTCCAGGAAGCGGATGGCGCTGGTGCCGTCACTGAGAATAAGCAGCTGGCCGTCGGTGGCCAGTCCCCAGCCTTCGCCCTGATACTGGAATTCCCGCTCCAAATGGAAGGTGTCGAGGTCATAGACAAACCCCTTCTGATCCTTCCATGTCAGTTGGAAAATACGGTTTCCCACCACCGCAATGCCCTCGGCGAAATACTGGGACGGAATGGCGATCTGCTGCAGCACGCCGCCGCTGGCCAGGTCCACACGGCGCAGGCTGGATTTGCCATTGAGACCTGTGCTTTCCAGAAAGCCACCGTTATGGAAGATCAGACCCTGGGTAAAGGCATCCTGATCGTGCGGCCAGCGCCTGACGATTTCAAAGGTGTAAATGGGCACTTTGCCGGGTGTGGAGTGGGCGGGGGTGGCGGCATTGGTGGATGACGCGCTGGGGCCGCAGGCGGCAAGGCCGAGGGTCAGCGCGGCCAGCAGAACGGCAGGCAAAAGTTTCATGACGGGTTGGGCGAAGGTGAAATGATAAAGGACTTCCCTCAGGCGGTCAATCCACCAACTCCGCCGCAGTGACGGCAAGAGGGAGTGAAGCCTACCCATTGCTATTTCCTGGCCGTGTCCGCGCCGGCCCGGACCGCCTGCCGGAGCCCAAAAAAAGGGGCCACCCCAACCCCTGCTTCAGCACGGAGGGGAGACGGCCATCTTTGGAGACTCAGGAGGAAATCACCAGCGGAGACCGGTCCGGAGGTTTCCGGTTATTTTTTGGCGGGACGGGGCACCAGTTTCAGAGCCTCACCGTCATCCTCCACATTCAGGCTTACCTCCGCGGCCACTGTTTTCACCGCGCTCAGCACGGAGACATCGCGGAGATCCAGTGTCACCGGTTTTCCTTTTTCAGCTCCGGGCGTGACCAGTATTTTGATGCCTTTGCCGGCTGGATCCGCCTTTTTCGACTTGGCCGTCAGATAGAAGGCTATCTCCGAAGGGCTGGCATCGGAAAACTGCAGACGTTCCAGGATCAGTTTGGATGCCAGCTCGCTGACTCCCGTGCTTTTCCGAGGCTGGACAGTCGGGCGCGGCGCCGCGGCGGCGGCCACCCTGACCGCACTGACATCAGCATCCGGACTGACTGACAACCCCGTCATTTCCGCCGCGGTTTTCAGAACCTCATAAGCCGGCACGCCGCGCAGGTCCAAAGTGATTACGGCACCGGGCTTGGCTCCTGTGGCATCAAGGATAATATCAACCCCCTTTTTGTCAGGATCAGCCTCTTTCATTTTCCACCGCATATAATCCATCACCTCTTCAATGGAGGCACCGGAGAACTGGCACCGCTCAAGAATCAGGCTCCGCGCCTTGGCCACCGCCGCGTCCCCCGCCCGCACGTCCGGGGCCGGAGCGGAAACAGAGGACTCCGCCTTTGGCTGCCCGGCAGGATCCGCCGTGGAGGCGCCGACCGTGAGATGAATCAGTGCCGCCAGGACCACTCCCGCCAAGTGCCAGCCTTTGGAAATCCGGCGGTGCCCCGCCAAGCCTGCAATGCGCCGCCGCATCCCGCCGCCACCGTTCACCAGCCCCACGAACCCGGTCTGAAACAGCGGAGTGCCCGCCGGTAGCTGCAGCCGCAGCAGGGCTGCTCCGTAAGCCGCGCGCTCCGCATGACCGGCTTCAGCCAGGATTTCGGCATCGCGGGCCGTTTCGCGGTCGGAGCGCAGCCGGGTGAAGGCGGACCAGATCAGCGGATTGAACCAGTGCGTCGCATTCAGCAGCCAGAACAGCACGTCCCAGGCCGCATCCCGGTGCCGCAGATGCAGCGCCTCGTGGCGCAGAATCAGCTTGGCCTCGCGCGGTGGCAGGTTCCTCGGGAATCCGGAGGGCAGCAGCAGCACCGGACGCAGCGGGCCGGTGACCGCCGGGCTGTCCACCGCACGGGAGCACACGATTTCCGGAAGCCGCCTCAGACCGGAGGCCGCCGCCGCGGCCCTGACACTTTCCCGCAGCTCAGCGGAAACCGGGGTGGCCTCTCCGCGGATACGCCCAATCTGCCGCCGCCAGGCTATCAGCCCTATCCCCGCCACCCCGGCGAACCCTGACAGCCACACCACGCCCGCTGTTCGCCAGACGGCCAGACCGGCAGGCGGCGCGTCGTTTTGGACAGGATGGCCACCCGCCTGCGGCCCCGGAGCCGGCTCCGCCGTCCGTGTGGGAAGGAAGACATCGGTCCCCGCCATGGGCACCGCAGTGACGGCTGCCTTCGGCTCCGCCCCTTTTCTGGCACGCCACAGGCGCTCCAGACTCAAAGGGCTTTCCGGCAATGCTGGAAGAATCAGAATCAGCACAAACGGGGTCCAGAGTGCGAAGCGCCAGCGTGCGGGAAGCCGCCGCGACAGCGTTTTCTGAACACTCAGAATCACCAGTGCCGCCAGAGAGGCGCGCAGACTGGCGGCAAGGAGCCACGGCACGAAAGCGGGGAAGGGATCAGCATTCATGGCAGGATCGGTGTTTTTGGTTGGTTTGTGGTGTCAGTTGGGGACGGTGTTTGCCTGAGAGACTCATCCAGCAGCCTTTTCAGCTCCTGGACCTCGTTCGGGGAAAGACGGGCGTTCTCCGCAAAATGGGCCAGCAACGGTTTGGCCGAACCCCGGAACACGCGCTTCAAAAAGGATCGGCTCTCCTCTTTCACACACGCCTCCCGCTGCACCGTCGGCAGGAATTCCCGCACGCCGGGAGTGTTCCGCCGCGACTCCACCGCCCCCTTGGCCGCCAGTCTGGTGAGCAGCGTCCTTACCGTGTTGTCCGCCCAGCCGGTGGTTTCCCGCACTGCCTGGGCCACCTCCGACGCGGTCCGCGGCGCATGGTCCCACAGGGTCTCCATGATCACCCACTCGGATTCTGAAATGTCGGATGCAGTCATGGTTGAATTTCACCACATTTGTAGTGAAATTGCAACTACACTTGTAGTGAATTCATTCCGAGCCGCACTTTTTGTAAATTCATCAAGTCAGCCTGCTGATGGTGTCAGCCACATCATCAGGACATCAATCCTGACAGCAGGAACAAAGCCTGTAAGGACCAGTCTTCAAAGGGTCGGGAGTCGGCAGCGCATTGCCGCGCATTTTTCCTGCCCAAGGCGGCTGACGGGGCGGCCGGCTTTATTCGGCGTCCACTCCCAGCACCTCCAGAAGGCGGCCCAGATCGTCGTTGCCATAATATTCGATCTCAATGCGGCCCTTTTTGTCGCCGTGGTGCACCGTGACATTGGTGGCGAGCTTATGGCGCAGATTGGACTGGATGCGGTGCAGTGTGGCGTTCAGGTCGCGGGCCGGAGGAGCGGCGGGTTTGCCGGAAGCCGCGGGCTTCTCCTTTTTGCCGGCGAGTTCCTGCTGCACCAGGCGCTCAGTCTGGCGGACGGTCATCGAGTGGCGCACCACCTGATCCGCCACCGCGCTCTGCAGGGCGGCGTCCCGCAGGCCCAGCAGGGCTTTGGCGTGGCCGCTGCTCAGGCGGCTCTGGCCAATCAAGGATTTCACCTCATCCGGCAGATCCAGCAGCCGCATGCTGTTGGCGACCGTAGCGCGGTTTTTACCAACCCGGCGGGCGATGTCCTCCTGACGCAGGGCGAACTCCTTTGACAGCCGCCAGAAGGCCTCGGCCTCCTCAATGGGATTCAGATCCTCACGCTGAAGGTTCTCGATCAGCGCCATCTCCAGGACGTCGCGATCCGTGGCCTCGCGTTCGATGACCGGCACATCCGTAAGTCCCAGCCGTTTGGAGGCGCGGAAGCGGCGCTCGCCGGCGATGAGCTCCAGCTGACCGTGGACGCGGCGGACAATCAAGGGCTGGATAAGGCCATGCTCCCGGATGGAGTCCATGAGCTCCAGCAACTGCTCCTCGCGGAAGGTGCGGCGGGGCTGCATGGGACTGGCCACAATGGAGTCCAGCGGCACCCGCAGCACCCGGGTGCCGGGCAGCACCGGATCCGCCACCGGCGGGGGTATGGGTGAAGTCTGAGCAATGGGCGCCAGCACGAGGGCTCCGGCCCCCCGGCGGGAGGCCCCACTGATGAGGGCTCCGAGTCCCTGACCGAGCGCGTTTTTCTGCATAAGTCAGCAGATTAGGCATACGCCGGGGATTTTCCACTGAAGATTGATCGGGAGTGATGGACCGGCAGGCTGGTCGCCAAGGGAAGATGGGGTTGATCCGGAGCCGGGCCTGCCCTACTGCACCACAGCCTCATTGCCGCAGGGCATGTCCTTTCCCATTTTGAAACCTGTTGATCCCTCCGAACTGGCCCGCCGGGCCCGCAGCCACTGGACCCCGGACCGGCTGGAGCGTCTGATGGCGGGGAAGCGCCTGCCGCTGCACCCGGTGACGCACTGCGCTTTTCTGCATGCCACAGGCCTGATGGACGATGATGCCTCGGTGACCTCCGGGCAGGTGAAAAAATTCCTGCAGATCAATCACATGATCAACCTGATCGCCCCGCCTTTCCAAGCATTGGCGAAGGCCATGCCGGGACGCGCCCTGACACTGCTGGATGCGGGCTGTGGCAATTCCTGGCTTTCCCTGGCTTTCGCCTTTCTGGCCCGTGAGGCCTCCACCGGCCACTCCCCGCAGATCCGGGACTGGCGTGACACCCGCTTTGACCTGCATGTGATCGGAGTGGACACCAATGCCACCGTGATTGCCCAGTCACGGGACCGCGCCGCGGTCCTGGGTCTGGAATCCGTGATGTCCTTCCAGTGCTGCACACTGCAGGAAGCCGTGCTGCCGGACCGTCTGCATGCGGTGATGGCGCTGCATGCCTGCGACACCGCCACGGACGACGCGCTGGCGCTGGGGTTGAAAAAGCAGGCTGACCTGCTGGCCGTCGCCCCCTGCTGCCAAGCGGAACTGGCGCAGTATTTCAAAACTCCCGACGCCCTTCAAAAAGGAGCCTCCCCGCTGGGGGTGATCGTGCATTCGCCGAATCTCCGGCGTGACGCTGCGGCGACCTTCACGGACGCCCTGCGTCTGGCGCTGGTTCGGTCCATGGGATACGAGGCCTCGGCCACGGAGTTCATCCCGTCCGCCCACACTCCCAAAAACCGCCTGATCCTGGCGGAGCGCCGCGGGCGCTGGAACAAGGATGGCCGTGCGGAGTTTCTGGCACTTAAAGCCGCGCTGGGCCAGCCGGAACTGGCGCTGGAACGGGCGGTTTCGCAGGAACTGGCGGCGAGGTTTCCTGACTGAGGCACCGGCGGACAGGCCGCGCTCCCTGCCGGAGGCAGGAAACCGGACAGCGCCATTCCCCCGCAAAGTGAACAGCCATGCGGCAAAGCCTACCCTTTGCCGCATGGCTGTGCGGAACTGTTTTTAAAAAGCTTACTGAAATGGCACGCACCCGCGGATGCAGGTGCCTGCCTGACCGGAGAACAGATCAGTCGCGGGTGGCGCGGCTGACGCGGACCTCGTCAATGTCACCATCAAAGGACCCGATTCTGAGGATCCAGTTGGAGGTGCGGCCGGGGTTGATCGAGGAGGAGGAGGCTGGCAGGGCACTCACCAGGCTGCCGTCGATGAAGCACTTCACTGACTTGTCAGGATAGAGCGTCATGCGCACCAGGTGCCAGCGGTTGAGCGTGACGATGGAGTTCCACTGCGCGGGGGTGACCACACAGTTGCTGCCCCCATACACAAACGGGCAGGAGGGGCTGTTGTAGATACCATCCTTCACTTCCAGCACGGTGTCCCAGTCCTGCCAAAGGGAGATGACCGGATAGTTGGCCACATTCCAGGCTTTCC
>JAQGPJ010000094.1 GCA_028293125.1 Verrucomicrobiales bacterium | reverse complement strand
GGCCGTCCTGCGCCCCATGGAGATGACCTCCAGCAACGGAGCGGCCTTGGCGCTTCAGGCGGACGGCTCCGTGCTGGCCTCCGGTGCGGAGGGCAAAACCGTTTACACCCTCACCGCCGACCTGCCGCCCGGCGCGGCGGTGGGCGGCCTGCGGCTGGAGGCTCTGACGGATGCCGCGCTCGCCGCCAACGGCCCCGGACGCAGCGGAAATGGGAACTTTGTGCTGACGGAACTGGAGGCCACCCTCCAAGCTCCCGGTGAGGCCACCCCCCAGCCGCTGGCCTTCGCCGACGCCTCTGCCACCTTCAATCAGGGCAGCTTCGATGTGAAAACCGCCATCGACGGCCATAAAACCGACGCCGTCAATGGCTGGGCCATCCATCCCAAAGGCAGCATGGACCAGACCGCCGTGTTTGTGCTGAAAACCCCTCCCGCTGGCGGCGGCAGGCTTACAGTCCGGCTGCATCAGAACTACGACGGCAAGCACACGCTGGGGAAATTCCGCCTCAGCACCACCGCGCAGACCGCGCCGCTGAACTTCGGCGTGCCTGGCGGCATCATCTCCATCCTCGCCATCGCGCCGGAGCAGCGCTCACCGGAGCAGAAGACCGCGCTGACCACCTATGTGCAGACCACCGATCCGGAGCGCGCCAAGCTGACAGCGGATCTCGCCGCCGCCCGCATACCCCTGCCCGAGGATCCTCAGATCACCGCCGGAAAAGCCGCGCTGGCCACCGCCGAAATCCCGGTGCCCGCCGATCCCAAACTGGAGCGCCTCAGCCACGATGTGGAGCTCAGTGCCGCTCAGCTTAAAGCCCAGCGCCTCACCGCCGCGCAGGACCTCACATGGGCGCTCATCAATACGCCCGCATTTCTGTTCAACCACTGAACCGGATCCGGAGCCTTTCCGGAAAAGCCAGCACAGCTGAAACGCAAAAAGGCTGGGACCACCTGCGGGTGATCCCAGCCTTTTTCATTGTATGGAACAACCTGCCGGCTGGTCCGCTGCGGAAAATTCCACAGAAGCGGACGATCAAACGCGGCAAGGAAGGAGCCCGGGAAAGCAAACTTTGGTGTAACCGTCGTTGCAATAAATTGTAGTTACCAATAGCCCAAAACGGCTTCATCCCATGAGTACCTTATTATCATTTCCTGCGGGAGCCATAATTTTTATGGTTGCGGCCAACATGGCGGGGGCGGCCGTATTTAGGGTGGTCAGCGCTGCCGACAGTGGTCCCGGCTCACTGCGGGAGATGCTGAGTTCAGCGGCGCTCGCACCGGGGCCGGATGAGGTGGTATTCGCCGATTCATTGCAAGCCATCACGCTGCTGAGCCAAATAAGTATTACGGATTCCGGTGGCGTCAGCGTGGAAGGCGATGGAGTGGCTTTGGGGATGAGCGCGGTCGGCGGTCGGCATTTTTCCGTAGCCGAAGGGAGCAGCCTATCCCTGAAGGGCTTGACTCTTCACTCGGGAAAGGTCTCCGGCCCGGAAGTGGAAGTGAATGCAGGGGGATCAATCTTGAACCGCGGCCACCTGAATTTGGAGAATTGCATGTTTTCGGCCAATCTCGCCTTCAATGGCGGAGGAGCCATAGTTAACGATGGCAATTTAGACGCAAGCCACTGCGGATTCCGTGACAATTCGGCCGTTGGGGGCCAGGGCGGGGCGATTTCCAACCGGGGCGCAGCGAATTTCAGAAACTGCGCTTTTTGGGATAATAAATCAGCCTATCATGGCGGAGCGGTTTTCAACGATGAGGACAGCCGTCTGACACTGACCAACTGCACTTTGTCGAACAACACGGCTGTGCGCGGCGGAGCGCTTGCACAGTTGGAGGGAGGCAAAATGACAGTCACCCACTGCACGATCAACGCCAACACTGCGAATGACTTTGGCGGCGGGGTTTTTCTGGAGGAGTGTGAACTAACGCTGACCAACAGCATCATCTCAGGGAATACCGGTCCCGAAGGGCGCGGAGCCGATGTTTGCAGTTTCGACGGAGTGATGACCCGCGTGGGAGCGAACCTGATCCGATTTCAGTATTCCACCGGTCAGGAAAGCGGCCCGGCGGCGATCACTGCGGATGCCCGCCTGCGGTGGGGCACCTATCCGGAAGTTACGATGATAACGATGGTTCCGCTTTCGGGAAGCCCGGCCGTGGATGGGGTGCCGGCGGACGCGATAGTGGCCGGCCTGTCCTCCGACCAGCGCGGTGCTCCGAGGAATCAGGATGGGGATGGCAATGCGGTGGCGATGCCGGATATAGGGGCTTTGGAAGTATCCGTAACGTCTGTGACGACACGGGAGGACGAATTTGACACCCCTTCAGGCGCGCGGGTTTCCCTCCGCGAGGCACTCCGGGATGCGGTCGCAGGCCGGAGCATCGTTTTTGACCCGGCTGTCTTCAGCGGGACCGCCGCCGACGGCACCATTACTCTGGACCCTGCGAGAGGAGAGATGGTGGCTGCGAGGGATACATTAGTGGACGGCACGGCCATCGTCGGAGGCATTACTCTCGATGGGGGTCCCGGCACCAACCGGATCCTTTTTATCAACCGGAACCGGTCGGTGATATTGGCAGGCCTGAAGCTGACGGGTGGCGATGGCACGGGCGCTTCCATGGCGGGGAGATTCTCCAACAACTCTGGGGGAGCCGTCTGCAATGACGGGCATCTGACCCTGATCCGCTGCACTCTGAGTGGCAATAAAGCGGGTTTTCTGGGCGGCGCGGTGCTCAGCGGGGAATCATTGCGTCTGGAGGATTGTGTGTTTTCGGGGAACACCGCCGCCACCGGAGGGGCCATTTACAATTACGGCGATTTTGCAGCCTCCGGCTGCACCCTCACAGGGAATTCCGCCCGCCATGGAGGGGCCATAGCCAGCAATTACCGCATGGCGCTGTCACGGTGCTCCTTTAGCGGAAATTCCGCCAAAGCCACGGCCGGACCCGGGGATACGGGAGCAGCGGGAGCCTTGGATTGTTATGAAGGCGATTATGTGTATCTCAATTCCTGCACTTTCCATGGCAACTCCACGGACGGGGATGGCGGAGCGGTGCGGTTCGCGGAATCAGGTGGAGCCTACGTCACCAACTGCACGCTCACGGACAATTTCTCGGGCCGCTCCGGCGGTGCCATCTGCAGCACGGACAAAACCCGGACGGAGGTGACGCACTGCACGGTTTCCGCCAATAGCGCCGGTGTCTCCGGCGGAGGAATTTTTTGCCGCGATCTCTCCGGCACGCTGACTTTGGTCAACAGCATCGTGGCGGGCAATGCCGCGCCGGACGGACAGGGCTCGGACATCTGTAATGAGGAGCATGTGATGAGACTCGGAGCCAACATCGTGCAGTCCTTGGTGAACCAAGCTGCTGCGGGAGGTTCAAGGGGTGTGGATACCGGGCAGCCGGCGCTGGCGATGGACCCGCTGCTGGCTCCACTGGGGGATTACGGGGGACCGACGCTGACCATGGCGCTCAAACCCGGCAGCCGCGCGGTCAATGCCGCCATCCCCCTGCCGGACATCACTCCAACGAACGCCGACCAGCGCGGCTTCCCTTATATCTATACAGCGGATATTGGCGCTTACGAGTCGGGGGCGGCGGCCAACTTCCGGGCGTGGGCGGTGGAGAACTCCGGAAGCGCGCTTCTTTTTGATGCCGACGAGGACAGAGACGGCGCGTCCAACGGTCTTGAATATGCCCTGCGCGGCAATCCTGTCCTTCCGGAAGCCACCCCTCTTTTTACGGCTCCGGCACCGGGTTGGGGGCAGGATGATGAACTGGTGTATTACACACTCAGCTTCAATTATCAGGAGGGTGCCCGCAACCTGCGTTACCTGCTGCAAAGGACATCCGCACCCGGACAGGCCAATGCGTGGACCACCATCCTCACGCTCACACCGCCCAACGCCGCAGTGACCCCCGAAGGGATTAGATATTATGACTTTAACCAGGGCAGCGGGCACTTCCATGATATCAATGCCGGTGCGTTCACCACATTCTGGCGTCTGAAAGTGGAGCTGATCACCCCTTAAAACGGGCCTCAGCATCCTGCCGCCGCCCCGGCGGCGCAAACCCCATGCCTCAAAATCCGCAGCCTACGGAAACTTTATGCGCCTCCTCATTTCAATGGTTCCTGCTTTCATTTTTTCTCTGATTGCCATTCTCGCCGGGCAGGCGTGGTCCTCGCCCGGGGATGTGGACCGGACATTCGGCCCGGGGTTGGAGTTGAACGGCCCGGTGATTGCCATGGCCGTGCGTCCGGATGGGAAAATTCTCATTGCCGGTGATTTTACCCAAGCGAAGGGCTTGGCCTGCCGCGGCATGGCCCTTCTGACGGCGGAGGGCACCGCCGATCCCGACTTTCACGCGGCGGTTGAGCCTGCGGGCACCATCGTCACGCTGGTGCTGCAGCCGGATGGCGGAATACTCCTCGGCGGCGCGTTCACCAAGGTCAATGGATGGCCGCGCCATGGGCTGGCGCGTCTGCATCCTGACGGGAAACTGGACAAGGAATTCCATCCCGACCCGGGCAGCGTGTCCCGCGTCCTGCTGCAGCCGGATGGCAAAATAATAGTCGGTGCGGGCAGCATTCTCCGTCTGCATGCGGATGGCTCCCCGGACCCGTCCTTCCGTGTCACGGTGCCCGGCATTTTGCATGCCTTGGCTCCGGACGGGAAAGTGATCATCGGCCGTATCACATACATTGACGAGGATTACTCGAGCCACGCCCTTGTCCGGCTTCATTCGGATGGCAGCGTCGATCCCGGTTTCGTCACTCCCGCTATTGACGGAACGGTCGCGGCCTTCACTTTCCAGCCGGACGGCAAGTTGCTCATCGGAGGCAGCTTCCTGTCGGTCAAAGGTGTGCTGAGGCGATTTGCCGCGCGGCTGAATCCCAACGGCAGCCCCGATACCGGTTTTGATCCCGGCACCGTCATATACGGGAGACACTTTGATGCAGAGAGCGCCGTCACGTCCATCGTCCTGTTGCCCGATGGCAAAGTGCGTGTCGCCGGTTATATGAAAGTGATCAACGATGACGTGATCAGCCACCGGGGGTTTGTGATCGGTCTGCAGGACGACGGCACCGAGGACCTCAATTTTGCGGCGGTCTTCACCAGCAGCACGTTTTTGAAGATCGCCGGCCACGTCGATGGAAAGCTGCTGATGTGCGGCGGCTTCGTGACGCTGAAAAACTACAGTTCGGACTTTAAGAAAAACACCACGGCCCGCAGATACCTCGCCCGGCTCGGTGCCGACGGCACGGTGGACCTTTTTGAAGTGGATGAATACGCCGGCCCCAACAACACCGTCCGCGTGATCATACCGCAGCCTGACGGAGGAATTCTCATAGGCGGGGAGTTTACGTGGGCGGGTGGGCACACGCGGCGGGGAATTGCCCGCCTGAAAGCCAACGGCCACTTGGATCCTGCGTTCAATCCGGCTTTGGCGGGAAATGATCCCTCCGTCACCGCCATCGCGCTTCAGGCTGACGGCCGTATACTCATCGGAGGCCGCTTTACTGTGACCGCAGGCGGAGTGGAACACAAAAACGTCGTCCGGCTGGAAGCCGACGGGAATTGTGATCCTGCTTTTCATGCCGCCGCCGCCGCCGGGGACGGAGTAGCCTGCATCGTCCTCCAAAAAGACGGAACGGTTTTGGCGGGGGGAAAATTCGGTGTCTTCCCCGGCACTCCGGGGAGCGGGGTGATACGTTTGAAATCCGACGGCAGCCACGATGCTTCGTTTATCTGCGGCACGGGCGCGGGAGATGTCAGGGCCGCCGCTCCGCAGGCGGACGGCAAAGTGATCATCGGAGGCTCTTTTGAGTCGGTGAACGGAGTCAGCCGCCACGGCCTGGCCCGGCTGCTGGGTGATGGAGGTTTGGACGTGTCATTCAATGCCGGCAGCGGCACGGGGGAAGCCGGTTCCGATACGGTGCTGTCGCTGGCCGTGCAGGCAGACGGTAAAATTATTTTCACCGGGCGGTTCTTTATGTTTAACGGTGTAAGCTGCAAAAGCATCGGGCGTCTCCATCCCGACGGCATACTGGACCCTGCCTTCGGCCCGGATCCGGGAAATTCCACCACGGTGACCTGTGCGGCCGTGCAGCCGGATGGCAGGGTGCTGATTGCCGGTGACTTTTCCCAGGTCAACGGAGTCAGCCGGTTGAATCTGGCCCGGCTGAATGCCGCTGGCACCTTGGACCACACTTTCGACGCCGGCTTTGCCTTTGGTGCTCAATCGGTGGCCCCGCAGCCGGACGGCAGAGTGCTGGTGGGGGGGAACTTCCTATCCTTTAACCGCCAGCCTCTCCCCTATGTGGCCCGAGTATTGGGTCTGCCATACATCGAGATGAAAACGGGGCCTCTGAGCGTGATCAACGGGCTTCCGGGATTCACCATTGAAAGTTCGGCGACCGCCACCGCGACCGTCGAGGCCAGCAAGGACCTGTTTGATTGGGCCGTTATCGGCTCCCTTCCGGTGGGCACCGTTCCGGCGCGTTTTAATGATGCCGGTCATTCACTTTTCACCAGCCGGTTTTACCGGGTTTCCTGACAGCCTTAACTCATGCAGCCAAAATTCCTGACCCGCCTTCATTCCAATATTTCAAGGAGGTTTATGTAAATTACGCAGCTTCCGGCGGTGCAGTCAACGGCGGAAGCCAACCGCCAATCTCCGTGTCATCCTATGAAACACCCGCAGCCTCATTTTGTCCTTGGCCGCGATTTACGCTCTCACTGCTATTGAAGAATGGCAAGCCGCCCACTTCCCGGCAGGCGGGTCCGTCTGGACCCGCCTGCGTTTATGGTGGCAGCAGCTACTCTTTGATAACTTCAAACAGGGTGGTGGTGCCGCTGACGTCGTTGGTCACGACCAGCAGCGGTTTCCCGACGGGGCTTTCCTCCGCTTTGATGAACAGGAGGGATTCAGCGCCCAAATCACCCGCCGACGGCACATTCGGGGGATTGGTTCCCGCACCCGGCACCACGGAGAAATTCCGGTTGTTGAGGTAATGGACAAAACGGGCCTTGCGGGGATCCGTCACATCATAGACCATGATGCCTCCGATGCGTTCCAGACCAATGAAAGCCCACTGCCTGCCATAAGCTTTTCCGAGGACCAGACACTCGGGTTCCGGACCGCTGTCATCGCTGCGGGTATCGATGGTGTTGTTGGAATTGTTGGCATTGAAGCTGGCCGGCAGCAGAGCGGCGGTGGTCCTTTCAAACTGGTCGCCACTGTCAAAAACCAAATCGCCGCCGGCGTTCCAAATGGAGAAGGACCGGCCCCCGAAAGTATGGATTTCATCGCGGTCGCGGTCCCCGTCGAGATCACCGGTGACCCGGCTGGCCTGCAGGCGGCCCAGATTGCTGTTGGCCTTCAGGAGTGCCGCGTCCGGAAATACCGTCAGATCCAGCAGAAATGCCGGATCCCCCACCCGGATGTCCTCACTGCCGCTGCTGGGCGGAGGCAGGAGTCCGGGCACACTCCGCACATCTCCCTCATTGGCGGTGACAAGGTAACTTTCCACCTGGAACTGATAGGCGGCGACGGCGTCCGGCTGGAACATTCCTTTGACCGGTCGGTTGAGCAGCCTGATGCCCCCGTCCTGGTCGCTGGAATCCAGTGCATTGCTGGATCCGAAGCCGTTGTCGGCAAGGCTGTGATCCTTAAGGCCCAGAGGGATGATTTCCGTGATCCTCCGCGACTGGATATCAATCGTGGCCATGGCATTGTTTTCCTGCAGCGTCACCCAGGCGGTGCGGGAATCATGTGAGACGGTGATGTATTCCGGCTCCAGATCCTGGGATACCTTGGCGTTGGGGCCATATACCCGGACCCCGGCGCTGAGGAGTTCCTCTATCTGGCCATCAAACTCATTGAAAGTGGCGGTGTGCACATTTGACTGGTTCAAGGCCGCGGATCCGCATGACAAATCGATAATGCTGACCGAACCCTCCGGATCGACGCTGAGCCCCAAAGTGGCCGCGTTCACATTATTATAGGAATTCGGTTCCCCTTCATTGGCAACCAGCAGGTGCCGTCCGTCCGGGGTGAATGTGATCATATCCGGCAGAGCGCCCACATCACGGAGCGCGGATGCTCAATCGTGATCTGCTGGCCCGCCGGCAGGGTCGTATCAAGCTTGGCTGTCAGACAGATCACCACTCCGGGATCGGTTTTGGGCGCGGCCTGAAAGGAAAGGGCCACGGTGCTGTCATGCACCGCTAGTGTCCTGATCGATTAATTCGTTCACAAACTGCCTGAACTTTGCCCAGGATTAGATCAGCGCTGGCAGTCCAGACAAAAGGCTTTGGGTTGCGGTTGTTATCCTCTATATAATTATGGATCGCCCGCTCCAGTTCAGCCACGGAGCGGAAGGCGGAGCGCCGGATGCGCTCCTCCGTGATTTTGGCAAACCAGCGCTCCACCTGGTTGAGCCAGGAGGCGCTCGTCGGGGTGAAATGCAGATGACAGCGGGGCCTCTTTTGGAACCATGCAGTGACTTTCGGGATTTGGTGAACCTCATAATTGTCCATGACCAAATGGATTTCCAGTTCCGCCGGGACTTCTTTATCAATGCACCGCAGGAAGGATAGGAACTCCTGATGGCGGTGCTGCCGGTGGCATTGACGGATCACTTTGCCGGTGGCGATGTCCAGGGCGGCGAACAGGGAGGTGGTGCCGTGCCGGACATAATCGTGGGTGCGCCGCTCCGGCTGGCCCGGCCCCCAGGGGCAGCAGTGGCTGAGTGCGCTCCAAAGCCTGCACCTGACTCTTTTGACTCGCTGACGCTCGCCCTTCGGGCAGCCTGCGGGCTGTCCATCTCCTTTCGGTCGGTTCATCCACACAGCACCAGCGCGCGGGTCTGCTCCGGCGGGTTGACATACAGACCCACAACGTCCCGCACTTTCTCCACAAAGAAAGGATCCGTGGAAAGTTTGAACGTGTCCTGAAGATGGGGTTTGAGGCCGAAGGCTTTCCATATCCGCAGAATGGCGTTCTGCGTCAGGCCGGAGGCTTTGGCCATGGAGCGGGTGCTCCAGTGGGTGGCGTTGGCCGGAGTGCTTTCCAGCGTGCGGGTCACCACCTCCTCCACCTTGGTGTCGGTGATTTTGCGTGGCTGGCCGGGCCGCGGCGCATCGGACAGGCCATGCAGGCGCTCCTTTGCAAACCTTGCCCTCCACTTGCCGACGGTTGGCATGGCCACGGAAAGCTTCGCCGCCACCTGCGTATTGGTAAGGCCGCCGGCGCAGTCCAGAATGATGCGGGAGCGCAGAGCCATGGCCTGTGAGGTTTTGAGGCGCCGGGCCAGCTCCTCCAGTTTGGTGCGCTCCTCATGGGTGAGTTCAATAGTGGCGACAGGACGGCCGGAGGACATGCGGTCATTTTAAACTCAATCAAGCTTTTTTCAACGAATTAATCCATCAGGACACTAGGCCTCTTGGAGCGCCAAACGCTGTCGGCGGTGCCTGGGCGAGACTAATCGTGCCCAGTTCCACCGGATTGGAGGGATTGGCGATGCCCAGCACGTCGATCGATTTTGTGGACGAATTGACCACATAGAGCCATTGTTTGCACGGGTCATGGGCCACGGTTTCCGCCGCTCCGCCATTATAGATCCCGCTGGCATAACTGCCGGTGAACTTCAATGCGATGCTCTTTTCCGACGCGGCCCACGTCCGATGTGAACCTGTGGCAAGGAGGATGGTGGCGGAAACATAATGCGTACCGGGCCAAATCCGCTTCGTTTTTTTAAGTCGATGAATTCATGTAGTCTCATGGTGCATGAAGGCGTTATTGCCTGCAATTGACGCTTACTACAGAATCAGGCAGTAGCGGTTACCGGTGACGCCGGATTATTTCATTTATATGATTGCGGGCCTCTCCGGGAGAATGCAGATTATTATTCCGGATCGGTCCAGTTCAGACCTTGTTTGGCGAGTTCCGCACGGATGACCGGAAGATGCCACGACACGGTTTCACCGTCATTTTTGGCGGCCAGCAGCCATTGGCCGTCCGCTGTGAATTCCAGAGCGCTGCCGCCCATAATGGGGGCGGGATGGGAGGGGGTCAACGTGGCCAGGACCCGTCCCGTGGAGGTTTCATACAGCCGCACCTGCATCCGGTTGAAAGGGACGGCAAACATGCGGCTGTCCGGTGAAAACTCTAAAGGGGGGTTGTAAGCCGTTTCCCCGCCCAATTGGATGAGGGGGTATGCGGTCTGCAGAGGGAGTTCCATTTTGTGCACACGGACTTCACCGCCGGTGGAGAGAGCCATCCAACGGGCGTCCGGGCTGAAAATAACCTTGGTTCCAAATTCGAAGCGAGTGGCGGCTTCTCCCCTCTCCGCTGTCCGGAGCACCGACCGGTAATGGTGCCGGGAAGTCCCCAGCCACTTCCCATCGCTGCTGAGGGTAACAATGTGTGCGGGCTTTTTCAGAGTCCTTGTGGTCTCTCCTGTCACAGTATCAAGAAAAATCACGGCATCTGTGGCGGCGATCACCAGGGTGCGTCCGTCCGAGGGCATGGTTCCAGTGTTGACCGCTTTTCCGGCAAGACCTTGGTAAATCACTTTGCCCTAGCCCTAGTCCCGGGGCGGGTCAGCCAAGGTTTTCGGGCCGACATCATAGCTCTGCACGCAGTTGGCGGGATAACGCTCGAAGGTGAACAAGGTGCGGCTGTCCGCACTGAACTGGGCCCACACCCCTTTAACTCTGCCGGCTTCGGCTCCGGTTCTGAAAACCCACAGAATACAATCGTCCTCGTGGTCAGGGACTGCACTCTCGTAACTGACCACCCCGAGCCGCCCGTCGGGACTGGTGAACACCGCGTGGGCCTGGCGGGCCTCTCCCGCCCAGACTACGGGGCGGTAACCGGCGCGCGGCAGCAAGGGAGCCACGGATTCGCTTATCTGTATCGGGTGTTCTTTCCTGACATGCAGCTTGTCCCCGCCCGGATTGATTCCAAGAACGCCCATGCGATACTCGCGCAGCAGGGGCCGACAGGAGACCAAATCCCAGACGATGCTGGACTGATCAAAAGAATGACTGATGGCCGTGGTGCCATCCGGCGTGAAGGTGATGGAGAAAATGGTGGCCACATGGCCACGGAAATCCACTCCCGCATCCGAAGGACTGTGTTTCCTTCCTGCGGGCAGGGTCCGCATCTCAAGATGGCCGCGGATTCCCCCAATCATCAACCGCGCACCATCCGGGTGCCAAGCCAGCTGAAAGGCCCCGGCCTTCACAGGAAACGATCCTTGGATTTCCCCCGAAGCGGTATCCCATATTTCGACCCTGTCGCGGCTATCAGGCAGCAAGGCGATCCGTCTGGAGTCCGGTGAGAAGACCGCCACCAGCACCGGACCTCCCATCCGTAAAGAGCGGGTAACGCCGCCTTCCTTTTTTAAAGATGTCAGGTTCACGCCCTGAGGGGTGGAGACCGCAATCGTCCGGCTGTCGGGGGATATTTGCATGGCACCGAGGAGGGTGCTCCTGAGGATGACTTCTTTCGTGGCCACATCCCAGACCAGGGCCTCACCCGGCCCATTCTCCAAATGGACGGCGAGAAATTGCCCATCCGGACTTACGGCAGTCTCATGCGTGCCTTCGCCCGCAGGCAGGGTAAAGGAAGCAATCAGTTGCCGCGAAGGAAACCCGCAGACCTCCACCAGTGCTGACTTGGTGTCCCGCGCGTAACGATCCAACTGGTGGTTCCACCCCAAAAGAGGCCACGACGGAACGGGAATCCATATTGACGGCATTTCGACATCCATCAGAGCCATCTGGGCGATGGCTTCCTCCCGAAGCGCAAGGAGCTGATCCTCCGTGAGGCCGGGGCGCTGGCTTAGCTTCCGCACCACAGCGGAGGTGCGGAGACGGGCACCGGTGCCGCCGGCAATCCGCAGGGCGCGGGCCTCATTGAAGTTCGCATTCCACCGCTCGTCCTCAGCGCGCCGGAATTCCTCCCGCGCCTTGGCGGCTTCGGCAGTGGCCCGCACCGCTTCCCGGGCCGCCCGATCCGCCTGCCAAAAAATTCCGCCGACACCGGCGAGGGCGACCAACAGAACCGAGGCCACCAGGCTGGCGACCACCGGCTTGCGCCGGCTCCATTTCAGGATCCGCCCGGCTGCTGTTATTCTCCGGGCATGGACCGGTTCGGAGCCCAGCCAGCGCTCCAAATCACGGGCCAGTCCGTCCGCCGATCCATACCGCCGGGCGGGGTCCTTTTCCAGACACTTCAGGCAGACCGTCTCCAAGTCCCGGTCGGCGCCGGCCTTGCGGAGAAGCGCACGGTCCGGATCCGACTCCATCATCCGGCGCATGGTTTCCGCCGCCGTGGCTCCGAGAAAGGGCGCGCTTCCAGTCAGCATTTCATAGAGCACCGCGCCAAGGCTGTAGATATCCGCGGCGGTGGTCAGTTGCCGGTTCCTTCCGGCCGCCTGTTCCGGAGCCATATAGGCCGGGGAACCCATTACCGCTGCGCTGATGGTCAGGCCGCTTTCGTGCTCCAGTAATTTAGCCAATCCAAAATCCGCCACCAGCGGTGCGCCGCCGGCATCCAGCAGAATGTTTCCTAGCTTGAGATCGCGGTGCAGAATGCCGCGCTGGTGCGCGTGATGCACCGCTCCGGCCACGGCCAGCAGAAGCTCCACCGATTCCCTCAGGCTGAATTTCCTCGAGGCCAAGGCCTGGGTGAGGGTACCGCCCTCCAGAAAACGCATACTGAAATAATGCTGTCCGTCGTTCGCGCCGATTTCATGAACAGGCACGATGCCCGGATGCTCCAGCCGGGCCGCGGCTTCGGCTTCGGTTTTAAAACGCTCCACCATGGCCGGGGATGAAAAGTCGCCGGCTAGAATCATCTTCAGGGCCACGATGCGGTTGAGACTGACCTGCCGCGCTTTGTAAACCACTCCCATACCGCCGCGGGCGATTTCCTTCAGCAATTCATAGTCTCCGAACCGTCGGCCTTTTCCTGACCCTGCCAAGGCTGGATCACCACCCTCTAAGCCGGATAAGTCCTCCGGCAGCGGGTCCAAGGCCAGTTTGAGCAGGCAACTGGCGCACATTGTTCCCACCGCCTGGCCCAGCAAACCAATACCGCAGCCCGGACAGTAGGGATTCCCGTTCACAGTTCAGAGTTTTACGGGGCCGATGATCTCCGGCTTAATCGCCTCAACCCCAAACGACGGCCGCAGGCTGTCTTGAATATACGCCAAAAGGAAAGCCGCTTTTTCTGAAGTTCCTGTTTCAGTGGAACACCAGGGACTGCCAGAAGATGTTCGTGGCCCTCCTGAGTTATGGTGGTCACGGATGAACATGACCGCGACAACCGGGCGACGGGCAGAGGAGGCCAAGTCATTTCGCCATACAGTTCCTGCCCGTAACCTGCGGCGGACACGTGTCCGCTGGAGGTCTTCTCCTGAGGGGCATTAGCCATAGCGGTGGCGGAAAGGTCATCTTTCCGCCGGTTACTACAGATTACCGGCCCGGCGGTTACAGACATGAACCTCCTTTGACAGCACTGGGAAATCCGGTGTTTGCAGCCAGGCAAACTTTTAGGAAATCATGGCCGCAATAAGAGCGCGCAGTTCCTCATCCACTTCCGCGGGAGTGGAAACGGTGCGGGCGATCTCCGTCCGCACCGTTTCGCGGAATCGCTGCCGGAGCCGGTGCACCGCCACCTTAACCGCGCCGGCGGTTAAGCCCAGAAGGTCCGCTATTCCATGGTAGGCCTCCCCAGTGCCCTCCGTCAGCAGGAAATCTTTCAATTGCCCGAACAGAGCGCCTTTTCCAGCGGCGGAATAATCACTTCCCAAGCGCTCCATCGCCTGCTCCAGAAGTGTCATGGCCCAGTGCTTTTCGAAAAGATGCTCCGGCGTCAATCCTTCCGCCGGCTGCTGCAGGTAACTGCGTTCAGCAGATTCCTTGTCAAAAGAGATAACCACCTGTCCTGCCCCGCGTTTTTGCGAGCCGCCGCGCTTCCATTCATTGATCAGAAAATGCTTCATCGACTTCAGCAGAAAGGACCGGAACCGTCCGTGTTCCTCGGAGGCGAGCCTCAAGTATTTCTTTTCCAGAAGCCGCGCGAAAAAATCCTGGGTCAGGTCCTGGGCATCGTGGGGACTGTGGCCCTGCCGCCGGACGTAGGCATAAAGCGGCGGCCAATAGGTGCGGCAAAGATTTTCCAAAGCCGTTCCGGCCCCAGGTGCCTGCGATTGCCCAGCCAAAAAAACCGCACTCCAGTGGGTGGTGTTGAAGTCTCCTCCACCGAACCCGGCACCGCTTTTGTATTCTTCGGGACTCATATCAGTGGCTTTAAGGAGAAAGAGGCAAGATGGGGATGGACTATGGCACTACAGGCTCTCAGGATGTGGGTGGAGGCGAGGCTGGCACAAAATAATTTCACGCGGATTTTCCCTTACAGAAAATCAACTTGACTCCAAAAGAGCTCAAGAATAATAGTTATTACCGGGTTTAATGAATCGCCGTTGGCTGCCCTGTGATTTGTGTGACTTTTAGGGCTTGTCGACATTGGCTGCCAGAGGTTGTGAGCGGTATAAACGGAGGCCATACCGCAGCAGACGAGAGCGAAAAACATGCATCCGGAATGATCATAGAAAAAGAGAAAATTGCACATTAAGGAAGATTGTATCAACCAACACAGAAAAACGATCTAAATTTCCCCAAAGTGGCGCAAGTTTAGAGGAAATATCATTCAAAAATGAAGTAAAATTGCTTCGAAAGCGCTTCAAACCAATCCATTTCCGCTAAGAAGCTGTTGGTTAAGCAGCGAGAGCTCTGAGATTCCGGGCAATGACGGATCATGGCTTCCGAACAAAGGGTGCTCTTCTTATAATCCTTGCTCAGGCGGCGCTGCCCATTGCCCCAGGCAAAGGTGCGCTCCACAACCCAGCGCCGGGGCAGCACCGCGAATCCATCCTGGATGCGCTCACTGATGTGGACGGGCAGACCGCACTCCTTAGAGCGTGTCGTCACAAGAATTACTTGACTTGATGTTCCAAACAAGGAAATTCTGTCTCCATGTCTGAGGATTATCATCGCCATGATTTACCGGATCGGGTCTGGAATGTTTTGGAGCCATTTCT
>JAQGPJ010000051.1 GCA_028293125.1 Verrucomicrobiales bacterium | reverse complement strand
ATCCGTGAGCCCGGCCGCCGGCCCGGCCCGCCAAGGCGCCGCGGCACCGCCCGCCCGGCGTCCGCGGCCGGTCTCCACCGCCGCGGAGGATGATGAGGTCCGCACCCTGCTGCGCGGAGCCTGAATGGATTTTCCCGGCAAGACGGTCATCCCCTTTCGTTCTCCGTTCCCTCAATGGCCAAATCCAATATTTTCGTCGGTCTGGAAATCGGCACCCACAAAATCTGTGTGGTGGTCGGTGACGCCAAAGCCGATGGCTCGATCAAGATTCTCGGTGTGGGCCAGGCCCCCTCGCGCGGGGTCCGCAAAGGCGAGATCGTGGATTTTGAAACCGCCCAGACCAGCCTCCAGGATGCCCTGGTGCGGGCGGAGGACCGCAGCGACATCATGATCCGCAAGGTGTGGCTGGCCATCACCGGTCCGCACCTCGAAAGCGTGAATAACCGGGGCGTGCTGCGCATTCCCGATGACCAGAGCGAGATCACGCAGGACGACCTGGAGGAGGTGAAGGAGCAGGCCAGCAATGTGGCCATGCCGCCGGACAATGTTTTCCTGCACCGCATCATCCGGCACTACTGGGTGGACGGGCAGGAGAAGGTGCAGAATCCCGTGGGCATGCTGGGCCGCCGGTTGGAGGCCGACTATCACATCGTCCACGGCATCCGCAGCCGGGTGCACAACACCGTGCGCTGCCTGCGGGAGTTCCCGCTGGAGGTGGAGGCCGTGGTGTTCGGACCCATCGCCGCCGCCCAGGTGGTGCTGAACCGCGAGGCCCGGCAGCAGGGCGCCCTGCTGCTGGACATCGGCGGCGGCACCACGGATTTTGTGCTTTACGAGGACGGGGCCATCTCCGCAAGCGGGTCCATCGGTGTGGGGGGCGACCATATTTCGAACGACTTGTCCATCGTGCTGAAAATCCCCCACGCGCGGGCCGACCGGCTGAAGGTGGAGCATGGCAGCGTGCTGCCCGCCGATGGGGTCACGGATCCGCTGATCCATCTGGAGGGTGACCATTCCTTCGACGGACTGGCGGTGGACCGCGAGGTGCTGAATGGCGTGATCCGCGCCCGCATGGAGGAGACTTTCCACTTGGTGCGGAAGCGGATTCTGGCCTCCGGAGCATCCTTGGACCGGGTGGCGGCGGGAATCTTTCTCTGCGGCGGCAGCAGTTTGCTGCGGGGCTTGGATCAATTGGCGGAGGAGGTTTTCGGCGTGCCCGTGAGGCGGTCGAGCTTCACGCCCATGGCCGGCCTGACCTCGAATTTTGAAAGCCCCCAGTATGCCACCCCCATCGGCCTCATCCGCTACGCGCAGCGCGTGGAGAGCGAGCGCCCGGTGCGCACGATTTTCCGCCGCGTGAAGGATTTGATGGACAGCGTGCTGAGCGGCAGCCGGTGACCCTCATTCCCCTTTTCCCAGCATCCCCTCGTTCAACCGGAAACCCAACCATCGACGATCATGATTCAATTCCATCCCGACCCCGCCCACGGCCCGGACTCCTCATCGGCCTTCTCCGTCAGTGTCATTGGTATTGGCGGAGCCGGCACCAGTGTGATCGACCAGCTGGCCATTGAGGGCGTGCCCGGCACGGAGATCATCTCCATGAACTGCGACGCCCGCGCGCTGGCAGCATCCACCGCCGGCCGCAAAATCCAGCTGGGCGAGACTCTGACGCTGGGCTTGGGCTGCGGAGGCGACCCCGAACTGGGCGAGGAGGCGGCCGGCACCTCCAGTTCCGAAATCAGGGATCTGCTCAAGGGCCGCAGCATGGTTTTCCTATGCGTGGGGCTGGGCGGAGGCACGGGCTCCGGGGCCGCGCCGCTGGTGGCCCGCATGGCCCGCGAGTGCGGGGCTTTTGTGGTGGTTTTCGCCACGCTGCCCTTCGGATTTGAGGGGCGCCGCCGCACCCGCCAGGCGGTGCTGGCCCTGAATGACCTGAGGAAGTATGCCAACGCCCTGATCACCTTCGAGAATGACCGCATGGGTGAGTTGGTGGTGCCAAAGAAAGGCGTGCAGGAGGCCTTCGAGGCCGCGGACAAAATCATCGGCCAAAGCATCCGGGCGGTCACCAGCCTGGTGACCCAGCCGGGGCTGATCCACATCGGCATGGATGAGCTGATCACCGCCCTGCGCAACACCGACAGCCGCTGCCTGTTCGGTTTTGGCCAGGCCAAGGGGGAGAACCGCGCGGTGGATGCTTTGGCGCTGGCTCTCCGCAGCCCGCTGCTCGACCGCGGCCAGATGGCGGCCAATGCCCGCAATGTGCTGGTCCACATCTGCGGTGGCAGTTCGCTGACTCTTTTTGAGATCGAAACGCTCATGCGGGAACTGGGCAAAGACATCCATGAGGAGGCCCAGATTCTCTTCGGAGCCGCCATCGACAACAGTCTGAACGAACACCTCAGTGTCACCATCCTCACCTCCCTGGGCAAAAATCCTCCGGAGACGGAGGGATCCTCCTCCCCCAAGCTGGAGGAGGCGGTGCCGGGACGTGCCTCCGCAGCGGGTTCCAACGCCTCCGCATCGTCGTCCGCTCCGGCCGCCTCCAGCAATAACAAAGGCTCACGCGACACCGTGGCGGAGCTGGCCGGTCCTGGGACAGCGGAGGTGGAGGCTCCCGCCGTGGACGCCGAAGCGGATCCGGCTCCGGCTCCGGAGTCATTGCAGGCCGAGCAGGTGATTGCCCCGGAGCCCGAAGTGGAAACCCGGATTGAGGATGAAACCCCGGTGGCGGAGCAAACTCCGGATGAGCCTGCCCCCGCGCCGGAGGCGGTGTCCGCCCCGGCTTCCGCTCCCGCCGTTCAGAGCGTCACGCTGGTGGTGGCGGCTCCCGTGCCGGTCACTGCCAAAATCAGCGCTCCGGCAGTGGCGGTGACCTGGATGGCCATCAATGGCGCCACCACTGCCACCGGCACATCGGGCAGTTTGGCAACCTACCCCCAGCCGCTTCCGTTAGGAACGGTGCCGGCACTGGTGGCTGCGGCTGCCGTGTCAAGCACCGTGGCGGAAACGACGGCCGAAACTGCAGCCGAAGCCAACACCGCACCGGTGGCTGAGAGAGTGAAGGCGGAGGAGGCCACGGTGCCGGAAGCGGAGACGGAGGCAACCGTGGAATCCGAACCGCAGCAGGGGCTGGAAATGGCGGAGGCCCCGGCGGCGGCGGCTTCCGAAACAGAGGTGGAGGATGTCGTGACTGCTGCCGAAGAGCAGGCTGATGCCGCCCCGGAGGAGGCAGTCGTGGAGGAAATTTCAAATACGGCAACGAGTCACCCGGAGGGGGAAGCCGCTGAAACCCATGCGGTGGCCGGTTCCGGTGGCGGATTCCACCCCCATACCCCCGTCCAACAGCAAATGGAGGCTGAAAGGCGGCCGGAAGCCGCCGCTTCCCTGGAGGAGGAATTCGAGAAAACCCCCCTTCAGGGGCTTCATCATCATGGACGCTCCACCATCGACCCCGCTGCCGGGGATGAGGAGCCTCTGCGCGTCATCCGCATTGAGCGGGTGCCGGCCCGGCCTCCGGTGGTCATGCAGCGCCCCGCAACCTCAACCCCGGCCCCGGCCAACGGCCAGGGAGTAAACACTCCCAAGCGTTTTGTGCTGACCGATCTCATCAACCGCGAGCCCCGGCCGGGCGCAGCTCCAGTCCCGCCATCCGACCGCTCCGTTCAGCCGGAGGCACCCGCCAGCGCTCCGGCGACTCCCTCCCGGCAGCCCTCTCCCACGGCCACAGCCACCACCGGCCGGGGCACATCCGCTTCCCGCCACATCCAGCCGGATATGAACCGCCTTTCCGCCATCCGTCCCATCGGTGCGGGACGCAGAGCCCCGGCGGGGCAGGGCTCCCATGCGGCGCACTCCGCCGTGGCCGCCCGCGCGTCCCATGCTCCCGTGCTGGCCCCCATCGCCACGGCAGTCACCCAGCCGCCGGTGCGCCCCACACCTGTCCGCCCCCAGCCCGGGGCCCAGGCTTCAGCACCGCAGCCCGCCGAGGAGCGCCGTTCCCACCCCGCCACCAGCCATCCGGCCCCGAAGCCCCAGCCGGAGGGCAATGAGGAGGATTTGGATGTCCCCACTTTCCTGCGCCGGAAACGCTGAGTATCCCCACATGGCAATCCGCACCCGCATTGCGGATCAGCAGGGCCGGAAGTGCTTTTTCAATAGTCCGTTTCCGAAGCGGTTCAGATGGCATGGTCATGCCCGGAGCCAGCCTGAGGAAACGATTCTGCTGCAATTTTCACTCGTTGCCCGCCGTTATTCCGCGCATGTCCTTCTCACCGCGCCATTCGCCTGATTTTTCCCGACGGAATCTGCTGAAATACACGTCAGCACTGGCGGCGGGTGTTTCACTGCCGGCCGGCTTTCTGAATGCGGACGGGGACGGCGCGGCTGAACCCGGGGTGGAGGCGGGATCGCAGAAGCCCGATGTGGAAAAGCCTGGGCCCGGGCCGCTGATGGCTTATGTGGGCACGTTCAGCTCCCCCCTGCGGGATGTGAAGGCAACGCAGGTGGATCTGCCGCCGGGGAATGGCCGGGGAATTCATCTGTTCCGCATGGACCGCGGCACCGGAGCCCTGACGGCCTGCGGGGTGTATGAGCAGGGGACGAGCCCCAGCTGTCTGATGATCAATGCCGGCGGCACCCGGCTTTATTCCGCAAACGAGACAGACCATGAGGCGGAGGGGGGCGGTTCGGTCAGCGCTTTCGCTATCAACCGCAGGGATGGTCAGCTGAAGCTGCTCAACACCGTCAGTTCCGGCGGCAAGGGACCGACTTATGTCAGTCTCCATGCCTCAGGGCAGTGGCTTTTTGTCGCGAACTATTTTGGCGGCTCCTTGGCCGTGATTCCCATTCTGGAGGACGGCAGTCTGGGGGAAGTGACGGATTTGAAAAAGCCCGGCGGTAACTTAGGGCCGAAAACCGCCACCAACGCTCCGCCCGGCAGCTTCGCCCTCAGTGGGCACGATCAGACGCATGCCCACATGATCCATATGGATCCCGCGGGCCGCTTTGTGCTGTCCGTGGAGTTGGGGCTGGACCAGATCCTGAGCTGGAAATTTGATGATTCCGCAGGCGTCCTGGCTCCCAACGACCTGTATCATATCACTCCGTTGCCGCCCGGCGATGGCCCGAGGCATTTTGCGTTTCATCCAAAAAGCCCTTGGTTTTACTCCCTGCAGGAGGAGGCATCGACGGTGACGCTGTTTGACTACGGGACCACCTCCGGCAAACTGAGCGCCCGGCAGACCATATCCAGCCTGCCGCCCGGCTTCGCGGGCAGTAGCTTCGGGTCGGAAATCCTTATCTCCTCCGACGGGAAGTTTCTCTACGCCGGCAACCGCCTGCACGACAGCATCGCCGTTTTCGCCATCGGGGCCGACGGCACCCTGACATGGCTTGCCGAGGAGTGGACTCAGGGGAATTATCCCCGCAGCTTCAGCTTCGATCCCTCCGGAAAGTTCCTTCACTGCTGCAACCAGCGCGGCGACAATGTCACCACCTTCCATGTGGATCCCGTCACAGGCCGCCTGAAATTCGCGGGCCATTACACTCCGGTCGGAAATCCCTCCTGCATCGTCTTTCTCAATCTGGATCAACAGCCAGCCTGACGGCGGGGAAACCAGGAGTGCCGGCACCGCCGCGGGCTGGCATGCACCAGCCCCGGTTCAGGGCTCGATGGTCACCGGATCACCGATTTTCAGGGTTCTGAAGAAGGCCTGCACCTCGTTCCTGGGCATGCGGATGCAACCATGGGAAGCCGGGTAGCCAGGCACCGCCCCCTGATGCAGCCCGATATCCTTGCAGTTCAGGCGCATGAAATAGGGCATGGGCACTTTGTAGATGGAGGAAGTCCAGTCCACCTGCTTGTCGGTGATGACAAATTTGCCGGTCGGAGTGGGATTGGACCTGCGGCCAGTGGACACCGAGGAGCTGCGGACCAGCACATCATTCTTGAAGAGGGAAACCCGCTGTTTTGACAAAGAGATGATGGCGTGCCGGCGCTCAGTCTCGCTGTCGGGATCCCGGCCCAGCAGAACCTGGGCAGCAGCAATGCGGGCATTGTCACAGGCAAAAACGATGGGATAGCGGTGCCATGCCTTCGTTTGGGCTCCTCGTTTGGCCCCGTTGTCCAGCAGCATCCGGAGCTGGGGACCGTCACCGCGGGCGGCGGCCAGCATCAGAGGGGTCAGATTGTCGTCTTTGCCATACCACTTGGCGAAATACTCATTGTCAAAGAGGGGCAGCAGCTCGGGGGGGGCGGGTTTGCGGAATGGCTCGTCGGCCTTCATGCCCGCCTTAAGCAGCAGGGCGGCGACGGCGTTCTGTCCATGGATCACCGCCATGTGGTAGGCGGTCTGATTGAGGACTCCGGTGGAGTCCAAGGGGGCTCCGTTCTCCAGCAGGCGGATCACCACCTCCGTTTTGCCCCCGATGGCGGCTTTCACGAGAGGGGGATTGCCATCCGGCATGGCTTGGTCCAGCGGAATCCGATGCTTGAGCATCAGGTCCAGCAGGGCGGGCTGATCCTTCGCCAGAGCGGCTTCAAAACAGATGCCGGCAGGGGCGTCCGGAGTCAGCAGCAGGTCCATCAGATTCAGATCGTCCCCGGCGAGGGCGAGGGTCAGCGGGGTCTTTTCCGCCTGCGCGGGATCGGCAGGCTGGGATGGATTGGCTCCCGCGCCCATCAGCACCTTCACCAGGGCGCTGTCCTTCCGCTCCACGGCATGCTGGAGAGCCGCCGGGCTGTTGGCGGGTTTGGCCCCGGCTTTCAGCAGCAGAGCCGCAGTGCCGGTATGGCTGGAGGCGGAACTGAGGGTCAGGGCACTGGCTCCATAGGGATTTTTGGCCTCCGGCGGGGCTCCTTGGCTGAGCAGCAGTTCAACCCTCGGGGTTTCCCCCGCCTGCGCCGCCGTCAGCAGGGCCGGTGAGAGGGCGGGGTGACCCGTCGGCAGCTGCTGGATCAAGCGATCCAGCAAGGCCGGCTGGCTGCGGGCTTGGTCCAAAAGCAGGGCAGGGTCCGAGGCGGTTTCAGGTTTGGCCCCGGCATTCAGCAGAAGGCTGGCAACGTCCGGCCTTGCAGCAGCCACGCATTTTTCCAAAACAGTGCGGCTCTGCGCGTCCGGGGCGTTCAGCACGGCAGGAGAGCAGATGGCGATGAGCTTCGGCATCAGATCCCATGCTCCGGTTTGGATGGCGGTTTCCAGCACGGTGGGTTCCCCTTTGGCGGGCATGGCCGCCTGCACTCCGGCGGCGGTCAGCTGCTCCAGCAGGGCAGGATTTTTCCGGGACACTGCCAGCAGCAGAGAGGCGGGTACCGGCTCGATCTGCTGGGACTTCAGTTCATGCAGGGCCTGTTCACGCGCATCCCGGCAGCCGGTGAAGGCGCTCGTCAGAATCAGGAGGACGGCAAGAGGAAGATGGGCACGTCCCTTCCGCTTTGGTGGCGGGTCTGAGGATGGTGGGAGGCGCATGGCAGTGATAGTGTGAACAGTTTCGGGACCTTATAACAGCCGCAGGCGGCTTCAAGGCCAATGTGAATTCGTTGTAAAAACGATCATGGAAACAGGGGGGGTGCCACGGATCGACGGGAAATCGCTGCGGTGGCGGGCTGTCCCTTGAAGACGGTCCGGAAGGCTGCTCCGGTTGCGGACTTCCGGACATGCTGACCAGTGTGGCTGGCTGCGGGCAAGATGCTTTTTCCAGCTTCGTGAAGAGTGATGAATTAAAACTTGGATTCGAAAATGTGGAATTTATCAAAAGAGGACCGGATCTGGTCATTTGAATATCGGTTTAGAAGCTGCTGAAGCTTGTCATCCGGCACTGCATTTGCTGAAACAGGGGGACACGCCTGCAGGATGGCCAGCCGTGAAAAACTTTCTCCGCCGGCAGGTCTTTCAAACTCTCTTTTCACTCTCTGACGTACCTTGTTTATGCAGATTTCTGTCTCCGCCCGCCGGCGCGGTCTGCCGCTGCTTTATCTATGGGGTCTGGTCCTGGCCGGACCGGCGGGCGCTCAGGTGCGGCTGACGGAGTTTCTGGCCTCCAATGAGTCCGGCCGGAAGGACCAGGATGGCGAATACTCCGACTGGATGGAGATCCACAACGCCGGCGCGGAGGCGGTGGATCTTCAGAACTGGTCGCTGACAGACAAGGCGGACAACAAAACCAAGTGGAGTTTTCCCGCCGTCAACCTGCCGCCGGGCGGCTATCTGGTGGTGTTCGCCTCTGAGAAAAACCGCCGGGATCCGAGCGCGGAGCTGCACACCAATTTCAAGCTCGGTGCCGGCGGGGAATACATGGCGCTGGTGCGGCCGGACGGCGTCCCCGCCACGGAATACGCCCCGTCCTTCCCTCCTCAGCTGCCGGACATCGCCTACGGGCTGAGCGTGGCCGATGGGGCTTACACTGGTGATACCCGTTATTTTCAGCAGCCGACCCCGGGAGCGGTGAACGGCAGCGGGGCGGCGGATCTGGGACCGGTCCTGACGCAGCCCACCCACACTCCCTTGCGGCCCGCGGAGGGCGAGGATGTGCTGGTGACCGTGAAAGCGACCCGGACTTTCGGCGATGTGGCGGAAGTCAAAATGCGCTGGATCGCCATGTATGACAGCGCCGGCAACCCTTTCCAGGAAGTGGTCATGCGGGACGACGGCCAAGGGGGCGACGCGGTGGCCGGGGACAGCGTTTACAGCGGCATCATCCCCGGCAAAGTGACCGTCGAATCCACCCAAATCAACACTTTCGGCGCGGGACGGCTCATCCGCTGGAATTTCACCGCCAAGGACTCCGCGGCCCGGAGTTCCCGTTTGCCGCTGTTTCAGGAGCCGCGGAACTCCGCCGAATACCTGGGTACCGTCTCGAAGGATCCCGCCAGCTTCACCACGCCGATGCCGGTCTGGTACTGGTTCGCCAAAAACACCAGCGCCGCGGGGACAGACCAGGGCACACGGGGGGCAGTGTTTTTCAAGGAGCGGTACTACGACAACATTTTCATCCGGAGGAGGGGCGGGGCGACCTCCACGAACTCCAAAAAATTCGACTTCAACCCCGGCGATCACTGCCACATCGACGACACCGTGGGCAAGGTGGAGGAGGCCAACCTGAACCTGTCCGATCAGGACAGCACCCTGTGCCGGCCCGCCATGGGATTTGAAGCCTACCGCGCCGCCGGCCATCCGGCCTGCGCGGCGTTTCCTATGCTGCAGCGCATGGGGGGATCCCCCACGGTGCCGACCTTGTCCACGGCCACCAACGTGATGACTTATTACGTGGAGCAGGTGGACACCCGCTTCCTGGAGCGGTGGGGACTCGATCCCGCGGGGGCGCTCTATAAGATGAACCAGAAGTCCAATCTGGATCCCGTATTCAGCGACTCCACTGACGGGGTGGAGAAAAAGACCCGTGAAACCGAGAACAATGCGGATCTGGCCCTCGTCTGCACGGCGCTGAAAAAGCGAACCACCGAGGCCCTGAAGGATCAGCGCGCGGTCTTCATGTTCGACAATTTCGATCTGCCAAACATGATCAACTACCTGGCGGTCCGCGCGGTGATCAACGATTACGACGATGTCCGGAAAAACTTTTACATGTACCGCGACACCCTGGGCGACAGGGAGTGGAACATCCTGCCGTGGGACAAGGACGGGAGTTTTGGAGTGACCGGGGACGGGGGCACCTGGCTGGCCCATCCCTTCTTTGGAGACTTCGCCCACCTCAAACAGAACGCCAACCAATGGAACCTGCTTTGGGAGGCCATCTTTAACGATCCCCGCACCCGGGCCATGTATCTGCGGCGGCTGCGGTCGTTGATGGATGCGCAGCTGCAGCCCTCCACCATGCCTTTGGCTGAGCGCTATTTTGAAAAGCGGGCGGATTTTTGGGGATCCCAGTTCAGTCCCGCCAAAAGCGTCACTGCTATTAAAAGCTTTCTCAACATCCGCCGCAACCAGCTTTACAACACCTATGCCATCACCGCCGCATCGGCGGCCAACCGCCTGATCCCCGAGCCCCAGGAGGCGGCTCCGGTGATCCATTTTGGAGCCGTGGAGACCAATCCCGCCAGCGGCAACCAAGGGGAGGAATTCATCGAAATCGTCAATCCCAACTCCAACGCCATTGACCTTTCCGGGTGGACGGTCAGCGGAGGCATCGATCACACCTTCCTCCCGGGAACCGTGATCTTGGCGAATGATCATCTGTACTTGGCGAATTCGGCGCCGGCTTTCCGCGCCCGGACCACCGGCCCCGCCGGAGGACAGAAGCTTCTGGTGCAGGGGGGCTGGTCCGGCTCGCTCTCCGCCCGGGGGGAGGTGCTGACACTGAAGGATCCCTCCAGCCGTGTGGCCGGCACCCTGAGCACACCCTCCACCCCCACGGCGGCGCAGTCTTTTCTGCGGGTGACCAAAGTGATGTATGATCCGGCGGGAGGAGGTGCCTACTCAGGAGGGGATTATGAGTATGTGGAGCTGCGGAACACCGGCACGGAAACCCTGGCGCTGGAGGGCATCACGTTTGACAAAGGCATCACCTTCACCTTTCCCACAGGCGGCACGCTGGCCCCCGGAGCACGGATTCTCCTGGTGAAAAATTCGGAAGCCTTCGCCTCCCGCTACGGCACCGGGCTGCCGGTGGGCGGGGTTTTCCTGGGCAGTCTGGACAATGCCGGCGAGCGATTGCGGATTCTCGACAAGGCGGGTGAGGAGGTGCTGGATTTCAGCTACGACCCCTCCTGGGTCTCCGCCGCCAATGGCGGTGGCGCGGCTCTGGTGGCGGTGGAGGACACCGCTCCCTGGACAGCTTGGAACACCTTGGCAGGCTGGCGGTCCTCCACAACTCTCAATGGTTCGCCAGGCGGTGTGGACACTCCGCCCACGGCGCTGCCGGTGCTCCGCCCTGCTGGTGAAGTGGGAAGCTTCCACGTGGCGGGCACTCCCGGCAGCGTCTGGCAGGTGCAGCGCTCCACCGACCTTCAGAAATGGAACGCCGCCGGTACGGTGACCGTTGGAACCGACGGCTCGGCGGTTTTCAGGGATGCCGCCGTTCCCGCCGCGTCACGGGTCTTTTACCGCTGCACACGCTGACCTTGAACATTACGGAAATAATCAGGATTTAATGGTCGTGATGTTTTGCGGGCATGCCATTCCATGTGGCGTTTTGGAGGCATGCGGGATTATGTCCGATTTCTGAGGGACTCTTATCGGTTGTTCGGTTATATCCGTTCAAATTACTGTATCAGGTTGTTTTTGTATCATTGATTTTTCTGGGCACTGCACAGGAACTGCTGATAAGTTTTTTGTGGAATTCGGCATAAGTCACGAGCTGTGAATAGTTGGTGCCGGTTTCGGTTAAGTTTTTTGAGCTATTCCTGAAAACCATGAAATATTCCCATCTAATCCTTTTCCTGATGTCGGCTGTCTCCGCTCCCGCTGCGGTTTTTTATTCGCCGGTCAATGTCACGTCGGCAAATTCCACGGTCTACACCACCTATGTGATGTCGAATCTTTACCAAGGTCCGGGCACGGGCTTCGATGCTGCGGAACCGCACAACGCCCTGGGGGCCGGGGGGGCCGCCTACAATTGGGTGACCATCGCGCCGAACCCGGTGGTTGACTATTACAACATTTATCCTGCGCCGGTGCTGATTATCGACCTTGGGCAGAACCGCCCTCTTTCCGAGATCAGCATCTGGGGCTATTCCAGCGGCAACACCAACGGCGTGAAGGACTTCACCCTGCGCTTCGCCACCGAGGCTGAGGGCACCGCCGGATTCGGGACCTCCATCGCGTATCAGCCGGCTTTCGAAGCTCTGTTCGACCCCGCGCTGCGGGACAGCAATCCCTTCAGCCAGACCGTCAACGCCCGTTATGTGGAGATGACTATCACCGACAACTGGGCCGGCTTTCAGGGAGCCACTCCCGGCGGGGACCGGGTCGGCATGGGGGAGGTCGCTTTCGCGGTGGTGCCGGAACCTGCCGCCGCCGGACTGGCGGGAATGGCCGGCCTGCTTGCCCTGGGCCGCCGCCGCAACCGCCGCGGTTGCTAGAAACAGGCATCATTTCCCTCTTCAGGGGAATTTCTTTTCCTCCCATACCCGCCTGGCCCCAGGCACCTTCAAAACCCATGCCCATCATGCACCATAAAATCACCTTGAGGCTGAGGCTGTCATGCCTGGCCGCTTCAGGACTGCTCTTCCTGACCCCTGCTGCGGTCCGCGCGGCGGATTTTTATCAAATTATGGATGCCACCTCCGCCACGGTGGACTTTGATTATTACAATGTCATGGGGCTGATCGAGGGCCCGGAAATCGGTTTCGAATCCGCACCCCCTTACAACCGCATCAGCGACACCACATGGGTCACCAATGCCCCCTATGGTTATCCATCCAACTATTTTGAGCCGCTGCCCGACCCGGCACCGAAGCTGGTGTTCGACTTGGGCTCCAATGTGAGTCTGGGGGAGATCAGTATTTGGGGATACGCGACCGGCATCGAGGGAAACAGCATGAAGGATTTCAGCCTTCGGTTCGCGACCGACGCCGAAGGACCGGACGGCGCGGGAAGCTCAATCACCTTCAACCCCACTTACAGCGCGGGGCCGCAGGTTTCACCCCGGCAGAGTTTTCTTTTCGGTCAGAAGCTCACGGCCCGCTACGTGGAGCTGACACCGCTGAACAACAATATCGGGCTGGGACCCGGCGGTGACCGGGTGGGCTTCGGCGAGGTGGCGTTCCTGCAGTTGCCGAATGTCACGGGCTCTTTTGCTGAATTGCCGACGGAGTACCTCCTGGGCGATGCCAGCGTGCTGAAGACCATCACCCTGGAGGTGCTGAATCTGGGGCCGCAGGCGCTGACCTTGTCCTCTCCCAGCTTTACGGGCGCATCCGCGGCGGCTTACAGTGTGGTCACACTGCCTGCCAGTGTTCCGGCTTATTCAAAGGCCGGCATCACGCTGCAGTTTAACCCTGTGGGGCTGCCAACGGGCGACGCCAGCGTGGTGTTCCACGTCAACACCAACACCGCCGGGTTGCCCACCGCGGACGCCTCCATCACCGCCAATGTCCCGGCGGAGGCTGCGGATCAGTTTTATCCCATGGTGGCGGCCACCTCTGCCACGGATGCCACGGATTATTTCAAAGCCGCCGGCCTGATCGACGGACCGGGTGCGGGCTTCAATGCCGAGCAGCCACACGAGCAGTTGGCCGCGGCTCCTCTATGGGTGACGGATGCTCCCAATGGCGGCACAGGCGATTATTTCGAGCCTGTGCCGGATCCCGCCCCCTCGCTGGTGATTGATCTGGGGGCGGACTATCCCTTGGGGGAAATCAGTGTCTGGGGCTACTCCAGCAGCAATGCCAACGGAGCCTCCGACTTCAATCTGAAATTTGCGAAGGCCTCCGAAGGCGCGGCGGGCATTGGAACCTCCATCACCTACAATCCGCAGTTCACCGCCGCCTTCGGCTTCACCGAACGCCAAAGCTTTGATCTGGCCCAGGTGGTGACGGCGCGGTATGTGCAGATCGTTCCCACCGATAATTACTACGGCTCCGGTCTGGGCCCGGGCGGTGACCGCGTGGGCTTTGGCAATATCGCCTTTGAAAAAATCATCACCACCACCGGGAAGAATCTCATCTTTCCAAACACGGTGAGCTTCGGCACCACGGACACGGTTAAAACTTTCAGTCTGGTGCTGAAAAACTATGGCAGCGAAGCGGTGACCATCAGTTCCCGAACCTTGGACGGCCCCAATGCGGCGGCCTTCACCATCAAATCCGCGCCCGCCACCCTGCCGGCGGTCAGCCAGGCCTTGGTGGAGCTGGAGTTCAATCCTGCCGCCGCCACCCTGGGCACGCAGGAGGCCTTCCTGCGCATCGCCAGCAACGACACCCAAAATCCCGCCGTGACCATCCAGCTCACCGGGGAGCACGTCACCATTCCCGACGAGTTCTATCCCATCTCCGAAGTCACCTCGGAAACCTCGGGCACGGATTTGTATGCCGCCGCCGGCCTGATCAACGGCATCGGCGCGGGGTTTGAAAACATCCAGCCGCACCATCAGATTGACGGCAATGATGCCACCACCCTGTGGGTCACCGATGCACCAAACGGCACGGTGAATTACTTTGATCCCGCTCCCGATCCCGCCCCGCTGCTGATCTTTAATCTGGGCGGGGATGTCGATCTCACGGAGATCAGCGTCTGGGGCTACTCTATCGGCAATTCCAATGGCATGAGGGATTTCAGCCTTACCTTCGCCACCGGCGCGGAGGGCCCTTATGGGGGAGGCTCCATCACCTACAATCCCGCCTTCACGGTGCCCTTCAGCTTTACGGAGCGGAACAGCTTCCCCTTCGACCGGAAAATCACCGCGCAGTACGTGCTGCTCAAGCCGCTGAACAACTGGGGAACTGAGGGGGTGGCCCCGGGAGGCGACCGGGTGGGCATCGGCGAGGTGGCCTTCCAGATGGGCGCGGCGATTGTGATCCCGGCGGGTGACTTCGGCATCACTGCGTTCTCCCGCAACGCCCAAGGCCAGCCGCGGATCACCTTTGAATCCCAAACGGGTGCCACCTTCAAGGTGCAGCGCTCCGTGAATCTGAACACTTGGACCCAGGTGGGCACCGATATCCCCGGCACTGCGGGCAGTGCGGATTTCACCGACACCACCGCCGCCCCGGCGGGTGCCACGTCGGTCTTCTACCGCGTCGTCCGCACCATTCCGTAATCCGGCGGTTTCTCTCCTCCTACCAAAACAAATCCCCGGCCGCGTCAAAGGTGCGCGCCGGGGATTTGCTTTTACGGGATTGATGCCTTGAAAGGCTGTTTGTCCGCCTTGGCGGGCGGGGCGCGCTCCGTTCAGCTGTCCTGCGGAGGTCCCTGGGTCAGCAGCTGGCGGGCCCGTTGGAAGGAGCTCCAGGCATTGATCAGGAGGAAGAGCAGCATGAGCGGGAGATAGATGCTGTGGAAGGAGGAGAAAACCCAGATTCCCAGAGCCAGAGTGCCGGCTATCCCCACTCCTGAAGCGATCAGCAGCGCGCGGGCATACCCAAGCCGGTACCACAGCAGAGCCTGGAGGATCTGGCCGCCATCAAGAGGATAAATCGGCAGCACGTTGAAAATGAGGAGCACCCAGTTGATGCGGTAAATACTGTGCAGCAGCATCTGCAGTTCGTAGCTTTCCGTATAGTGTTCACTCCACCAGGACAGAATCCAGAAGACGGGAATCAGTGCCACATTCACCAGCGGTCCGGCAGCGATACTCCACAAATGGGCTCCTGGGCGGGGCGGGGCCTGGACGTAGGCGATGCCGCCAAAGGGCCAGAGAATGATATTGTCCGACCGCCCGCCTACTTGTCGGGTGGCAAGGGAGTGGCCGAACTCATGCAGCAGCACAATTCCAAACAGGGCCAGATATTCATATGCCGCCCAGACAGGATTCAGGTATTCCCGGCTGGCTTGCGTGCGCTGAATTTGGAACCAAGCCACGATTAGCCACGACCAGTGTACCGAGACTTGGATGTTCCGGAATTTAAATAATCGAAAGGAGCCTTCCTGCGGGTGAGGGGTAATCATAGCATCGGAGCAATGGCGCTTGCCGGCCCTTGGCGCAAATGGCAAAGCCCGCTGCCGGTCAGCCACGCTTCCGGCTGCGGCTTTTTGATATTCCCCGCCTAAAATCCGGGAGCCGGCATGCACTGTCCAACCCGCCTGCCCGCCAACCGGTTGGAAAACCCGGATGAGCGGCTGCCGGGCGGGCCAAGGAGCGCAACCTCAGAAGGGGGCGGGGGTTGCATCCTTGATGCGGTAGATCCTCGCCGGTGAGCCGGAGGGCGGGGCATCAGTCCAAGGCGGTCCCCGGTCTATCCACTGAGTGCGGTTGGCACTGGTGCGGATGGAGACGGGAGACACTTTCCAAGTGGTGAAGTCTGTGCTGTACTCCACCTGATACCAGTGTCCGGGAATGGAGTCGAACTCCAGAAGGATGCCGCCATCCTTCAACGACGCAATCAGGCGGACCTCCAAGCCTTTCCCATCCCCAAGGGGCTGGGTGGCGGTGCCCACGTCGCCCACGGAGAGAACCGGAGTGAGGCCAGCTATGCGGGCAGGGGAATAAAATGCCAAAGTCAGGGTTGCTTGGGCTCCCGGCTCCATGGAGCCGGTCCAGTCAATCCAGGAGCCGGAGGCGCCAGCCGGGGCAGTGGTGTTGTGAAGTGCGGTGCCGTCCGGCAGTCCGGAGACCAGCAGTCGGAATCCATTCCATGCCAGACCGGTGGTGTTGACGATGGTCACCTTCTGCAGCAGAAGGCCGCTCTGCGGATCAGGCACCAGGCCTCCCGTGGCGGTGGCGGTCGGGAATTCCGTGCCTGCGGCCAAGTCAAAGCCGGCATCCAGCGTGCCTCCGTCCGAATCCGTGGCCCGCACCGTGATGCGGGTGGATCCCGGCTCCAGGGCGATCAGGGTCAGGAGCGGGCCCGTCAGGGTCACCGAAGCGGGCACGGGATTGGAATTAGCGGCCAGACTGAAGGTGAGGAGGTCACCGTCGGCGTCACTGAACCATGAGGAAAGATCAATCAGCACTGGAGGTTTTCCAAGAATGGCCCGTTGGGCGGGAATGCCGCTGCCGCCGGTCAGTTCCGGAAGATGCTTGACCCGGTAAATGAAAACCGATTCGGCGGAGAGGCCCTCGGGATCAGCCGCAATAACCGTCACATTGGCAATTCCGGGCGTTGTGCCGGTGAGGGTGAGAATTCCACCCTGCATGGAGGATATGAAAAAATCTGCTCTGTTCTCCGCCTGCAGGCTGAAGGTGAGCGCCTCCGCGCCGGTCTCCGGATCACGAAAATGCGGGGCCAGGGGGATCGATGCCGTCAGCCCCGGTCGGGTCTGCACGATAGGCTCCAACGGCTCCAGCACGGTGGGCGGGTCATTGACCGGTCGCACGGTCAAAGCCACTTGAACGGCGGCGCTGGCCAGGGTGCCGTCCCTGGCTATGAACGAAAAACTGTCAGGGCCGAAGTAGTCCGCGGCGGGCGTGTAAACCAGATTTGGGGCATTGCCGGTCAGGGTGCCGTGCGCGGGGGGCGCGGCGACCTCGAATGTCAGCGGATCGTTCTCCGCATCGGTGCCGGTCAGAACCACGGGCAGGCTGGTGTCCTCGTTGGTCTCCAAAGTTTGCGCGGCGGCGGCGGGCGCGTCGTTGACCGGCAGCACATTGATGGTGATGACAGCCGGAGCGCTGGTGGAGGTATAGTCCCGCGCCACGTAAGTGAAGCTGTCCGGGCCGGAGTAATCAGCATCCGATTTGTAATATAGGTTGGGAGCGCTGCCGGTGACCTTCCCGTGCGCGGGTTGGGTTAGGACCTCGAAACTCCGCTCATCAATCTCACTCTCGGCATCAAACCCCGCCGTGGGCACTTGGACAGCTGTATCCTCATCGGTGGTGATGGTCCGGTCAAATGCCACGGGTGGATCGTTCACATTGGTGACAGTGATGCTGACCGTGGCGGGGGCGGATTCGGTGGAGCCGGAAACCGCTTTGAAGGTGAAGGTGTCCGGGCCAAAATAGTCCGTGGCGGGCGTGTAGACCAGATTGGGTGCGGCGCCGCTGAGCGTGCCGTGCGCGGGCGGAGTCACCACGGTGAAGCTCACCGTGCCCCCGCCGGCTCCGGTGGTCTCCAGCAGCAGAGGATACGTGGTGTCCTCCGCAAAGGTGACTGTCTGGGGAACCGCCGTCAGTTCCACGGACTGGATCACGGTGCCTTTCACAAGCCGCGCATTATCCGCGTCCGACAGGTAAATGGAACCCTTGGAGTCAATGGAAATCCCGGTCAGCCCACTGAATCGGGCCTCTGATCCCACTCCATCCGAAAGCTCCTCCAGTTTGTCACCGAAGAGTCCCCCGACGGTGGTGACGGCGCCGGCCGGTGTAATGCGGCGCACCACATTGTTCATCAGGTCCGCGACATACAGCACACTATCCGGAGCCACATCCACTGCGAATGGCTGGTCAAATCTCGCCGCCGGTCCAGTTCCATCCGCATAACCGGCCTCACCAGCCAAGCCGCAAAGAGTGGTGACCTGGGTGCGGTCAGCGGAGACTTTGCGGATATTGTGGGCTCCGGAATCGAGGACATAAAGATTGCCTTGCACATCAAACGCCGAGGCGGCCAAATACAGAAAACGGGCGCTGTCAATAGGGCCGTCGTTGGTGCCGTCACTCCCCAGGATACCTGCATAGGTGGTCACCACCCCGGCGGTGGTGACTTTTCTCACCGCCCGGTTGTAATCCGTGACATAGAGCGCGCCGTCCGGGCCAATCGTCACATCGTTCGGCAATTCAAACCGCGCCGCGCCGCCTGTTCCATTCAAAGCGCCGGATTCACCCGTGCGCCCCGCGAGGGTGGACACCACGCGTGCGGGGGTGATTTTGCGGATGGTGTGATTCCCTGTATCCGCGACATACACAGTGCCCGCATTGTCCACGGTCACGCCGACAGGGTTGTTGAACCTGGCGGCGGTTCCGGTGCCATTGGCGCTGCCAGCCAGCCAAGGATCCCCGGCAAGGGTGGTGACCACTCCCTGGGGAGTGGATTTCCGAATGCGCTGCCCGTCGATGAAATAAATATTTCCGCCCGTGTCCACTGCGGACTTGCGCAGATTCAGCATCTGGGCGGCGGTTCCGGCACCGTCCAGAATGCCCCGGATGGAGGGCCGTCCCGCATAAGTGGTCACGGTGAGATCCGGAGTCATGCGCCGGATGGACTGGGCTCCCGCATCCGCGATCATCAGGCTGCCATCCCCCGCAAAGGCGATACCGGCGGGATCCGCGAACGAGGCATTCCGGCCCACGCCATCCTTCCAGCCGTGGACGCTGGTGGAGCCGCCCGCCAAGGTAGTGACGACGCCCGTCGGTGAGATTCTCCGGATATTGCCGTTGGCTCCGCCTGAAGCGAACACATCCCCTGAATCATCCACCGTCATGGCCGTGATTCCGGAGAAGGTGGCCGCCGTGCCGGCACCATCCGCCGATCCGGATTTGCCCACGGAGCCCGCCAGAGTGGAGACCACGCCCTCGGGAGTCATTTTTCGGAGAAGATAATTGCGCGTGTCTGAAACAATAAGGTTTCCAGCCTTGTCCAGTGTCAAGGCGCCGGGAAAATTAAAGCGCGCCCCCCCGCCCTCCCCATTGTCACTTCCGGATGTTCCGGGTTTGCCGGCAATGATGCTGACCGCCCCGGCAGGGGTGCGGCGGCGGATCACGTGTTCCGACGCGTAGGAAAGATAAAGCGTGCCGTCCGGCAGTGCCGCGATTCCCGAAATTCCCTCAGGAGCATCAGCCAGGGTGCTGACCGTGCCGTCAAAGGAAATCTGCCGGAGTCTGCCGGCCGAGACGGCCGGAGTGGCGTCCAGAGCGTATAGAAAAGCTCCCGTGTTGAAAAGTGTATGCGGTCTGTTCAGCAGGGCGGTTCCGGCCGGGCCATCCGTGTCTCCGTTCACGCCAGGATTTCCGGTCAGGGTGGAAACCACGCCCGCGGAGGAAATACGGCGGATAGTGTGTTTCTCAAGATCCGTGACATAAACCCCGCCGGTGCCATCCGGAGCCATGCCGCGGGGAACATCAAAACGGGACTGCGCCGCCTGGCCGTCCCTGATGCCTGCCCCTCCGTAATTTCCCGCAAATGTTTTCCATTCCACGGACTGTGCCCGCAGCGGCGCCGCCTGAAAGGCGGCGGCAGGGGAAAGCCAGAGTGCCAAAAGTCTCAATGCTCGCATAACCAAGGGCGTTCGTGATAGTTGTGTCAATAAATCCAGCAGGGAAGGGGGCTGCATGGATCCCGCATGCCGTATCTCTCATAATCGGACAGGGATGCAAGAATCAAAAGCCGGCGGAACCGCAGGATCCGCCCTCTTTCCTCAAGTTGCTCTTTGTTATTTCCGCCCGGCCCGCTTAGAGTCGGCGCGTTATGGTTTTCCGAGATCCCCAATGGCTGGGCCTGCTGCCAGTGCTGATTCTTGCCGGCTGGATGTGGCGCGGTCTGAAGCTGCACCAGCCGCTGCGCGCCGCCATCCTGCTGGTGACGGTTTTTCTGCTGATGCGTCCTCAGTGGCGCCGCCTGACGGGCGGCATGGACCTGTGGGTGCTGCTGGACCGTTCGGCCAGCACGGAGGCCCGCGTGGACCAGGGATTTCCGGAGTGGAAGCGGCTGCTGGAGAGCGGGAAACCGCGTCGCGGCGATGAGGTGCATTTTGTGGACTTCGCGGCGGATGCCGTGCCGCAGGAGTTGAATGCGGGGGGGCCCTACACCGGCAGCCGGGCGCAGACACGGACGGGCAGCGCTGTGCAGCAGGCGCTGGCCCTGCGCGATGAGAACCGTCCGGCGCGGATTCTGGTGTTCACGGACGGATTCAGCACCGAACCCCTCACGGGGGTGGCGGAAAAGCTGGCCGGGGCCAAAGTGCCGCTGGATTTCCGGCTGCTCACCGACGCGGGCGGCGGGGACTTCCAGCTGCGCCGTCTCCAACTGCCGGGCCGGACGCAGGTGAACGAGCCGTTCCTGGTGGAAGTGGAGGTGGCAGGTCCGGTGGACGGCCCCGTCCCGCTGACGGTGTCCCGCAATGGGCAGAAACTGACCGACAGCGAGGTGGTGCTGACCAAGGGACGCGGAGTGGCCCGGTTCACGGACCGGCTGGGCATCACGGGCTCCTTCCGCTACGAGGCGCAGATTTTGCCGAAGAATGACTCCCACCTGGGCAACAACCGGTATGAGGGATGGATCGAGATCGGCGGCGGTCCCCGGCTGCTGCTGGTGACAAATTACATCCCCGACCCCTTGGAGGCCGTGCTGCAGGGGCAGGGCTTCGCCGTGGAGGTGGTCAGTGACCCTGGCAAACTGCAGCCCGGACAGCTGTCCGGCTGCCGGGGCGTGATCCTGAACAACGTGCCCGCCTGGGAAGTGCCGGCGGACTTTCTCAATTCCCTGAAGTTTTTTGTGAACTCCCAAGGCGGCGGCCTGATGATGGCCGGCGGGCGGAAAAGTTTTGGATCCGGAGGTTACTTCCGGTCGGCGATCGATGAGCTGCTGCCGGTCTCCATGGAGCTGAAGAAGGATCAGAAGAAGCTGGCGGCGGCGATGGTGATTGTCATGGACCGCTCCGGCAGTATGGCGGCCACGGTCGGCGGGGGAACGAAGATGGATCTGGCCAATGAGGGCGCGGCGAGGGCGGTGGAGCTCCTGGGTTATCAGGACATGGTGGGAGTGTATGCCGTGGACAGTGAGGCCCACGAGGTTGTGGGACTGCAGCAGATCGGCAGTGACGACAACCGCGGCAAACTGAATGAGCGCATCCGGAAAGTGCGCAGCGAGGGCGGCGGTATTTTTGTTTACAATGGCCTCAAAGCCGGCTGGGAGGCGCTGAAAAACACCAACTATGGCACCCGGCATCTCATTCTGTTCGCCGATGCCGCCGATGCCGAGCAGCCGGAGGATTACATCAATCTGCTGGCGCAGATGACGGCGGAGGGCGGCACCGTGAGCGTGATCGCCCTGGGGCTGGAGACGGACAGCGATGCCGCGTTTCTGAAGGATGTGGCCACGCGGGGCAATGGCCGTATTTTCTTCACCGACCGCGCGGAGGACCTGCCGAACGTTTTCACGGCGGAGACGGTGGCCGTGGCCCGCAGCGCCTTTGTGAAGGAGCCGGTGCCCGCCTCGGCCAATGGCCTCTGGGCGGAGGTTGCGGGCCGCCCTCTGGAGTGGCTGGGGGAGGTGGATGGCTACAATCTGAGTTACCGCCGGGACTGGGCATCGCAGGGACTGGTTTCCAAAGATGAATTTGAGGCTCCGCTGGTGGCGTGGGGGCAGCGTGGCAGCGGGCGGGCGGCGGCGGTGAGTTTTCCGCTGGGCGGGGAATATTCGGACCGGGTGCGGGCGTGGCCGAAGTACGGTGATTTCGCCCAGACCCTCAGCCGCTGGCTGCTGGGTCAGGATCTGCCGGCAGGACTGGGCCTGCGCTGGGATGTCACGGGCACGGAGCTGTCCTTGGACCTGATGTATGATGAGGAGTGGGAGGCGAAATTCGCTGCCCAGGCCCCCCGGATCGCGCTGGCCAGGGGCATGCGGGCCGAGGCGGGGCCGGAGTTGACCTGGCAGCGCATGTCTCCCGGTCATTACCGGGCCGCCATGACCTTGGAGGAGGGCGATGTGATCCGCGGCGCCGTGCAGGCAGGGCAGTTTGCCATCCCTTTTGGACCGCTGTCCGCGGGGTCCAATGTGGAGTGGATGTTTGACACCGCGCGCGTGGAGGAGCTGCGGCAGACGGCGGCGGAATCCGGCGGCCGCGAACTGCTGGATCTGAAGGACGCCTGGAAAGCGCCGCCGGTGACCCAATTCACCGATCTGCGGCTGTGGCTGCTGCCGGTCCTGCTGGGACTGGTGCTGACGGAGGCGCTGGCCACACGGCTGGGCTGGAGCTTTGCGGAGCTTTGGAGCCGCAGGGCCAAACCATCGGCAGCTCTGGCTCAGGGGCAGGCGGCCACTCCGCAGGCGGCCGCCATGGCATCGGAGAACGCAGGCGCGGATCAGCGGATATCACCACTGGTTTTGGAGAAAAATGCCTCCCTCCCGCCGAAACCGGAGAGTCGGAATGCTCCATTTTCCCAAACCCCCACCCCGCCCCAGTCCCGGACGCCGGCACCCGCCGCTTCTTCCCCGGAAAACGGCGGTGCGCCGAAAGCCGAAGGGGGGGCAGCCCAGGATGCCGCCGCCGCGGAGCGTCGCCGGGAGCGGTTTGCCCGTGCGAAAAAAGGGGGAGGCTAGAAGCCGGGCTGCGGGGACGCGCCGGGATAATGCTCCGGCCTTTTCTGGCCGCGGAGGGCGCTCTGCCTTTTCTCCGCAGCGGGCATGGAGCGCATTTCCGCTTTTTCCCCGTCCAGCGGCGTAGTTGGGTGGAAATCCCTCTTTTTGACACTTTTCACCTTAATCCGACTCATCTGTGAACGGCTTTTCTCTGAATCTGCAGCTGCCGGACCTTTGGCAGCAGGAAGCCGTGCGGGGTATCCGCGCCGGGCGCGATGTGATTGTGGATGCCCCTACCGGTGCGGGAAAAACGCGCATTTTCGAGCTGTTGGTGGAAGGTGGAACCTTCGCCAAGGGGCAGATGGTGTACACTGTACCCACCCGCGCCCTGGCCAACGACAAACGCCTCGAATGGCAGCGGAAGGGCTGGCAGGTCGGTATCATCACCGGGGAGATTTCCGAAAATGGCAACGCGCCGGTGATTGTCGCCACCCTGGAGACCCAGCGGGAACGGATGCTGCGCGGTGACGGCCCCAAGGTGCTGGTGATCGACGAGTATCAGATGCTGGCTGACCCGGTGCGCGGCCTGGCCTATGAGATGGTGATGACCCTGGCCCCCCTGGAGACGCGGCTGCTGCTGCTGAGCGGCAGCGTGGCCAACGCCAAAGACGTGGGTGCCTGGCTGGAGCGTCTCGGCCGGAAGGTGGAGGTTGTGAAAACGCGGGAGCGGCCTGTGCCGCTGGAGGAGATGGCGGTGGAGCAACTGGGGCGCCGCGCACCCAAACAGCTCACTGGCTACTGGCCCCGCTTGGCGGCGGAGGTGCTGATGAGCGGGCTGGGACCGCTGCTGATCTTTGCTCCGCACCGGAAGGACGCGGAGAAAATCGCCCGTGGGATTGCAGGAGGTCTGCCGGTGCCCGACCGCCTGAATCTGACGCGGGAGCAGGAGAACATTTTGGGAAAGGATTTCACGTCCATGCTCCAGGCGCGGGTGGGATGCCACCACAGCGGACTGTCCTGGCAGCAGCGCGCGGGCATTATTGAGCCGCTGGCCAAAGCCGGACAACTGCGCGTGGTGGTCGCCACCATGGGCCTGGCGGCGGGCATTAATTTCTCCATGCGCTCCGTGATCGTGGCCGACACCCGTTATTTTGACGGCCAGACCGAACGCGATCTGGCACCGGATGAGCTGCTGCAGATGTTTGGCCGCGCGGGCCGCCGGGGACTGGATGACACCGGATATGTCATTGTCTCCAACCGCAGTCCGCGGCTGATGGATGCCAGCGCCCGGTTCCTGAAGCGCTCCAATCAGGTAGACTGGCCGACGCTGCTGCGCGTGATGGACCGGGCGGGGCTGCGGGGGGATCCTCCGTTTGAAGCCGCGGAACGGTTCTGCACAGCGCTGTTCTCCAAACAGAAAATCGTGTTGGGATTTGAGACCGAATCCGCTCCCGTGCCGGTGGCTCCCGCGGAGATGCGGGCGGGCCCGCTGCCCTCGCGCCGTCCTGCGGAAACGGTCCGCCCCGACCAGCACGCCATGTTCGGTCTCGGTCCGACACGGATGGAGATCCTCAATTCCCGCAATGTCTGGGAGGAGAAGCGCCGGGACCGTCTGACGGAGGAGGAGCTGGGCAAGGCGTGGATACACTTCAAAAACCAGCTGGAGCCTGTGCTGGAAATCTGGCATTTTGTTTCCGATTCCTTTCCAGTGGGCCGGGTCTGCCGCCTGAAGACGGAGGCGGGTGGTGCGGGAGGCGCTTATGGCCGGGAAATTGCCTTGGCGATGGAGCGAACGCCAGGGCGTTACAGCCTGACCAAGTCTGTGCGCTACATGACCGGCCGCCCGGTGGGCGAGGAGTATGCCCGCGATGAGCTGGAGGAGCTGATTCTGCCGCTGCTGACCCCGCATCTGGTGGGCGGCACGGTGGTGAATCTGGTGCAGAGGCAGGAGATTTTGTCGGCCCAAATCGGTTATGCCGCGCTGAAATGGCCGGTGTATGTGGACCTGCACGGTGTGGCGCTGGTGTCGCCGGAGGAGCGCACCGTGGTGCTGGAGACCGCCGGGGACTACACCGATACCGCCGGCACCCTGCGCAGGGCGGGGGGAAACACCGCGGTCTACGCCTGGCGGAAGCTGGGCCTGATCCTTGAGGACGGCACCCCCACCCGCCGGGGGCTGGTGTTCTCCTGCTTCCAAGGGGGTGAGGGCTTGGCCATCGCTGCCGCGCTGGAGGATGAAAGCTACCCACTGGTGGACCTGGCGGTGCACATCGCCAACCTGCGCGGCGGCCACCGGTTCACGGAATCCGACATTCCCGGTGGCAGTTCCCGTTTGGCGCAGGTGACCCTGCGCACCTACGGCGCGGCAAACTACGAGGGTTATCTGGAGGCCGGCCTGCCCGCCGGATACGGCGAGGGCACAGCAGAGATCATCGCCGGCCGGGGACGTTATGGCCCGCCCGCCTACTACATCGGCACCGGGGATCTGGAGCGCGCCCTGACGGAGTGGGTCAGTCTCCTGCGGCAGGCCAGCGAGGCTCCGAACTGGGAGTGGGACCGCTGGATGCGCTTCAAAACCATCTGCGCCGCCGAATTGAAGGAGCAGTTTCCCCATCTGCCGAGTCGGGAACTCCCCCATGTGCCCGCCGCCCAGCTGACGCATGTCACTGCACATCATATTGTCGGGTTTTAAGGGCGCTTTTTATTTTCCATTATCCGGAGTGCTTGTTGCGGCGCAGCCCAGGTCCGGACTGTGACCCGGATTACGGCGGTTCCGCGTTCAATAGGCGGTCCGGCAGGGCATTCCGGTTGTTCCGCTTGCGCTTCGCCGGATTTCGAATAACAGCACGCCCCTTGGCAGGATTGCTGTATTCCGTGTTGCGGGCAGCGCTCCGGTGTTTTGCTCGAATACCGGATTCTGTGCTCATTTTTTCTGTTTTCTCCATGATGCCTTTCCGTATTTCTCAAAGCTGCTTGTTTCCGCTTTTCCTTCCCTCGATTCTGGCAGTGCTGTGGTTCCTTCCACTATTGCTCCCAGCGGCAATGGCTGCGGATACATTCAGCCTTACCGGAGGGATGAGCACGCCACGAAGGGAACACACGGCGGTTCGGCTGGCGGACGCACGGGTGGTGGCGGCGGGTGGCTTGAACCATGACGGCACGCTGGGTTCGGCGGAGATTTATGATCCCGCCACGGGCGCGTGGACCGGCACGGGTTCTCTGAAGGTTCCGCGCAGCGGGCATACAGCGGTGCTGCTGCGGACCGGCAAGGTGCTGATCAACGGCGGACGCTCGGCCGATGGGGTGGCGCTGGCCTCGGCGGAGCTCTACGATCCCGCCACCGGAGCATGGACCCTCACGGGCAGTATGGAGACCGCCCGGCGGCACCATACGGCCACACTGATGCAGCACGGAACGGTTATGGTGGTGGGAGGCTCCGCCGATGACGACGGCGCTGTTTCCTTTGATACGACGGAGATTTACAATCCCGCCACCGGAGCGTGGACGGATGCGGGCCTGATCACCCAGGCGCGCAGCTTTCACACCGCCACGGCGGTGGAGGGTTTAGTATACGTTGTCGGCGGCATCTCCGACGGGGTTTACAACACCGTGCTGGAGTATCACCAGCTATACTTTGAACAGACGCACAACGGGCGATGGGAGGTTTCGGGAATCAGTCCCGGCGCCTCCGACCGGGCCCGGAAATTCCACACAGCCACCCCGATGCCGAACTATCAAGTGCTGGTGACCGGCGGGGTCAGGAATGTGACCTTGGCCACCGCGCGGCTGGCAGAGGGATACAATCAACCTGTCCCCGGCTCCCTGTCCATCGCCCGCTCGAAGCATACCGCGACAATGCTTCCCGATGGCCGGGTGCTGGCCGCCGGAGGACTGAACAGCGCGGGGGCCGCCATAGCGGAGGCGGAAACCTACACCAAGGCCAGCGTAAAATGGACCGCCACTGGCGGCATGAAAGCCGCCCGAGCCGGACACACGGCCACGCTTCTGCCCGGCGGGCGGGTGCTTTTCACGGGGGGCTACAATGCTGACGGCGCGCTCTCCTCCTGCGAGCTTTACACCGCGGCGGCCACACCGTGGGCGGAAACGGCTCCATTGAATCTGGGACGGGACCGCCCCTCATCAACATTGCTGCCGGATGGCGGGGTGCTGGTGGCGGGTGGCGCCAAGCGGTATTATGCCGCCCTCGGCGATGCGCAGCTTTATGATCCGGTTGGAGACATATGGACCTCCGTTCCCGGGTTTTCTCCGCGCGCCAGCCATTCAGCGGTGCTGTTGCCGGACGGCCGGGTGATGATCGCCGGAGGTTACACGGACTGGGACGTTCTCATCATGACCAACACCACTGCGTTGTTTGACCCTGTCTCAAGGTCATGGACTCCCTCGGGAAATCTTCTGGCCAAAAGGTCCAGCCACGCTGCAGTGCTGCTGCCGGATGGGAAAGTGCTCCTTGCCGGGGGGTATTTCCGCACCAATTATGAGGATGGCACCGGATTGGCGAGCGCCGAGATCTATGATCCGGCCACCGGCGTCTGTCGGGCGGCGGCCCCGATGTCCGTGGCGAGGACAGGCCCCAAGGCCACACTGCTGGCCGACGGGCGGGTCCTGGTGCTGGGAGGAAATGACGATAGCGATTCAACAGCTTCCCGAAGCGCTGAGATTTATGATCCCGCAGCAAATGCCTGGACTGCGGCCGGCACTCTTCTTTTTCCCCATGGGGGGGGCACGGCGACATTGCTTTCGGACGGCAAAGTGCTGCTCGCCGGGGGATTGGATTATAATGATAAAAACGCCAAAGGCGTGGCGGAGATCTATGATCCCGTCACAAACACTTGGCGGCAGGCGGCTCCCATGCTCACAGAGGGGCTTGCCCAAAGTGCCGTCCTGCTCCACGACGGAAAAGTTTTAGTAACAGGAAGCTATCATTATGAGAATGCCGGCAGTCCGGGAGGCAATGCGGAGATTTACGATCCGGTCACGGATTCCTGGAGTCTGGCCGGGAGCTGCCGATCCGTCTATCACGGCACCTCGATGCTGCTGGATGGGAGAGTGCTGCTTGCCGGCGGACGGACGAACGGCGGTGAGTGGGCATCCTTCCGGACCCAGACCTTCGACCCCGGATTCGCCTTCAAAGATGCGCCGCGTCCGGTGATCGCCTCAGCGGCTTTTGACGGGAGCGGCAGGCTGGTTGTGTCCGGTTCGGGTTTCACGGGGACAACGCCCGGGGAGGCACCCGTGGTGAAACTCCGCCAGCTGAATGGCGGGCGGACGGTTTCACTGCCGCCGGATCCGACCTCAGGTTGGACGGACACGTCCTTTACCTCATCTCCAGTCACGGGTTTTCCTTTGGGGCACGCGATGGTGACGGTTTTTATAAACGGAGTTCCCTCCGCGTCCTCGGTCGTGTCCGTGCCCGCACCGGAGCTGCGTGTGGAGCGGGCTGGAACGGGCGTGGAGCTGTCAGGCGGGGCATCGGTGGATTTTGGAGGCGTGAAGCCAGGGGAAAGCACGGAGCTTTCCTTTGTGGTTAAAAACACCGGCGCGATGACTCTTGGCGGCTTGGCGGTGACTTTCAGCGGGCCGGACGCCGTGCGCTTCAGCCTTGTTCAGGCTCCTGCGGACACCGTGGGCGGGCAGGGTGGAGCCACGTCCTTCACCGTGCGTTTTGCGCCTGGATCCACAGGTTTGAAAACTGCGGCTCTTCATCTGGCGAGCACGGATCCGGACGAAAATCCGCTCATCCTTTCCCTAACTGGAAATGGCCTGAACACCGCACCGGTGGTCGCGGGACTGGCGGACACCACCATCGACGAGGACGGCCAGGCGGTGCTCACCCTCACGGTCACGGACGGCGAAACGCCGGCGGGCCTCACGCTTTCAGCCACCTCCTCCAATCCGGGGCTGCTGCCGACCTTTAATATTGTCTTCGGCGGAACGGAGGCGGAGCGCACCGTCACCCTCACGCCGCTGGAAAACCAGAGCGGTATCGTCACCGTCACCGTGACGGCGGATGACGGCGCTTTGCAAAGCGCCGTCGCCACCTTCATCCTGACGGTGTATCCGGTGAATGATCCGCCGACGCTGGACGCCATCGGGGCGGTGACGGTTCAGGAGGACGCCGGGCTGCGGACGATGGACCTCACGGGTCTCGGAGCCGGACCGGAGGAGAATGGGCAGCCGCTCACGGTCACGGCGGTCTCCAGCAATCCCGCGCTCATTCCGGATCCAATGATCATTCATGACGGTTCGTCGGCCACCGGCACGCTAACCTATACCTCCGCGCCCAACGCCTCCGGCACGGCGACGATCACCGTGAGGTTCAGCGACGGACAGGCGTTGAACAACACCGTGACCCGGAGCTTTATTGTCACTGTGCTGCCGGTCAACGATCCGCCAACGCTTGATGCCATCACCGGTCCAGCGCCGCTTCCGGAGGACTCAGGTGCCCGGACCGTCAATTTCACAGGGCTGAGCGCCGGGCCGGGCGAAAGCGGGCAGTCCCTCACCGTCATGGCGGTTTCGAGCAATCCCACGCTCATTCCGCATCCCGCCATCAGCTACAGCGGCCCGGCGGCTTCCGGAACCCTCACCCTGCTTGCCGCGCCCAACGTCTCCGGCACGGCGGTGATCACCGTCACGGTGAGCGACGGGCAGAGTGTCAATGCCACCGTCAGCCGCAGCTTCACTGTGACCGTCACGCCGGTCAACGATCCTCCGGCGCTGGCGGCCATCACGGCTCCGGCGGCGCTGCGGGAAAACGGGGGGACGCAGCGGGTGAATTTCACTGATGTGAGTCCCGGAGCGGGGGATGCGGAGCCGGTGACCGTCACCGCCGTTTCCAGCAATCCGGCGCTCATTCCGCATCCGGCGGTCATTTACAACGCCTTCGCGTCCTCGGGCCACCTGGAGTTCACGCCCGCGCCGGACCGCAGCGGCTCCACCGTGGTCACCGTGACCGCCGACGACGGCCAACGTGGACCGGAGAGCACGGTCAGCCGCAGCTTCAGCGTGCGCGTGCTGCCGCTCATCCGCGGAGAGGCGGCGGCGGAGGTGGCCGAGGGGAACGAAGGCGTGACGCCCCTGCGCTTCCGGCTTTTCATCGGCGACGCGCAGCCGGAGGCGGTGACTGTGAACCACGCTGCGGTCGCCGGCACGGCGCAGGCGGGCAGCGACTTCACTGGGGCTTCCGGCACGGCGGTGATTGCGGCGGGACAGACGGAGACCTTCGTGGAGGTGGCCGTGAGGGGTGATGCGGACTTCGAGGCCGACGAAACATTGACCCTCACGCTTTCCGGTCCCGCCGGAGCCTTCCTGCAAAACACCTTTTTGACCGGCATCATCAAAAACGACGACGCCCAGCCGTCGCTGGCGCTCACGCCCGGAAGTGTGACCCGGACGGCGGCGGGCGGCCCGTTTCAGGTGTGGGTGAGGGTGTCCCTTTCCGCGCCGTCCACGCTGCCGCTGTCCTGGACGGTGGCCACGCGCGCGGGCACGGCGGTGGCGGGAGCGGACTTCACGCCGCTGGATCCGGCCACCCTCACATTCGCGCCCGGCGAAACCGTCAAATGGGCTGTCGCCGAAGTGGTGGGATCCCCGGAGGGCGGAGCCGGGGCCGATGAGGAGTTTTATCTGGACTTCACTCCGCAGTCCGGACCTCCGTCCATGCAAAGCGCCGTTTGCATCATCCGGCAGCTGACAGTGCGTGACTTCATCCCGTTGGGGCAGGGAGTGTATGCCCTGCGCTTCCCGACCGGCACGGGCCAGAGCTACGTGATCGAGGAGGCAGACGCATCCGCAGGGCCGTGGGTTCCCACCAGCACCGTGCTCACTGGCAGTGGCAGCATCGTCACGCAGGTGGTTTACAGCGACAAGCCCCGGGTCTTCTTCCGCGTCAAAGCCACTTCCGGTGCCCCGGGAGTGGTGGTGGTCGGGCCATGACACTTTGAAAAGAATTGTTGCCGTTTAAAAACGGCCTGAACGCAAGCCGGCAGGGAGCTTTTGGAGGATCAGCAATTCCTTGGCGGGTCCGCCTGGGGTTTGCTCTTCAGTGTAAAGCTGCTTTCCTCCGCCATGAACACCGTCGCCTTCTACGATGCCAAGCCTTATGACCGTGAATATTTCCGGAAAGCCCCCGGTTTTGAAAGGCTGGAGGTGCGGTTTCACGAGTTCCGGCTCACGCAGGACACCGCCGTCATTGCGGTCGGAGCGCGCGCGGTATGCGTGTTTGTGAATGACCGGCTGGATGCGGGCTGCCTGCGGGCGCTGCATCAGGGCGGGGTGCGGCTGGTGGCGCTGCGGTGCGCGGGGTTCAACAATGTGGATCTTGCCACCGCCAGGGAGCTGGGAATCGCGGTGACGCGGGTGCCGGCTTATTCCCCCTACGCGGTGGCGGAGCACACGGTGGCCCTGCTGCTGGCCTTGGTGCGGAACATTCCGCGGGCCCACAACCGGGTGCGGGAGCACAATTTCTCGCTCAGCGGGCTGACGGGATTCGACCTGCACGGCAAAACGGCGGGCATCGTGGGCACCGGCAAAATCGGTCGGATCGCGGCTCGGATTCTCCGGGGATTCGGCATGAAGATGCTGGCCTGCGATCCGTTTCCCTCTCCGGAATGGGGGGCGGCGGAAGGTGTGGACTATGTGCCGCTGGAATCCCTGCTGGAGCGGAGTGATGTGGTGTCCCTGCACCTGCCGCTGACTCCGGAGTCGCTTTTCATGATGAATGGGGACGCTTTCGCCCGCATGAAACCCGGAGCCTGTCTCGTCAACACCAGTCGCGGCCGTCTGGTGGACACGGCGGCTCTGATCAGTGCGCTCAAATCAGGAAAGCTGGGAGGAGTGGCGCTGGATGTGTACGAGGAGGAGGAATCGCTGTTTTTTGAGGACCACTCCGGGGAAATCCTCCAGGATGAGGAACTGATGCGGCTGCTGACTTTCCCCAATGTGCTGATCACCGCCCATCAGGCCTTCCTGACCCGCGAGGCTCTGACGGAGATTGCCCGCGTGACGGCGGAGAATTTGACCCGTTTCGCCGCCGGCCAGCCCTTTCTGGAGGGATCGGTGCTGAACGCGCCGCCCCAGCCGGAAACCGGTGCCTGGCTCCAGTCTGTCCCCTGAGGGGAATGGAATCCCGGAGGGAAAAAAGTTGACGGCGGCGGGGAAGCGGCAATTGGTTAAGGCTGCTGTATTATTTGCAGATCTTTAATTATCAGCCTGTTGACTCATGCCCCGTGTGCCGCGATTACCCCCAGCATCGGACCTGATGAAGGAGGGGCCGGCTTCCCGGACCCGGAAGCCCGGACAGGCACCATCGGCGGTCGCGGCGCGGCACCCCCGTCAGCGGCCAAAGGTGCTGGCCAGCCAGGCAGCCAGCCGGGATTTTCAGGACGGGGGGAGCCATTCCCCCCTGATGACGGTCAAAACGCTGTATGCGGCCTTGGCCTGGATCATTCTGCTGCCGGCGTGTCTGATCACCACGCATGCCCTGACGGTTGGTTTCGGGGATTCGCTGGGGCATTCCTTCTGGCGGACCCCGGCGTTCTGGTTTTTCGGCATGGGAATGGTTCTTTGGCTCATCACTTTCACCACGCTGCCCAGGCCGGTGGTGGTGTATGTCTGGGCGCATGAAATGACCCATGCGCTTTTTGTGATCCTGTGCGGAGGCAGTGTGCGTGAGTTCCATTACACCTCGAAGGGGGGTTATGTGCTGACGGACAAGAACAATATTCTGATCGCCCTCTCGCCCTACTTTTTCCCGCTCTACACCGTCCTGGTGGTGCCTCTCTGTCTGCTGGCGGGGGCGGTTGTGGATCTGACTTTGATGCTGAAGCTGCCGGGCGGATTCGGGGTCCGTCCCCTGTGGGGGGTGTTTCTGTTGATCGGTCTCACGTGGGGATTTCATCTCACCTTCACCCTGTGGATGATTGCCCGGGACCAGCCGGACCTGCGGATCAACGGAGTTTTCTTCTCCTCCACGCTGATTTATCTGGTGAATATCCTGCTCCTGGCCGGTCTGCTCATCCTGGCGGCTCCGGAACTGAGCCTGCCTGGCTTTGTGAGCACTTGGAAGGCGGACGCCCAGGGAATGGCCCACGCCGTGGGCGGGGTATGGTCCTCCATCTGGCGCATGGCGGGGGGCTGATCCGCTCTTCGGGAGGCCCAGGGTTGCCAAACAAGGCGGTCGATTCTACTGTCACGCCGTCCTCCCGTCCGGCAGACTGCCAGGCAATTCAAGTTTCCCCGTGTCCATGACTCCCCTGTCAAGCTTTCCCGATGCAGCCGCAGCGTCCACCCGGCGTGCCTGGCTGAAGCGTTTCCTCGCAGCCTCAATGACCTTGGTGGCCGCTCCGCCGGGGCAGGCTGCTTTTGAGTGGAAGATCGTCACCCGTGACGGACGCGACCATGTCACCCTGCGCGACATCCAGCGCTTCTACAGTTTTCCCCGGCTGCAGCGGGATGGGCGCAACGCTTGGCTGAAGTCGGCAACCATGGTGGTGAAAATCTCCGTCAACGCCGAGGACATCTACATCAACAATGTCAAATTCTGCCTCTGCTTCCCGACCTATGAGCAGGGAGGCGATATTCTGATCTCCCGGATGGATCTGGCCAAACTGCTGGATCCCATTATACGCCCCACAAAAATCGGCAATACCGTGAATTTTGACACCGTGGTGCTGGATGCCGGCCACGGGGGCCATGACAGCGGAGCGGTGGGCCGCTTCGGGGCGGAGAAGGTTTACACTTTGGACACCGTTTTCCGGCTGCAGAAAGCCCTCCAGGCCCAGGGCCTCAAAACTCTGCTGACGCGGAGCACGGATGTCTTCCTCAGTCTGGGGGAACGGGTGGCCATCGCCAACCGCACGTCCCGCAGCATCTTTGTCAGCGTGCATTTCAATTCCTACTCCAGTTCCGCCATCGGTCTGGAGACCTTCGCCCTGGCCCCGCAGGGGACCGCCAATTCCTACGACGACCTCAAGAATTCCGACTTCCGCAACCGGCGCGGCAATGCCCGCGACTCCGAGAACATCGCCCTGGCCACCGCCGTGCACGCCAATGCGCTCTACAAGCTGCGCAGTGTGGACCGGGGAGTGAAGCGTGACCGTTTCAGCGTCATTTCCGGCATTGAGAAGCCCGGTATTCTGGTGGAGGGGGGATTCGTCAGCAATGCTCTGGAGGGCGCGAGGATCCACCGTCCGGAATTCCGGCAAAGTCTGGCGGACGCCATCGCCGGCGGTATCCGCAACTACCGCAGCGCCATTCTGCGCCGCAATGCCGCCTCCGGGACGGGCACCACTTTGTCGGGTTAGAATCAAGGGCGGGGGCAGGGCATGGCTCCCGCCGCCAAGGAAGAATGAAAAGCCGCTCCTGAATTGCAAAGCGGTCAACATGCCGCTTGCCGGGGGCGCGGCACGCGGTTTTTCTCTGCGCCGCGGCGGGCGGCGGGAATGGCCCGGTGCCCCCGCTTCTCACCGATTATGTGGAAAGGACGATTTCAGCAGGAAACTTCAGGTCTGGTGCAACGCTACGGCGAGTCAATCTCTTTTGACTGGCGCCTGTATCCCTATGACATCATGGGGTCCATGGCCCATGCCGAGGCTCTGGCCAAAGCCAGGATCATCACCAAAGCAGAGCTGCAGGAGATTCATCAGGGCCTGAAAGGCATTCAGGCGGACATCGAAGCTGGGAATTTCGAGTGGCGTGCCTCACTGGAGGATGTTCATATGAACATCGAAAGCGTGCTGACCTCCCGGATTGGAGCCGCCGGAGCCAAACTCCACACCGCCCGCAGCCGGAATGACCAAGTCGCGCTTGATGTGAGGCTTTACTGCCGGGCGGAGGCCCGGAATCTGATCACCCTGGTGCGTGGACTTCAGCGCGCTCTGGTGGGTCAGGGCCAGCGCTGGCAGCACGTGGTCATGCCGGGTTACACGCACCTGCAGCGCGGCCAGCCAGTGCTGTTCTCCCACCATCTGCTGGCCTATGTGGAGATGCTGGACCGCGACGCCGCGCGGCTGGAGGACTGTCTGAAGCGCATCAACGTCATGCCTTTGGGCTCCGGGGCGCTGGCGGGGTCCACCATCGTTCTGGACCGGGAGTTCGTGGCCAAGAAGCTGGGCTTTGACGGCGTGACCCATAACAGCATGGATGCGGTGGCCGACCGCGACTTCGCCGCCGAGCTGATATTCGCCATCGCCCTCTGCGGCACCCATCTGTCCCGGCTGAGCGAGGACATCATCCTGTGGGTCACCGCGGAGTTCGGCTTTGTCACCCTCAGCGATGCCCACACCACGGGATCCAGCCTGATGCCGCAGAAGAAAAATCCCGATGTGGCGGAGCTGACGCGCGGGAAAACCGGCCGGCTCTACGGCAATCTGATGAGCATCCTGACGATTCTCAAGGGGCTGCCCCTGACCTATAACCGGGACATGCAGGAGGACAAGGAGCCGCTTTTCGACTCTATCGACACCCTCAAAATCGCTCTGGAGGTGTATGCGGAGATGATCGATGGCCTGAAGGTCAACGAAAAGGCCGTGGCCTCGGCAGTGGGCGATCCCTTCCTGCTGGCCACCGATCTGGCGGACTATCTGGTGCTGCGTGGCGTGCCTTTCCGGCAGGCCCATGAGATTATCGGCAAACTGACCGCGCACAGCCTGGCCACCGGCATCGGTTTTCCGGATATCACGCTGGAAAATTACCAGTCCTTCAGTCCGGTCTTTGAAAGAAACGTTTTCAAAGTCCTTACTTTGGAGCATGCGCTCGAGGCCAGAAAAGGCATCGGCGCGCCATCCCCAGCCAATGCCGCGAGCGAGCTCGAAGCATGGCGGACACGCTTGAGCCTCAGGAAGCCGGCGGTGAAAACCAAATCATCCCGGAATACCTAAGCCTATGTGGTTCGCATCAATGCTGAAACTGCGCGACAAATTGTCGCGGAAACGGAATGTCATGCTGGAGGACGAGGAAAAGCCTTTCCTGGAGCATCTGGAGGACCTGCGCAAAATGCTGATGCGCATGGCCATTACCCTCGTGGTGGCGGTGACTGGCTGTTTTATATTCAACTCCTGGTTCTTTGAGGTCGTGCAGTACCCCATGCAGCGGGCGGGTCTGAACATGGCGATGGAGAAAAATGTGCCGGAGAACATTGATATGGCCTCGTGGACCCAGATCCACAACGCCGCCCGCGGGGCTTCCATTCTTCAGGGAGACCAGCGCCGGCTTTTTCTGGACCGGGCACTGAGCGACCAGGCGCTGCGGCCCTATGTGGAGGGTTTTCTCCTGTTTCACACCGCCAGCATGCTGCATGAAAGCCAGCGGGACGGATTCGTCGCTGAAGCAGTGAAGGCCATGCCTGCCGATCGCTCCCCAGGCGTGGCGGAGGCTGTTGCGGCCATCCGCAAGGCCTCGCCCTCCTCCTCGCTGGAAGAATTGAAACCGGTGATCGAGAATGTGGCCATGGCCCCGGCGGAGACCTTCATGCTGTCCATGAAGCTTTCTACTTTTGCAGGGATCGTGGTGTCCTTTCCTCTGCTGTTCTACTTCCTGTTGGAATTTATCCTGCCGGGGCTCAATACGCGCGAACGGAGGCTTATGTGGCCGGCGCTCGCCATTGGCTTCGGGCTGTTTCTTGGCGGAGTGGTGTTCTCCTATTATTTTGTCGTTCCCAACGCGCTGGAGTTTTTTCATGCGTATTCCGCGGAACTGAATGTGAAGGACACTTGGCGGATCGGGGATTACACTTCCTTTGTCACCACGTTCTGTCTGATCTTCGGCGTCAGCTTTGAGCTGCCGGTGGTGGTGATGATCATGGTGAAGCTGGATCTGCTGACGTCGCAGACCATGCGCCGCACCCGCGCCTGGGCGGTGGTGATCATTGTCACCGCAGGGGCGATCCTGACCCCGACCGGGGATATTTACACGCTGCTGCTGCTGTCCGGTCCGATGGTGCTGATGTATGAAACCTGCATCTGGCTGGCAGTGGCGCGGGAGCGCAAAAATTCACGGGAGGAGGCCGAGGAGCAGGCCCGTGATATGGCCCGCCGGGCCTCGCTTGTAGGCGTGGCCTCGGTGCAGGCAGCCCGTCCCGGCGCAGTGACACCGGAGGACATTTACAGTCAATCGGCGCTCGGCTATCAGGAGCCGGATCCGCATCATGATCACGGTGCCGGCCACGCGGATCAGGATGATCACCATGGCGGTTCCTGGGCAGATCATCCCTATCACTCCGAGCCCGGAAAACCGACCGCCGAGGAAGAGCATGCTCAATATATGCGGGAGCACGCCCACCTTTTCTCCAATGCTGACACCCATGCGGAGAGCGTCCCCGTGGAGGAAAGAAACCCAGGCCACACCACTTCCCCGGAGTTGGATCCAAATCCGGAAACCACCCCGCCGGCAGCACCGGCACCGGCTACCTCCGCGGATGAGGGCGGGGTTCCCAACGCCCCATCCGGATGGGCTCCAGCGCCTGAAGCCGGATGGGAGTCCGCACCGGAGCCTGATTCCACCACTGCGGACAGCGCTCCGGAAGCCTCAAAACCGGACGCCGGGGATGGCGGCGGTGATGCAGCTGAAAAGCCAAAAATCAAGGAGGACAATCCACCCAGCGGTTCCAATCCTGACAAGGATTCGCATCCCGCGTGAAGTATCCGGGCAGGCACCGTGCAGGCTTCCCGCCGATGTCCGGCCCTGGCTTTGAGCCTGCTTTGACGTGAACCAGATCACTGGCTGTAAGGAAACAACCGGGTTTCCCGCCGCCGTTTCCCCAATCCGCTCAGCGGGCCTCACTTCTCGATGGATCTATTTTCAAGGTAGCCTCGGTGTCCGTGCCCCTGTCCGGATTCGGATTCGAGCTTTCCGAGTCTTCAAATTCGCTTTCCCAGCAAAAAGCCGCACTGACGCCGGCGGCGCTGCGCACCTGATCCCCGCGCAGGGGGATCAGGTCGGGATTCAGCTCCGCCAGCAGTCCGGTGGCCCGATGCCGGTCGGTGCTGAGGGCGATGATCAGATACTGCGCCACCGCCAGTCCGTAGCAGCACCAGCCGACCGTGCGCTCAGCCTCTCCACGCTCATCGGATCCGATGACCACGCACATGATGATGAGCACGGGCGAGGAGCGCTTCAGATGGATCACACCCATGCCGAGCAGAAAGTCCAGCCGGCGGCCCCATGCCTCCCGCAGTCCCTCCAGGGTGAACTTCAGACGCGGCGGCCCTTTGTGGACGAGGGCGAACAGATCCTGATCCGGCATGGATTCAATGACGCCGATGGCCAGCATCAGCCTAAGTCCCAGCGTCAGCCAGTCCCTGTGCCATTCCGTCCAGCCGAAGAGCATATCCTCCAGATTCTTCGTGGCTGCCAGCAGCAACACCGATCCGCGGAACCAGTGCTCCAGATCACGCTCCAGCTCCGCATCGTTGGTGTGCACCCGCAGCACCCGGCGCAGGAGGAAACGGAAAACCGGGATGGCGACCAGCCCGCTGACAATCCTGACAAGCGGACGCAGCACGGGCTTGAAAACCACTTGATTGATTATACCGGCAAAAAACGGGGGCACATGGCCCATCATAACGTGGGAAACTCCCGCGTCCAGAGTCCGGGTAGGACAGGGAGGGACGGAGCGGCCGCGAAATAAAGGGAATGCTTTTCCGAAGGCGAAAAATGCGCTTCCCCTCAGGGGTTCACCCGTTAATTTCACGGGGACAGCAATGGACTGCGATCCGACCGACATCACCCGCGCCCTCGTGGAGTCTTATCAGACCCTGGGGGGCATCAACCATCTCGAAGGCGTTGATCTGCCTGCCAAGCTTGCCGTTTCGCAGGTCTGTTCCGAGTTGCTTCAAATCATTTTCCCCGGTTTCTACGAGACAGAGTCCCTGCATTCCGCCAATCTGACCCGGCACACGGATGAGGCGGTGCGGGAGATCATCTCCCGGCTGCGGACCGAGGTCCGGCGCAGTCTGGCCTTTAAAAAACTGCCGGAGGTGGATCCGGACGGGGCGGCGCACCGGTTGGTCTGCCGCTTCATGCGCATGCTGCCGGAGGTGCGCGCCCTGCTGCGCACGGATGTGCAGGCGGCGTTTGACGGGGATCCGGCGGCGGGCAGCTACGAGGAGGTCATCCTGGCCTATCCCGGGCTGGAAGCCATCGCCATCCAGCGCATGGCGCACGTGCTTTACAATGCCTCGCTGCCGTTCATCCCGCGCATGATGACGGAGTGGGCGCACAACCGCACAGGGATCGATATCCATCCCGGTGCGCGCATTGGCACCCACTTCTTCATCGACCACGGCACCGGGGTGGTCATCGGGGAGACCACGGTCATCGGCAATCATGTGAAGCTTTACCAAGGAGTGGGTCTGGTGGCCCGGTCCCTGGCGGCCGGACAGCGGCTGAGAGGCAAGGTGCGTCATCCCCAGGTCGAGGACAATGTCACCATCTACGCCAATGCCACTATCGTGGGGGACATCACTGTGGGCCGCGGCACCACTCTGGGGGCCAATGTGTTCGTGGTCGAGGATGTGCCGCCGGATTCCGTGGTGACGCTGGGGGAACTAAAGCATGAGGTCCGTGCCAAACACCGGGTGGCGGCGGTGCCCCCGAGGTGAGTATGCCGCTCCCGCCCCGCCGGTCCGGACTGGATGAAGGTCTGACGATGATGGTCCATGAATGGCTGATCCAGGCGGGTGCGCCGGCCACCGGAGCCAGGCAGACCAACGTGGTGTGGAATGCCCGGATGCGCACCACCGCCGGCACAGCCCAGCCGGGCACCTCGCGCATCGAGTTGAACCCCGCGCTGCTGGGCCTTGGTGAGGCGGAGGTGCACCGCACCCTGCGGCACGAGGCCGCGCATCTGCTGGCCCACTGGCGGGCGGGGCGCCGGCGCATCCCCACCCATGGCACGGAATGGCGCCAAGCCTGCGTGGATCTGGGCATCCCCGGCGAGCGGGCCACACACACTCTGCCGTTCCCCCGGCGGAAGATGGCGCCCAAATATTTTTACCAATGTCCCGCCTGCCGCCTGACCGTGAGGCGCGTGCGCCGCATCACCCGCGCCACCGCCTGCCTGCGCTGCTGCCAGGCGCACAGCGGCGGGCACTTCGATTCCCGCTTCCAGTTCCGCCGCATCCCGCCGCCCGCCGCCGGCTCCGCCCAGCCTCCGGCGGGGTGACCATTTTCCCACGGACAGCGGCATTCATGGAGGGCAGCGCCTTGGCGGGATCAGGTGCCCCATTTGTAAACAGCGGCCTGACGCAGGTCCAAGGTATAGGGGTGCTCCCGGCTGCGGCGGGCGGGGGCGGGGTTGATTTTGCCGGGAGTATGCCCCAACGCCAGGAAGCGGGAAAGCCGCCTGGCCTCGGCCTCGTAGGAATTCACGGGCAGAGTGGCGTAGCTGAGGCCGCCGGGATGGGAAACGTGATACTGACAGCCGCCCAGGGAACGCTGGTTCCAAGTGTCCACGATATCGAAGGTCACAGGGGCCTGCACGGGAATGGTGGGGTGCAGCGCGTTCGGCGGGGCCCAGGCGCGGAAACGCACCCCGGCAACGTATTCTCCGGCAATGCCGGTGCCGTGCAGCGGCACCGCGTGGCCATTGGCCGTGATGACGTGGCGCGGGCCGGTCAGACCGGTGACTTTGACCTGAAGGCGCTCCACACTGGAATCCACATAGCGTGTGGCCCCTCCGGCGCTGTTCTGCTCCCCCAGGACGTGCCAGGGCTCCAGGGCCTGACGGATTTCAAGATTCACGCCGCGTTGGCTGATGGAGCCGTAAACGGGGAAGCGGAACTCCACATGAGGCGCAAACCAGGCATCCTCCATGGGGTAGCCGTGGTCCCGCAGATCCGACAGCACATCCTGGATGTCCTGCTCCACAAAGTGCGGCAGCATGAAGCGGTCGTGCAGTTCCGTGCCCCAGCGGACCAGATCCTGATGATAAGGCTTCTTCCAGAAACGGGCGATGAGGGCGCGCAGGACCAGCTGCTGGGCCAGGCTCATGCGTGCGTGCGGCGGCATTTCAAAGGCCCGCAGCTCCAGCAGACCCAGACGCCCGGTGGAGCTGTCCGGGGAGTAGAGCTTGTCGATGCAGAACTCGGCGCGGTGGGTGTTGCCGGCCACGTCGATCAACAGGTTCCGGAACACGCGGTCCACCAACCAGGGCGGCACAAGGCCTTCTTCCGGAATCTGCTGGAAGGCCAGCTCCAGTTCATAAAGTGAGTCATTCCGCGCCTCATCGATGCGGGGATGCTGGCTGGTGGGCCCGATGAAGAGACCGCTGAAGAGGAAGGACAGGGAGGGATGGTTCTGCCAATAGGCGATGAGGCTGCGCAGCAGGTCGGGCCGGCGCAGGAAGGGACTGTCAGCGGGCGTGTTGCCGCCCACCACCAAGTGGTTGCCGCCGCCAGTGCCGACATGGCGTCCGTCGATCATGAATTTCTCCGTGCCCAGCCGGGTCAGGCGGGCTTGATCGTAGAGCACGGTCGTGTTGTTCACCAGTTCATCCCAGGAGAAGGCGGGCTGGAGATTGACCTCGATGACGCCGGGGTCGGGGGTGACCTTCAAATTCTGGAGACGCACATCATTCGGCGGCGCGCTGCCCTCCAGAATGACGGGCATTTTGAGCCGGGCCGCCGTGGTCTCCACGGCGGCCACCAGCTCAAGGTAGTCCTCCAGAGTGGCGACCGGAGGCAGGAAAACATGGACATTTCCCCTGCGGGCCTGGACGCACAGGGCCGTGCGGATGACCCAGGGGGCGCTTTGCTGCCGGCCGGGCTCGCGTGAAACTTCGGCCTGAAGTTTTTCCGGATCAACGAGGGGAGGCACGGGAAGGACGGAGACGGTGGGCACCACCGCCGCAGTGGCGGCGGCTTCAGCCGCGGCGGCCGCCTCGCGGAGCACAGCTTCGCGGGGGGAGAGCTTTTCCGTGGCGGCGGCATTCTTTTCGGCATATTCCGCCGCGGCGCGGTCCGCCGCCGGCATGGGCGGCGTGTCATCGCCGCCATTTTCGCTTTCGCTGTCACCGGCACCCGTGGCTTCCGCCGTGTTGGTTTCGGAGGGGGAGGCCTCCACTTGCGACGTGCCCGGGCAGGCGGCGGCAGCAGCATCCGGACTATCCGTCAAGGGTGGCACATCGGCCATGGGATCGGGCTCGTGAATCACCGGCATTTCCGACTCCTTCACCCATGGAAGGGAGTCGAGCGGCAGGCGCAGGCCCATCGGGGAGTCCCCGGGAGTCAGGAAAAGGTGCCCGCGCCGCAGGAACCAAGGCCCGGTGAGCCAGGCTCCGCCGCCATCGGAAGCCCGGCGCAGGGGCATGACGTAACCCACAATGTGGTTCAGGCCGTCCGTGTAAACGTTGGCCAGACGCTCTCTCTCCTCCTTGCTGCTGAGATTGGATTCAAGCACGTCAACGTTACCAGGCAGGCGGTTTTCACGCCAGAGATAGTACCAGGCGTCCTCATAGCCGGGCATGATGTGATCGCCGGTCACCTGAAGGGCTTCCGCCAGGGTGGTCATAAAGCTTTCGGCGTCCTCCGTGGTATGTCCCTGGTCACCGGCCGGATCCGCCAGCAGGGAGGGATCGCGCCACAGGGGCTGGCCATCGCGCCGCCACCAGCAGCCATAGGACCAGCGGGGCAGGGACTCGCCGGGATACCATTTGCCCTGGCCGTGGTGCAGCAGGCCGTTCGGGGCGAACACATCCCTGAGCCGGCGCAGCAGGGTGAGGGAAAGCGCCTGCTTGGCGGGGCCGACGGCGGTGAAGTTCCACTCCTCGCCATCCATGTCGTCGATGCTGACGAAGGTGGGCTCGCCGCCCATGGTCAGCCGCACATCATTGTCTGTCAGGTCGGCGTCGATTTTATGGCCCAGGGATTCGATAGCCTCCCACTGTTCATCAGTATAAGGCTTGGTGACACGGGGAGATTCAAAAATCCGCGTGACCTCCATGTGGTGGGTGAATTTGCTCTCACAGATTCCCGTGGCGCCGCTGATGGGAGCCGCCGCCGACGGTTCCGGTGTGCAGGCCAGGGGGATGTGGCCCTCCCCGGCCAAAAGCCCGGAAGTGGGGTCCAGTCCAACCCAGCCCGCGCCCGGAAGGTAAACCTCGCACCAGGCGTGGAGGTCCGTGAAATCGACACTGGCGCCGGAGGGGCCGTCGAGCGATTTCACATCGGGTTTCAGCTGGATGAGATAGCCGCTGACAAAACGGGCGGCCAGCCCCTGATGGCGCAGCAGCTGAACCATAAGCAGAGCGGTGTCGCGGCAGGAGCCGGACTTCAGCGTCAGCGTCTCCTCCGGGGTCTGCACGCCGGGCTCCAGACGGATCAGATAACTGATGTCCTGGGAGAGCCGGGTGTTCAGATCGACCAGATAATTGATGGTGCGGCGCTTCGTGCGGTCGATGGCGTCGTTGTATTTGGCAAACTCCGGAGTGGACGGGCTTTTCTCCAGAAAGGGGGCCAGCTCCTTGGCGGTGGCCTCGTCATAGGCGAACGGAAAGTCCTCCGCGCTCTCCTCTAGGAAGAAATCGAAGGGATTGTAAACCGCCATCTCCGCCACCACCGAGGTCTCGATGACGAGGGAGGTCATGGGTTCCTCGAAATTCAGCCGGCCGAGATAGTTCGAGAAGGGGTCCTGCTGCCAGTTCAGAAAGTGCGGTCCGCCCTCCACCCTCAGCGAGTAGGCGAGGATGGGGGTGCGGCAGTGGGGGGCCGGGCGGAGCCGCACCACGTGCGGGCCGTGGACGGTGGGGCGGTCGTAGGTGTAAACGGATCGGTGGAGGAGCGCGATGTGGATTGCCATTAAAGTTAGGAAAGCAGGAGGTTTGCCGTGGAGCGTTAAAAACAGGGGAAGTGCGCAGAATCTGAACGGCCTCCCGCCCCTTGGAGGATACCGGATGCCGGGGATGGGGTTCCGGCGGGACCGGAGCCCCGTTTTGAACAGGTGGCCCCGCCCTATTTCCCGCGGCGGCGGTGCCACAGACCTGTTCTCATGACAGGGCGGAGCGTTTTTTCCAGCGTTTATTGCGATTATTCCGGTTGGTTGTTCAATATATCAAAATAGAAATAAAAAGGCGGCACTGACGGAATTGAGCCGGAATCCGCCGTCTTTTTTGCGGGAAATTCATGCTCCTCCGACGTTATGAAGGGATCATGCGCCGCTTCTTTTCCCTGTTTTTTCCCGCTGTTTGTCTTCTGACCGCTTTTTCCCCGCCCGCCGGGGCGGAGGAGCAGGCGCCGGACTCCGGATTCGCCCCGCTTTTCAATGGTAGGGACCTCACGGGCTGGGTGAATGTGAACGGTTCGCCGGAGACTTGGACCGTGGCGGACGGTCTGATCCATTGCGACGGCCAGCCGGTGTGCGCCCTGCGGACGGTGAAGCAGTACGAGAACTTCGTGCTGGAGGCTGAATGGCGGCATCTGAAGTCCGGAGGCAATGCCGGCATTTTTATCTGGGCCAGCGCCCTGCCGGCTCCCGGCCAGCCATTTCTGCGGGCGATTGAAGTGCAGGTGCTGGATAATGGTTACGGCACCTCCGACTGGTATACCACGCACGGGGATGTGTTCGCGATCCACGGATCCACCATGAAGCCTTTCCCGCCCAGCAAGGGCATGCGCAGCTTCCCCACGGAGAACCGCAGCAAGGGAACGCCAGAGTGGAACCACTACCGCATCACCTCTCAGGACGGCACCATCCGGTTGGCGGTGAACGGCAAGGATGTTTCGGGCGGGGAGGACTGTGTCTGGCGCAAGGGGTATATCGGCTTGGAGTCCGAGGGATCGCCCGTGGACTGGCGGAATGTCCGGATCAAACTACTGCCGGGAGGCAAAGCCACGGACGAGCAGACCGCCCCGCTTGCAGAGGATTCCCGGAAGCTTTACGATGGCCGCAGCCTGCGCGGCTGGAAAGCCGGAGGAGCGGCGGATAAAAACTGGAAGCCGGAGGACTGGACGCTGATCAGCCCGGGCGCGGAGGCGGCACTGAATTTGGAGCAGCCGCTGGCCGGGGATGGCACCCTGATTTTTGACGTCTGCGGACCGGAAGAGCAGATCGGCCAGTTCAAACTGGAGTTTAAAGGCGGCAACACCACCGCGGGCATCTCCTACGGGGCTCCCGCCGGCTGGCAGCGCATCACCCTGGTCCGAAAAAAGGGAAAGATCACGGCTACGCGGGCCGGAGAGATGTTTGGAGAGGTGACAGCTCCTGATGAGGCCATGACCGTGAGTTTCAGCTCGCCGTATGAGGGCACCAAATTCGGCAATCTGTTCTGGACCCCGAAGTGAGGATGCCGGCTGTGCGGGGAACAGCGGGCAGCCGGCTGAAAGGCACTGCAAATCAGGTTGCCGCCGCGCGGGGACCCTCCAGGATGGGGTCATGAACCATCCTCCCGCCCTGGCTTCACCGGAAATTCCCGGAGCCGGGCGGATCCGCTGTTATGCCAGTCTCCAACAATGCGGGCCAAACCGTTTTTGCCGCCATTGATTTCGAATCCGCCGGGGTGACCAAAGGCGGCACCGACACTCCGGTGCAGATCGGCATGGCGGTCATGCGGGGACTGGAGTTGGACCCGGACGGGGCGTTTGTGTCGTATTTGGCCACCGAACGGCCCGTCACCTGGCAGGCCAGTCAGGTCCATGGCATCACCACGGCGGATCTGGCGGGAGCCCCGTCCCTGGCCAGTCTGTGGCCGCGGGTGAGGGATGGTCTGGGCGGTGGACGGGTGGTGGTGGCCCACGGGGCAGGGACGGAGAAGCGGTTTCTGCGGGTCTTTCCGCTGCATGGATTCGGTCCCTGGGTGGACACTCTGGTGCTGGCGCGGCGGTTCTGGCCGGGGGTGCCCGATTATTCGCTGCAGACGCTGATCCGCTCCGCCGGGCTGCAGGAGGAGCTGGCGGCGGCCTGTCCGGGCCGGCGTTACCACGATGCGCTTTACGATGCGGTGGCCACTCTGCTGATCCTGCGGCATCTGTTGGTCCATGCCGGCCTGGCCGATCGTCCGATGAATGAATGGGCCTGAACGGGGCGCGGCAGGGAAAACCGGGCAAAACCGAAGGGAAAAACCCTGCTGTTCCGGTCCTGCCGGCCGGTTTCCTGCGGGCTCCGGCGGGATTAACACCAGCTTTACACTTCAGCCGGGGGCGGAACACGATGTCTTAACATTGGGGTGCTTTCGTATGGAAGTGAAAGGGGGCGACGCTCCCGCACCTCCAACCAAACACTGAACTCCAACTGATGCCATGAAACTGCTCATCCTCACCTTCGCGCTGGCTTCCGCAGCCTCCCTGTATGCCCAGCCGCCCGGCGCTCCCCGGCCCCAGGCCGGCCCCGACGGTCCGCCCACCGGACCGGAAGCCCCCCACGGTCCCCGCGGACCGCGCCCGTCATTCCTGGGGCCACTGATGGTGGCTCTGGACACCAACAAGGATGGCGAGCTCTCCCCCGAGGAAATCGCCAACGCCTCCGCCTCGCTCAAAACCTTGGACAAGGACGGCGACGGCAAGGTCAGCAAGGATGAGCTCCGCCCGCCCATGCCGCCCCTGCCTCCCAGGGACCCGAACGGTCCCGGCATTCCGGGCGGTCCCGGCGGTGAGGGCGACGGACGCCCTCACCGTCCCGGCAAAGGCGTGCGCCATGAAGGTCCGCAGGAGGGCGGCGATCCCCGTCTGTCCTGGAACCGCGGCGGCCGGCCGGGCTCGGACCGTGCCTTTCCGGGAGTGATGGCCGGTGGTCCCCCCGCTGATTTTCGCGGCCCCCGCCCGGAAGCCGGTTTCCGGGATTTTCACCCGCCATTCCCCGGTGCCGGGCCGCGTGGTTTCGGCGGTGAAGGCCGGGGCGGGTTTCATGGGCCGGACAGGGATGGACGGGATGGACGGGATGAATTCCGTGGTCCCCGTCCGGAAGGGGATGGCCCGCCGCATCACCGTCCAGGAATGTTTTGGGGCCCCCGCCCTGAAGGCGCCGTCCTGCCTCCGCCTCCCGAAGGGCCCGGTGGTCCCATGATCGGGCAGGAGGAAAATGAGGTTGGCGGCCCGGAAGTGGCGGCACTGCGTCCTTCTCCTCTGCCCCATGGTGGAGGTCCTGCGCCTGAGTTGGCTCCTCCGCCGGCCCCGGCTCCAGCACTGGAACTGAAGGCTCCCGCCGCAGCTTCGATGGAAAACCCCTCCGCTGAACCCGCTTCCGCTCCGGCCCCTGAAGCTCCGCCAGCCCAGTAAGGCTCAAAGGAACGGCGCGTCCCTTTGCTGGCGACCCGTTTCTCATTCTTTCTGCGCAACCCAATGGGAAAGTGCGTCCGGCTCCACCGCCGGGCGCACTTTCCGCATTGAGGCTGGACGATGCCGGAAGCGCAAAGCAAAGCACGGCAGGGCATAACGGCCCCGAAAGGGGCGGGACCGCTTTTCCGTTTGTGACCACCGACGGGCGGGGGCAGACGTGGCGGGCATGACCCCCAATCTTTTTTCACAGCTTATCGATGGAAGCCTGGCCGCCATCGCCAGTCTCCGGAGTCTGGAACCAGCTGTGGCCGGGGCCTCCCGGCGCATGGCCGACGCCTTGGCGGCGGGCGGAAAGATTCTGGCCTGCGGCAACGGCGGCAGCGCGGCGGAGAGCGGACATCTGACCACCGAGCTTCTGTGCCGGCTGGTGAAGGACCGCCGCCCGCTGCCGGCGGTGAACCTTTCCGGCGATCCCGGCTTTCTCACCGCCACCGCCAACGATTACAGCTTCAACGAGGTTTTCGCCCGCCAGGTCACCGGCCTGGGCCAGCCGGGCGATGTGCTGGTGGCCTTCACCACCAGCGGAAATTCCCCCAATGTCCTGCGCGCCCTGGAGGCGGCGCGGAAGAAGGGTATTTTCTCCATTGCCCTGTTGGGCCGGGACGGGGGCAAGGCCGCCGCCCTTGCGGATCTGGCGCTGACCGTGCCCGCTGCCGAGACCATGCATATCCAGGAGGGGCATCAGGTGCTGCTGCACATCCTCTGCGCCCAAGTGGAGGAAATTTTGTTTCCAGGACTGGGGCTGGGCTGATGACGCTGCATTCCCCGGCCATTTCCATGGCGCGGAACCGGCCCGGCATGTCCCGGTAGCTCCTTTGCTGAACGGAATTCAATCTCCCGCTCCCGATTCGCGCTGGCGGGTTTTGGGATTGCCCTCACAGTCGGCGCATGAGGTGTTCCGTCATGCTCCTGTCCCTGATGTCCGCACTGCCCCTTGCCGCCCAGGCGGAATCACCGGGCTTCACCAAAGTCCGGACCGTGGAGGACATCACCGAATACCGGCTGGAGTCCAACGGGCTGACGGTGCTGCTGCTGCCGGAGCATTCTGCGCCGGCGGTCACCTTCATGGTCACCTACCGCATCGGGTCCCGCGATGAGAGTTACGGCACCACCGGCGCCACGCATCTGCTGGAGCATCTGATGTTCAAGGGCACGGCGAAGCACAACAAGGAGTCGGGCAACGGTTTTGATCAGATACTGGAGCGGACGGGGGCGGAGACCAACGCCACGACCTGGCTGGACCGCACCAACTATTTTGAGACCGTCGGCCCGCAGGATCTGCCGCTGGTGGTGGAGCTGGAGGCCGACCGCATGCGGAATCTGCGGCTGCGCGAGGAGGACCGCCGCCCGGAGATGACGGTGGTGCGCAATGAGTATGAGCGCGGCGAGAACAATCCCGCCAACGCCCTGGAGACGGAGATCTGGGCCGCCGCCTACCTGGCGCATCCCTATCACCACAACACAATCGGCTGGCGCAGCGATTTTGAGAATGTGCCCATCGGCCGGCTGCGGGCTTTTTACGACACCTTCTACTGGCCGGACAATGCCACGGTTTCGGTGATCGGCGATTTCCAGCCGGAGCAGGCGCTGGCACTGATCCGGGAGAAATACGGCGTCATTCCGAAAAGCCCTCACGAAATCCCGCAGGTCTACACCGTGGAGCCCCCTCAGACCGGCCCGCGCCGCGTGGTCATGCAGCGGCCCGGGGAGCTGGCGGTGGTCAATATCGCCCACAAATCCCCGCCTGCCCGGCACGGGGACTATGCGGCGCTCACGGTGCTCTGCGACATCCTCACCAATGGCCGCAACAGCCGCTGCCATCTGGCGCTGACGGATCAAAACCTGACCACCGAAGTCACGGCGGCCAGCGGCTTCAACCGCGATCCCTCCCTGCTTCAGATATCCGCCGAACTGACGCCGGGCACCAAACCGGAGGACGTTGAGAAGCGTCTCCTGGACGTGATCCGCTCGGTGCAGGAGAAAGGTGTGACCGCCGGCGAGACCGCCTCCGCCATCGCCCGCATCACGGCCGCCACCGACTTTTCCCGCGACGGCTGCTTCGCCATGGCCGAAGGGCTGAACGAATGCATCGCCGTGGGCGACTGGACGATGTATTACAGCGCGGACGCGGAGGTGAAAAAAGTGACTCCCGCCGATGTCCAGCGCGTGGCCAAAGCCTGGCTGGTCTCCGACCGCAGCACCACCGGATGGTTTGTCCCCCGCGACGGGGAGACAGCGGAAAAAGAGGAGGCCGGCACCGCCAAAGCCAGTGACCAGCCGGAAACCCCCGGTCGTCCCGTGCCTCCGCAGGATATTCCGGCTTCCCCTCCTGCCGACGTGGCGAAAATCGCCCCGCGCATTGTCCGCACCCGCACTGGCGGCATGGATCTGCTGGTCTGCCCCACGGGCGTGAAGGACGTGGTGACCATCACCGGCGGCATCCCCGCCTTTGACCCTGCGCAGCGCATCCTGGCTCCTTTTCTCGCCGGCATGCTGGAGCGAGGCACCGCCAAACACGATGCCAGCCAGCTGGCCGCCATTCTGGACGGAGTGGGAGCCACGATTGAGTTCACCGCCGCGGACGGCATGCTGGATTTCTCCGCGCGCTGCCTGAAAAAAGATCTTCCACTGGTGCTGGGGCTGCTGGCCGAGGAGCTGCGCGCACCGGCATTCCCACCGGATGAAATCGAGAAACTGCGGGTGCAGCTTCTTGCGGAGGCGGAGCAGAACCGCGCCGACACGGATATCCAGGCGCGGGTGGCCTTCAGCCAGTCGGTCTTTCCGGCGGACCATCCCAACCGCCGCCTGCTGCCGGATGAAACCATCGCGGCGCTGAAGCAGGTTTCACAGAGGGACCTCATCATTTTCCACAAGGAATGGATCGGCCCCGCGGCGGCGGTGATGGCCATCGTGGGTGATACCGACACCACAGTCTGCCAAGCGGAGGTGATGAAAGCCTTTCAGAACTGGACAGGCGGGCGCCAGCCGGCGGAGGTGGCCGCCGCTCCCCCGCTCTCAGGGGGGGCTGTGAAAACGGTCAGCATCCCGGGCAAGGAAAGTGTCAGCGTTATCATTGGCCAGCCCACCGGCCTGAAATTCTCCGACCCGGATTCCCTGGCGCTGTCCTTGGCCACCGCGGCCCTGGGCAGCGGCTTCACCAGCCGGCTGACCGGGACCGTGCGCGACACGGAGGGGCTGACCTACGGCATCGGCGCGGCCTCCGGGCAGGACACATGGACGGACGGCAGCTGGATCATCCGCAGCACCTTCGCGCCCCAGCTTTTGGAGCGGGGCCTGGCATCCACGGAGCGCGAGGTCAGGCTCTGGTATGCCAATGGCCTCAGCCCGCAGGAGTTCGCCTACCGCCAGAGCGCCATGATCGGATCCCACCGTGTCGGTCTGGCCACCACGGAGGACTTGGCAGGCGCCATTATCAAAACCGTGCGACGGGGCCTGCCCCTGACCTGGCTCGATGACTACGCCGCCTCCGTCGCCGCCCTGAGGCTGGAGGATGTGAACGCCGCCCTGAAACGCCGTATCCAGCCTGACAGGCTGATCACGGTCCGCAGCGGCACCCTCCGTTGACAGACTGGCAGTGGAGGGCGGACCCGAGGGCCTTTTCCATCCTCAGGACCGTCCTGCAGCCGGCTGGGAACCGCTTTCCGGGCTGCCGTTTCCGTCGGCAGGTGGGTTTCCACCTCCATTGAGGCTTTTCCGTAGCAAATTTCCCTTGTGCGTCCGTCCGGGACAGATTTCAGATTTCAGCAATGAGCAAACGATTGAGCAAGATTTCAGCGGCAATGAAAGGTTACCCGGACTGGCAGTATGTCCTGGAGGTGATCCTGGAGGGGTTTGAGTGTCAGACCGGAACCCTTCACCAGTGGGTGGACCTGCACCAGATGCTGGAAATCGTGGCCCATGTCGGGGTTCCCGAGGAGATCCGCCCCAAAGTTGAGCGCATCCCCCTCGGCAAAGGCATCGCGGGCACCGCGGCGGAGCGCATGGAGGCTGTGCAGATCTGCAACCTCCAGACCGACCGCAGCGGCGTGGCCAAACCGGCCGCTAAAAAAACCAAGGTCGGCGGATCCGTGGCTGTCCCTGTGGAATTCGGCGGGCTGCTCATGGGCACCCTGGGCATCGGCAAGCACGAGGCCTATGAGTTCACCTCCGCGGAGATCAGTGATCTCCAGACCATCGCGGCGGAAATTGCTGAAAAATGGGCTGACGGCTGACCTGCGGATGGGTTGTCGGCGAACCCGTTTTGCCGGTTGGAGAAGGGACTGAAGGGAAGCAGCCGCCCGGAGTCCTGCCGGTCGTTTTCCGCACTGGCTGGGGCGTGGGCGCTTCCAGGCGCACCTGTGCCGCAGTGTGACCGGCGGGCTGGACCAATACCGCCGACCGCCGCTTTTTGCGGCGGCCGGGCGGTGATTTTTAAAGCGGACAACTTCCGTTGCCGGTTTCATGGTTTGAGGCAGATATCCACCCGCCAGCCTGACCGGCCTTTTTCATGCACTCCCTGCTTTTCAAAATCCTCCGCCGGACGGTTCTCGCGCTGCTGGGCCTTTTTCTGGTGCTGGAAGCGGTTTTGTGGCTGTTTGTCCGGACCCCGGTCGAGCCGTTGAAGCGGCTGGACCTGAGCAACAGCATTCCCGGCCTGAAAAAGGAGGTGCGTGTGACTTTCGACCGCCATGTGGCCCGCTATCTCGATGACAAAAACGGATCGAAGCCGCCGGGCACGGTGCGCATTCTGTGTCTGGGGGGATCCGGCACGCTGTCCATGCTCCAGAATGCGGAGGACACCTGGTGGGGACAGCTGGGGCGCATGCTTCAGAAGCAGGGACTGAAAGTGGAGGTGGCGGCCTGGGGGCAGGAAAAGGCGGGTATTGTGGCCTCCACACCTGTCGCCGGGCAATTGATGGAGGAGTGGCGGCCGGATCTGGTGATCGGGAATTTTGGCTTCGACGATGTGGTCTCCCAGCCGGTGAAATACACTTACCGTCCGGACAAGGCGCGGCGGCTTCCGCCGGCCGCGCAGTCCTCCGGCTGGAAGCAGGCGGTCCTGACGGTCAGCCAGACCGCCCGTCTGGGCCGGCTCTGGAGCCGCAATAATGAAGCGGCGGTCCTGCAGAACCAGCTGGGCCGTCCCGACCGTTACAGGGAGGTCTTTGAAAACGTGAAAAAGTCCATCGCCAAAAGCCCTTTTGTCAACCCGCCGGCCAGGCCGTATGACAATGATCCCCTGAAGGAGTATCTGGATGGCTGGAAAATTCTGGAATCGTTGGCCAAAAGGCACGGAGCCACCCTGGTGATGACCGGTGAGGCCGCCCTTGACTCCGCGTCGCTGACGGAACAGCAGGCTGAAAACCTTCTGGCCTGGTCCACCGTGGAGGGGGGAGTGCCCTCCAAACAAACCGTTCCCTTCCGGCCAAGCCCCGTGTGGGTGGAGCAGGAAATGGAGCGCTACGCCGCCGCCGCCCGGGATTTGGCCTCGGAGTTGAAAGTCACTTGGTTCAATCTCAACGGCACCGTCCCCCGCGATCCGGATCACTTTTTCAGTGATGTGCAGCTGACGGACAAAGGAGCCGCCGCCGCCGCCGGTGAGCTGCTTCCGGTGATCGAACCTTTCCTGAGAGCCCGGGGCGGACCGTAACAGGCAAAGGGATCAATGATCGGAAGGAAAGTCCACGCGGCGGCCGGAGGGCCATGGCGGGCGGGGTGAAAAAAGCGTTTTCCGACTCCGGCCTCCGCCGATGCCTGTCGATCACTTGCCGGCAAGCTGCGGAAGGAGACCGGCGGCGATGGCGCGCTTGGCGTTGGTCTCCGGATCCAGCTTCCACTTCTCCAGACCCTTCTGGTCGAAGAAATACACTTTCACGCCTTTGTATTCCGTGCTCGGGCTGTCGGGGCAGACGAGATTGGCGGATTTCATGGGACAGAATTTCTGGGGCAGCAGTGTGATCTTGTCCAGACCCAGCTTGGCCTCCTGGCCTTTGAACTGGGGCAGAAGCTCCGGAGCCGCCTTGATGTAGTAAGCGGGGTTTTTGGCCCACAGCTTCGCGCACTTGGTGCAGCACATGCCCACTTTCACGCCCTGGTACTCCACCTCACTGTCCGGATCGGCATCGCTGTCGGTCATGATCGGGCATTTGGTGTTGGTTTCGGCGGCGGTCAGCACAGAGGAGCCGGACCATGCGGCGGAAAGGCACAGCACGGTGGCGAGAAGGGAGAATTTAGAGGATTTCATGGAGATGAAACAACGGTCATGCGCCGCTCCTCATTTCAACCCGCAATATCCTCCATTTCCTGCCCTCTCCCCATGCCGTCCCCCTCATCCGAACTGACCGTGATCGCCGGCTGCGGTTATCTGGGAAAAGTCATCGCCCGGCAGCTCCGGGCCGAGGGGAGGGCGGTGCTCGGGCTGACTCATTCCGAAGAATCGGCCGCCGCGCTGGGGGCGGAGGGGATTGACGCTCAAGCCTGCGATCTCACGGATTCCGAAGCCTGCCGGGCAGTGGCCGGCACTGCCGCCTGCCGGGCGGTTGCGGCGGCTGTGGGCGCGCTGCGCTTGGTCCATTGCGCGGCCAGTGGCCGGGGAGGCGGTCCGGAGCAGTACCGCGCGGTCTATCTGGATGGCAGCCGGAATCTGCGGACAGCTTTCCCGGAGGCCCGGTTTTTTTTCACCTCCAGCACCAGCGTTTACAATCAGATTGATGGCGGGGAGATCACGGAGGACTCACCCGCGGAACCGGACAGGGAAACGGGCCGCATTTTGCGTCTGACGGAGGAGGAGGCCCTGGCGGCGGGGGGCACCGTGGGAAGGCTGGCCGGTATTTACGGGCCGGGCCGGTCGGTGCTGCTGAAGCAGTTTCTGGAGGGCCGGTCGGTGATCGATATCCGTATGGAGCCCCCGGCCACGCCGGATGGCCGCTGGATCAACCAGATTCACGTGGCGGACGCCGCGCGGGCCATTCTGCATCTGCTGGATCTGGCGGAGGGTGCCGGTGGTGGATCTGAAGGTCATCACGCCAGCCGCGGCGCACGCCTTTACAACATCGCCGATTCCACACCGCTGCTTCAGCGGACCCTGTATTCAGAGCTTTCCACCCGCTTTCAGCGCCCCCTGCCGCCGGAGGCCCCGCCGGATGTGTCACGGAAGCGGGGCTGGACCCACAAGCAGGTCCGCAATGCCCGGCTGCAGGCCACAGGCTGGGAGCCGCTCTATCCGGACTGGTTCGCCGCCCTGGATCACGATCCGGATTTCCTTTCATCCATCATGAACAGTCAGGTTGCCGCCGCCGCTGCTGTTTCCTGATCCGGTGCCCTGGTGCATCCATCCCTTCTCTCCTCTCCTCTCCAAATCCATGAACCTGCTCCAAGTAATGCTTCAGACCAAACTTGATTCGTCCGGCCTCGACTGGATCCGCATTGAAACCATCCAGCTCAGCCCCTCCAAAAAGACGCTGGTCGCCGATCTGCGGCTGGCGGGCGAGGCGGACCTGATCCGCCTGACCGGCACCTACAGCATCACGCCCAACAACCAGATCCGCGTGGAGTCCCTGAACGCCTCCCGCCAATGGCTGACGGAGGTCGCGGAGCTGGCCCTCGCCAAAACCGGCAGGGAATTCCCCCTGCCGGATGGGATGAAAGGGAAGCTGGTGAGGTTTCTTCTTTAGGGGGCAACCTCATTTCCAGTAAGCATTCGGGAAATTTCAACATGGATGCCTGCGGAGGCTTTGGACTCTCCAGCCCTTTTCGCCCTGGGCATCAGGATAACGGCTCCTGTGTCTTTGGCCGGCCGGTCCAATTCATCCGGGTTTCCGAAAAATTTCAAACCTCCTGAAGCATGGAGGCGGCGTCGCCGAATGTTTTGGGACGCACCTCCATCTTGTCCATCATGGAGAGAAACAGGCGGCACAGCTGGCGGTCGGGCTTGTCCTGATATTCCAGAACGCGTCCCCCCTTGAGGCGGCCGCCGGCACCGCCAAGAACGATGACCGGCAGCTGGTCATTGTTGTGCAGGGCTCCGGCCATCATGCTGGAGCAGTGCAGGAGCATGGTGTTGTCCAGCAGGGTGCGCGGTCCCTCCTGAATGGAGTCGAGCTTCCGGGCGATATACGCGGTCTGCTCCAGGAAGAAGCGGTTCACAGACAGCCAGTCCTCGCCGTCGGAGTGCGAGAGCAGGTGGTGGATCATGTAGTCGATGCCATGGCCGATCTGGCTGACGGAGGGGAGATTGGGGAACCGCAGAGCGCTGTGGTCGTTGTTGAGCTTCAGCGTGGTGATGCGCGTGGTGTCGGTCTGGAAGCCCAGCACCAGCAGGTCGCACATGATCCGCATATGCTCGCTGATATCCTGCGGGATGCCGTCGGCGGGACGGGCCATGTTGGGCTTGTCCAGCGTGGGCCGCCAGCCTTGGAGCTCACCGCGTTTGCCGGCGTTTTCGATGCGTTTTTCCACATCCCGGACGGAGTCAAGGTATTCATCCAGCTTGCGCTGGTCACTGCTGCTGATGCCGCGGCGCAGATCCTGAGCGTCGGAGAGCACGGCGTCCAGCACACTGCGGTCGCCCGGCGTCACTTCATCCTTGAAAAGCCGGTCAAACGCCAGCGCCGGGTAGATTTCCAGCGGGGTCGGCGTGGTGGGCGAGCTCCACGAAATGTGGGAGCTGTAAAGCATGGAGTAGTTCTTGTGGACCGACGGATTCGAGCGCTCGCAGCCCAGCACGAGGCTGGGCACCTTGGTGGAGCGGCCATAAGTCTGGGCCAGCAACTGGTCAAAGCTGGTGCCGGAGCGGATATCCCCGCCGGAGGCGATGGGCGCACCGGAGAGAAGGTTCCCGGTCTGGGAGCTGTGGATGTTGCCCTTCATGGCCTCCGCGTTGTAGAGACCGCGCACAAAGAGCATCTTTTCCCGGAAATCGTGCAGGGGTTCCAGCACCTTGCCCAGCTCCATGGCTTTGCCCTCGCCTTTCGCCCACCACTCCTTGGAATGGAAGCCATTGCCGGAGAAGAGCACCGCCAGCCGCACAGGGGCCTCACTGGCGGGACGGTCCTTTGTGGGCTCGTCACCCCAGACGTTGTGGGATTCCAGCCAGGGCAGGGCCATGGTGACGCCGGCACCGCGGAGAAAGGACCGGCGGGAGAAGCGGTGGGTGCTCATAGGATTGGGATCAGAGTGGGAAATGGTTGATGGGATTCTGAAAGGTCAGTTACTGGCGACGGGGAAATCCCGCCCCCGGATTTGTAGGAACTGCGGACTGGTCACAATGAGATCGAGCGCCTGGCTGACACGCCCGTCCCCGGATTTCAGGGCGGCAGTCATAGTCTCCAGCAGCGGTTTGTCCGAAAGCTGCACGCCGCGCCCCAGGGCATAGCCCAGAAGCTTGTGGCAGAACTGCCGGAGAAAATCATCGCGGCGGCTGTTGAGCAGATAATCCCGCAGGTCGTCCAGTCCGGACAGGGGCGTGCCGTCGGGCAGGGTGGTGGCAGTATCGATGGCCAGCCCGGCGGCATCCTGTTGGCGCAGGCGTCCAATGGCGTCGAAGCCCTCAAGGGCGAAGCCGAAAGGATCAATGCGCTGATGGCAACGGGCGCAACTGGCATCGCTGCTGTGGCGCTCGATCAGCTGGCGCTCCGTGAGGCCGGGCAGGGTTTCCTCCGGCAGTACGGGAATGCCTTTGGGGGGGCGTGGCAGCCGGTCGCCCAGCACCACCTCGTTCAGCCAGTTGCCCCGCAGGATGGGACTGGTGCGGGAGGCCCCGCTTTGTTTGGAAAGCGTGGCTGCAAACCCGAGAATGCCGCCCCGCCCATGGGCGCGCATGCCCTCCACCCGGTGCCAGTCAGGTGTGGCTCCAGCCTCCAGTCCGTAGTGTTTGGCCAGCGCCCCGTTCACAAAAGTGTGATCGGCATTCAGCAGGGAAAGCACGGGGCGGTCCTCCTGGAACAAATCCATAAAGAAGCGGACCACCTCCTCCTGCATGGCGGAGCGCATGGAGACGAAGGACGGAAAGTGGCGCTCACTTTTCTCGTCCAGTGTCTCCACATCGCGCACTTGAAGCCACTGGCAGCCAAACTCCGTAGCCAAACGCCGGGCGGCGGGACTGCGCATCAGACGGCGGGTCTGGGCTTTGAGCACTTCCGGCCGGTGCAGGGTGCCGGCGGCGGCCAGGGCGCGGAGTTCCGTGTCCGGAGCGGAGGAGGTGAGGAAATAACTGAGCCGGGTGGCCAGCTCCCAGGAACTGACCGCTCCCGCCTGGAGGCCAGCCGGCGCCTGTTCGCCCCGATAAAGGAAAGCCGGTGCCACCAGCACGCGGGCCAGCGTGAGCCGGATGGCATCCTCGTGCGGGATCTCCTCTTTGAGCAGGCGCTGGTAAAGCCCCCGCAGCTGCTCACGGTCCGCCTCCGTCAGCGGGCGCCGCCAAGCATTCTCCGCCAGCGCCAGCACGGCGTCCAAATGCGCGGGGAGGGTGGTGACGACCTGCTTTTTGAAGGCTTCGGCACGCTGCTGGATGGGCTCACGCAGCGCTGCGAAGGCGCTCGGGTCGGCATCCTGGGTGGCGAACTGGTACAGCTGCTCGTAGGCGTCCACCAGCTTCAGCGCATCCTGGCTGACATAATGCAGGCGGTCCCACAGCTGGTCCAGTTCAGCGGTCTGGGCATCGTTCAGCAGGAGCCGTTTCAGTTGGTCGTCCTCGCGGTAGAACAGCGTCAGGGTCACGACCTCGTCCACAGGCACAATTTTCGTGTAGCAGAGGGCGGCGGGGAAAAGATCGCGGAATTCCCCGCAGGCGCGGTCCAGCCGCTGCCAGGCGGCGCTGTCCCGGCGCACGAGGATGGGTGAGCCGGCGGACACGGACTGCTCACCGTCCGACCATTTGGTTTTGGTTCCCAGTTCCTTGGGCAGTTCGGCAACGGGACCCGTGACGGAGGCGGGGCGGGCCGTGAGCATCCGCATTTGCACGCTGCCCTCCGGACCGGCGGAGGGATGGAGCCGGGCGATGGCGGCCAGTTCCGCACCGGCGGTCAGCAGATCCGCGGGCAGGCGGACCTCCAGCACGGATGGCGCGTGGACACACAGGCTGGCGGGCGGGGTTTCCACGCCGGCGGCGGTGCCGAAAAGGGAGGGTTTCAAACCCCATGGGGAATCCTCGGGAGCAGGCGGAAGAGGAGCCGCCGGCGTTCCGATTTTCCGCAGCAAGCCGCCCAGCAGGGGGCCGTTCACCGAAGCCAGCTGACGGTGCAGCGCGGCATCCGGAGCCTCCGCCGGCAGTCCGGACGGTCCGGCCAGCAGGAATTTTTGAAACTGCTCAGCCAGCCAGCTTTTCTCCTTCTTGGTGCCGGCCTCATACCAGTGCGCCAGCAGGGAACCGGGCGGCACCACGGCCTCCTGGGAAGCTCCATTGTCAGGTTCACTGAAGAAGTGCCACACTCCGGCGTTGCCCGCCTCGTCGGCATGCGGATTGCCCGCGAGGATGTCCGGCGAAACCTCCTTCGCCAAATCCCAGAAGTGGCTGCCGTCGGTGATAGTCAGGTCCACGGCAGTCATGTCGCAGATATGATTCCCGTCGCGCGGGCCAATGACCAGCGCCAGCACATCGCCAGGCTGCACAGCGATGTTTTCCAGAGGCCCGGTTTTCACGGCTTCGGTCCCGTCCACGATTCCCGAAGCCAGCTGCCGCAGGCTGCTGCCCTGACGCAGCTGCACCGCCCAGGTGAATCCATTGCCGCAGGCGGTGTGGGCGTCCTGCACCACCGCCTCCACCTTCAGAGTGCCGGCCACCGGGCTGCGCCATCCGGCCACCACACGGCGGTCGGGAGCCGGATGCACCGACAGGCCGTGCGCTTTGATCAAACCCGGCACCCGCACCGGATGGTCCGTGGGATTGGCCAGCACCCCCAGGGCATTGGGGCCGGTCCAGCCTTTGACAAAAGCATAATTTTCGGCGCTCTCCAGCCGCTGGGCGAGGTGGGAATCGATAGTGGTCTCCCCGGCGTTCAGACCCAGAGCCTTCAGCCAGGTTTCCAACACCTGCGGGTCCACCCTGTGGTCCGCAGCCAGCCGGGACAGCGTCGCCGGATCGCGGAACGGTGCCGGCTCCGCAGCCGCCTCCAGACAGCGGGCCGCCTGGCCAAACAGCGCTTCCCGTTCAGCGCTCAGAGCCTGCACGGCGGCCGCGGCATCCCGCAGCGGCAGATCCGGGCGGCCCGGAATGATGAGCCGGGGATTCTCCCACAGCGCCAAATCATCCCTGCCGCCATCCCCGGCATCGGAGGCGGAAAGGAACACACTCACCGTCCCATCGCCGCCAGCGGCGGGTGGCGGGATCTTCAGCCGGATTTCCCGGGACTCCTCCAGCAGACCCACGGGCACCTGCCAGTTTTTAGCACTGTCCCGTTTGCCTATTTGACCCACCTGCGTGAAGCGCCACAGCGCCTGCTGCCAGGGAGTGATACAGGCCATCAGCGACGGGGCGTCTCCGGGGCCCGCACTGCGCCAGCGGACCCGCAGCTGATCCAGCAGAAACGAGGGAGCCGTGCCGTTCAGTGCCGTCCAGAGCGTGCCCAGGTATTTCTCATTCAGTCCGTGCGCGGCGGCAGCGTCGGAGATGGACCGGCTGCCCGAAGCCAGGCCGGCGCGTTCCGCCAAGGTGGCCGTCAGGTATTTCTCCAAGGGCAGCACCCCCCCGTCCGCCGTATCAAATTTAATGCCCTGTAGATTCACCTCGGAGCCGCCTCCCGGCACGGTCCAGCGGCTGTAAAAACCCCGGATGGCGGCCAGACTCTCATCCGTCCAGTCCCGCTGGGAGGTGTTGGGGGAGAAGCGGATGCCGTCCGGCAGCAGCACCGCGTGGGCGGCGATCTCCTTGGCGGCGTCGAAATACTTCGTGACCAGGGAAGGGGACATCACCAGTCCCGCCCCGGCATTGGTGAAGCCCTCGCCGGCGGCTCCGTCCACGGGAAACTCATGCGCGGGATCCAGGGAATCCACCCCCGTCAGATCACGGACTGTCCAGGTGTACTCCGCATTGGACAGCCGCCGCAGCACCACCGGACCAGGATCGCCCGCGCTCTCCAGCGCGGCCTCGTCCAAGGCCGAACGCACCCAGGAGGTCAGCAGCTGCTTTTTATCCGGAGGCAGCTGGGGTTTGTTCTTCGGCGGCATTTCGTTGTTGGCCATCTGCTCCAGCACATGCTCCCAGACGCCGGTGTGCTGTTTGACCTGGGCAGGAGTCTGGAAGCGTTCCAGATCCAGATCGCCCTTCTGCTTCTCCGTGGAGTGGCAGTTGTTGCAGTACTGCGTCAGCACCGGCAGCACTTCACGCTGGAAATCCGGCGCGGCCCGGAGCCCGGCGGCGGACGGCATCAGCATCCCGGCAGCCAGGACGGGCAGGGAAATGAACGGAGGAATGGCAAAGGGGGACTTCATGGAACGGATTCCTCCCCGGACAGTGGAAGCCATTCGCGCCAGCCCTGAATATGCTGGCGCAGCAGCCTGACGCAGGCCGCCGGGGGTTGGGTTTGAAAGGCGTGGATAAGAAAGCGGTGGGCCTGCACCGTTTGGTCCAGGGTGGCGCGGGTCCGATTCTGATGCCGCCGGTGCAGACGGCTCAGCCAGAGATCCAGTTCGCCGCGCAGGGAGCGCCACAGCTTCAGGACCCGGCCATTGCCGGAAGCGGCGAGGATGAGTTCGTGAAACTCCAGATCGAGTGTGGTGACCTCATGCACCGACTGCGCCCGGACGGTCGCCTCCACATTCCGCTCCAGCGCGGAGGGGTCCCGGCTCAGGAAGGGGGCCGCAAGGCCGGCGGCGAGGGGCTCCAGCGCCAGGCGCAGGGCAAACAGTTCCTCGAAATCCGCCGGGGTCAGCTTCCGCACAAAAGCCCGGCCTGTGGGGCTGAACTCCACCAGACCTTCCCGCTCCAGCGTGAACAGAGCCTCCCGCACCGGCACGCGGCTCACTCCCAGCCGGGCTGCCACCGCCGCCTCCGCCAACAGGGTGCCGGGGGCCATTTTCCCGCGCACGATCTCATCCCGCAGCACGGAGGTGGCGGAATCGGCGAGGGAAGGGGATGCCGGGCTGCCGGACATGGAAGAGCAGGGAAAAGAAGGTGTGAAAAGGGGAAACGGTATACCGTCCATCATGGAAAACGCGCCGGCGGCGCGGGTATTTCATCGTATTGTCAGCCGTTTTCGGTATACGCTCCGGAACCGCCCGCTTCCTTCAGGCTTTATTTTACCGGAAAGCCAGGCCAGGGACGAGCGTAACTCGGAATAGGAAAGCCGGCCCGCCGGTGACATTACTCTCCCTTCCCGCGTGCGGGGCCGGGACCGATCACTGGAAGACCGCAGAATTCCCGTCGCCGGCTCCGCGTCCTGGTTCTCCAAATATTCCCAGCCATGTCCCTCATCGACGATTATGTCCGCTACGAAACCCGCCGCCAGTTTTTCGGCCGCGGCAAGAATGTGCTCGGCTTCGCGGCGCTGACCGCCCTTATGCAGCAGGCGGGGATCCGCGGAGCGGACGCGTCGGACAGTGAGGCGGCCATGAAGGCCGTGAACCACTTTGCGCCCAAGGCCAAACGCGTCATCTACCTGCACATGGTGGGCGGTCCCTCCCAGATCGATCTCTACGACTACAAGCCGGAGATGGACAAATATTACGACAAGGACCTGCCGGAATCCGTCCGCAACGGCCAGCGGCTCACGGGCATGACCTCCGGGCAGTCCCGTTTCCCCATTGCCCCCTCCAAATACAAGTTCCAGCAGCATGGCAAGTGCGGCATGTGGGTCAGCGAGATGCTGCCGTGGACCGCCAAAATGGTGGACGACATGTGCTTCATCCGGTCCATGCACACCGAGGCCATCAACCACGAGCCCGCCATCAGCTTCATGCAGACCGGCAATCAGATCACGGGCCGTCCCTGCCTGGGATCGTGGGTGTCCTACGGTCTGGGGTCCGAGAACAGCGACCTGCCAACCTTTGTGGTGCTGGTGGCCAAGCCGACCAACACGGAGCAGATTCAGGCCATCTCCGCCCGCCTCTGGGGCAGCGGCTACCTGCCGGGCGAGCACGCCGGCGTGGCCTTCCGCAGTGGTCCCGACCCTATCCTTTACATCAACAATCCGCCTGGTGTCTCCGCTGGCATGCGCCGCCGCACTCTCGACGGGCTGAAGGCGCTGAACGAGATGAACTACGGCTTGGTGGGCGATCCGGAGACCCACACCCGCATCCAGCAGTATGAGATGGCCTTCCGCATGCAGAGCAGCGTGCCGGAGCTGACCGATCTGAAGAGCGAGCCGGAATCCACGAGGGCACTCTACGGCCCGGATGTCGAAAAACCCGGCAGCTTCGCCCACAGCATCCTGCTCGCCCGCCGCATGGTGGAGCGCGGGGTGCGCTTTGTGCAGATCTACCACAATAACTGGGACCACCACGGCAACCTGCCGGGCCGCATGAAGTTCCAGTGCGCGGATGTCGACCAGCCCTGCTACGGCCTGATCCAGGACCTCAAGCAGCGCGGTCTTTACGATGACACCCTGGTCATCTGGGGCGGGGAGTTCGGACGCACCATCTACAGCCAGGGCGGGGTCAGCCGGGAAACCTACGGCCGCGACCACCACCCCCGCTGCTTCACCATGTGGATGGCCGGCGGCGGCTCCAAGCCCGGCACCATCCATGGGGAGACGGACGATTTCTGCTACAACATCGTGAAGGATCCGGTCCACATCCGCGACTTCCACGCCACGGTGCTGAAGCTGCTCGGCTACAACCACGAGTCCTTCACCTTCCGCTATCAGGGGCTCGACCAGCGGCTGACCGGCGTGGAGACTGCACACGTGGTTCCCAATCTGGTCGCGTGAACCCCGCGAAGCAGCGGGAGGAGCCGTCCAAGCCCGGGCCCGAACCCGAACCTGTGACCGTGCGGGTCACGGGCGATTTGGACCTGCACACCTTCCGCCCGCGTGACTTGCCGGAACTGTTGCGGGCCTGGTTCGGGGAATGCCAGGCGCAGGGCATTGCGGTGGTCCGGGTGATTCATGGCAAGGGATCGGGCACCCTGCGCACGGGTGTCCATACCCTTCTGACACGAATGGCGGCGGAGCCGGATTCCCTGGTGGGCTCGTGGAGTTTTCCCGCTCCGGAGTCGGCGGGGGGCTGGGGGGCCACGCTTGTCCATCTCACCTGAATACCGGACGGAAAGCAGTGCGGGCAGGATGCTGGTGCCAAATTGACACCGGCTTGGAATTCGATATGCCGGCATCGGATTGAAGCTCTTGTCAAACAGCATTTATCCTAAAAAGGAAAATGGAATGATGAAAATTTGAGGTAACACTTTGAAAATAAAGTAGTTGCCAATCGCGGACAATTCACCCTTTGGGTGAGCGGCGCTTCACCTGCAAGTCGTTGATCCTCAGTATGTTCGGCAATTTCAGTCAAAGTCATCGCTCTTTTTAGGTTTATGGCCACTGCCACAAGTGAACCCAAAACCCGGATTACCGTCCGCGTGCCCGCCTCCGTTCAGAAGATGCTGTAAACCGCTGCTGCTTATCTGGCCGTGCCGCTGAATAGCTTCATGATCACGGGGGTTGTCGGGAAGGCCATTTGCTGGTCACGGAACGCATCATTAAACTGGGCACAGAGATGCGGAGTTGTTTGCCTGGCTGCTTAAGAATCCGCCAGCCCCCAACGCGGCAATGCTGGAGGCCAACCCATTCATAAGCAGATGATCCGTGAGTAGAGTCGAACTTTTGGATGCCTCCCATGACGGGGCAGCTTTGACTGCGGCTCCGAGCCCCTCAACAGGTTCATCCAGCAGGTGGCGCGGCAGCACAATGAGCGTGGAGTCGCCCGCCCATTTGTGATGGTTGAAGCGGATGCCCAGCCGCCGAAATCCTTTCAGCGCCAGGAGAAAGCCGCAGGTGTCCGCCAGGACATGTCTTTTTCGTCCATTAATTTTCCTGGCCGCATCATAACCACGGGGTCCGGGCTGGCTGGCTGGCTGGGCAGGCATTCATCCCCGAATTTTAACCGGAACGGTTCATTTTCCACCTCCTGGACCAAGTTATTGGGAATTTTCAGACAGCTTCTTGGAAATCCGGGTCAGCCTGCCAGGTCAATGCGGATTCGGCTGGCGGAACTCGGACGGAAGCAAACCCACACAGCGCTGGAAAGCGCGGGAAAAGGCGTGGCCTGAGGTGTAGCCCACCCGGCGCGCGATGACCTCGATTTTGTCGTCGCCGGACTCCAAAAGGTCCTGGGCGCGCTGCACGCGGAGGTAGGTCAGGTGCTCGATAGGGGAGCGGCCCAGGGCGCCCAGGCAGGTGCGGCGGAGGTGCTCGGCGCTGAGGCCGGCGTGGCTGGCCAGGCGGTGCAGGGGCCAGTCGGCGTCGATGGCGGCTTCGACATCGTTCCAGAGCTGCCACAGCCGCTGGTCCATGCGCCAGGGGCGGGCCAGCCGGCGGGCGATGGCGTCGATGATGGCCAGCCAGTGGCGGAGCATGGAGGGCTCGCGCTCGTTGTCCCATTCATCGCGCAGGCCGGCCAGCGCCAGGCTGAGACGGATGTGGCCCGCCTGGCGGAGGGGGGAGCCGGAATCGACCAGGGGTTTCACGCCGGCGGGCTCATTGTAGCGCACGTAGGCGATTTTCCAATGCTGGCCCTTGGCGGTGCGGAAGGCGTTCAGCACGCGTGGAGGAGCCAGCACGACCTCCCCCTGGGTGGTTTTCTGCCATTTACCCTCCAGAAAGACCCGGCCCTCACCCTCGGAGGTTTCTAGGATGAAGCTGCCCGCAGGGCGGAGGCGCACCCGTCGGTAGCCGGCGGCGGTGTCATCGATCCCCACGCGGGCCAGCCCATGGGACACCATGAGCGGGCAGTCCCCGGCGGTCAGATACCAGCACTGGGAGCCCGGACTGTCGAAGGTCTGGTCCTGCTGCGGGCCACCGCTTTTTTTACTGGGCTGCTCCATGGGTCCTGTGGCGGCAGGGATAAGAAAAATCCACCTCAGGCATTGGATGGGTCTTCCGCGGCGCACGGTCACGGTGCGGCAGGTGAGTCCGTGACGGGAAGGAAAAGGAATGGAGGCGGGCCGGGGCTGTTTATTTCAGCTGCTCCATCTCGGTGATGCGGTAGCGGCTGGGCAGGAAGTCCTCGTTGTCCTGCTTCGCCTGGGCGTCATCGATGTAAATGGTACGCGGGCCGTCGGTGACCTCAATGCGGTGGATACCGTTCTCCGGCAGCTTCACCGCCTCCGCCAGAGCCGCCAGATCGGTGATCTCCTTGCCGTTGACCTTGTTGACGATCAGGCCGGAGAGGCGCTCGTAACCGATGGTGCAGGGGGCCGGCAGCACCCCGCTGATAAACACCAGTTTCTTGCGCCCGGACTTTAGAAAGTCATCCTGATTCGCCTGGGCATAGACCAGACGGAAAGGGGCGCGGTCCTTCCACTCCTTGCCGGCCAGCTGCAGGTAGGGTGTGGTCAGCTCCTGAAAGAGGATGCCGCCGAGAATCAGATAGCGCGGCTGGCGGTCAAACACGTAGGGATCGACCAGAAACTCATTGGCCTCCTTGCGCAGCATCTTCACGTCCACGTCCAAAGGCTGGCCGTCGCGGATGAGCTTCATTTTCATGACATCGCCCACTTTGCAGGCACCGCGCAGCAGGTGACCCAGGCTCAGCAGGCCATAGGAGGGATCCTGGTAGTAGCCGCGGGCGTCCAGCTTGTAGCCGTTGATCTCCACAATCACATCCCCCTCTTTGACCCCGGCGGCGGCACCGGAGAATCCGGGCGTCACGGAATTGATAAGGACCCCGCCCTCGTATTTGTCCAGTTTCAGATAGGACCGCAGCTGGGGATCCAGGGTGGGGGCGATGCGCACCCCGAAGCTGGGCAGGCCCTCGTAGGGGGCCTGGGCCACATCCTTGAGGAAATTCTCAATCATGGGGGCCGGCAGGATATCCGACACCTGGTCCCGGGCATTGTAGCGGAGCAGCATGCCCGCCAGCTTGCCCTCATGGATCACGGGCAGGGTGAAGGTGCCGCTGCGGTACTGCACCGCACCATTGGCCTGAAAAATGAGAAACACCTGATCCTCCAGAAAGTAGGGGGCCAGATCGACGCGGTCAAAATCCACCGTGGAGGTCACCGGAGCGCCGTTGGCTTCAAACTGCCAGACCTCCAGCGCGGTCCGGGGTTTGAGGCCAGTGTCCAGCACCAGCGGCTCCATGTTTTTGAAAAAATCGCCGGGCGCATCCACGGGCACGACGGTCGCCAGGTTGACCTCGTAGTCGATGGCCTCCACCTGGGCGGTGATGCGCTTGCCGGAAGCCGCCTGCTCCAGCTCGATGTAGGTGGCGTCCTGGGCGAGCTCCGCCGTGACCAGCACGCGGTTGCCCTCCAGCAGAGCCCCCAGGCCGCGGCGGGTGCCGGGGCGCTGCTTCTGCCAGGGAAGCGCGAAATTGTATCCCTGGCTGGTGATGTTCACCCGCAGGATGGAGGTTTCCGGAGCCGGAGCGGCCTCCGCCGCCGAAGGGGTGAGGACGGCGGCGGCCAAAGCCAGCAGGGTCACGGCGGATGCGGTGAACGGAAAACGGAAGTTCATGAGCGAAAGGAGTGAAAGTCGGGAAAGGGACGCAGGAGGGGGCGCGGCGCGGTCAGGGGGTGATATAGGCGTCCTTGGAGACCCGGTATTTCTGGCGGATGCGGGCGTGGGCCGCCGACACCAGCGTCTTGTCGAGCGCGAGGGGGCGGGACTCACCGGCCAGTTTGATGACCACATGGGAACCCTCCGGACCGTGCGCCAGCGCCGACTGCACATCCTTGAGGGACTTCACCTTGACGCCGTTCACCTCCTCCACCACCTGTCCGGTGTAGTCGCGCAGCCAGGTGTTGATGGAGTCCGGCAGGATGCTGGTCAGCACCACCACCTCCGGCATCTCCTTGTAAAGCTCGTCCTGTGTGTAGTAATTGAAATAATACCGCGTGCGCAGATTCGTCAGGCCGAAGGTGTCCATCAGCTCGCGGTCCAGCGGCTGGAAGACCAGGCCGGCATACATCACATACTCCGGCTGCCTCTCGTACTGGTTGGCCTGAATGAGGTACTGGGGGAAGGCTTTGAGCGCGACCTCGAACTCCTGTTCCTTGCCGTCGCGCCAGACCTTCAACTTGATTTTGTCGCCAACAAACTTGCGCTCCACAACCTCCGCCATCTCCGTCTGCTCGCCGTCGATGTTGATGGAGCCATTGCTGTCCACGGCATAGCCGTCCAGCGCCAGGAGAACATCGCCGGGCTTCAGCACCCCGGCGCAGGTGCCGGTGCTGTCCACGGAGGTGATCATCACCCCGACATCCTGGGCCGGCAGGTTGAGGACCTTGCGCTGGGCGGGATTCAGGATGGGATAGTGCGCGATGGCCAGTTCGCCGTAGTGGTCGTATTTCCCGTCCTCCACATCTTTCAGGAACCGGCGGATGACCGGCACCGGAATCATGTAGCCGGTGTTCTGCGCCACATCGCCGCTGTAGCCCTGGAAGGCGACGCCGATCACCTTGCCATCCTGAAGCACCGGGCCGCCGGAGTTGCCGGGGTTGATGGCGGCGTCGATCTGGATAGCCAGATGCTGGTCCACTCCGCTGTGGCTGTATTCCTGATAGTCCACCCGGCTGACCACCCCGCGGGTGACGGAGATACGGTCTCCTCCGATGGGAAAGCCCACCACCTTCACCGTGGTGTCCAGCTTGGGAATATCCACACTGATGGCCAGTGGTTCCGCTTTTTCAAAAGCGGCCACCGGCGGATCCAGCTCCAGCAGGGCCAGATCGCAGTCATGGGCGATGTGCTTCACTCTCGCGCGGTGGGGCGTGGAGTCCCCCACACGCTTGATCTCCAGCCGGCTGGCGTTGCTGACCACATGGGCGTTGGTCATAAAAAGGTTCGGTCCGATGAGAAAGGCCGTGCCGCTGCCTCCGGTGGGTGTGGCGGCGTTCCAGGGAGTGCGGTAATCCACGCGCAGGGAGGAGCACTCCACATTGACGATGCTCTGGTACTGTTTACCCAGGGAACTGGTTTTCTCCTCCGCCGGGGCCTCCTCAGCGCGGACTGACAGGGTGGAGACCGGGAGGGTAAGAAAAGTCAGCGCAGCCAGTCGGGAAAGCGGGTGGGGGAGCATAGCGGGGTGTGGCAGGAAAAAAACCAGTGGACGCGGGCCGACTAAAAGGGGGAGCCGCCAGGATGTAAAGCCAAAGGTGATTGCGGAATCCCGGCGCTGGACATTTGCGGGAATCCACGCCAAAATGCGGAGGTTTTATGAGCCGCTACTTAAACTCGCCCCGGGAAGCTGACTGGTACGCCTGTCCGTCATGCGGGGCTGAGGTGCGGGTGGGGTCCTCCGGCTGCCCCCGCTGCAGCTCCCGCGAACCCACGCCGGATGAGAACGGAGACGATGGGGTGGACATGTTCCATGCCGGGGAGGAATTCGACTATGAGGACTGGAAAAAGCGCGAGTTCGGCACCCGCAGCAGCCGATTCAAGCCGCACCACCTGCCATGGAAATACTGGGTGGGGGGCATTTTACTGATCATCGCCTTTGTCTGGGCCGCGGTCTTTGCCGGTTTTCTGCATCATTGAGCCCTCCGGCGGGGCCTGTCAGGCGCTGATGGCGGTAAAGGAAAAGGAGCACGGGGATTTATTTATTTCCGCAGCCTGTAGAATTTCCGGGGACTGCTGTCCGCAGGAACCGGAAATGGGTTCTCCGCCTGTGGAACTGCAGTCCATTCAAGGAGGTCCGTGGATTCCTCCAGCGCGGAGACCGCATCCTCCCGCAGGAGAAACGAACGCTGATCAAGGCTGAGAACGCTGATCCCACCGCCGTCAGGACCACTGCCGGGCGGATTGCGGGTCAGCACGAGGGCGGCATCGGCCACGGCATCGCCGGAGCTGGCGCCGCCCTGATGGATTTCGATGGCCAGCACGTTGGGCCCCTCCTTCAGCGCGCCGAGGACCGCACTGCCGGCATCCAAGGCATCGTAAGTGGTTTCCGCCGGCCCGTCGCCCTTGGTGGAGGTGGCCAGTGTGTCCGACGCGATGCCGGAAACGCCGCCGGGAGAGGTGCCAGGGTCCACATTGACCGGAGGGAAGGGCACTCCGTTGATAAAAGCCACAGCGCCGTCATCGCTGAGAAGCTGCAATTGCAGCGAGCGGATGGAGGCCGGATTGGAAACCGTAAAGGTTTTACGGAAATAGGTGGTGATGCCCTGCTCCACCCCGGGAAGGGTGGTGCCGAGCGGAAGGAATGGAGCTGAGGCTCCCAGATTTCCCCAGCCGATGGGGGCGGTTTTGCCGGTTTTCCACGTGGCATCCACGCTGTAATCCGCCGCTGTCCAAGTCCGGCCTGCGGCATCGTCCAAAGGCTTCTGGGCGGAGGCGGCCGGAGTCCGGTTGGCATAATAATCCCAGCCGCCTGAACCTTTGGCGAGCACTGTCTCCGTCACGGGATCCGCCATGGCCGTGAACCACGCGTCGCGGCCGGTGGCCTCGGCATTGACCACAGCCCCCAGAGCCACGCGCACCGCCTCCAACCGGACCAATTCCGGCAGCGGGGCGGTGATGAATTTCACCGTTTCCCCGGGCGAAAAGATGATGGTGCCGGAGGCAATGCGCAGGTCCGCGGCGGCGGTGCGGTCCACTTTGCCGATGACACTCCAGGGCACGGTGACGGTTTTACTGCTGAAGGTGCTGAGCCGTACGTGGAAAACGCCATCGCCGGGATAAAGGGAGACGGGACTGATGCCGGCACTGTGCAGCAGGGCCACGCCCACAGCGGAATCCGGCACGGGCATGAATCCGGCCAGTTGCGGTCCATCCACATCCGGATCCCACAGGGAACTGGCCGGCGTGTCCTCCGCGCCCTGCTGGTGAGCCAGATCCTCCGGGCGGGTGAGTTTGCTGTTTTGCAGCACCAGCCGCGCATCCTGATAGCTCCAGTTGGAGGAGGACCGCCACTCCATGGCGAAGGCATCGCGGAAAGTGTTGTGCAGCAGAAGGGAGTCCCGCACCGTGATCGTCCCGCCGTAGGTGCCCATGGAGCTGTAATTGTCCCCATAGCGCACGCCGCAGAGGTTTCCGATCATCAGGCAGCGGTCCACCAGGCTTTGCGGCCCGGTGCCGGAGTCGCCGTAGCCGCACTCCATGCCCTGGCCGTTGTTGAAGTGGACGCTGTTGCGGGTTTCGGGCACCCGGTTGCCGCCGGAATTCGAAAAGGCCTCATGAGTGCAGCTCTCAAACCAGCAGCCGTCGCAGGTGACCGTTCCCGGCCCATTGGCCCCGCTGTCGATGCCATCATCCTTGGTCCAGCCAATGAGAGTTTTGGAAATCCGGTAGGCGTTGCCGGCTCCCGGCACGAGGTAAATGCCGTCATTGTCGGAATCGTCAAAGGCTGTGCCGTCGTCCGGACTGGTGCCGGGCTCCGTCATGTCAAACAGGGCCGAGCGGTGGATTTCGACACTGCCGCCGACCTGTTCCCCGCCCGTGATGCAGCGCTGGAGGAAGGTGCCGTTCAGGGACAGCGTGCCATCCTGCAGCGCGAATCCCGCGCCGCGCGTCTCCCCGGCGGTGACCGGGCCGATCATGGCGCAGTCTGTCAGAACGCACCGGGCCCGCGTGCCGATGGCGAAGCACGGCTGCTGCTGGCGGTGCCGGGAAAAAATGCCGCGGGAGGGCGTGACGCCGGAAACCGTGTACCAGTTCTGATTCGCCCCCCAGCAGCAGAACAGCGTGTCCGTGGCGTTCAGGGCGGCGGATTTGCCGGCCACACTGGATTGGTGCAGCCAGAATCCGCCCCACGGCGCGGCGGTGCTGGCCGGCGAGATGACGACGGGCTGCGCCGGTGTGCCGTTCAGGATCACGGTGCCGCCGGGCTCAATCCAGATTTCAACCCCGGGGGCGGCGCGGATGACCGTGCCGGGGCCGACGTTAAGGGCGGCACCGTCCTTCACGGTGAGAGTGGCGGTCAGGTCAATGCGGCTGCCGGCAGGCCAGGCTTCATTGCCGGTAAGGGCACCGTTTTTGGTGGTCCATTGCGTGCTGGACTCGTATTCGATCGGGGCGGTGACGGCGAGGCCGTTGACTTTTGCTTCAAAGTTCCGGACTCCCGCCTCCGTGGCCGGTGGTAGAATGGTGGATCCCCAGCCCCGTTTGAGCTGCAGGCTCCGGGAGGGGTATTTTCCGGAGGACACAACGCCATTCAGAAAAAGCGGATCGCCGGTGGCGGCACCGGCTGCCGGCCCTTTTTTCAGGCGCGCCACGATCGGCACCGGCAGGTTCAGAGGGTACTGGGCGGGAGCCGTGATCTGCAGGTTCTGACCGGCGAAGGCGGAGGGCGCATCGTTCACCAAAGGCCACGGTTCGGAAACGGGCAGTCCCATCTCCGTGGTGCCCCGGCCCGGTCCCGCGATGATGAACTGAAAAGCCAGGGTGGTGACCGGCGTGCCCCCAGTGGAGGCTGCTTTGGTCTCGTAAACCTCATGGTATCCCGGCTCCCACACTAACGTGGCACCCAGCGCCAAAGGCGTGCCGTCCACGGTGGCGGTGACGGTCAGTCCCGGCTCCCCGGCAAGAGTCACGGTCACCGGCGCCACTGCCGAAGCCGCGGAGGGATAGTTCCGCGTGGCCAGATTCGCTCCATTGCGGGTGGCGGTCACCCGCGCGGGCAGGGGCAGGGCACTGGCAAAAAGCAGCAGCAAAAAGGCACCGGGTGTTTTCATGGGAGGAACGGAATTCAGCGGAAGCCTGCCTTCATAAAGGAAATCCTGGTGCTGGACAATCCACAATTTTGTTATATATATAAATTAAATAGCATACAGGCCCGCGCTGCATTCCGCAAAACCACATCATCCACCGCCGCCGGGTCCGCCGTTTTCTTTTTTGCCGGCGGCTGCGGATCCCACGGTGGAATTCCGTTCCGTTTCCGATGCCAGTCCTTTTCTTTTCTTTTCTTTTCCCAGCCCGCCATGTCCGCTCCAAAGCCTGAACTCATCCCTGCGGAGGCCGATGCCGCGCATGACCATCATTTCGATGCCACGCAGCAGCACGAGCTTCCGGAATTCATTGATCAGCTGAGCCAGGAGTTCCGGGGGCACTCCCCTGCGGAGCTCGCCGCCGCCGTGCAGGTCTGCCGCACCACGGCGGCCCCCTCCTATGGCCGGGGGGCGCTGCGGGAATGTGTGCGGCAGGTGCTCACCGAGGGCCGCCCGGCTCAGGCGTGACAGGCGACCGGGTGCGGCCAGTTGTTCAGGCCGGGTCAGTGCAGCCGGTCTAAAAGCTCCCGGCAATCCCGCCACTGGCCTTCCGGCAGACCGTTCAACGTCAATTCCCCGATGGCGCTGCGGTGCAGGGCGGTGACGGGACAGCCCTGACTGGCCAGCATGCGCCGCACCTGATGGTATTTTCCCTCGCGGAGAAAAAGGCGGGCGGTGAGGGGACCGGTGATCTCCAGCCGGGCCGGGAGGCAGGGTTTGGTCTCCCCGCGCAGAAGGAGGGTGCCGGAGGCGAGAAGCTCCGCCAGCCCGTCGGGCAACGGCGCGCTGACGGTGACCTCGTAGGTTTTTTCGATCTCGTGCTTCGGCGATGTCAGGCGGTGGGCCAAGGCACCGTCGTCCGTGATCAGCAGCAGCCCGGTGGTTTCCCGGTCCAGACGGCCCACGCTGACCGGACCCGGATTGCGCCGCAGCCACCGGGGCGGCAGCAGATCATAAATCAGCGGGGATTCCGCGGGATTGTGGGAGCAGGCACAGCCTGCCGGCTTGTGCAGCATGACCACCAGGCGGTCGGGAAACTCCACCGGCTGTCCATCGATCCGCACCTCCTCCGGATCCGCCCGCTGGGCCGTATTCAGCAGCGGGGTCCCATCCCGGTCCGTGACCCGCCCGCCGCGCAGCCAGTCCGCCGCCTCGCGGCGGCTGCAATGGCCGTATCGGGAGAGAAGCTGATCAAGGCGGAGTCCGGGCATGACAGCCGCCAGCAGGCCCTTTCCCGGAGGTTGCCGCAAGGCGGGAAACGCCGGAAAATCAACCTCCGCGGTATGCTCACCACTCCAGCCGTTAGCCCACTTTGTGGACGGTGCGGATCCAGCGGGGCCAGGAGGGATTGGCTTCAATCCTGGAGCGCAGCATGGCGATGTGATTGTCCACGGTGCGGGTGGTGATGCCGGCGCCGAGGCCCCACACCAGATCCAGGAACTGGTCCCGTGTCACCGGCTTTCCCCGACGCTGCACCAGCAGCCGCAGCACGGCGAATTCCCGCGCGGTCATCTCCAGCGTCCCGCCATCATGGCCGCGGCATTCCAGGAAAGACCGTTTTTGAGCCGGGGGCGCAGGAATCCGCAGCCGGCCTGTATTTGCGGAATGGTGACCGGATTGAACTCACTTCAAAGGTGTCGATCACCAAAGTCATCACGCCGCAGGAGGAAGCCAATCCTGCGGCCACCGCTCCAATTCCTGGCGACGCCACCCAGCCGGGTCAGTCAGTGACTCCTCCGTCCCGGCCCTGAAATATCCCTCGGAGGCCAGCCGCCCGGATGCTGAACCCCCGCCAACCGGGTTTGACCTGTTGAAACCCGCGTCCGCTCCCGCGAAGGAAAAGGCCTCAATGTTATGAATGAGGCCGCCTTTTCCATCACTTTGGACCGTTTCACCGGCTTTGGAGCCCATTACGACGGGGTGCGGCCCGCCGCGCCGGCGGCGCTGGCGGATTTGCTGCTGCCGATGGCCGGGTGCGGGGAAACGGCGCGGCTGGTGGTGGATCTGGGCAGCGGCACGGGGCTGTCCACCCGCTACTGGCAGCGGTGGGCGGAGGCGGTCATCGGCATCGAGCCCACGGACTCCATGCGGGAGCAGGCGGAGCAGCAGGGGGGCGGAGGCGACTACATTTCCTACCGTCGGGGGTATTCGCACCGGACAGGGCTGCCGGACGGCTGCGCGGATTTGGTGATCTGCGCGCAGTCGCTGCACTGGATGGAGCCTGCGGGGACCTTCACGGAGGCCGCGCGTATTTTGCGGCCCGGCGGGGTGTTTGCGGCCTATGACTACGACTGGCCGCCGGCCACGCCGTTTCCGGAGGTGGACGCCCTGTATCTGGAATGCTGCGCCCGCAGCCGCCAGTTGGAAAAGCAGCATGGCCTGAGCGGCGGCCTTCAGCAGTGGGATAAACCCGGCCACCTGGAGCGCATGGAGTCCAGCGGCCGTTTCCGCTTCGTGCGGGAATGCCTGATGCATCACTGGGATCAGGGAGGGGCGGAGCGGCTGACCGGCCTGCTGCTCAGCCAGGGGCATGTGCAGACCGTGCTGAAAAATGGTCTTGCCAGGGAGTCCATCGGACTGGACCGGCTGCAGGCCGCCGCGGAGTCGGCTTTTGGAGCCGGGCAGCAGCCGTGGTTCTGGAGCGCCCGGATCCGGATCGGCATTGTCTGATCCTCCCGGCATTCCCGTGGACGGCTTCCCCCCTTTCTTCCTTCCCCATGTCCGACCTCCCTGACGAATATGCCGACATTGCCTATGAAAGCTGCGCCCATCCTAAGTCCCATCCCGCCAGCCTGGCGGCGGTGGCGTCGCTGTTCGGCATGGAGCCCTGCTCCCTGAAGGACGGGGCGCAGGTGCTGGAGATCGGCTGCGCGGTGGGGGGAAATCTCCTGCCCATGGCGGCCATGTATCCGGCCAGCCATTTCACAGGGATCGATCTGTCATCCGTCCAGATCACCAAAGCCCGCGCGGCGGCGGATGAGTTGGGGCTGGGCAATGTGACCTTTTATGCCCTCGGCCTGGAGGACCTGGGACCGGACAACGGCGCGTGGGACTACATCATCGCCCACGGGGTTTACTCCTGGGTGGCCGCTCCCGTGCGGGACAAATTGATGGCCCTGTGCGGCCGGCTGCTCAATCCCATGGGCGTGGCCTGCATCAGCTACAACACCCTGCCGGGCTCCGCCGCCCGCGCCGCCCTCCGGGGCATGGTGCAGTTCCACACGCGGCACGCCGGCACCTTGGAAGCGAAGGTGGCGGGAGCCCGCGCGCTCTTTGCGTTTCTGGAGCCGGCCTTCCGGGACCGACCGGATGGGGGAGGCCGCGCCATGGGGGAGGAACTGGCCCATCTGCGGGAAGTGGGGGACTTCTACATCGCCCACGAACATCTGGAGCGCACCAACGATCCCTGTTATTTCCACGAGTTCATCAGCCACGCCTCCCGACGGGGGCTCCGGTTTCTGGCGGAGGCGGAGATCCACACCATGTCCTCCGCCGGATTCCCCGACGGGGTGCGGGCCGGCCTGCGGCAGATGGCCTCCAACGCGGAGGAGGCGGAGCAGTACGGCGACTTCGTCCGCAACCGCTCCTTCCGCCAGACCCTGCTGTGCCGCGCCGGAGTGGACGTGAAGCGCTCCATTTCCCCCGACCGCGTGCAGCATCTCCATTTTGCCTCCTCCCTGGAGCCCATGCCTTTGCAAAGCTCCGCCGGGCAGGGGGGCGGCCAAGCCCGTCCCCAGTTCCGCGATCCCGATGGCACGGTGATCCAGGCCAGGGATTCCCTGACCGCCGCCGCCCTGCGGGAACTGCATGCGGTATGGCCCGCCATGCTCAGCTTTCCCGATTTGCTGGCCAAAGCCGCGGCGGCCTGCGGGGTGCCGGCGGGTTCCCAGGAAGCAGCCGCGCTGGGCAGCAGTCTGCTGCTTTGCCTTTCCCTCTCACGGGGAGTGGAGTTCCGGATGCATCCGGTGGTTTTTCAGGCCGCCGTTTCCGACACACCGTCCACCCATCCCTACTGCCGCTGGCAGGCCGCGCGCGGTCCGCGGATCACCAGCCTGACGCATCAGGAGCTGCTGCTGGGACCCAGGGAGAGACAACTGCTGGGCCGGCTGGACGGCACAAGGAGTGTCGCGGAGCTGGAGGCGGAATTCCCCGATGCTGCCGCACTGCTGAAGCGCTTTGCCGAAAACGCGCTTCTGGTCTGAATCGGGCGGCATGCATTGCCGGATACAGTGGATTCCGGATGGCGGCCGCTCTTGAAAACGCTTAGACTGCCGGGCTTTTAGCCATCCCGTGGTCCTCTCTGGGAGTCAGGTGCTGTTTCCAGGCAAGAATTGCCCACAGCACCCCGGCGATGAACAGGGCCACCGGCAGGATGAGCAGGGCGTGGCTGAAATTTTTCCAGTGGTCGGAAAGCTCTCCCACCACCCACGGGGACCAGAGATCGCCAAAGAGGTGGATGATAAAAATGGACCCGGCCATGGCGCTGGCGCGCAGGGTGGCCGGCGAGCACTCCAGGATCAGGGTGTTGATGGGGCCGGTTCCCAGGAAGCAGCAGAACATGGACACCGCCAGCGCCACCATACTCACGGTGCGGTCCGGCGCTGTGAAGGCCAGCCAGGCGGCTGGTGCGCCCAGCAGCATGGACGCGGCCAGCACCCCGGCGTAGCCGCTGCGGTGCCGTTTCCGCCAAGCGGTGGCGGCGAGTCCCCCAATCAGAGTGCCTCCCAGTCCGGCCACGGCCAGCATGGGCCCGAAAAATCCGCCCGCCTCCTGCTGGGTCATGCCGTGCGCGCGCTGGAGAAAGCTGGGCCCCCAATGGGCCATGGCCCCCAGCGCGAAGGTATAGGCGGTGTAACCCCAGACACTAAGGTTGTAGTCCGGACGCCGCAGCAGGGCTCCGATATCCTTCATACCCGGCAGCCGGTGCTCCCCGGGCGCGCCGTCGGTGGTGCGGGCCGGCTCCTTGAAGGGCAGCAGCAGCAGCGCCAGCAGCAGACCAGGTGCCCCGGCCCAGATAAAGGCGTGCTGCCAGCCCTGATGCTTGGCGATGAAGCCTCCCATCAGAGTGCCGATGGCGGCTCCGATGGGGATGGCAGTGTAGAACCAGGTCAGCGCCGTGTTGCGTTTTTCCGGCGGATAGACATCGGAGAGCCATGCCGGGCTGACCGTGGCGTAGCTGGCCTCGCCCACCCCCACCATCACCCGCCAGCACAGCATGACTGTGAAGCTTCCGGCGAATCCGGTCATGATCGTGGCCGCGCTCCAGACCAGAATGCCGCCGGCGATCAGCCATTTGCGGGAGGTCCGGTCCCCCAGCCAGCCAAAAAACGGCGCGGTCACGAAGTATCCCAGCATAAAGGCCGTTCCCAGCCAGCCTGCCTTTGAATCACTGATCCCCCAGTCCACCTGGATGGAGTGCAGCACCGCTGACAGCACGTAGCGGTCGAAGTAGTTGAACAGATTCAACCCGGTGAGGATGATCAGAGTCTGGCGGGGAGTGAGGGCGCGCACGGGCGGAGGCTAATCCATTCCCCGGCGGTGACAAGTGCAGCTGAAACCTGGCGGGCGGAGAAGGCCCCGGCCCTGCCGCAGGGCGTGAATGTAAATTTTCTCAAACCGGTTGCGCCCGACGGGTGGCGTCTGCATGCTGCGCGTTCCCTTTTTATGGCTTCGCAGACTCTCCCCCGCAAACCCAGGCTGATTGGCCCCCGCAAGACATTCGCCATTGTGGCGAGCATGTACAATGAAGTTCTGATGAATGGCCTGCTGGAGTCCACCAAGGCGGAGCTGCTGGGCATCATGCCCACCGCCAGCGTGCCGCTCTACCGTGTGCCCGGCGCCTATGAGATCCCGGTCTGCGCGGAGTATGTGCTGCAGTACACCAACGCGGATGTGATCATCGCCCTGGGTGTGGTCATCCGCGGGGAGACCGCCCATGCCGATCTCATCACCCAGAGCGTGAGCGACGAGCTCCAGCGCATGTCCACCCGGCACCTCACTCCGGTGATCAACATGGTGCTGCTGGTCAACAACGAGAACGACGCCCGTGCGCGCGTGTTCGGCGACCAGATGAACCGCGGAGTCGAGGCTGCCCGGGCGGCGCTCAACATGGCGGAGCTTTTCACCAAACTGCACACCGCGTACCCCACCCCCCGGTCCTCCGAAGATGAGTAAACGCCGAGAAGGCCGTGAAACGGCGGTCCAGTTGCTTTTCAGCCGCGATTTCGTGCCGTCCACTGGGTTGCATGACATTGACGCGTTTTTCGAGCTGCACAGCGCCAAGCCCGACATCCGCCGGCATGCCGAGGAGGTTTATCAAGGTGTGGTGTCCCATCTGGAGGTCATCGACCGCCGGCTGGTGGCGGCTCTGGAGAATTTCTCACTCGAGCGTCTGGCGGGAGTGGACCGGAATATTCTGCGTGTGGCCATTTATGAAATGTTTCACTGCCCGGCGGTCCCGCCGATCGTGGCCATCAATGAGGCCATCGAAATCTCCAAACGTTTTGGCACCCCTGACAGCAGCCGCTTTGTGAACGGCGTGCTGGACCGGCTGAAGGGCGATCTCACCCGTCCTCTGCGGGAGGCGGGCAGCTAGCACTTCCTGCGTCCGGATGGAACCGCCGTCCCGGCAGCTGTGTTCGGGGAACGGATCTCCCTATGGAGGTTCGGAAATTTGACCGTAATTGTGCGGTGCCTTTCCGTGTGAGGTTCATGACGGCCGCCCCCTTCTCACGGCGTCGTGACTGACAAGCCTCCGCCTCTGCAGGAAAAGGATCCTCAGGGCTGGAAAACACAGGAACTCATCCACGCACTTCCGGAGGAGCTGTGGCCGGACGGCGGAGGCCGGCGGAGCGTTCCCCGGTTTTCCGGAGCCCCGCAGCCGGCTTCCGCCGGTGCTGAACGGTGTCAGACCAGAAACAGCTCGATCACCAGAATAGCCACGATGTTGACCACCTTGATCATGGGGTTGATGGCGGGGCCGGAGGTGTCCTTGTAGGGGTCGCCGACGGTGTCGCCGGTGACGGCGGCCTTGTGGGCCTCGCTGTGCTTGCCGCCGTGGTGGCCTTCCTCGATGAATTTTTTGGCATTGTCCCAGGCACCGCCGCTGGAGGTCATGGAGATGCCCACAAAGAGACCGGTGACGATGGTGCCCACCAGCATGCCGCCGAGGGCTTTGGCTCCCAGAGCGGGGATGGCGGCAACAACGATCACGCCGACAACGGGCAGGAGGGCTGGCAGGATCATCTCACGCAGAGCGGCCTTGGTGACGATGTCCACACAGGCGGCGTACTCCGGTTTCTGCGTCCCGTTCATGATCCCGGGATATTTCTCAATCTGGCGGCGCACCTCCAGCACCACGGCCCCCGCGGCCTTGCCCACGGCGCTCATGCTCCAGGCGGTGAACAGACAGGGCAGCAGGCCGCCCAGGAACATACCAATGAGGACGATCGGGTCCTTCAGGGAGAATTCCACGACGTGTCCGAGCTTCTTTTCCAGTTCGAGATAATAGCTGCCGAAGAGCACCAGAGCGGCAACACCGGCGGAGGCAATGGCGTAGCCCTTGGTGACCGCCTTCATGGTGTTGCCCACGGCGTCCAAGCTGTCGGTGCGCTCGCGGACGACTTCCGGCAGTTCGCTCATGACGGCGATGCCGCCGGCGTTGTCCGTGATAGGGCCGAAGGCGTCGAGGGAAATGATGATACCGGCCATGCTGAGCATGCTCATCACGGCGGTGGCGATGCCGAAGAGATCCCCCCATTGGTAGCTGAAGAAGATGGCGGCCACGATGCACAGCACCGGCAGGGCAGTGGCTTTGTTCCCCACCGCCAGGCCGGCGATGATGTTGGTGGCGTGGCCGGTGCGCGAGGCCTCGGCGATGCTGCGGACGGGGCGGTAGGCGGTGGAGGTGTAATAATTGGTGATCACCACAGCGGCTCCGGTCATGAGCAGGCCGATGATGGCGGATCCGTAGATGCCGCCGCTGGTGTAGGTTTTACCCGCGATCTCAAGGGTGTCCGGCAGCAGAGCGGTGGTCACCGGCCAGAAGAGCACCGCGGAAAGAACGCCGGAGACCAGCACCCCCTCCATCAGAGCCCGGTCGGCCCTGGCGCTGTTGCTGCGGATGTTCACCCAGAGGATGCCGAGCACCGCGCCAATCACGGAGATGCCGCCGATCACGAACGGGTAAACCACTGCACCCTCGGCGGCGGGACCGTGACCCAGCTGCAGCACGCCGATAAGCAGCGCTCCGATGAGGCTGACAGCATAGGTTTCAAACACGTCAGCGGCCATGCCCGCGCAGTCGCCTACATTGTCACCCACATTGTCGGCGATGGTGGCGGGGTTGCGGGGATCGTCCTCGTTGAGGTTGGACTCCACCTTGCCCACGAGGTCCGCGCCCACGTCGGCGGCTTTGGTGTAGATGCCGCCGCCCAGACGGGCGAAGACGGAGATAAGGCTGGAGCCCAGCGCCAGGCCGATCAGGCAGTCCACCGCCTTCTCCGTCCCCTGGCCGCGCATGACGTTGAAGAAAATGCCCACGCTCAGCAGCGCCAGACCCACCACCAGCAAACCGGTGACCGCCCCGCCGTTGAAGGCCACCCGCAGGGCTTTGGGCTCGCTTTCCACCGCCGCCTGGGTGGTGCGCACATTGGCCAGCACCGCCACTCGCATGCCGATGAAGCCGGCAATCAGCGAGCAGACCGCACCAATGACAAATCCCACAGGAACGGCCGCGCTCTGCTTCCACACCACCAGCAGAATGGTGATGACGATGGCGATGCCGCCCACGGCCACCAACTGGCGTTTCAAATAGGCGTTGGCCCCCTCCTGGATAGCACCGGCGACCTCCGCCATGCGCTCGTTGCCGGCGTCGGTGTTTTTGATCCGCACCATCAGCCATATGGCCACCACCAGTCCGAAGGCCCCCAGAATCAGGGCCAGATTGATACCGTTTGCCAGCAGGAATGGAGAGGTGGCGATGAACGCGGACATGGGTGTGAGACTCAGGTTTTAATTAGAAAGTGGTCCCGGACGGGGAGCGCGAGTCTAGCGTGGCGGCCTTTTCACGCAACCTTCTTTTCCAGTATGGAAAAACGGTTTCCCGGAACTGGTTTTTGTCGTTGCAGGCTGCATTCACCGATGAACGCCATGCACAAACCTCCGGATTCGCCCATCCTTCAGCTTGCTTCCGCCGCAGGGCAGGATTATGCGACCGGTCTTTTGGAGCCCGAAATCATGTCAGAAAAACAGAACCACTTTCATTTCATCGGCATCTGCGGCACTGCCATGGGGGCCGTGGCGGCGGCCATGAAGGAGAAGGGGTTTAAAATCACGGGCAGTGACAGTGCGGTGTATCCGCCCATCTCCACCTTTCTGGAAAACCGCGGCATCAGACTGGAGCGCGGCTACCGGGCAGGCAATATCCCGGAGGAGGCGGATGTCATTGTGGTGGGCAACGCCATCTCCCGCGGCAACGAGGAGGTGGAGGAGGTGCTGAACCGCAAGCTGCGCTACGTCTCCATGCCGGAGGTGCTCAAGGAGCACTTCCTGCGCGGGCGGCGGAACTTCGTGGTCACCGGCACCCACGGCAAAACGACCACGACCTCGCTGCTTACCTGGATCCTGCACAAGGGCGGGAAGGAGCCCAGCTATCTGATCGGCGGCGTGCCGCGGAACTTCGACGGCGGTGCCAAATTCACCGACGGGGAGTTCTTCGTGCTGGAGGGTGATGAGTATGACACCGCGTTCTTCGACAAGCGCTCGAAGTTCCTGCACTACCTGCCGGAGGCGGTCATCATCAACAACATCGAGTTCGACCACGCTGATATTTTCGAAAACCTGGAGGCCATCAAAAAGAGCTTCCGGCTCATGCTCCGGCTGGTGCCGCGCAACGGCGTCATTTTTGCCAACGGCGACGATCCGAACTGTCTGGATGTGGTGGCCAATGCGCCCGCCCCCGTGGTGCGGGTGGGCTTCGGCCCGGACAATGACCGGCGGATCACGGATGTGGTCTATGGGGAGGACAGCACGGAATTCACTCTCAATGCCCACCATTACACCGTGCCCCTGAACGGGGAATACAATGTGCGCAACGCCGCCATGGCGGTGTGCAATGCGGAGTTCGCGGGCATGCCGCCGGATCGGATAGCGGAGGCGCTGGCGGCCTTCAAAGGCGTGGCCCGGCGTCAGGATCTGCGCGGGGAGGTGAACGGCGTGAAGGTCGTCGATGATTTCGGGCATCACCCCACCGCCATCCGGGAAACCGCCATCGCTCTGAAGCGGCGGTATCTGGGTGAGGGCGGCAGAATGCTGGCGATCTTTGAGCCGCGCTCCAACACCACTCGGCGGAAAGTGTTTCAGAATGAGCTGGCATTGGCTCTGGGAGCCAGTGAGATGGTGATTCTGGCTCCGGTGGCGGATCCCCACAAGATCCCGGAGGATGACCGGCTGGACATGGACCAGCTGCTGGACACGGTCCGCACCATGGGCCGCAGCGTGTGGCTGGAGGAGGACGTGGACAAAATCGTGGCCCGCGCCATCTCCCTCGTGCAGCCCGGAGACTGCATTGTGGTCTTCAGCAATGGCGGTTTTGGCGGTATCCACGACAAGCTGCTGGAGGCTCTGAAAAGCCTGCAGGCCGCCGCCTGATTGATTCCACTTGACCGCCGTGTCCGCCAAGTCCGCGTCATCCGCTCCCTCATTCCTTTGGATGCCGGAGCTGGACAACGCCTGGCTGCGGCGGCACCGGGCGCATGACGTGGTGGAGATCACGCGGCGGTGGAAAGCCGTGGCCCGGAGGGCGCTGATGAGGGTGGAGACCATCCACCCGACCGCGGGCGGTCCGGTGCTGTTTCTGAAATCCCGACGCATGACGGACCGTCCGGTCTACTTCTGCGCCGGAGTCCATGGCGATGAGCCGGCGGCGGTGCAGGGACTGCTGGTCTGGGCGGAGGCAAGAGCCGAGGAGCTGCGGGACGCGGATCTGGCCATTTTTCCCCTCTTCAATCCGGCGGGCATTCTTCTCAACACCCGGGGGGATGAGGGCGGACATGATCTGAACCGACTTTTCGACAGCGTCACGCACCCGCATATGATGGCGTGGCAGGAGGCGGTGCGCGGGCTGCGGCCCCGTTATGCCGTTTGCCTGCATGAGGATTATGATGCCCAGGGGCTTTATTGCTATGAGTTGAACCGCGATCCCCAAATACGGCTCGCGGACGGGCTCCTGGAGCGCTGCTCCTGCATGATCCCCCGGGATACACGGAAGGTGATCGAAGGCCGCCGTGCCGCCAACGGGGTCATTCAGCGCCGCCGCATTGCGATGATTGCAAATCTGCCGGAAGCGGTGGCCCTTTACCGGGCCGGGGCAGGGAGCACGCTGACCTTCGAAACCCCGTCGGAGTTTGATTTTGCCCTGCGGACCCGCGTGCACGCGCAGTTTGTGCAGCGCGTCTGGGAGATATCCAAAGAAGCGGAGACTTGAAAGCGGCCGGGGCCTGAGCCGTGATGGTTTTCCGGTGTGGCGGCTGGAGGTTTGCCGGGGCTGGCGGGGCATTTTGCTGCTAAAAGCGGGCCGTCAATTCCAAGCCGGATGAAAGCGATATTGATTGTGGTGCGTGCTGTGGCTCTGATAATTTCGTCCTTTTTCCCGAATCATGAGCAAAAATATTGAGTCCCATCTCGTCGAGGAGCGCACTTTCCAGCCACCGGCGGAGTTTTCCAAGGAAGCCCGTGTGAAGTCCCTGGCCGCCTATCGGAAAAAATACGCCGCCAGCATCGCGGATCCGGCGGCTTTCTGGGGCGCGGAGGCCGCGGAGCTTTCCTGGCAGAAGCCGTGGGACACGGTGCTGGAGTGGAAGCCCCCCTTCGCCAAATGGTTTGTCGGAGGAAAGCTCAATGTCAGTGAGAACTGCCTCGACCGGCACCTGACCGGCGCGCGCCGCAACAAGGCCGCCATCATCTGGGAGGGAGAGCCCGGTGAGAAACGCACCCTGACCTATCAGCAGCTGCACCGCGAGGTCTGCCGCTTCGCCAATGTGCTGAAGGCCAACGGGGTCAAAACCAAGGACCGCGTGATCATCTACATGCCGCTGGTGCCCGAGGCCGCCATCGCCATGCTGGCCTGCGCCCGGCTGGGGGCGGTCCACAGCGTGGTGTTCGGCGGCTTCAGCAGCGAGAGCATCCGTGACCGGGCGGAGGACTGCGAAGCCACCGTGGTGGTGACCGCGGACGGTGGCTACCGCCGGGGCAAGGTGGTGCCCCTGAAGGAGAATGTGGACGCGGCCCTGGCGGCGGGCGCGGACTCCATCAAGCGCGTGATCGTGCTCAAACGCACAGGCAGCCCGGTCACCATGCAGCCCGGGCGGGATGTTTACTGGCATGATGAAATCGAAAAAGTCAGCGCCGTCAGTCCGGCCAAGGGGTTTGACAGCGAGCACCCTCTTTTCATCCTCTACACCAGTGGCTCCACCGGCAAACCCAAGGGCATTCTGCACACTTCCGGGGGCTATCTGACCGGCACCTATTCGACCTCCAAATACATCTTCGACCTCCGGGACTCGGATGTGTACTGGTGCACCGCCGACGTGGGCTGGATCACGGGGCACAGCTACCTGGTTTACGGACCGCTGTCCAATGGCGCGACCGTGCTGATGTATGAGGGCGCACCCGACTGGCCGGAGAAGGACCGTTTCTGGAAAATTATCGAGGAATACCACGTCACCATCCTCTACACCGCTCCGACGGCCATCCGCGCCTTCATCAAATGGGGGGATCAGCATGTGAAAAAGCATGACCTCTCCAGCCTGCGGCTGCTGGGCAGCGTGGGCGAGCCGATCAATCCCGAGGCGTGGATGTGGTATCACAAAGTCATCGGCGGGGAGCGCTGCCCGATTGTGGACACTTGGTGGCAGACGGAGACCGGGGCCATCATGATCTCCCCGCTGCCCGGGGCCACCCCCACCAAGCCCGGCACTGCGACCCTGCCGTTCTTCGGGATCGATGCCGCGATTCTCGATGAGACCGGCAAGGAATGCGGGCCCAATGAGGGAGGGAAGCTGGTCATCCGCCAGCCATGGCCGTCCATGCTCCGCAGCATCTGGGGGGACAAAGCCCGCTACAAGGACACCTACTGGAAGGAATACGCCGGCGGCATCTACCTCGCCGGTGACGGAGCCCGCCGCGACAAGGAGGGGAATTTCTGGATTGTGGGCCGTCTGGATGACGTCCTGAATGTCTCCGGTCACCGGCTTGGAACCGCGGAGGTTGAGGGGGCTCTCGTGTCTCATGAAACCGTGGCCGAAGCCGCTGTGGTGGGCCGTCCGGATGAAATCAAGGGACAGGCCGTGGTGGCTTTTGTCACGCTGAAATCCGGCTACGCCGCATCCGAGGCACTCAATAAGGAGCTGAAGGGGCACGTCGCCAAAATCATCGGTGCCATCGCCCGTCCGGATGACATCCGCTTCACCGCCGCCCTGCCCAAAACCCGCAGCGGCAAGATCATGCGCCGTCTGCTGAAAGAAATCTGCGCCGGCGGCGTGGTGAAGGGCGACACCACCACCCTTGAGGACTTCAGCGTCGTGGCCAGCCTGCAGCAGTCCGGCAACGAGGATTGAAATCCGATCCGGCACTGATCCGGTGAATCCTTCAAGCCCTTTTGTCCCTGGAGGATCAAACGGGCGGGAAGGAGGAGGGACCGGACAGAAAAATTCAAAAAAGTTGCGAAGGGACGTCCTCCGGACGTCCCTTCGTTCGTGAAGGAGGCAGGCACACAGCGCCTTTGCCCGGATGGGCAGAATCCCAACCTCAACCCGTCATCATCCCCGTCATGGCCTCCGATTCCGCCAACTCCTCCGAATTCCTCCTGCTGTTTCACAACACCGGCTGGCATCAGGACCTCTCCCCCGGCCAGATCCAGGCGACCATGAGCCAGTGGAAAGACTGGTTTGACGGTCTGGTCTCCGCCGGCAAGTGCCGGGGAGGACACCCCCTTGGCGACGGGGGCCGGGTGGTGTCCGGCAAGGCGCGCTCGGTTTCCGACGGTCCGTTCGCGGAGTCGAAGGAGGCCATCTGCGGCTACTTTTTCCTTCAGTCGGTGGATTTTGACGAGGCGGTGGCCATCGCCGGACAATGCCCCGCGCTGCCCCACGGCATCACCGTGGAGGTGCGCCCGGTGCTGGCCGACTGTGCCGTCAACCGGGCCGCGCCGTCCTCCGGTCAGCCGGAGTCCGCCCTGGCCGCCACCGCGTGACTTTGAATGGGCGCCTCCGTGGATCCTGATTCCGCGCCCATGCCGGCGGCTCCTCCGGAACTGGAGGAGGTCGCCGGCCTTGCCGGTCATCTTTTCCGGCAGGAATCCGGGAAAATGGTGTCGGTGATCACCGGCCTTTTTGGCCTGGACCGGCTGCAGCTGGCGGAGGACGTGGTGCAGGAGGCGCTGGTGCGGGCGCTGAAAGTGTGGCCGTTCTACGGCATTCCCAAAAACCCCGCCGCGTGGCTGATGCTCACGGCGAAAAATCTGGCGCTCGACTTTCTGCGGCGCGAAAAAACCTTCCGGGGAAAACAGACTCAAATCATTGCTGATCTGGAATCGCGGGGACCGGTGGACACCGGTTCCGACGGCGGTGACGGGCCGCTGTTTGAGGATGAAATCCAAGACCGGCGCCTGCGCCTGATCTTTGCCTGCTGCCATCCGCAGATTCCACCGGAGGCGCGGACGGCGCTGGCTCTGAAAACCCTCTGCGGCCTGAGCCCAGCGGAGATCGCCAGCGCGTTCCTGACCACGGAGGCGGCCATCGCCAAGCGGCTGACCCGCGCCCGCCAGCGCATCCAGGAGCAGGGCATTCCTTTTGAAATTCCTTCCGGACCCGACCTGCCACCGCGTCTGGATGCGGTGCTCCAAGTGCTGTACCTGCTTTTCAACGAGGGGTACAAAGCCTCCAGCGGGGACAGCCTGCTCCGTGAGGAACTGTGCCATGAGGCCATCCGCCTGGTTCTCCTCTTAACGGAGCATCCCGCCACCCGTCTGCCGCGCACCCACGCCCTGCTGGCCCTGATGTTTCTGGACGCCGCACGGCTGCCCGCCCGCACGGACAGCGGGGGACAGCTGCTGAGGCTGCAGGAGCAGGACCGGAGCAAATGGAGCCGGCCCCTGATGATGCGGGGCATGCAGCAGCTGGGGCTGGCGGCCGCCGGTGATGAGCTCAGTGGCTACCACCTTCAGGCGGGCATCGCGGCCTGCCACTGCCTGGCTCCGGATTTCAAATCCACCGACTGGCAGGCCATCCTTGCCCATTATGACCAATGGCTCCGGCTTGATGACTCCCCCGTCATTGCCCTGAACAGAGCTGTGGCACTGGCCCAGATCCACGGTCCCCAAGCGGGAAAGGATGCTATCACCGCCATGCCGCACCGGGAACAACTGGAGGGATATTATCTGCTCCATGCCGTGCTGGGGGAGTTCGAAGCGCGGCTGGGAGGCCCTGCCGCCGCCGCGGACCATTTCCGGCAGGCGCTGGGCCTGACGGAGTCCGCCTCGGAACGGCGGTTCCTCACCCGCCGGCTCCACCAGTGCACGGCCCCCGCGCCGGTCCAGGACGGGGCGGGGCCGGTTGGCTGATGACCGTCCGGGAATCCGCCGCCGGCTCAGGGCACATCAAGGCTGAGCCTGACATATTTGCGTTTGCTGCCCTGACGGGGAACCCGGACCTCCTGCAGAGAGTGGCCAACAGGCGCCACGAGGTCAGGGCGGTTCACGATGACGGCTCCGGTGTTGCTCCACGCCTTGAGATCCGTGGACCATTCCGCGGCGGGCTCCGCGCCGCGGTTGCCATTTTTCCGCGCCCAGCGGAGCACCAGATCCTGAGCGGTGATGGAGGGCGAGGCCCAATTCGAATCGTCACGACTCAACGGGTCACTGCCCAGAAAAGCCTCCATGGCATTGGGACGTCCGTCATCATCGGGATCGGCGGTGGGAGCCCAGACCTCTGCCATGCCCGTGCGGCCGGTGACCAGAGAGCCGAATGCAGCGGTGGCCCAAGCATCGTAGGCCGGGTTCCAAGTTCCGGAAAGGTCAATGGCGGGCCATTCCCCGGCGGTGTTGATGGCCGCCATCTGATTCAGCACCAAGGCGCGGAGGGAGGATGAGAAGGCATCGCTGTTGCTGACGGAGTTCGCCGCATAGGCAAAGCTCTGCGATCCGTCACCGCTGACGCAGAGCAGGGCCTGGGTGCCGGCCATGGACCCGTTGTGCTGCCACCAGGTCCGGCCGTTGGAGGATGAGGCATACCACCCAAGGCCATAGGATGAGGGGTTGCCATTGCTGTCAGGCTGTCCGCTGCCGGTCTGCATCTGGCTCAGCGCATAGGAGCCGATGATGTCCTTCTGGCGGGTATTTCCATCAATGCGTCTTGCGAGCAGGAGCAGATTGGAGGGCGCGGTCACCCAGCCGGTGCTGCCATCCATCCGGGCCGGCCAGACGGTCTCCGGATCCCCGTAAACATCTCCCGCATAGTAGGTGACCTCGCTGCTCAGCTTTCCGGCAGCGGTGCGGTTGCCAAGGTCCATGCCGGTGATGCCGCAGGGAATGAAGACCTGCTGGTTGGTGTAGTTGAAAAAGGTCTGCCCGGAGATTTTCTCCGGAATGCGGGCCACGGCCTGGTAGTTGAAATTGTTGTACTGGTAGTGGGTCCCCGGTGTCCAGAAAGGACTTACGCTGTCGAGCTGATAACCGATTATTTTGCTGTGGTCGGCACCGTAGGAGGCAAAGCTGCCGTACCAGAGCCTTCCTTCCGAATTCCATCCCGCCGTCATGTTCATCAGCTGGCGGGCCGTAATGGCTTTTTCGGCGGAGCTGTAGGGATTGGCGGAGATGTCGCCAAAATCGTTGCCGAACAGGGCGCCGGATCCAAAACACTTGCTGTCCAGGCTCCAGGCACCGGAGTCCTCCAGCGCGCGGAGCGCGGAGACCGCGGCCACGGGCTTGGAGGTGCTGGCGATGCGCCAGCGGTGCTCCCCATGGGCCGGTTCACCGGAGGCGGTGTCCGCATACCCGAAGCCTCTCGCATAAACAAGCCGGCCTTCCCGGGCGATGGCCACAGACAGGCCGGGAAGATTGTGATCAGTCATGTAGTCCTGCACCAGAGTGAAAATAGTCCCCAGCCGGGTGGTGGGCAGGCCACCATTCCGGATCCAGAGCGCATTATAGTAAGTGCCGGATCCCACATTGAAGGCGTCGATAAATACGGGCCTATAGCCGCAAAGGCGGGCATTGACACTCTCCGCCTCAAAAGCCTGGGCGGACATGCCGTGATAGGCCCAGCCCTCGCCCAGGCTGGTCCGCCTCCAGACACTGGTATAGCGCCCGAAGCCGCCGGCGTCCGCTCCGCTCACCCGCCACAGCTGGTAGCCGTCACTGCTCAGCGCATTGAACGCGGTCTGATAGTCCGGCCCGCCTTGGCCGTAGCGCATCTGGATATCCGGTGCCGCCCGTGAGGCTGCCCAGACGCCGGAGTAAATCTGCGATCCCTGTACGGAGCAGGCGCTGACATCCGTTAGGTGATAGCCTGCAGTGCTGTTGCTGTTGTTGGCCAGCGCATGGGCTGCCAGACTTTCCCCCAGCCGGACCCGCTGAGCTGCCCCGCCGGTGACTTCCCATATGCCGCTGTAGAGAGCGGTGCCCCCTACACTGAAGCTGTCCAGCCATACCAGCCGGTGGCCATCCGCATGCAGCGCCTGATGGCGGGTTTGGAAATCGGCGGCGTTCATGCCCGTCCACGCCTGCCAGTCGGATTTCTTGGCCGGCTTCTCAAAAATGGCGGTATAGCGTGCCCCGCCGGACACCTCGCTGCCGCTGATGCGGGTCAGGCGGTAGTTCCACGGGGGGGCGGTCCAAGTTTGGAATTCACTCTGAAGCATGGCGGCAGTCATGCCATGCCTTTCCACCCAGGGCACCGCCCATGACTTCGGTGGACTGAAAAGCAGGCCTGCGAGGAGAAGCATCAGCAGGCGGATGGAACGGGTGGTGTTCATGGCAAAAAAAGTTTCCGTCCTTCTCCCACGCGGTCCGGAGTGAAGGGTTGCTGTGAATTCATAAAATTTTATGAAATGATGGAAAGAACTGGAATGCCAAAGCGGAAAATTGAAATCAGGTGCATCCTGTCTCGAAGCCAGGGATTAAAAGCGGGCTCCCAGGCAGCCGGGGTCAATCGTCGGGAAAGAAAAAGCAAGACCGGCCATCACCAGTGGGAAAGCCGAGGTTTTGATGAATGGGAATCGCTGATTCAGTGCCGATTCATCTTGACAGGGGGGGATTTGTTAATGTTAAACAAAAATTGCCCGCTGCGGCCTGCTGCCCCAGGCGGCCATTCCTCCCGGCTATTCCTCCATGAATCCAATTCCTTCCTTCCTGCGGACCTTACCGCTCACCGCCGCCGCTGCCGGCCTCTGCCTGGCTACCGCCGCCGCAGACACCCCCGTCTTTGAAATCGGTGCTTTTGACAACGCCAACGGTGATTTTGAACAAGAGTCTGACGCCTATAACAATGCTCAGTATTACTTCGCTCCCGGCGATTACTCCGAAGTCACCGGCGGATCCGGGCCTGGAACCCTATTCGAAGGGCCGGGATCCGAAATTCTTCAGGACGGTCCGACCAACGCCGAGTGGCCTGCCACGCAGGATGGATTTCCCCGGGCGGTGGTGCCCGGCCGTCCGGTGCTGGATGTATTTTTCCCGCTGACGGCGGCGCAGGCGGCCTCCAGCGCCCTCCTTTTCGAGACCAAGCTTTTCGGGCTGGGGGGCAACAGCTCCCATGACATCGCCTTTTACCTGAACAACGTGGCCATTTCCCGCATCCTCCGGGTGCGCGGGGACACGCCGGTGAAGCTTTGGATTCCCTCCAACATTCCGGGCATGGCTTTCCATGAGGGTGGAAACGTGCTGACCATCCGCCGCACCGGCGGCGGTCCGGTGGTGCCGGAGGGCGGGGACAATCCCTGGATCCAGTTCGATGCCCTGAAGCTGACGACCAATGTGACCGCGCCCACTGAACTGATCTGGCAGGTTGGAACCTTCGACAGCAGCCAGGCGGATTTTGAGCAGGAGCGGGATGATTTTAACAATCCCCAGTTTTACGTCATGCCCGGTGACTACTCCGGCCTCAAGGGAGCGGCGGGACAGGGTGGAAATTTCGCGGGACCGGATGCGGAGATCTGGAAAGATGCTGACAGTGCCGGCGAGGCCTCTCCGGATGGATTCCCCCGCGCGCTGGTGCCGGGACGTCCGGCCATCGATATTTACTTCAAACTGACCGCTGCCCAGGCTCAGCGGAAATTTCTGGCTCTCCACACTGTCCTTTTTGCCCAGGGGGCCAACAGTTCCCATGACGTGCGGGCCTACCTGAACGGAGTGCCGGTGGCCATTGGCAACGGCATCACCCAGGATCTTCAGGTGGACGTGCTCATCCCCCGGCTGGGAGCGGTCAGTCAGGGTTACGGAGCGCCTTTTTACGAGGGAGGCAACGTGCTTTCCCTGGTCCGCACCGGCGGCGGCCCGGTGAATCCGGAGGGGGAGGACAGTCCTTGGATCCAGTTTGACGCCGTCTCCCTGACCACGGCGGAGGATCCGGCGGACGTCTCCGGTCTGCAGGCTTACCGCACCCTGTTCTCAGCCGGTTATTTCAATTCCAACGCCAATGAGTTCGAGCAGGAGTCCGGAACTTACAACAATCCCCAGTTTTATCTGGCACCCGGTGACTACACGGCGCTCGAGGGCGGTGCCGGTGCCGGTGCCGTTTGGGATGGCCCCGGCGGGGAGCTTTGGCAGGATGGCCCCGCCAGCACCGACTGGTCAGCCACCCAGGACGGCTTTCCCCGTGCACTCATCAAGGCTGACTGGGGACGTCCGGTGATCGATCTCTACTTCCAGTCGGGATCCGCCGCCGAGGCCAAAGCCCTGATGTTCACCACCAAGCTTTTTGGCTTGGGACCGGACAGTTCACATGATCTGGAGTTCAGCATCAATGGAACTCCGTTCTACACCGGCACGGCAATCACCAAGGACACTTATATTTCAGCAGTGGTCCCGCCAGCCCGGGTGCTGCCGGGTTCCAATGTCATCACTCTCAGGCGCACCGGTGGTCTGAACACGGACACCGCGTGGATCCAGTTCGATCAGGTGGAGCTGATTTCCCAAGCCGCGAATCTCAGCCTGCCCCCTGTGGATGCGCCGGCTTTCAGCGTCACTACCGTGACCCGCAATGCGGAGGGACATGTGGCCCTCAGCTGGGAATCCGTGGCGGGCGGCGTTTACAAGGTGCAGACCTCGTCCACGCTGGCAGTGAACGCGTGGACGGATGTGTCCACAGCCCTCACCGCCTCCGGTGCTGTCACCAGCTACACCGACACCGCTGTTCCCGCCGCCGCCACGGTGCGCTTTTATCGGGTGGTGCGCACTCAGTAGAGCAATAAAAGGGGAGGGATTGACACTCCCATGATTCCGGTCCCCCGGGCCATGCAAAAAAGAAAAGCCGGGGAGGGCCTGATTGCCGCCGTCCCCGGTTTTTCATTGGTGTCAGCCACGGTGAATCACAGCCGGCGGACACGGTAAAAATACCGGGACTCACCCCGCGCCGCCCCTTTGATCAGCACTGTGAAATCCGGTGCATCGCCGGTGATGGTGAATTCAGCGGTGGCAAGGGTTTCCCACGTCTCCTCCTCCAAGTCAGGCGACCGCTGCACAGTCAGGGTGGAGGCAAGGCCGAGGCGGGAGGTGACCTGCAGGGTGTAATCCGGGCCGCTGGATGTCAGGCCGGTCACCACCGGCTGCAGCTCCATGCGGGGAGCCGGCCCCGCGGGGGTGACGTCGGTGATGGTGAAGGCACCATTGGAGGAGGTGGTGGCGCGGGTATGACCGCCCGGCGCGAACACGCGCAGCAGCGACTGTCCGGAGCTGATGGTGTAAAGATTCCCGGCGGCATCAAAGGCGATATCCCGCCCGATGATGGTGGTGGGTTTGGGATGGAGCAGAATGTGGGAACCGAAGTCAATGAGGCCCGCGTCCACCTTGACAAGATGGATGGCATTGTCATTGCGGATCAGCGCCAGCCAGCCATCGGCGGAGACATCGCAGCCGCGGGTTTCCAGAAAAGGATCGGCGGCATCGGACACTCCCGAGTAAAGCTGGAATGATGCCTTCGATCCGATGAACAGATTGCCCTCCTCATCGGGAGGCATACTGCTCAAAGTGTTGCCGTCGGCGTCCATGGCGAAAACCCCCGATTCCTTACCCGCGGAGCGCCGCTGTGTTTTGTAGAAGGTTCCGTCCGGCCCCCGGGCCAGATCCGCTGTCTGGCTGACGAAATTGATGCCGATGTCTGCAGCGGTGTTGAAACGGACAGGCGGGGTTTCGATGGGCAGGGGAGCCCCGCCGCTGTCCCAGGCCCAGATGCTGTTGAGCATGTCCAGAGAGGCGGATGTGGGGTCGTCCTGCAGGTCTTCATCCACGACCCACAGCTTCAAATTCCCGCCCTGCTCCGATCCCGAGGTCACCACGGCCGCAATGCTGCCGTGCAGAGTGCCCTCGGTCAGGGGGGGCTTCAGGGCAATGGCGGGACCGCCCAGCACATTTTTGCCGTTGGCCACATCCCCGTCGGTTTTGTAAACGGAGCCACTGGCGTCTGACCAGTCAGCGATAAATAGATCGCCCTTGTCCCCCACACTGAGCCGGTAGGGACTGGCCCCGTCGGTGCCGGTGGCGGGATTGCTGAAGGTGAGCCCTCCCAGCAAGGCGCCTGAACCCAAGTCCGTGGCGGCCAGACTGGCATTCAGCACATAAATGCCCTCCTGGATGGTCCGGCTGGCGGAGGCGGGAGTGGTGACCGGAGCGGCGGTGCCGTTCTGGGAGCAGGAGACATAAACGCGTCCAAAAAGCTTTCCGGTGTCCGGCTTCCGGTTCACAGCCACGCCCAAGCCGTTGGCAAATTTCACCAGCTCCGAGGTGTCATCGGAGATTTGTTGGAGCACGCCCGATTTCCAGCCCGGGCCGGCGTTTTTCTCCACGACAATCTGGAAGCTGGTGGACGCTCCTTTGGGAAAGGTGTGAGGACCCGCCGCCAGGGCACCCATCTCCAGCGCCGGCAGGGGCTCGTTGAAGACCACCTTCACGGAGTCCGCCGGTTCGTTGAGGACGAAGCTGATATTGACCCCGCCGTCAGTCACGGCGGAGGCATACGGAGCGGCGGAGGCCGTCAATGGCAGCAGCAGAGCAGGGACGGCAGCAAAGGAAAACAGGCGGCTTTTCATACAGGAGGGACGTTTAGCGGAGAAAACAGTCCAGCGGAAAGTTTTTAGCACCTGAATTCCGGTGAAATCCGGGGATTGAAAAATTTAGTCAGGGAATCAAATTCAATCCAAAAACCACTTGAATTCTGAAATTATCAGATAGAGCAATAGACGTCCACTGCTTCCCCCGCATGTCCCGCCGTATCAAAACCCTCTGCTCCCTGGCTGTGCTCATGGCACTGCTGGCCGCACAGGTGATGGGGCTTTCACGGGGTTACTGGTGTGAATGCGTGGGAGCTCCGGCTCCGGTGGCTTCGCCGGTCTGTCTGCCGGCGCAGTGCCATGCGGGAATGGAGCACACGGTCTGCTGCCCGGAGAGTGAGGGTGCGTCAAATGCTCAAAGCCACGCCCCCCGGCCGTCCGGCTGTCCGGAGCAGCACGGGCATAAATTTCTGACTCAGGAGGCGGATTTCCAGGCTTTCACGCCCATGGCGGCTCCGCTGCCCTTGTTTGTGGCGGAAAGCTACGCCCTGCTGCCCCCGCTGATCTGGCTGGAGAAAGTGCCGCTGGAGGGCCGGGATATTCCGCCGGTGCGGCGGGATGGATGGAGCAGCCCGCCGCCGATGGCGGTGACGGAATTGCGCATTCAGGAAATGCTGATCTGAGCAGGGACGGTTGATTGGCCCCCGCCGCAGAAAATGTCTGTCAGGACAGTGCGGCTGTTCATCAATCCGGTTCATGGTGCGGTCAAAGACCGCCGTGATCCTGTTCCTCAACTCAACGTCAATGCTCCGTATTTTTCTGACTGCCCTTCTTCTGGGTGGTGCCGGCGTGCTTCAGGCCGCCAATCTCACGGTTGAAGCCGCCGTCACGCAGGCGGTTTCCCGCAACCCCGGCCTTCTGGCCGCCCGCTGGAGCGTGGTGGAGGCCAATGGCCGTCTGCTGCAGGCGGGCCGCCCCGCAAATCCTGAAATCGAAACCGAACTGAAGCCCAATGTGAGGGGACGGGAGTTCACGTTCAGCGCCGGCTTCATGCAGCGCTTTCCTCTGACCAACCGCCTGCGTCTGGAGAAGGCGGTTTCGCGGGCCGAAGTTGATGTCGCCGCCGCGGAGGTCCGGGAAGCCGAACGGCAGCTTGCCGCCCAGGTGCGCACGGTGGCCGTCAACGTGCTGGCGGTGCGGGCAGCGCAGGAACTGAAAAAAGCCCAGACCGCCCAGAACGCGGACATGGTCAAAGCCGCCGCCAAAGCCGCCGCGGCGGCCGAAGGATCGTCCCTGGACGCCGCACAGCTGGAGTTGGAGCTGCACCAGGGGGCCATCGGGCTTCAGCAACTGGAGGGCGAGAAAGCGGTTCTCACCGCAGGACTCCGCCCTTTGCTGGGCATGGCTCCCAACGAGCCGCTGGAGATCGCCGGCAGCCTGCCGCCGCCCGCGGGTGGTGGTGAGGCTGGAAATGGGCCCAATCCTCAAAACCGGCCGGACTATCAGGCCGCTCAGGCGCGCGGCGAGGCCGCCAGACAGAATCTCGAACTGGAACGGAAGAGCCGTTGGCAGGATCCCGCATTCGGTGTCTCGGCGGAGCTGGAGCGGGCCGAGGATGCACCGGAGGGGCTGCGGACGGAGGGTTTTGTGGGCTTCAAGTTCTCCCTTCCGCTTCCGTTCTGGAACAAAAACGAGGGCCGCATCGAGGCCGCCCAAGCGGCATCCGCCCGCGCTGACCTGGAGGCCGCCGCCCTGGCCTCCACGATCCGGGCGGAGGCCGCCACCGCCCGCGCGGAGATGACCGCCGCCGCCCGCATTTACGATCAGGCGGCCAATACCCTGCTGCCGCGCGCCCGTGATTTGGAGGTCAAACTGCTCGAACTTTACCAGAAGGCGGGCCCCGGGGCCGACCTCGCCACCGTGATGAGAGCCCGCGAACGCCGCATGGGACTTGAAATGGCCCGGCTCAATGCCCTGCGTGACTACCACCTGGCCAAAGCCCGGCTGCGGAGCTCCCTCGGCGGGGTGCGCTGACTGTTATCAGGACCCCGCGCCGCCGCACGGACTGACCCATCCTCTTTCCATCCTGTTTTCCCCTTTTATGAAGATTCCTGTTATTCTGCTGACCCTGACCGCCGTCTGGACCCTGCGGGCGGTGGCTCTGGATGCCGCGCGCCAGGCCAGCACCGTGGTGCTGGACGAAACCGGCGTCAAAAACCTCCGCATTGAAACCATTGAGGCCGAGGAGACCACCTTTGAGGAGACGGCCTTCGCCCTGGGCCGCATTGAGGTGCTGCCGGGCCGCAGGGCGGTGGTCAGCAGCCGTATTCCGGGACGGGCTTTGTCGGTGCAGGCCCTGCCGGACACTCTCTGCCAGGCCGGGGATGAACTGCTGTGGGTGGAAAGCCGCCAGCCCGGGGATCCACCACCCACGGTGCGCATCGAGGCCCCGATTTCCGGTTTTATCGCCGAAGTGAAAATCGCCCCCGGCCAGCCGGTCAGTCCGGAGGATTCCCTCATGGAGATCTACGACCTGAGCGTGGTCGAGGCCAGCGCCGCCGTGCCGGAGCATCTGGCGGGCCGCCTGAAGCCCGGCCAGAAGGCGCATATCCGGGCCACAGGGCATCCTGACAAGGTATTCGAGGCCACGCTCGCCCATCTGGGCGTGCGCGCGGATGCGGACAACGGCACCATCGAGGCCGCTTTCCACGTGGGCAATCCTGATCATATTCTGCGTCCCGGCATGAGAGCGGAGTTCTCTCTGGTGCTCAGCGAGCGGGAGGGGGTGGTGAGCGTGCCGCGCTCCGCCCTCCAGGGCGATGCCGCGCAGCGCTTTATGTATGTGGAGGATTTCGGTCTGAAAAACGCTTTTGTGAAAACACCAGTGGAGGTGGGGGAGATCAACGACCGGTTCGTGGAGATCACCGGCGGCCTGCTGCCCGGCGACAAGGTGGTGACAAAGGGGGCCTATTCTCTGGCCTTTGCCGGCGGGGGCACCGTTTCCCTGAAGGCGGCGCTGGATGCCGCCCACGGTCACGAGCACGCGGAGGACGGCAGCGAGCTGACGCCCGCGAAGCTCGCGGAGCAGGCCGCTAAAAAACGTGCCGAAGCAGGGCTGCCGCCGGAAACCGGAGGAGGCGGCGGTGTCAGCCCGCTGTGGCGGCATGCCTCGGCGGTTCTGTTCGTGCTGCTGCTGATTTCACTGATCGTGAAAAGGGGGAAGGGGCCGGTTGAGGAGGAACCGCACAAGGCTTTGGCGGGAAAGGAGGGCGCGGAATGAACAATGCCGCTTTTTCAGCGCTGGTGCTCTGCAATGAAGGTGCCGAAGGCAGTGTTTCCCGGTTGGAAACCATTGCTGCATTTGAGGTTTATACAGGCACAGCCTCCTTCAGAATATCATCCCGCAGCGTGGGTCGGAGCAGGGGTGTGTCGGGGATGACATCCACCGTGCATCCAAGCAGCGCCTTCACGGCATCCCCGAAATCATACAGCAGCCAGGGATCACTTCCGGGCTTCCGTTTCACAAAAAGATCCACATCGCTCGCCGCATGCTCATCACCGCGGGCGGCGGACCCGAAGAGCCGGACGTCCTCGAGACCATGCCGTGCCGCGAGAGCCAGAATGGCCATGCGGTTGAGGGCGACAAGTCCGCGTTTGGACATGCTCCACAGTGCGGGCCGCAGCCAAGCCCGTCAATTCACCATTTTTGCCTGACATGCTCAATAAAATGATCCAATGGGCGCTGCGGAACCGCGCCTTCATTATCGGACTTTCCCTGATTCTGATGGCCATGGGGCTGCGGACCGCCACGCGGCTGCCGGTGGAGGTGCTGCCGGACCTGACAAAACCCACGGTTATCATCCTGACGGAATCTCCGGGACTGGCGCCGGAGGAGGTGGAGGCCCGGGTGACACAGCCTATCGAGAGCGCGCTGATGGGGGTGACGGGCCTGACACGGCTGCGCTCGAACTCCGATGTGGCGCTCTCGCTGGTGTATGCGGAGTTCGGTTGGGACACGGACATTTACCGGGCCCGCACCATGGTGCAGGAGAAGCTGCGGAGCGCGGAGCTGCCGGAGGGCGTGCAGCCCTTCATGACGCCGGTGGCTTCGCTGATGGGGGAGATTCTGCTGGTGGGTGTGCGCAGCACCCTGAAGGAGGGTCAGCCCGGTTACCTGCCACCGCGGGAGGTGCGCACTATCGCGGACTGGACCATCAAGCGCCGGCTGCAGAGCATCGGCGGCATCGCGGAGATCCTCAACATGGGCGGAGGGGTGAAGCGCATCGAGGTCCAGCCGGATCCATGGCGGATGCAGGCCAACGGCATCACATTCGCGCAGCTGGAGGAGGCGGTGAGCGAAGCGGCGGGGACCACCACCGGCGGCTTCATCAGCACCGGGCCCACCGAGATCATGGTGCGGAATCTGGCCATGACCGTGCATCTGGATGACATCGCCAAAACCGTCATCAAAAAGGCCGGCGACCGTCCGGTCTCCATCAGCGACGTGGCCAAGGTGGAGTGGGGCATCGAGCCCATGCGCGGGGATGCGGCGGTCAGCCAGGCCCCGGAGAAGACTTCCACTTACGGTGTGATCATGAGCATCACCAAGGCGCCGGGGTTTGACACCCGGCAGCTCACCGCCGCCATCAGCGGTGCGCTGGAGGAACTCAAAGCCACGCTGCCCAAAGGAGTGGAGACCACGCTGTTGTTCCAGCAGAAGGATTTCATCGACAACGCCATCGGAAACCTGCGGAACGCCATCGTGGAGGGGGCGGTCATGGTGACCATCGTGCTGTTCCTCTTCCTGCTGAACTTCCGCACGACCTTCATCACCCTCATGGCCATGCCGCTGTCGTTCGGCATCACCATGCTGGTGTTCCAATGGTTGGGCATCAGCGTCAACAGCATGACCCTGGGCGGTCTGGCCGTGGCCATCGGCATGGTGGTGGACGACGCCATTGTGGATGTGGAGAATGTCTTCCGCCGCCTGCGTGAGAACGCCGGACTGGCGGTGCCGAGGCCGCGGCTGGAGATCATCGCCAAGGCCTCCGGAGAGGTGCGGAACTCGATCCTCTACGCCACCGTGCTCATCATTCTGGTCTTCCTGCCGTTGCTGGGGCTGACCGGGGTGGAGGGCCGGCTTTTCGCGCCCATCGCCATCGCCACCATCATCTCCATGGTGGCGTCGTTCGTGGTCTCCCTGACCGCCATTCCGGTGCTGTGCTCCCTGCTTCTCAGACCAAAGGAGGGTCATGAGCACCGGGACGGTCCACTGACGCGGGCCATGAAGAACCTCCTGGAGCGCACCCTGCTGCGGGCCGCGCTCAGCCAGCCGCTGGTGGTCCTGGCGGTGGCGGGAGTGCTGCTGGCGGCGGCATTTTCGCTGTATCCCGTCATGGGCAAGGACTTCCTGCCCAAATTCCAGGAGGAGACGGCGCTGGTGGCCGCCACCGCCGCGCCCGGCACCTCGCTGGACGAGATGAACCGGATTTCGGACATGATCGAGCAGCAGATCCTCAGGGTGCCGGAGGTGCGCAAGGTGGGCCGCCGCCTGGGCCGGGCGGAGCGCGGCGACCACGTGGTGCCGGTCAGCACGGCGGAGTTCGATGTTGATTTCCGCGACCCGGAGCATGGTTTATCGCAACGCGGCCGGAAGGAGATTCTGGACGACATCTCGAAAAAAGTGCGCTCCGTGCCCGGTATTTTCGCCGTGGTGGGCGGTCCCCTGGCGGACCGCATCGGTCATATGATGAGCGGGGTCTCCGCGCCGGTGGCGGTGAAGATTTTCGGACCGGATCTGGACGCGCTGCGCCGGATTGGGGTGGAGATTCAGACCATCGCCAAAACCATCCCCGGCTTTGAGGACTGCAAGCTCGACCAGACCTCCACCATCCCGCAGCTCCGCATCGAGGCCGACCGCGACCGCGCCAAAGCCTATGGGGTCACGCCGGGCAGTCTCAATGACACGCTCTCCGCGCTCATCGGCGGCAAGGAGGTGGCCGAGCTGCGCGACGGTCAGCGGGCGGTGAATCTGGTGATGCGGCTGCCGCCGGAGTGGCGGGACTCGCCGGAGAAAATCGCCTCCCTGCCGGTGGAGACGGAGAGCGGCCAGCGCATTCCCGTGTCCCTGGTGGCGGATGTGCGCGAGGCCAAGGGGCCGAACGTCATCTTCCGCGAGGCCAGCCAGCGCCGTTTCGCCCTCGCCATCAAGCCCACCGTGCAGGACGTGACGAACCTGGTGGAGCGCCTGCGGGAGGAGGTGAAAAACAAAGTGAAACTGCCGGAGGGCTACTTCATCACCTTCGAGGGCGAGTTCCAAGCGCAGAAGGAGGCCACGCAGCGCATCGCCCTTTTCTCCGCCGTGGTCTTCGGGGCGGTGTTTCTCATGCTTTACGGCTACTTCCGCAGTGCCTCGCTGGCGCTGCAGGTGCTGGTGAATATCCCGCTGGCCCTGATGGGCGGGCTGGCGTTCACCTGGCTCAAACTGAACAACATCAGCATCGCCACGCTGGTGGGCTTCATCGCCGTCGGCGGGGTGGCGGCCCGCAACGGCATCATGATGATCAGCCATTACCTGCACCTCATGAAGCATGAGGGGGAGGGCTTCACCCGCCGCATGATCATCCGCGGCACCCTGGAGCGGCTGGTGCCGGTGCTGATGACTGCCCTCAGTGCCGGCATTGGGCTCATCCCGCTGGTGCTGGCGGCGGACCAGCCGGGGAAGGAGATCCTGCACCCTGTCGCCGTGGTCATCGTGGGAGGGCTGATTTCCTCCACCCTCCTGGATATGGCCATCACCCCCGCGATGTTCTGGCTGCTGGGCCGGAAAGCCGCTCTCCAGTCCATCCGGCTCGATGCCGCCGCCTCCCACTGACACTGACGCCATGAAAACGTTATTGAATTTTCACCGAATCGAAAGCGTCCCAGCCTTTGTCCACCGGGACCATCACGTCAGCAAATTTCCCGGAAACCAAGGCCCATGAAATCCGTTAATGCCTGATGAGGGGGTGATTTTTCAACCCGATCCCCCGATAACGCAGATATCCCATCCACAGAATTCATGAATCGAATCCTCACCAGCCTTCTCACTACCGCCGTCTCGTTGGCCATCACTGCTGCTGCCACTCTGGCAGCGGAGCTGAAGTTCACCTACGCGCCCCATTTTTTCGTGGAGCAGCCTGACAGTCAGCAACTCGGGCCCTGCCACGGCGGCGTGGCCATCGACAAGGCCGGCCAGTTCTATGTGACCACGGACACCCCGCGCGGCATTGTAGTCTTCTCGCCCGAGGGCAAGTTCGTGCGCGCCTTCGGCCCCACCCGGATCCACGCGCTGGAACTGCGCGAGGAGGACGGCACCGAATTCATCTATGCGGCCCGTCCCGCGGATCACGAGGTCATCAAGATCCGGCTGAACGGCGACCAGGAATGGTCCATCAAAACCCCGGAGGAATCCGGCCTCTATAAGGATGGCAAGGGCTTCAACCCCTGCGCCGTGACCGTGGGGCCCGACGGTGCCATCTTCATTGCTGACGGCTATGGTTCCAACTATGTGCTGAAGTTCGACAAGGACCGGAAGTTCGTGAAGGCTTTCGGGGGTCCCGGCAAGGAGGAGGGGAAATTCAACACCTGCCACGGCATCGCCCTTGACACCCGTCAGGAAAAACCGCTCCTCCTCGTCTGCGACCGCAACAACGACCGCGTGGAACACTGGGATCTGGACGGCAACTTTGTAAAGGTCATCAAGGCTGGCCTGCGCATGCCCGCCGCCGTCCATATCCGGGGTGACTACGCCATCTTCCCCGAGCTCCAGGGCCGGGTGACGGTGCTGGACAAAAACGGGGAAATCGCTGCCCAGGTGGGCGACAACCTGAATGGCAAACAGCGGGCCAACTTCGGCCTGCCGCCCGCCGAGTGGACCGAGGGCATCACCAACTCCCCGCACGGAGCCTCCATCGACAAGGACGGCAACCTGATCATCTGCGAGTGGAGCGCCTTCGGGCGGCTGCATAAATTTGCGCTGACCAAATAGCGCCATACCCAAAACCAAAACAACCCGACCTCCCATGAAACTGAAATCAATCCTGACTCTTGCGGCGGCTGCCATCCTGGGGCTCGTCCCGGCATCCCCACTCACCGCCGCGGACGAGCATGACCATGATCATGCCGCCAAGGCCGGCCCCACCGGTGGCAAGCTGCTCACCGAAGTGGAGCCCCATGCTGAATTCCTGGTGACCAAGGACAAGAAGGTTGAGATCCGTTTCGTGGGCGAGGATAATAAAGTGGTGGCCCCCGCCGCCCAGGTGGTGACGGTGACGCTCGGCGAGCGCAGCAAGCCCACGAAGCTCACTTTCACCAAGGACGGGGACAAACTGGTCTCCGACAAGACGGTGCTGGAGGGCAACGACTACCCGACCGTGGTGGAGATCAAAGCCGACGCCAAGGCCAAGCCAGTGCGCTCCAGATTCAATCTCAACCTCACGCAGTGTCCCACCTGTGCCCACCCGGAGTACGCCTGCACCTGCGAACATGGTGACCACGCCAAAAAGGACGAGGCCAAAAAGGGCAAAAAGTAAGGCGCAACGCCGCTGTTCCATGCGTGCCCCGGCCAGAAGGCACTGAAGATTAAAAATTCTGGCCATCCCATTCCCATAGCGGGGGAGTTTCCCCGCTATGGGATGTCATTTTTAAGCCCCCCGCCCATGGAAACCCCGCCTGTGTCCGGCGCCCCGCCGCGCTTCCGGGGACAGCCGGGTTGACACCGCCGGGCCGGCAAGCTATGCCGGAGGACTGGGACGCGCGGTATGCTACAAGTTCTTATTCTAGGCAGTGGAAGTTCGGGCAACTGCGCCCTCGTGTGCACCGGCAAAACCCGGCTGCTCATTGATGCCGGCCTCAGCGCGGGTCAAATCATCAGCCGGCTGGCGTCCGTGGGCGTGGGCATGGACACCGTGTCCGGAATTCTGATCACCCATGAACACGGCGACCACTGCCGCGGGCTGCCGGTGCTGCTGCGGAAGCATCCGCTGCCGCTGCTCTGCAACGCCCTGACCCGGGAGGTGCTGCGGGATTGCCTGCCGGCCACCCGCCACTGGAATATCATTCCCAACGGGTCCTCCTTTGAATACGCCGGGCTGGGGATTGACACCTTTTCCGTGCCCCATGATGCCGCCGACCCCATGGGGTTTGTCCTCCGCCACGGGGACAGCGCTCTGGGGATTCTGACGGATGCCGGCCACGCCACCCCGGTCATGCGCCAGCGGCTGAAAAATCTGGACACTCTTTTTATCGAGGCCAATTACGACACCCAGCTGCTGTCCAACGACACCAAGCGTCCCTGGTCCACCAAGCAGCGCATTTCGGGCCGCCATGGGCACCTTTCCAATGAACAGGCAGCGGAGCTCATCGTCGAACTGGCCACGGCCAGGCTGGAGCGCGTCATCCTGGGACACCTGAGCCGGGACTGCAATACAACTGATCTGGCCACCGGCGCGGTCCGGACCGCCCTCCATCAGCGGTTTCGGCATGATGTGGAGATCGTCTGCGCCCCTGCCGCTGTACCCACTTCATGGCACCCGGTCCGTTCCCGGCCGCCAACGGCGACTGGAAACACCTCCGCCCCCGGTGATGACTCCCCCCGGAAGGGGTTGGCCGCGGCCGATTCCTCCGCCAGCACGGGCTCCGGTCCAGTGGTATGGCGTCAATTGGAACTGCTCTGAGGCAGCTGGCACCATGACCTTCCTCCACAGTGGACATTGTGGATCTACTGGAAATTATGGATTAGCATTTTTTTCGTAAAACTTAAATGCTGTTAATTTTTGAAAATTTGGAATTCCAAATAAAATTCCAAAACCGCCTTGCTTTCAATTCCTCATTGGTGCCCCTCATCCATGCTGAAACCCCTTGGCCAATACCGTCTCCAAAGCCCTTTTTTCAAAGGTTTTGAAGGGACGGGAAGGGTGCCAAAAGATTCGCAAGAGAAGGCTCCGGGCCGTTGTTTATAAACCCTGTCATGCAACTCAAACACGCGCTGCTCCCCATCGCCGTACTGGCGGGATCGGGAATATTTCTGGCCAAGCGGCAGTTCGCCGCCACCGAGAAGCGGAACCGCATGGCCATTTTCCAAGACACTATCCGGACGGTCCACCAGCACCGCACGGAAATGCAGGCGGTGGCGGCCAAAGCTGCAAAAGACAATGCCAAAGCCCCCGGCACTGAAACTGCCGAACCGGTGAACAGAACCAGCATTGATCTGAAGGGATTGGCCAAGTCGCTGGCGGCCATGGACAAGGGAGGGGTCCCGGATATGCAGGCCCTTTTCAAGATTCAGAAATCCATTCTCGACTTGCCGCCGGAGGATCTGTCGGCGCTGGTCGCCGACGCCGCGCGGCTGGATGTTCCCGAAAACCAGAAGAACAGTCTGATCATGATGCTGATGCAGGGACTGGCGCAGAAGAATCCCAAGGCGGCGGTCCTGGTCGGACAGTCCCTGCTTCAGGAGGCCAGCCCCGAGCAGCGGCAGATGCGGATGGGCGGCATGCAGACAGCGTTTTCCCAGTGGGCGGATCAGGATCCTGATGCCGCGCGGCAATGGTATGATGCCGAGCTGGCCGCCGGGCGTTTTGAGAACCGCCGGCTGGACAGCACCGATCCGCTGCGCACGGTGTTCGAGGCCGCCCTGCTGCCGGGACTGGCGGTCAAAAATCCCACCGCGGCCAAGGACCGGCTGCTGGCCATGCCGGAGCCGCAGCGGCTGGAGGTTCTCTCCAACAGCCGGGACTTTGGCGAGGATGCGGCTTCGCAGAAGCTGTTTGCCTCCCTCGCACGGGGAACGCTCAAGGACGATCAGAAAACGCGGGCTTTGGCCAATATGGCCGCCGGTATCCAGCACGGGCGGGAATTGAAGGATGTAAGTGAATTTCTGACCAACGTCAGCGCCACTCCGGAGGAGAAGACCCGCATCCTGCCCGAAGTGGCCGGCTTCCGGCTCAGAAGTCTGGTGTGGGAATCGGATGAGCCGCTGACCGTCAAAGGCATCGCCCCGCTGCGGGACTGGATGGAGCAGGAGCAGCGCGGCAGTTCCGCCAAAAGCCTGGGGGAGAGTCTCGCTTCGGTCGCGGGCTCGGGAAAATTCGATCAGGCCAAGGCGGTGGCGCTGGTCACCGCGCTGTATGACTCCAGTCCCTCCGACGAGTTGGTGTCCACCTTCATCGCCGGTTCCCGCGCCCAGGAAAATCCCGGTCTTTACCGCCCGCTGGCGGAAAAAATCCAGGATCCCTCCCAGCGCGCGAAGGTGCTCGACATCCTGAGCCCAAAGCCATGATTTCCCTGTTTTGCGGACTGTACCCCTGTCATGAAAATTTCCCTGATTCTGACTTTTTTCATTGTGATCGGCACCATCATGGTGGCCTCGTGGCAGAAAAGTGAGGCTGGCGGTCTGAACGCCGAATACGAGACGCTGCTCTCGGAGGTGGAGAGACTGGGGGTGGACACCCGGGATCTGACCGGTGAGAATGGCGTGCTTTCCCAGATGAGCCTGAAGCAGGTCATCACCAGGATAGAGGCCATCGACGCCAAAACCGCCCGCGATGTCCGCACCCGCGGATTCGCCCGGGAGATCGCCGACTTTGCGGAGGAGCAGAAAAAGCTGGCGCGCCGGGGCCGCCCCGATACCGTCGCCCAAGCGAAAATCATGCGGATCATGGAGGGTCTGCTGGAGTTGGAGGGGGAGGATTTCCGGGTCCTGCTGGAGGCCTTCAGAACCGACACCGGCCTGAGCGCCAACTCACGTCAGGAGCTGATCGGAATGGCGGTGATAATGCTCGGGAGGCAGAATCCGCGCTCGGCGCTGGACCTGCTGGCGGAGAGCCGGGAGGATCTGCTGCAGGGCGGACGCGCCGGCTTCATGGTGGGCATGTGCCTCCAGGGGCTGGCCCAGAAGGATCCCGCCGCGGCGCTGGCCTGGGTGGACAGCCACAAGGATCTGGTGGATGACCAGGCCATGCGGCAGGCACTGCAGGGGGTGGCCCAGAAAGATCCTGAGATGGCGATGAAAAGGGTGCTGAATCAGAAGGACGGGGATGGGCGGCAAAACATCCTGATGTTCGCCTCCAGCATGGCGTCGGCGGTCACCGACCAGGCAGGCCGCGAGTCCCTGATCGCCACCATGAGAAAGGTCAGCAAGGCGTCAGCGCCGGCAGATGCCGCGGGGAGCGACGCCGCCTCCAATCCCGTCAGCCTGCTCCAGGACGGCATCCTCCGGGGCATCGGCTCGCGCCTCACCGAGGGCTCCTTCGAACAGGCCAAAGCATGGCTGGAATCGGCAGCCATCAATGCGGAGGAGAAGGCCAAAGTGATCGAGGGTATTGCCGGATCCCTTTACTCCAAAGACCCGGCGCCGTGGCTGGAGTGGATGACAGCCAATCTGCCGGCGGACAAAATGTCGGAAAAGCTCCAGCAGATCATTCCCAGTTGGACCAATCAGGACTTCAACGCCGTGGGGGCCTGGCTGAACGGTCAACCGGTCAGCAAAGCCAGGGAGCAGGCCGTGCTGAGCTTTGCGGAGACCCTGTTGCCCCACGAGCCGGAGGCCGCCCAGCGCTGGCTGGAGTCCCTGCCCGAAAGTCCCAAACGCCAGGAACTGATGGACAAAATAAGCGGGGCGCAGAACCCGCCGCCCGCCGAAGGCCAGCCAGCGGACGGGGAGGTGCCGGCTCCGGCTCCGGCTCCGGCTCCGGAGGATGGAGCCGCGCCCGCGGAGGCTCCGGCTGAAGGCCGGTAGCCAGTAACCCGCATCCCTGACAAAGGCCTTTCCCGTAAAGCAGGGAAACCGCCTTCCGCTTTCCGGGTGGCGCCCCCCTTATGAACTTCGAAACGGACCATCTCATTTTTGCCGCCGCCGATGTCGATCTGACCCGGTCGCCGCTGCGGGGCTCCCTGGACAGGGAAACATATGTAATGGGCGCCTTCAATCCGGGGCTGACCCGGCTTTCCAACGGCAACCTGCTCATCATGGTGCGGGTGGCCGAGGCGCTGAGGACTCCGATTGAGGACTCCAAAATTCACGCCATCCGCTGGGATCCGGATCAGGGTTATGTCACGGATGCCTATGATGTGGCCGCTGTCGATGCCAGCGATCCGCGCAAGTTCATGGTGCTGGGGCACCAGTCGAAAATCATGGCCCTGACCTCGCTCTCCTGGCTGCTGCCGGTGGAGCTGAATGCATTGGGCACGGAGGTTGTGCAGGTGCATTATGACAAAGCGGTCGCCCCGCAGGCCACGTATCAGCAGTACGGGGTCGAGGATGCCCGCATTTCCCGCGTTGGGGACACTTGGTTCATGACCACCTGCTCGGTCAGCGCGGAGCGGCACTCCACCACGCTTTACACCTCCGGTGATGGTCTGAATTATGAACTGAGAGGCATCATCCTCGACCATCAGAACAAGGACATGCTCATCTTCGAGGGCACCCCCGGCGGCAAATATTTCGCTCTGACGCGGCCCTTGGGGGACCTCTATTTCGCCTACCCGCCCGGGAGTGAATTTGCACCGGGGCCATCCATCAATCTGGCGGAGTCCCCGGATGCCCTGCATTGGAAGCCGGTGGACACACCACTCGTCCGGCCCCGCCGGGGCAGTACCTCCGTGATGAAAATAGGCGGAGGCACCCCGCCCATCGCCACTCCCCGCGGCTGGCTGATGCTTTACCATGGGGTGCAGCCCGGCACGCTCGTGGGTTTTTACCGCACCTTCTGGGCGCTGCTGGATCTGGAGAATCCCGCCAAGGTGCTGGAGATCCATGATGATACACCTCTGCTGGAGGCGAAACCAGAGCTGGTGTCCGGTATAAAGGAACTGCTTTATTTGACAGACGTTGTGTTCACCACCGGCATCGTGGAGCAGGATGACTTTTACATTGTGGCCTCCGGGGAGAACGATCTGGCCTGCCGTATCACGCATATTCCCAAATCAGTTTTTGGCGGAGCGGCAGCTTCCTAAACAAACGGTAAACGGAGTGCACATAGACCCGGCAGGGCAGGGCAGCCCCTTCAAGTGGGCAGCTCTGCCGGCTCAGCACTGGACCTGCAGCCGGTGCTGAGGATTACTTCGGAGCGCACACTGCAAAACGGACAAAGGCAGGAGCGGGAATGGGTGATTGCACGCTGCAAGAGTCAGAGGCGGTTTTTCGGCACCTTGCGGCATTCCTCATCTGCCCAATGCCGGCTCCACGGGCAAAAGCCTGTCCGGAACGCTGGCATCATCATTGCAAAGGACCTGTTGTTCCTCCCATGAAATCCACCTCCGCCCATACTCAGTACGAAAGTCTCAAAGGTAAAAAGGTTCTTATTACCGGAGGCACAACCGGGTTGGGACGCGCCATCGCGCTGCGTTTGTCGGCGGAAGGGGCCAAGGTGCTGATTTTCGGTCGTCATCAGGAGCAGCTGGATGACGCTTTGCAGGATATCCGCCAAAACGATCCGCAGGCACTGGGCACCGTCGCCGATGCGGCCAGGCGGGAGGATCTGGTCCGGGTTTTTGAGTTGGCGGACAAGGAGCTGGGCGGCTTGGATGTTCTGGTGGCCAATGCGGGGCTGGCAGCCGACGATCTCAAAACCACACCGGATGACGAGCGTGATTATGTCATCTCCACCAACGTGTCCGGAACGCTGACCTGCTGCAAACTGGCGATGGACCGCATGCCGGAGCATTCCCAGATTCTGATCGTGGGCTCCGTGACCGCCGACAACCGCGATCCCGGCGGGTCCATTTATGTGGCCACCAAAGCGGCGCTGCAGGGATTTGCGGAGTCCTTCCGGCAGGAGGCCATGGAGCAGGGCATCCGGGTGTCACTGATTCAGCCAGGCAAAACGGGTTCCGACATGGTGGAGGCCACCCCGGAGGAGGAGCGGGAAAGCGAGAAAAATCTGGAGATGCTGAAGGCCGAGGACATTGCCGTCTGTGTGGAATACATCCTCACCCAACCCAAACGCTGCAATATCGCCAGAGTGACGGTGCTGCCCGCCCGGGGGAAAGAATAGATGCTCCCGCCATCCGCAGCCATCCCGGAAATTTTTCCTCCTGCCTCCTCACTCCCACCCTCCACTCCACCATGAAAACCTGCGACACCTGCGGCAATTCCTACGATAAAACCTTTGCGGTGACCACCATGGACGGTCATTACCATTTCGACAGCTTCGAGTGCGCCATTCAGAAGCTGGCTCCTGTCTGCGCCCACTGCAGTTGCCGCATCATCGGCCATGGGGTGGAGGCTGGAGGCACCATGTACTGCTGTGCCCACTGTGCCAGTCATGATGGAGTGATTGGCTTGGAGGACCGCGTGGAAACAGCCGCAACTTGAGCAGTTTCGTTCAGGAGACTGCTGCCGCATTCCGGCACCCGGCTTTTTCAGCCGCCGCGGTCACCCCTGCGCCCTGTCAAAGAGTAAAGTTCATCTGCTCTGTTCCGCAAAAAGGGCGCAAAATTTTGGAGACAGCACACAGGCGGAAATTTTAAAATACTTGGGAACTGCCCTCCGCTCTTATCCCCTTCCCCCGGAAATGCCTCCGGCAGTGACAAAAAAGTTTCCTCCAGCCCATTTCCCGGCATATTTTCAGCGGTATTCATCCTTATGAAAATTCTCTTGGCAATCATCGCGTTTCTCGTGATCTGCTCGGGGGTTTACAACACTTGGCTTGTGACCCAGCGGACAGGAATCCTGCACGATCCCACGCAGCCTCATGGGGATATGCAGATCCCGCCCAAACAGGTTTCCTCCCACACGTAGCAGCAGGACAGCGGTTTGCGCATGGCGGCACGGAAGTGGCAAGTCCTCCGGGATTGCATGCCGGTGCTGAAGCTGCTTTGGAAGCCGTGCCTTCCGCTTGCACAGTCTCCGCTTCCGTGAAGCCTTAAACTTCAATGAAGTGGTTTTTCCTCTGCGCTCTTTGGTTTGCTCTGTCCGGTTCCAGCGCTTTGGCGGTTGATGGTCCACTGGTTCCGGACCACACCGTCAACACGCATGCTCAGGCTCCCATCGATATTGGGAACCGTAAACAGCTCTTCATCGACAAACGGTTCATCGCCTCCAGTGAAGGAGTGGAGCTGCGCCTGAATCAGGCTCAAAAACTGGGGCTGATCCAGGACGGGAACGGCAATCCCTCCTCCGAATCCGGACACACCAGCCGGGTGATCGAGGATCAGGGGAAAATCCGGCTTTATATCGGGGCCGGGGATTTGACGGCGCTGGAAAGCGAGGACGGCATCCGGTTCCGGCGCACGGGCATCACCATCGGGCGCGGGGAGCTGCCGACCATTTTCCTGGACCCGCACGACCCCGATCCCGCCCGCCGCTACAAGCTGTTCTGGCTCCGGACGGGCGATCCCTTCAACCCCGAAACCGACGGCATTTTTGCCGCCGCCTCCGCCGATGGCCGGCAGTTCCCGGAGGGTGTCCGGGTGCTGCCATTTCTGATCGATAATCCCGTGGTCGTGGACTGGGACGCACGGGTGGGCAAATACGTCATCTTCACCCGCACCTTCGACTACGATTCCGAAAACCAGCGCCGGATCACCCGGCTGGAGACCGACGATCCACTTAAGCCTTGGCCGTATCTCCCCGGTGATCCCGGAAAGGAGCGCCTGAGTCTGAAAAACGCGCCGCCGGTGCTGTCGGCGGACAGTGCGGACAATCCCCACTCCGATCTCTATTACAACGCCGCCACCCTTTATCCATGGGCGCAGGACGTTTACCTGATGTTCACCGCCCCGTTCCGGCACTTCTCCCCGCAGCGCAATCCCGCCCTGCGCCCTCCCAAAGGACAATGGGAGGATTTCGGCCTGCTGGAAATCCAGCTGGCGGTCAGCCGCGACGGCATCCGCTGGGAGCGCCTGAGCCGCGAGCCCTATTTCCCCACCGGTCTGGCTGACGAGTGGGACCGCTGGTATGCAGTGATGGCCCCCGGCCTGGTGCGGCGTGGCCATTACCTGTATCAATATTACTGCTCCACCGGCCGCACTCACGACTCCGCCATTCTGCGCCCCGAGTATGAAAATTCCGCCCCCCGCCTGGGTGGTATCGGCGTGGTCCGGCAGCGGCTGGACGGGTTTATCTCCGCCGATGCCGATTATCAGGGCGGCTGGCTGGAGACCCCTCCGGTCACTTTTCAGGGCGGGGAACTGCGGCTGAATATCGACACCGGCGCCACCGGCACCGTCTTTGTGGAGCTGCGCGATGCGGAAGGCAAACCCATCCCCGGCTTCACCTTGGCCGACTGCGAGGAAATTGGCGGCAACTTCATCGACCAGCGGGTTTACTGGAAAGGCAAAACGGATGTCTCCTCCCTCGCCGGCCGTCCGATCCGGCTGTATCTCAAACTCACGCGGGCCAAGCTTTACGCTTTCCAGTTCCTGTCCCTGTAAGCCTTGCCCGTCGGAGGGAATATAAGGCTCAGAGCGGGTATCGAATGGGTTTTATGGACTTGAAGGACGGAGAGGGCTCGTCCTCCGCATTCAAATGGGCTCCGCAGGTTTCCGAGCCCCCGTCCGCGGAGCTGAGGCAAAGCCTTTCGCCGGCTTCGGCCAGCAGGGCGGACCGCCTATTTCTGTCCCTTGGCCTTCTCTCTCTCCTGCTCCTGCAGGACCTCCTGCAGATACCCCCGGTCCCCGGCAGGCAATGTCTCCACCGCCGCCTGGGTGGCGGAGAGATCCTTTTCGGCCCAGCCCAGCAGGGTGGATGTCAGGGCCTCATACCGCATGGATGGATTTCCCAGCGTGCGCGCCCATTCGATGGCGTCAGCCGGGCTTACATCACGGATTCTGTACACAAGGTTCCGCACCACGTTGTCCCTTCCCGCTCCGCCGGGCAATGTGGCCACCCATGCGAATGCCGCCACAGTGTCCTGCTCAACCCAGAGTCTGCCCAACTCCGTGACCGCCACTTCCCGAAACAGCCCCGGAGGCAACGCCGCAGTCCATGCCGCCACTTGGGATGGAGACGACTCATCGGCCATCCAGCGCTGCACAATCCGGCTTGCCGCGAAACCGCCGTGTGCGGCGGCCTCCGTTTCCCGTGCAAGCCATGCCGTCGCCGCCAGAGCGGCTCCTTTCGGATCGGTCCCGGCCTTCACCACCAAGGCGCTGGAACGCGCCGCCGCCCGCTGCACAGGATCCTTCAGGCTGTCAGCCCAGGATTCAAACGCCGCCGGCTCCCGTTCCAGAAGCCGGTGCGCGATTATTTCCACCACCTGCGTCTGGTTCTCCTTCCCGGGTGTCAGTTCCGCCGCCGCCGCCATGGGGTCGTTTTCCGCCATGCGCTTCAGGATCAACACGGCGGACTCCTCATCCCCCAGTTCACGGGCATAGGCCAATGCCGCCCGCGCATCCTTCTCCTGCATCATCAAAATGAGCTTCCGCGCCGTTTCCTGGCCTGCCTAGCCCTCCAGCTTCAGCACAGCCTCTTTGGCCGCCGGCAGATCCAATTTAGCAAGCTCCAGCACAATCGCGGACATCACCCCTGAATGATTGCGGAGCACTTTACGCACGCGGGTGAAGGTCAGCGCCGCCTTCGGGTCCAGCATGGCCCAACGGACCATTAGGGAGTTTGCGACTTCCCAATTCACATTCTCCGCCGCCAGCAGCGCCTCCATTACGGGGCCCAACTCCTCCGCGGACAGCTCCGCAATGTCCATCATCAGGCTCATCCGCGCAGCCTCCCCCTGATCGTTGCCTCTGTGCAGGAACTTGGCCGCCAGCATTTCTACGCGTTCCTGGCTAGGCTTTCCGCCGGCCCTCCGGAGGCTGCCTTCACCTCCCGAGCCTGCCAGCCCTGCACCGTGTCCACCACCGGCCCCTCTTTGCTCCACTGTTCCTTGAAGCCGGCCACTCCCCGCTTCCGCTCCGCCGCCCCACCACGGCGGACGTCCAATTACGCAGCCCGCCACCAATCCCAAAAGCACAAAGCCTGCGGATTTCAGAGCGGGCCGGTTCATGTCCGGATGAAAAGGCGGGCCGGAGTAAAAGCAAGCGGGGCAGGCGGATGCTTCCTGTCTCAATGGAAGCTGATCAAGGTGGGACCGGAGCCCGGAGGCGCTCTCTAATCTGAGCCGGTCTCTTAAGGTGCTTCAAGGCTGCTAAAGCCGGCACTGATAAGATGCGTTCAAATTTGAGCTGAAGTCCCACCTCCATGCAAATGCTTGGCTGCCGGTCGACCGAAGGCAACTCACCCGCGCCGCATCCAGATTTGGCGCCATCCCTTTCGCCGCACCGGCTTTCCTCAGTCCTCCGTGAACCGCATCCGCGCCCCGTCCAGCAGCGCCGGGATGCCGAACCACCGCTCGCCGTTGTGGTTCTTCTCCACCCACAGGGTGCAGGACCGCCGCCCCTGCTCATCCCCCGGCGCCGGCTCGTTGGTGTCCTCATCCTTTTGATGACCGATCTTCACGAAGAGGTCGCAGTCCATGCCCAGCATGCGGGATCCGCGCACCTGGCCGGCGTCATTGAGCTGCACGGGGGAAATCACGGGGATGGTGAGGGCGTCGGCGAGGCGCTTTAGCATCCGGCTGGCGTCCGTCAGCTGCTGCTCCGAGGAGGCGCGGGTGTCCATGGGCTGCAGCCGCTGCACATAATCCACGATCACGGCCCCGACCGGCTTCCCGCTGCTGTGCCTGCGGCGCGTCTCGTCGTGGATGCCCTCGGCGGTCTTTCCTCCATCGGCGCAGATCCGGAGAAGGTCGGCGAAGGTCAGGAACTCCCGCAGCGCCCGGTGGAAATCGGTGAGTTCGCCGTCCGTAAGAGCCGGCACCGGATTGCGCAGCCGGCCAAAGGGGAGGTTCCCGATATGGGCCAGCATGCGCCGGATGCAAAGATCGATCGGCATTTCCAAACTGTAGAAATCGACCTGCTTTCCGGCCCGTAGCAGCGCCACCGCCGCTTGGGTGGCCAGCACCGACTTCCCGCCGCTGGTCTCCGCGCCGATGATCGTCAGGCCGGGGGAAATGCCGCCGGTGCGGGTGTCGAGCTGGGGAAGCCCCCACGGAACGCCGTCGGGCTCCTGACGCAGCATCTGGTTTTCGAGTTTATCGATGGTGGCCAGAAGCGCCGCCCTGCCGTCCATGGTCAGCTCATCGGCCGCCCGCTCACCCCGCAGGGAAAGGGCGCTGGCCTCGAACCGGGAAAGCACCCCCTCCGGATCATCCTGGGAGCACTGGACATCGCTCAAAGCGTCATAGGCGGCCAGCACCACCCGGCGCAGCATCGCCTTCTCCCGCACCTGCGAGGCGTAGTGGGTCACATTGACCGGAGTCGGCGAGAAGGTGTAGATTTCGGCCACGGTGGCCGGGCCGCCCACGGCCTCCATCTGCCGGCGGTCCATCAGCAGCTGCTGGATGGCGGTGGGCTCCACGGGGAGGCCATCGCGGCTCATCTCCGCCATCAGCCGGAAAAGCAGCCGGTGGGCCGGGGAGTGGAAGTGGTCAGCCTGGACGGTCTCCTGCGCTTTGGCCAGCGCCCACTCGGGCGCCTGCATCATGCAGCTGAGGACGCCGCGCTCCATTTCGGGGGAGCAGGGCATGGCTTGGAGGGTTTCGGTTCTGGCGCTCATAAGGGATGGGATGGCCGCCTGGGGCCGGAATCGGGGTGGTGTGTTTGGGATGTGTTTGGGTGTGTTCGGGAAAGGGGCGGGATAGGGGCGGGATAGGGCCGACGGACTTCAGACAGCTCCCCGGCGGATGCCGAACCGGGCGAGGTCGGGGGAGGAGCTGGCGACGGCGGCGGCGGCGGTTGGCTTGAATCCGGCGGTGCCGGGCTTCCGCGCCAGCTCGCCCTGAATCTGCGGCCAGCGGGCGCAGAGGCCGGCTAGGGAGCTGCCCTCCAGGCAGTTGCGGGCGAAGGGGTCCCTGCGGCCCCGCATCCATGCCCGCTCGGCGGTGGTCAGGAACTCCTCGGCGGTGCCCCTCCATGCGGTTAGAAAGGTCCGGAGGGCTTTGACGTCCCGCCCGGTGAGGGGCAGCGGCTGGCCGGTGGCGGCCTGGTGGCGGTCTCCGATCCGGGAGGTGATTTCGCGGTGCCGGGGATCGGCGGCTGTGGCGGCTACCGCCGGCTTTGGTTGGAACACCTTGCCGCCGAAGGCCTCCTCCCCCGCCGGCTTTCCCAAAGCCGGCAGCTCCTGCTGAGAAGTATTTTCCTTTCCTTTCCTTTCGGGGGCATCCGCTGCCCCCCTGTCCGGCGGCAAATGCCCCCCTCCCCCCCGGCGGGACGTGCCCCCTCCGGCATCCGGTGCCCCGGTATCCGCCGCCTCCCCCGGCAGCAAATGCCCCCGTCCCCCGGCGGGACGCGCCCCCCCGCGCTGCCCGGCGGGGGAGGCACCGGATCCCGCGGCCATGAATTTGAGGTTGTATTGCCGCGTCCCCTCCCTGCTGAATGGCGACGGGCGGGAGGTCAGGCAGCCACTGGCCTCCAGGCTCCGGAGGGACAGGCGGACCGTCCGCTCACAAAGACCGGTGTCCTCAACCAACGTTTTCAACGATGGATCACAGCGGCCATCCTCCGGATTCCGCCGGCTGGCCAGAGCCACCGCCACGAGGCGCTGAGTGGGCGGCAGCCCTGAACGCTGGAGCACTTCCAGCACATCGATCATCGCCATGCAGCTTCTCCTTTCCTCTTTGGGCGTTTGTGCCGGGGTCGGGAAAACAGGCGCTTTGCGGCGGCGGCGAGAGCGCTTCTCCGGAGCGTCAGGCGTCCCGTCGGCCGGCTGGCGCGGGCGGCGGTGTTGACGGCCAGCAGACGGCGGAGCATCAGCTCCGCCAGCTCCTTGATGGAATGAACGTGGGGATCGGAATCGGGGTAGGGATCGGGCTTCATGGCGTGGGGCCGGAGGGAAAGCTGGCGGGGGTGGCTGGGTTGACGGGCTGGGCGGTGGTGCGGGCGCCTTGCCGGCGCGCGCTGGTTCATCGGCGTCGCAGTCCACGGCGCGGTCGGAAGGGCGCGCCTTTTCAGACTCCCCGACAGGCACCCGCGGGCCGGCTTCCGACGCCCCGCGTCATCGACGGGCGGGGCGGGGCGGGAGCCACGGAAAGCGCGCTGGATTCACGGGCGGAGGGCGGACGGGAGGGGTCCGGCCAGCCGGAAAAATGGGTATTCATAACGTGAACAGTAATTGCGTTAGATTCCAGTGAAACACTGATTCTTAATGGAGCAGTGTACGGTGTCCGAAGCAAGGAGTTTCGCGGAAAAATGAGGCGTTTTCCGGCATGGGGGCATGCCTCCGGGAGCAGCCCCGGAACCGTGGAGGAACGAGCCGGAATCAGCCGTAAACCGGGCTCCGCCGGCTTTGGGCTCCTCCGTTGGAGCGAGGGATGGCGGGGGCGCGCGGGGGGATCGTGGGCCCGCCGGGGCAAGGTGCAAAAAGGCGCGTGAGAGTCAGTATTGAAAGCCGGTTTAAAAATGCATAAGGACCGACCCCATGAAGGCGTCAGTCTATCATTTCAACATCCGTGGGAAAGCGTTCAGCCCCGGCACTCTGGCGGAGCTGTGCGCCAACCCGCCGCCGCCGCCGCATCGCTCAGCTGATGGTTAGTGACAGGCGCCAACCGGACTCTCCGCGAAGCCGTATTCCCCCTGCGGCGGGGAGCGTCCGGCTGGCCCGCTTGCTTTCGTTCCGGCTTCCCGTTCCTTCAGTTCATGAATCGGGCTGCTCTGAAATCCGCGTGCATTCTGCTTTTGGGTGTAGTGCTCGGTTCGGCTGTCGGACGCCCGCCGTGGTGGGGCGGCGGGTCGGGAGCAGGCAGTGACTGGTTAACAGGGATCGCGGTGCAAAACGCGCCTGAAGGTGGGCATGGCCCCAGGCCAGCGGGTTCAGGAAGCGAAGCCGGCATCGCTCAAACGGGGGCAAAGTCCAGCTTGGAAAGACTGGAAGTGCTGGCGGGCAAATTCCGGAACGGTTGGCTGGAGGACTCTCTCGATCGACGGGAGCGGGCGGATGAGCGCCGCCGGGCATTCAGGGAGGTGGTGAAGGCGGACCACCGGGGCGAGCCGGCGCTGCCAGCAACGGTCCCGCAAAGCCTTTCGGAGCCCGTTCCGGTCCCTGAGCGAGGGCGGAAATTCGGGAAGACGGAACAGTCGAACAATGAAGGCGTGACTGTTCCGGACGGGCGGCGGGGCAGGGTTTTCCCCTATCATGATCCTATTGAGCCGCTGCGGGTAACCGTGCAGGATGTATATCGTCTCTGACTGTCAGATATGCGCCATACCGCCTCCATTTCATCCCCGTCGGGTTTCCCCGCCCCGCTGTGGAAAATCCCGTTTTTCCCCGTGGCTGCCGCTCTTTTGGCGGCGGTCCCCGCGCTGCGGGCCGCGCCGGGCGATCTTGACCCCTCCTTTTCCCGTTCGCTGGCGTTCGGATCCGCATATGCCATCAGCGTTGCTCCAGTGGGGGAGAAATTTTTAGTCTTTGAGGCATTATCCGCCACGACTGTCATTCCCAGCGGCTTTTTCACCCGCCATCATGAGGATGGAAGCCGCGATTCGGAATTCACCGCCGCCCGGCTTTGGGGTGAGGTCGTGCCTCCGCCACCATGGTTGCCGGGATTGCCAATCTTCGTGAGGGTCGCTCCTTCCGCAGTTGTTTCCACGGCTTATTTCAATGCGCGCCCGGCGGACGCCGGATACCGCGTGCTGGGCCATTTCGACACCACCCAGACCCATTATTATCCTGCAAAGGCCTATGATGTGACCCCGTCAGGGGCAGGATACCCGGGAGGGGTTTCCCAAATTGAATCGGGAAGCATTGAGGATTTTGCCGTTGATTACAATGGGGACATAATGGTCCGCGGGTTTTTTAATAAACCGGCTCCCAGTTCCGCGCCGCCATGGTTTACGCCATCGGTTATCGGTTTTCCATGGGCTGATCACCCCTTCACTTTGGACACGAGGATAAGACAGGGCTATGGCTTCGGCCTCACCGCTCTGCGGAATGGGGACTTCCTGCTTCAGATCGTGACGTATCCCGCTTCCGAATCGGATGGGGGGCCCAAATTTGTCCTTCACCGCGTGCATGGGAATGGGGAGCTTGCTGTTTCATATGAAGCGGACAGCTTTATAGGCGCTCCGGCAGTCCAGCCCGATGGCCAAATTCTGGTGCCCGGCAGCTTCACCCTTTTTGCCGGAAAACCTGCGGAATATCTCGTCAGACTGAAAGCCGACGGCTCAGTGGATGATGGATTCGCTCCGAATCTGAATGGGCCTGTCTCCTCCGTCATTCTTCAGTCCGATGGTAAAATTCTGGTGGGCGGGCGATTTTCCGCCGTTGGCGGAGTGGAGCGCCGGTATCTCGCACGGCTGAATGCGGACGGCGCCCTGGACACATCCTTTGCCGCCCCCTTGGACCAGCCTGTCAATTACGTGAGCCTGCAGGCGAACGGAAAGGTGTTTGCGGCGACGGCACCCCCGGACACACCGGAAAGCGCCGGCACCGCCGCCATTTCCCGTCATTTCAACGATCCGGCAGTCAGCATCCTGCAACGGCCCGACCGGTCCACGGTCCGGTGGCTGAGGGGTGGATCCGCACCGGAGGTGCAGGTGGTCACTGTCGATTTCCGCCCCTCCTCCACGGATGAATGGCGCAGTCTGGGAAAAGCCCGGCGCATCGCCGGCGGCTGGGAGTTGAACGATGAATCCCTGCCGGAAGGTGGTGAATTCTCCGCCAAGGGCTGGATTCTGGGGGACAACCGCCGCACGGGCTGGGTGGAGGCCACGCTGACCACCGCCGCGCCCGCCCTGACGCTGGATCAATGGCGCACCCTTCATTTTGGCTCCCCGGACAACGCCGGCGGCGGCGCGGATGGAGCGGATCCCGACGGGGACGGCCTTCCCAACCTGACCGAGTATGTCTTCGGCTCCGATCCGCAGTCGCCCTCGGGCCCGCCCCTGCCGGCATGGACCGTTTCCGATGACTCCTTGGAGTGCCACTTCAACCTTGCGCCGGGGCGTTCCCCGCTCGGAATCACCGCCGAATGGGCCACCCATCCCGCCTCATCCTCCTGGCAGACCGTGGAGGGTCAGGCTGACGGAACCACGAGGTCCTTCAAAATACCCTTGAGTGGCCGTCAGCGGATTTTTGCCCGGTTCAGGATCTCCGCTCCGCAGTGACAACCAACCGGCAAAGCCGCCGGCAGCACTCGAGGTTTCCGCCTGATCGCGGAACAGTCCAAGCTGGCCGCAACCCGCTTTACGGATCCGGAGGGACCGACTGGAGAAAAAGCTTTCGCGGAATCAGGAGTTTGCGCCTAATGGCGTTTTCGTGGATAATTGACCGGTTCACCGGCGGACGCCGCACGTCCCGCCATTCTTCGGACAGGCTTTGCAGGCGCCGGCGCTGGCGGTGCCGGCTTTCGAAGATCGGGCGGGCGGGCTATTTCTGTTCTGCGGCCTTCTCCTTTGCCGCCTCCACTATGTCCAGCAGCCGGTCTCTATCGCGCGCCGGCAGTTTTTCCAATGCCTGTCCGGCGGCGGCAGGATCCTGTCTGGCCCAGCTCTGCACAGCCTCCCTGAGGGAGTCGCCTCGCAGAGATGGGGTTCCAATCGTGCGGGCCCATTCAAATGCGTCAGCCGGGGTGTCGGCACAGATGTTAATCACCAGCTGGCGCACAATGTTGTCCTTCGCCTCGCTTGGAGCCAATGAGCGCAGCCAGGCTGACGCCGCCAGCGTGTCCTTCTCAAGCCACGCGGAGGCGGTCTCCTTGACTGCCGCATCCCTCCCCGGCCCTTCCGGCAGGCCTTCAGTCCATGCCGCCACGGTGGCGGGCTGGCCTTCAGTCTCCAGCCATTTCCGGACGATAGCCGCTGACAATTGCCTGGCCTGCTCCGGAGTCGCCAGCTCCTTGGCAACCCATGCCGCCGCTTCCACAGCTGTCTTTGCCGGATCAAGGGCTGCATCCTGTTTCAAGGCGGCGCAGCGCGCCTCAGCCTGCTGGGCAGGATCACTCAGGCTTCCTGCCCATGTCTCAAAGGCCGCCCTGTCCTTATGAAGCAAAGTGCCGGCGATACTCTCCACCACCTCCAGGTGCCCCTCCATTTCCGGTGTCAGCTCCGCCGCGGCCGCCATGGGATCCTTTGCCGCGAGGTGCATTATCACTCCCGCCTCGGCTTTACTGTCCTCCAGTTCACGGGCATAGGCGATGGCTGCCTGGGGATCTCTCTGCTGAAGTATCTGAACCACCGCCCTGCCGGCCTCCTGACGCTGCATACTTTTCAGCTGTGACACCTCCGCCTTCGCCGCCGGCAAATCCGTTTTCGCCATTTCGTATATAATTGAGGGCAGCAATTCATCATAAGTATCCGTATCCTTGAATTCCGGCCTGCCCATGGCGAAGACCAGCGCCGCCTTTGGGTCCAGCGTGGCCCAGCGCAGAGTCAGAAGATTCGTGTACCCCTGCAGAGTCAGAAGTGTCATGTCGCCCTGAAAAGTGCCGTTCTCCGCGGAAGCCTTGATCTCCGTTTCCCTCTTCAGCAAAAACGTCATCAAGGGGGCCAGGTCCTCTGCGGACAGCCCAGCGGCCTCCGTCATCATGGTCACTGCCGCCATGTTGTCATTTCTGCTCCATCCCTCATCAAGGAGAGTGGCCACCAGCTTTTTCATCCGTTCCTGTCTGGACTTCCCGTCGGCCTCCCCGCCGCCGCCTCCACCTCCTGAAACCGCTGGCCGGTCCCCATATCCGGTTCCGGTCCTGCTTTGCATCGTTGTCCCCTGAAGCCATCCATTCCCGCCGCCCCACCATGAGGGCCGTCCGATGGCGCACCCCAGCGCCATACCCAAAAGCACAGCGCATGGCAATTTCAGAGCAGAGCGGTTCATGGGTTGAGGAAAAGGGAAGCCGGGGCAAAATCAAGCGGGCCGGCCGGATGCCCCGCCGCAGCGGAAGCCGAGCTTCCATCATTCAACCGGATTCCTTCCCTCCGCGGAAAGCGCCGCGGACTTCATTCCTGCCAAGTTATCCCTTGTCTGGCGGATCAGGCTTTCCAATTGCTCGGCCGCCTTCATCTCCCGGAAGGCCCGCACTGGATCCACGGCGATTCGCATGGCCCTGCGCCAGTCCGTGACCTTGGTGGACACCTTACGCCGCCGCCGGCGCCCGTCAGTGAAGCAGACGTGCCAGTTTCTACTTAATCACTTCATTCACAAAGGATTGTCTATTTGTTGAACTCTTAAAAACTGTTTCAGGGCACCCTCAGGCGGGATGTAATCAAATTCGGCGGTCGGCCCGTCAGCGGTCAGCGCGCTGGCGACGGTGGACCAGGATTTCAGATCCCCGGAGGTCAGAACGCTGTATTTCGCCCCGGCCACCGCGCGCCATGTCAGCCTCACCGTGCGGGTTGCGGGCAGATACACGCAGCTGATGATTTCACTGTTCCCAAGCGGAGCGGGCGGCAAGCTGGCGGCGTCATGGCTGCCGGGGGATCCTCCCGGCAGGGCGCTGGCCCGCCAGTTGGATTGAGCGCCATAATTCTCCGCAGGGGCGGCGGGATCGTGGACCACCAGCGAGAACCCGCCTTTGTCCGCTGACGGAAACCACTGGTCTCCATAGGTGAGGGTCTGAATCACGGAGCCATCCGCGGCATGGAGGGTCAGGGTTTCGCCGCTGTTCGACAAATTCCCGCTCCAAGGGCCGAAGGCCGGCGTGCCGACCGCGCCGTAACGGGCGGTAAAGGCGGCGGGATCGGAGCTCACGATGAGGTACGCTCCGTGCTCCAGCACGGCGGTGCCATCGGTGGGAAAAGGATAGGTGATGCCGGTGGTGAACTGCGCTCCGCTGAGGTTGACGCGGCGGGAGCCGGTGTTGCGCAGTTCGAGGAATTCAAAGCTGTTGTTCGTCCATGCGGGATGGGCCGCCGTTTCCACCTCCGTAGGATCGGGCGGGTTGAAATGGATTTCGGTGATGGCCAGGTTCCCGGCGGCGGCGGGAGCGTCGGTGAGGTATTGATGATTGCTCAATCCGCCCCATTTGCTGACCAGCGGGGGATTCAGGGTGCCGCCGCTGACGGCGGTGTGGTTGGCTTTGTAAGCCCGCGCCAGCAGCCGGGCTCCGCTAGGAACCGAAATGGGGCTGCCATTCCAGCGCTGCGCCTCCGCCATGGGCGGGCCGCCCCCGGAAGGGCGGGGATCCTGGCCGTTGAGGGTGTAATAAACCGGCACTCCGGCGGGACCGGTGAGGGTGACCGCAGTGTCCTCCGGCACAAAACCGCCGGGCGGGGAAACGGTGACGGGACCGACCCACTGGCTGTCGAAATAGTTGGCCCGCTGCTGCAGATAATCCTTCAGCCGCTGGACCTCCGCCGCCTGGCTGGCCGGATGGACGATGCGGGTGAAAGGACTGGTCCAAGCGCGTTTGCCTCGCTGCCACCGGGCGGTGTCGCGGGTGATGGCCTCGGGGCTGATGGCCTGATTCAGGGAGTCGATCAACGCATTGACCGTGGACGGGGAAAACCGGGTGCGGCGCAGCTCCTGCCAGCGGTCGATGTATTTCTGGTAGAAGTCGATGTCCTCAAACAGCCGCTTCCACCAGTGGGCGGCAAAAAACCCGCCCTCCGGCCAGTTGCCATTGCCCCAGGCGGAGGGATTCACGTCGCGGCCGTCCGTGGAGGAAAGGGAGCGGTCGAAGTCCCAGACGGGTCCGGCCATGATTTTCCCTCCGGCATCTTTATACCAATAGGTGCTCAGGCGGAAAGCGTCCACATTGTAGGGCCAGAGGTTGAGCAGATGGTTGTCGATAGCCGAGGGCACATCCAGCCAAACGGCATAACCGGTTTCCGGATTTTTCCAGTCCGCGCTGTTCAGAGCGGTGTTGAAGGAGTTGAGGTAATCCGTGAGGTATTGCTGCTGCGGTGCCCGCTGGGGGGATTTCAGCTCGCGCTCCTTGGGATAATAATACGCCAGCAGCTGCCCGCCGGCGGTGAAGCCGGTGTCCATGCTGTCCTGGCGGTCCACTTTCCAGATATACCCCCCGGTTCTGGCCTCCGGGCTGTTGTCATAGGGGCCGAGCTTTTGGATATCCACCCGCTTCCCGCCGCGCCGGATTTTCTCCATCACATTGTAAACCCCGTAGTAATCGCTGGTGCTGCTGGAGGTGCCCGTGAAGTTGAGGGTGCCGCCGGTGACGTCGATAAAAACCTCCGCCATCCGGGTGTCCGGCGCATAACGGTCGATGGACCGGCTCAGCGTGTACATCAGCGGATTGTGGAGCAGGGAGCGGTCGAAGTCGTAGGGCGCGTGAAACACCCAGTCCGAATGGGCGGCCATGCCCAGCAGGGGCACATCCCGCTCATCGTCGTCCGCGTCGTTGCGGGTTTCCAGATTGAGGTTGAACTTGGGATTGCCCAGCGTGCTGGAGCCGCGTTTGTCAATGACGGTGCGGGCCGTCAGCGTGGGCGGATCCGTCATCCGGGCGCGTCCGTCAGCGCCGGGCTCCCAGAGCCAGAGCCAGGAAATCTGGTCCCCGTCATCCGGGGGCGGCGTGGTGCTGAATGGCGTGATGACGGCGATGGGAAGCGCCGAGGAGAAATTCAGGGTCGTGTTGTGCAGCGCCAGCCAGGCGCGGCTCCCCGTCGCGCCGGGCAGAAGACCGGCCTTGAAAACCCGCGCCCGGATCATCTGCGTGGAGCTGACGCTGATGGGGCCGGTGTAGGGTGTGGAGGCCGCCGTGGGGACGGTGCGATTGGTGGTGTAGCGGATCTCGGCGGCGGGATCGGGGGTGGCGATTGACAGGGTGACTGTAAGGGGGGCGCTGAAAGCCTTGGACGGAGTGTCGAAAACCACGGCTCCCGCCACGCCCGGACCTTCAAAATTGTTCCGCTCCCCCGGCGAGGGAACCGTGTAGCTGCCGGTCTGCAGGGGCACGGGTGCAGTGTCCCACTCATCGCGTCCCCATGAGCTGTCCGCAGGCAGGGCGGGATACGGCAACGTGGAAATCATGCTGCCCGAGGCATTCTGCAGCACCAGCGTGCCGCCCTCCGCCGCCAGTCGGAAGCCGGTGTGCAGCGGTGCGATGACCTCCTTTTTGTCGAGTCCCGAGGCGAACACCACCATGCGTTCATCCGGCATGAGCCGCACCGACGGAAACAGCCAGGTGACCCCGCCATGAATCAGACGGTAATTGGCCAGGCTTACCGGACTGACCTGACCGGCATTCCAGACTTCAATCCAAGGCTGCGGGAGTCCCGCCTGATCCCGCAGGCCACCACTGTTGACCGCCAGCAGTTCCGTCAGGCGCACCTGGGCACCGGCTGGAGCCGTCAGGGCGGCCAGCAGCAGGACGGCGGGAAGGAGCGGCAGGCGGGGAGGTTTCATAAGCGTTGGCGTCGTTTCCCGGTCAGTGATGCGGAAGGCCTCAAAGGGGCATCAGCAAAGCGCGGGCCTTTTCCCGGCGGATCCTGTCCTCCAAGGAGAATAACTTGCCAGCGCGCGCTTCGCCCAAGTCCTGACGGGTGATTTTTTTGGCGGCCACGGCCTCCAGCAGGAAGTCGATTCGCTCCGGACCGCGCAGGAGGGCATCCAGCGCGAAGTTTTTATTGGAATCCGTCAGGCCGTCAAAAGCCTCCACCAATAGCTGTCCCGCCTCCGGATGATTCACGTCGGCCAGTCCGCTCACGGCTCCCTGCTGCAGCTCGGCGTTCTGATCCCTGGCCAGATACCGCTTCAGCTGCGCCCCGCATTTCTCCCAGGGCAGCAAAGGCGTCATGCGCAGCGCGTCGTAGCGGGTGCCGTGCGGGACTTTTTCATCGTCGGCCATCAGCACGGCCAGTTCCAGGGAACGGTTCCAGCGGGCCCGCAGCGCCTCATCCTGACCGATGACCGCCTCAATACGCGCACCGGGCCACGGGCCGGCCTGACTGATTCCATTGATAATGCCGCCGCCAAGGACGACCGATTGCCAGTCGCGCAGCGTCTCACCCGGTTTGGGCAGGGAAATATCCAGCAGCTCCCGGATTTCCTCCGCCTGATTGCGGCGGCCGGCGGCGACGGCGACGTTCCAGATCCAGGGAATGAGGCGGTATTCCTCCGGGGTTCCCGGCGTGAGGCCGGCAGTCATTTCGCGGAGAAACTCCGCGGAGCGCTTGGGATACTGGCGGATCAGGGCCATGCGCTGGGCGTCGGTGACGGCGGAGTCCATCAGCTTGCCGTCCGTCGGCGGGCTGCTTTCCGCGGCCTTCAGCGCCAGCGTTCCGCCGGTGAGGGCATAAACGCCAAACCAGCGGTTGCTGCCGGCGGCGGAAGCCGTGACCTCCAGGACAACCGCCTTTCCGGGCTGCAGCAGGGCATTGGCAACCGTAAGGGAGAGGATGCCATTGCTGTCCTCGGGGCCCGCCTCCTTGACCTCATAGGTCAGGCGCACGGTGCCGTCGGCGTTGGTCCAAGTGTGGTCGTTCAGCTCCACGCTGAATTCCAGACTCTTGGCGCCGTTCACCTTCAGTTCAAAAACCCCGGCAGGCTGGCTGCGGTGACCCAGGCCTCCGGCAAAACGGAAAGTCTGGCTTTCGCCGGCTTTGAGTTCCTGCGGCGCGGGAGCGGTTTCCCAGATTACTTTCTCGTTCCCGTCCGTCTGGTGGCAGTGCGCGAAAGGCAGCATGCCCAGCCAGCTGGTGTAGTCGAACAGCGTGGCGGCGGCGGTTATTCTGACGGCTCCATTGGCCTGCGCCGGACCGAAAGCCGCCCGTGCCGCCGCAGCGGATTCTGGGGTGGAACTGCCGAATTCGCGGGGCTTGCCGCCCTTCAGAAAAGCAATGAGATCCGCCATTTGAGCCGGGGTGATGCTCTGCTCGAATCCTTCCGGCATCAGGGAGACCGGCGAGGGTTTGATTTCCTTGATCTCGGGCCGCAGCAGGACCTGCCGCTGCCCGGCGGCCATGGAGAGCGTGAGGCTGTTGGCGGTTTCGCTGGAGATGATCCCGGCGGCGAAACGCCCGTCCTTCAACTCGACCACGTAGTTCAGAAAACGCGGTTCGATGACAGCGTTGGGGTTGAGGATGGCCTCCAGGAATTCCGGCACCGCTTTGTCGCGGAACAGGGAAATGTCCGGCCCGACCGCCTGTCCAATGCCGCGAAGGGAGTGGCAGATGCCGCAGTTGGTCTGGAAAATCTCCGCTCCCCGGGCCGCATTGCCCGTCAGGCCGGCGGTCTCCTTATAAGCGGCGAGGACCTCGGCGCGTCCCTGGGGCTGGAAGGCTGCAAAGATTTTTTCGGCCCGGTCCCGGATGGCGGGATCCGTGTTCTTCAGGAAGCGGGCGCGGTTGGGCACGGCGATCTCCGCGCCCGAGACGGTGCCTTTCTCCAAAGCGGCGAGCAGTTCCGCCGTCCAGCTTTCCCGGCTCAGCAGCAAGTCCACAAAAGTGGAGCGGGTGGCGGGGGACCGCAGGGACCAGTCCTGAAGCGCCAGCGGGGCGAGGGCGGGACTGGCATTCCGGCGCAGAGCCTGGAGAGCGGTGTCCCGGAGTTCAGGTCCGGCCCCGGAGTCGAAAAACCCGAGCAGACGCTTCAGATCGTCCGCCGTCAGGGAGGGGCTGAAGCCGTAAAGCCGCAGCGCGGCCTGACGGAGTTCGGGTTCCGTTTTTCCCTCAAAGGCCAGCACGCCCGCCTGCCGGAAAACACCCTCCAGTTTCGCGGTCAGGGTGGAATCACCGGAGACGCTGTCGGCGATCAGATCCTCCAGCTTCAGGCGGCGGCGATCGAGGGCATCGATCAGATTCGCCCAGGCTGTGAACAGCCAGGCATCCCCCGCGCCGCTGCCGTTGCCCGCGGAGGCCAGAGCCTCCAGCACCCGGGCGGCGGCGGCTTTGTTGCCGGAGGCGATGGCGGTGGAGATGAGTCCGCCGATGAGCTCGCTGCGGCCCTCCGTTCCGGGAGGCGAGGCCAGCACGGCGGCAAGGATTTCCGCCGCCTGGGGAATGCTGGAACTCAGAATGGCGGTGCGCGTCCAAACGCTGTCCATATCCTCGAGAGCCAGTTTTCCCAAAGCCTGACCCGCGCGGGGATCATTCCATTCGCCAAGGCTCAGAGCCAGCTGATAGCGAACCGGGGCATCCGGATCCGCCGCCATGGCGGCGGCTTTCGCGGCCAGCGCGGGCGCGGTGCTGAAAAAGGGCTCGCTCATGCGCAGGGCGTTGGCGCGGACACCGGGATGGGTGTCTGAAAGCGCCGGCTCCAGAGCCTGCGGGGTCAGCGCGCGCAGACCCTCCAGCGTGGCCAGGGCCTGCAGCCGGACCTGGGGCAGGGCGCTTTTGGGGGCCAGTTCCGTCAGGGGCGCTGTGACGGAGGGATCACCGCGCCGCACCAGCTGGTCCTGCACCAGATCGCGCACCGGACCATTGGGCGTGTCCAGAGCGGCCACCAGCTCCGGCAGCGGAAGTTTGGTCAGGTCGCGCACCGGGCGCAGGGTTTGGCCACTGGGGAATACCCGGTAGATGCGGCCTTTGTCATCGCCGGCACGCACATCCAGTTTGGCCAGCTGCTCCGCCGCGATCCACTTGGGATGCTCGATGACATAACGGTACATATCCACGATCCACAGCGCGCCGTCCGGTCCGGTCCGCACCTGCACCGGTCGCGACCAGTTGTCGGAGGAGGAGAAGAATTCCGACTGTTTCTCATCCTCTGCGCGCTGGCCCCGGAAGCTGATGCCGTCCGTGCTGAATTTCAGATGGGTGGTCAGGTTGTGGACCGGTTCATTGACAAAATAGTCACCGTAAGAATCATCACCCAGCAGATTGTCGCGGTAAAAATCCCCTCCGCAGGCGCTGGTCGCGCTGTTGGCGTCCCCCGGATCATTGAAACGCTTCAGAGTGGGGCTGGTGGGGAACACGCGGCGGCTGAGCTCCACCCGCAGGCGCTGCTCCCTGGGAATCACCACCGCATTCCGCTTCAGATAGTGCTCCGGCAGCGGATAATGCCAGGCGAAGGTGCCATTGTCGGTGCCGAACCAATGGTCCCAGTCATCGCGCACCCGCCCCTGCTGGGTCAGGCCGGCAGCCGGCTCGAAGTCCCCGGTGTCCGGGTTCAGGCGGAAATCCCGGCCCCGGATATCCACCGTTTTGCCGGTGGCGCTGCTTTTGATGGAGCCGCCCAGCAACCCGTTGGCCCCGTAAACCCAGCCGTCCAGACCGCGCCGCAGCCCGTTGACGCGGGCTTGGAAATTCTCGGTCGCGAAGCCGGTGAAAAGCTTATCCACCTTGTCCGCCCTGCCATCACCGTCCGTGTCCTCGGCGTAGAGAATATCGGGGGCGGCCGTGATCAGCACTCCCTTCCGCCAAGTTAGAAGGCCGGTGGGAAACGGCAGGCCGTCCACGAAGACGCTGGCCTTTTCATAACGTCCGTCGCCGTCCGTGTCCTCCAGGAATTTCACGCGTCCACCGGGTTTTCCATTGCCGTCCATGCCGCTCGGATAGTCGCGCATTTCCACCACCCACAGTTTGCCATCGGCTCCGAAATCAAGGGCCACGGGATCGACAATCTCCGGCTCCGCCGCCACCAGCGAGACGGTGAATCCGGGTTTGACTGTGATCCGCTTCAGCGATTCGTCCGCCGCCACCGGAGGAGCCACGCCCTCCATTTTTTTGACGCGGAGGGAGTCCGGCAAAAGCTTGCGGACTTCGGTGAAAATCTTTTCCTCCGTGCCCGGTCCCAGGCGTGCCGGGCGGTCGTAATAGGGCATGGCCGAGCCGCCCTCATAACCTCCCTCACTCAGAATCCGGCTGGAGGGAATATAGCAGGGAACGTCGTTGGCATAGGCGGTGACCCACAGGTTGCTGTATTCCCGTTTCAGACCCAGCGCATAATCGACGACCACCTCGCCGGGCAGAAAAACCATCGCCAGGTCATTCCCGAAGGTCCACGTCTGAGCGCTGTAGGGCAGAACGGCGGGCAGCGTTTCCCCCCGGTCCAGACGCTCCAGATTTTTGCGGGCGTGGTAGCCGGTGATGCCGGGCTTCAGGGCCATGGCCTCCCACTGCGCGCGGCCCGGCAGGGTTTCGAAAGGAAGCTCAAACCGGCTCAGCGCTCCCGCCGGGGTCCGGGGCAGCGGTTTCAGGGAGCCGGCCAGCAGCCGGGAAACCTCATCCGCGATTTCCTGACCGTGATCCTGGGCGGCCTGAAGCGATCCCATGGGATTGGGATTGGCGTCCGCGCCGCAGCCGATGGAGACCATGGCGATGCAGCCCGAATGATCGCGTTCCATGTCCTCTTGGGCAAACCCCGCCCAGTCGCCGCCGTGGAGATTGGAGGCGAGGGTGGTGCAGTGGCACGCATAGTTGGCCAGCACCGCGCGCAGCGCGCCATCCGGGGAACGCACCGCCAGCACAGGCAGGGACTGGTCCACAGGTCCGCTTTGGGGCCGGCGGTTGCGGGCGAAGCCGGCCTGTCCCTCTCCAGTGGCCAGCAGCGCGGGTTTGCGGTCCTGGAGAGCGTTCAGCACCACCTGCTCCAGCTTGTCCGTCAGCTCCGCTGTGTAGCGGTCGATCGTGGCCTGCTCGGCGGGCTCGATGTCCTTGCTGAACAGAAACGGCAGCACCCCGGTCAGCATGGGGCCGTTGTGGGTGTGGCTGGAGCAGAGTGTGAAATTGGCGCGGGAAAACGGCTGCCTGGCCGACACCCGCTTATACACCTCCTCGGTCACGGTTCCGGGCACGCCCACATTGTCCACCGTAACCAGCACCGCTGTGTTGTCCTGATTTTCTCCAAAGGCCAGAGCCTTGGCCCACAGCCGCTGGCCGATGCCCTCGGATTCCTTGGTCCGGCCTCCGTAACCGCTGAGCCGGATGGCGTATTCCGGGGTGATATCCACTTTGGCGGCTCCGGCAAACACCGGGGCTGTGGGGGCCGCCGGCTCCCCGGCGGGTTTCTCCGCCCGCACAGCCATCAGGATTCCGGCAAAGGCCAGCAGCGGTGAAAGCAGGGTCAGGCGGTGAAAAGGGCGCCGGACGGGGACGGCCGCGGACGGGGATGTGGACGGGACGGGGCTGGGGTTTTTGAACAGAGGGGACTGGGCCATAAGAAAGGTTGCGGTTGCCGGGCACGCGCGGACCGGGCACGGCGGAGGGACAGTGGGGGAGGCCGCCCGTCACACCGGGCGGCCATGCAGGTCAAAGGGACGTGGACTGTTTTATACTATTTCCATTAGGCATTTATAGAAATTCCGGCGGAATCCGGCTGGATAACGGGTAGAACAGGCGTCCCGCCTGTCCCGCCGGGCATCCTGCCCGGTGCCGATGCCTTGGCAGTCTCCGGAGCCCGGAAAACCGAAACGGCCTCCGGACCCGCCCAGCAAAGCCGGAGGAGCCGGTTCCGAACAACTTCCGGCAACCGGGACTCCAGTGCATAAACAGAAAGGTGGTCTGTGATATTATATCCGTGGCATCGCGGGGGAACGGAATGCTGGAAAAACCGATTCTCCGGCACCGGGCAGGATGCCCGCCGGGACAGGCGGGACGCCTGTTCTACCCGGCTGCTGAAACCCATGGGTAAAATCCTCCTGATGAATTGATCGGAATTCGGTGATTGAATTCTCATGATACTAACTGGAAATCGTATTATTTTTGCAGGCGGAAAAACTGCCGTGCCATTGTAACGGGCAGCATCACCTGATACCGGCCGGCGGTCAGGACGGGCGCGGTGGTCACAGCGGTCCAAGGGCCGGCGATGAGGTCCGCCGTGGTGTGAAGCGTGAACCCGGCCGCGCTTTCCGGCCAGGAGAGCAGGATGCCGTCACCGTTGCGGGTGATGGCCAGTTCGGCGGTTTCCGTCACGGTGTTTCCGAAATTCCGGTAATGCGCCACGGTCTGGGCGGCGGCGTTGATGCTCGCGGTGGCCAAGCCCAGGGAAACGGTGTCCGGATAAGGAATTTCCGGGGTGAACTGATCGCCGATGCGCGTCCAGTCGCTGCCGTTGGTGCCGTAAAAAGCAGTGAAGGTGTTGCCGGCGCGCATGAGCCGGAACCACACATTCGGGTAGGCGAAACCGGCCTCGCGGATGACATAGGAATCGCCCGGCGCGAGGGTGGTGTCGCCATCCGTTTCCTGACGGGCGGTGCTGACCCAGTGATTGTCCCCTGCGGCCGGATAAGTGCCCACAAAGAAATTCCGGCTTCCGGCTCCCAGATCCTCACGCACCATCAGGCCGCCGCGGGTGGAGCCATTGACCGGATCCAGGCGGGCCATCTGGACCCGGACATCGAAATCGCCGGTGCGGTCCTGATGCACAAAGTGGAAGGAATCCTGGGTGAGCCAGATGTCGGCCCCGGCGGTTTTCACATCGAAGGCATCCGCTCCCGTGGCGCTGGCGCTGGAGGGAGGATCCACCAAACCGATGTCCTCGCTGATCCAAGGCAGAATCTGACCGCTGAGCGCGGTGTTCAACACATTGAGCGCCAGATCGCTCACGCCGTTGATGGTTCCTTGGAAGGCGGAGCCGCTGAGCGCGGAAACCAGCAGCAGCACGGATTGCGCATCCTCCTGAAGCTGCGCCTCATGCACCACGCCGCCGCCGGCAAGAGTGTAGTGGGAGCTGTCCACGGCACTGACCGGGTCCAGGACTTCATCGAAGCGGATCAGGATGGACGCCCCTCCAAGGCTGATGGCGGAAACAATTACAGGAGGAGCGGTGTCCGGGATAACTGTCAGGATCACCTCATCGCTGAGCTTGCTGTCGCCGCCGGAAACCGAGGCCCGCAGTTGAAATTTCGCTCCGCTGTCCGTCCGGGCCAGGTCTCCGGTGGTGTAGGTGGCGGCATTGGCTCCGGGAATGGCCACGCCGTCGCGCAGCCATTGATAGTCCACATTCTCCACCGCAGTGCCGGTGACGGTGACCCCGGCCAGGAAGGTGGCTTTGGTGTTCTCCAGCACGCTGAGGGAGACCGGTTGCTGGACAAACGTGATGACGCTGCCCGGCAGGCCGAAGTTTCCGAAATTCTGGAAAGTCGCGTCCACCATTGGGGCTCCTACCGCTTGGTCACCGAAGGAAGTGGCCCCCATGCCCACCAGCACGGTGGCGGGAAAAGCCTCCTCCGGAGTCCATGAATCACCGACCTGCGTCCAGACTTCGCCGTCAGGACTACCATAGGTGGTGAAGGTTTCGCCGCTGCGCCGCAGCCGCAGCCAGGCGTTGGGGAAGTTGACGCCCTCCGGCCAGCTGATTCTCCAGTTTCCTCCCAGCACGGAGGAGGCGCCGGAGTTGATTTCACGGCGGAAGGCGGTCCAGTTCCGGTCACGGGGGTAAACGGTGACTGAGACGTGGCGGCTCTCCGCCTCCGGGCCTTCGCGGACCATCAGCAGGGCTTTGGCATTGGGATTGGCGGTGGCGGCGGGACTGAAGTCCGTGACCTGCACCCGGACATCGAAATCACCCGTTTTCTCCACCGGAGCGAAGAGGAAGGAGTCCGCGTTGAACCAGACATCATAACCACCCGCATGAAGCGTGAGGCCTCCCTCCGCTGTGGAGTACGCCGAACCCGGCTCCACGGGCAGGCCCACATCGGCCACATTCTGCGTCAGCACCGTGCCGGTCATCTGTGTGGCCGGGGCCGCGTTGCCCGCAGCATCCTTCACACCGCCGGGGGCCACGGAGAACGTGGTGCCGTTCAGCCCGGTGACGGTGAGCAGCACCGTTTTGCCGTCGGCCAGAAGCTCGGCGGAAACCACGCTCACGCCCGCTGGCACGGTATAGCTGGCGGGATTCCCGGCGCTGGCGGCATCCAGGGCTTCATTGAAGGCCAGCCCGATGGTGGCCCCGTTCAGACTCCCTGCGGAAAGCAGCTGCGGCGGGGTGGTGTCAGGCACTTCCACTGCAGGTCCAGTCCGCAGGGTCACATTGTCGAACCCGAAAAAATCCGTCTGCCCACTGTAGGCAGTCACACTCCACTGCACCGCGAGGGAGCCGGCGGGAACCGTGGCTCCAGTGACGAATATCTGCTCGGCGGAACCCGAAACCGTGCCGCTGTAAAGGTTGCCGGCATGAGCGATCGTTCCCGCCGCTGCCTCGCCCAACCCGGTGAAAACGCCGCCGGTCACCGTTCCCAGCTGAAAGCTGTAATCCGCGGTGCCGCCCGCATTTCCAGCCACAAATCCCATGTCGAAATGCAGGATGTAGCGGGTTTCCGGCAGGAGGGCCACGCTCTGCGCCGGTGTGTACTGCACGGTGAAGAGATCAAAGGCTCCGGTGCCGATAATAGAGCCATTGGCGGCGGCGGCGTCAAAAATGCGGGCTGTCCCATTGACATCCGTCCAGCCCGCCTGGGGAAGGGCGGCGATGGCACTGGTTTCAAAGGTGGAGGAGTTGGAGGCTCCGTCCAGCCCGGCGGTAAACTCCGCTTTCGCGGAGACCGCCAGACCAGAAAGAAGCGCCAGGGATACGGCGGCGGACATCCGCTTCCTGGCAGGATGGCGGAGAGCGGGTGGGGAACCTGGTTTCATGGGGAAAGGAGGGGCGGGAAGGATTGGAACCGGACGGGGCTCCGGTTCCAATCCTGGTGTCAGCAATGGGGACGGGGTCTCAGCGGGATCCCGTGGCGGCACGTTTCCGCCGACCGGCAACCAGCGCCAAACCGGCGGCGGCAAACAGACTGGCGGCGGGTTCGGGCACCGGGCTGGCATCCAGGGTGACTTTGTTGAATCCGAAAAAGTCCGAGGAATCCGCCGCCGCGGTGCTGAAGGTCTGCGCCCACTCCAAGGCCAGATCCCCTGTGGGGGCAGTGTCTCCGGTGGTGAAAACCAAGGTCACTGGAACCACATTTTCCGCCGCCGAATGCATGTTTCCCGCGTAGGCCGCAGTGCCGGAAACGGACTCCAGAGCGGTGTAGGTTCCGCCGGCGAGGCTGCCCAAAGAGAAGCTGTACTGCGACAGTCCGCCGACATTCCCGGCCACGTAACCCATGTTGAATGTCAGGGAATACTGGGTGTTCGGCAGAAAAGGCTCCGGCGTGGACGGGCTGTAGCGCACGCTGTAATTGTCATAGGGCGCGCTGTTGTGGATGATCGAGCCGTCGCCTCCGGCCTCAAAAAACCGGGCTTCCCCGGTGACATTGGTCCAGCCCAGCAGACCGCCCCCGCCCAGAGGTGTGATACCCTGACCGCTGAGGGTGCTGGAATTGGAGACCCCGTCCAGACCGGCAATGGCGGCGGCCCGCAGGGCTGCGGGAGTGCTGATCAGCAGCGCGAGGAGTGCGGGGGACAGCTTTTGAAGAAACCGGGAACCGGGGTGAAAAGGAGAGTGTTTCATGGATTTTGGTGCTTCGTTGGTCCGTGGAGCGGGAATCCGGCGCGGACAGGCCTCCCTCCTGCTTTAACGGGAGTCCTGAACCGGCAGGGTATTCCTTCCATGCCACGTGTGACGGGATCGTGACAGTCACGGGATCTCGTACATGATGAAACTTCCAGCCCGGCGGCTTTCCCGGGCAAACAGGTTTCGCGATGCTTTTATATTCAGAAAATAACGACAGGACCACAGGGCGGCAGCCATCGATGGCACGGGCTCTCCTGTGCGCTCTGGTCTGGCTGACGGCCGCCGCTCCCGTCCGCAGTCAGGAGCTTCAGCCCCCGTCTCCCTTGGTCCGGGTCTGGCAGACGGAGCAGGGGCTGCCCCAGAATACAGTGACGGCGGTGACCCGCACGCGCGACGGGTATTGCTGGATCGGGACGCTGCACGGCCTGGCGCGTTTTGACGGGCTGCGGTTTGTGGTGTTCAACAGCTCCAACACCCCCGCTTTCAAATCCGACCGGATATCCGCGCTGGCGCAGGACACGACGGGGAATCTGTGGATCGGCACGCAGGGCGGGGGGGTGGTGCGCCTGCGGGGCGGAGGCGGGGACGCGGCGGCGGCCGGAGCCGGAGCCGGGGCCTTCACCCATTTCTCCGTCGCCCAGGGCTTGGCCTCGGACATGACCACCTGCCTGACGGCGGGCGCGAACGGCGCGGTGTGGGTGGGAACGGTGTATGGATTGAGCTGTTTCCACGGGGAGCGGTTCACCACTTTCCGCACGCGCGACGGATTGCCGGGCACGGAAATCCTGGCATTGGCCACGGATGGCGCGGGCGGCATCTGGATCGGGACCAACCTGGGGCCGGCGCATTGGGAAAAGGGAATGCTCACCCCCCACCACTGGCTGATGCCCGTGGACGGTCTGGCTGATGCCGGAAACGGGGAGATGTGGGTGAGCGGCAAATCCTTCGGACTGCTGCGGGGACAGATCAGCAGTGTCCGGAAAATGAGACAGATGCTGCCGCTGGGGCGGGTCACGGCGCTGAGTGCCTGCCCCGGCGGAGCGGCCTGGGCGGCCATGGAGGACGGGGCTCTATGGAGGTTTGAGAGCGGCGGAAAAACAGCCGTTGGCGCCGCCCTGCCGCCGGGCGGCATCCGCAGCCTGTATCAGGATGACGAGCGGAATGTGTGGGCCGGACTGAATGGCGGTGGCCTGGCAAGACTGAAGGAGCGGCAGCTGATTCCCGTTCCCGCCCCCGGCGGCGGCACCGGCACCGATGCGGTGATCGCCCTCGCCGGGGACCGGGAGGGCCGTCTCTGGGCCGGTGGAGCCTCCGGGGAGCTGATGCTTTTTCAGAAGGACCGCTTCCATGCGGTGGATGCCGGGCCGGGTTTCGGTGCCAAAGGTCCCATACTCACCCTGTGCGCGGGCAGCGGGGGATCGCTTTGGATCGGCAAGCGCGGCGGCGGGCTTTACCGCTGGGACCAGGGAAATGTGAGCGTCCCCGATGCCGGAGGCAAATCCATCGCGGCGGTGGTCACAGCGCTGTTTGAGGACCAATCCGGCCAGCTGTGGATCGGGACCGAGGCCGAGGGGATCCTGAACTATCACGGGGGCAAATTCACGCGGTTCACCCGACGGGACGGTTTTTCCCGGGATCAGGCCAACTGCATCGCGCAGCAGCCGGACGGAACGCTGTGGTTCGGCACCGCGGACGGCGGGATCAACTGCCTGCGGAATGGGGGAGTGCGGACTTTCCGGACGGCGGATGGCCTGGGCAGTGATTCCGTGCGCGCTCTGCTGGTGGACCGCGCGGGGCTGCTGTGGGTGGGAACCACGGACGGGCTGTCACTGTACCGGAACGGGCGGTTTTTCTCCTTCACGGCCCGCCAAGGATTGACGCACGGGATGGTGTCGCAGATCGGCGGGGACAACGCCGGACATTTCTGGCTGGGGTCAAACCGGGGGCTGCTGCGGGTGCCGCGCGGGGAGTTGCTGGAGGTGGCGGAGGGTGTGCGGGCGAGGGTCACGGCGGTTCCCTTCGGCAGTGGCGACGGCATGCCCAGCCCGGAATGCCCCGGCGGGCGGCAGAACGCCACCCTGATGGACCCCGCGGGCAGACTGTGGTTCACCACCATCCGGGGCCTGGTGGCCATGGACCGCCCCGCTCCGGAAACCACTCCGCCGCCCGCTCCGTCGGCGATGGTGGAGCAGGTGGCGCTCGATGACGGCACGGCGCTGGCGGACCCGCTGATTTTCGGGCAGGGGGTCACCTTTCCCGGAGGTCTGACGGTCCCGCCGGGCCTCCGCCGGCTTGAGTTTCAATTCACCGCGCCCAGTCTGCGCTCCCCGGAGAAAATCCTCTTCCGGCACCGCATGAAGGGGTTGGACGCCGACTGGACTTACAGCGGCACCGGGCGGAACGCGATGTATTTCCGTCTGCCGTTCGGGACTTATGAGTTTCAGGTTGAAGCCTCCGGCGAGGAGGGCCGATGGGCGGGATCTCCGGGAGTGGCGGTCGTGGTGCGGCCGCATTACTGGGAGACCACTCTATTCAAAGCCGGGATCGGGGTGGCCGTGGTCCTGGCCGCAGCCGGATTGCTGGGGCTGCGGAGCCAGCGCCGCCGGGAATTGGAGCAGGTGCGGCTGCGCATCGCAGGGGATCTGCACGATGAGCTGGGGAGCAATCTCGCAGGCATCGTCCTGCTCAGCCGCCGGGTGGGCCGTCAATCCGCGATCAGTGAACGGGAGCGCGGGGAGCTGGGCGAGATCAGCCGCATCGCGGTCCAGACCACCCAGGCCGCGCGGGACATTGTGTGGTTTATCAATCCCTCCTGCGACACCCCCCGGGAAATGATCCTGCGCATGAGGGAAACCGCCGCCATCCTGCTCACAGATATTCCTTATGACTTTCAGGCTCCGGAAGCCACGGATCAGGAAAGCCTGCCGCCGGAGTTCCGCCGCCACCTGTTTCTGGCTTTCAAGGAACTGCTGCACAACGTGGTGCGCCACTCCGGTGCCACGCGGGTGGAGATCGCGGTTCACTCCATCAACCGGGTATTCAGTATTTCCGTGCGTGACAACGGGGTGGGTTTTGATCCAGAAACAATTCAGCACAGCGGCGGTTTGAAAAATGCTCAGCTCCGCCTGAAGCGCCTTCACGGGGAGTTGCATGTCCGCAGCCGGCCCGGCGGGGGCAGCCTGATCGAATTTTCCGCTCCGCTGTCCTAGCTTTCAATCCTTCCTCCTCTTCATTGCCCGCCTGTGAGCGCCCCCATTTCCATCTGGCTGATTGAGGACAACGCCGCGTTCAGCGGCATTGTGGTGCGGCTGCTGAACGATGTGCCGGATTTCACCTGCGCGCCCGCCTTCTCCTCCTCGGAGAGCGCTCTCAAAACCCTGCGGCATTCCGTGCCGGATGTCATTCTGCTGGACGTGCAGCTGCCCGGCATGAACGGCATCAGCGCCATCCGCGAGATCAAATCGCGCGCCCCGGCGGTCAATGTGGTGATGCTGACCGTCTTTGACGAGCAGGAGAAAATCCAGCAGGCGGTGATGGCCGGGGCTTCCGGCTATCTGCTCAAAACCTCATCCGAGGAGGAAATCGCCGAAGCCGTCCGCCTGGCGGCGCAGGGAGGCTCGCCCATGCACCGGAATGTGGCCGGAACCATGTGGAAAATGTTCGCCCGCCTCGCCGGTCCGCAGCAGGATTACGGCCTGACGCCAAGGGAGACGGAGATCCTTCAGGGAGCCGCCAAGGGCCTGGCCAACAAGGAGCTCGGCGATCGTCTCGGCATGAGCACCCACACCGTGGATGCCCATCTGCGCCGCATCTACCAGAAACTCGGCGTCCACACCCGCGCCGCCGCCGTGGCCAAGGGACTGCGGCAGCCGGTTTGAAGCCCCTTGGTGCTGATTTGGACTTTATGCTCCATGGGTGTTTCCTGTCCTGTCCCCTTTTGAGTTGTCATACCCTTTTCAGGGGGATTCAGGTCATTCCAGCCCTTGGGCCCGCGCGGACTTTCAACCGGCCTACCGCATGTCCGAAATGACCCGGGGGGGCCAGGCCGCGCGGAGGGCATTGAGCACCGCCAGGACATCAATGATCTCCTGGCTGACGGCTCCGGCCACCGGGCTCAGATAGCCGGCGGCGGCGAAAATCATTCCTCCCAGACTGAGCGCCATGCCGCCGATGGCGCTTTGCAGGGCGATGGTTCTCATGCGGCGGCTGATGTGCAGGAACTCATCCACCTTCTCAAGATTGCCATCCATGACCACCGCATCGGCGGCCTCCGCCGTGATGTCGCTGTTCCCGCCCACGGCCACGCCGACCGTGGCCGCCAGCATGGCGGGCGCGTCGTTGATCCCGTCGCCGACATACAGGGTTCCGCCGCGTCCGGTCTCCTGGCGCACCATGGCCAGTTTCTGCTCTGGACTTTGCTCGGCGTGGACCTCCCGGATGCCGAGCTGACCGGCCAGGTGCCTAACCTCGGACTCCCGGTCCCCGGAAAGAATCATGATTTTCTCAAACTGATGCCTGGGCCCGAGATGCCGGATGAAGGTGGCGCCCTCCGCGCGGGGAGCATCGTGCAGCCGGTAGGTGGCGGCGAAACGCCCGTCGATCACGATCACGCATTCCAGTCCTCCGGTCACGGGCGGCAGGTGCTCCGCGCCCGGAAGGTTCTGTCCCGCGATTTTGTTCCGGCCGGTGACCCTCACCCGCCGTCCTGAGACTATGCCCACCAGTCCCTGGCCGGGAGGCTCACTCACCTCCGAGGCCGGGGGCAGTGTCAAATTATCCGCTTTGGCCTGCCGGAGGATGGCGGTGGCCAGCGGGTGCTTGGAGTAAAGCTCCAGAGCGGCGGTGAGAGTCAGCACCTCTTTTCTTTTGAATCCGGGAGCGATCACCTGATCCGTCAATTTGGGCTCCCCATAGGTCAGAGTGCCGGTTTTGTCGAAGATGGCGGTCCGGCAGCCACCCACCTGCTCAAGCGCGCCGGGATTCCGGATGATGATGGACCGGCGGGCCGCCAGGGAGATGGATCCGATCACCGCGATGGGGATGGCAATGAGCAGGGGACAGGGAGTGGCAATGACCAAAACCGCCAGAAAACGGATGGGGTCCCCGCTGATGATCCAGGCGAGAATGGCGATGCCGCCCGCCACCGGAGTGTAAAAAGCCCCCAGCTGATCCCCTAGCCGCCGCATCCGGGGCTGGTTCTGCTCGGATTCCCGCATCACCTCCATGATTTTCGCGTACCGCGAGTCCACGGCCTGACGAGTGGCGGTGAAGGTCAGGGCGGTGCCGCCGTTCACCGCGCCGGAAATGACCGTTGAGCCCGGAGCTTTCTTGATCTCAAAGGGTTCACCCGTCAGAAAGGCCTCGTTCATGAGGCCATTGCCCTCCAGAACGGTGCCGTCCACCGGACAGATTTCGTGCGGATAAATCACCAGCACATCCCCCACCGCGATCTCCTCCACCCCCACATCCTCCAGTTCCGACCACTTTTTCCGGTGGGCGGTGGAAGGCATCCTCTTTGCCAGGGCGCGCAGCACGGACGAGGCGCTGCCCAGGGCGTAGCTTTCCAAAGCCTCCCCGCCGGAAAGCATCAGCACCACAATACTTCCCGCCAGGTATTCCCCCAGCAGCACGGAGGTGACGATGGAGATCCCCGCCAGCAGGTCGGATCCGAATTCCCGCCGCCAGACTTTCCGGAGAAGTTCGAGGACCAGCGGAACGCCCCCGGCCACAAGGATGATCAAAAGGGGCAGACGGCTGAGCGCCGGACTGGCGTTAACCCCAAAGCGCAGCACCAGATGGGCGGTGATTCCCGCCACCGCAATGCCCACGATGATCCCGTTCTTCCACCGCCGGAGCCATGCCGGCCAATTCATCCGGGGGGCGCCTGACGGACCTGATAAAGGCAAATTGCGGGAGGGGTCGGATGAGTGGGCCATGGCTTGATGTTGAACGTCCCGGGAGGTCACTTTATTGCGGAGTCAGCCAGACCTTCAAACGATCGAAACCGGATCCGGAACCCACACTGGCCGTGAAGGTCACTTCCTGCCCTTGGCCGGTGATGTCTGAGAAGCCGGGAAGAGCCTCCCAGGCGACGCTCCCGCCCGGAGCTGAGGAGGATTCCATGGCATAGTGGCGGATGAGCCCGGAATATCCGGGCCCGGCAGCGGCCGCCGCGGTGAATTTCAGGCTCAGTTGCCCGCCGTCCACGGCAATCAACAGTGAGCCCGGCTGATCAGCAACCAGGGGCTGTGCACCCCAGACAAATTCCTGTTCATTGCTCAGTCCATCACCGTCCGGGTCCGCCGCCGGGCCGGAGATGGCGGCATCCGCCGCCTGGGATTCACTGAAATGGCTGGCGGCCCAACTGGAAAAGGTGTCGGTCACGGAAATCACCACCGTGGCGGAATCCACGGCCCCGACGGAATTTGAGACCCTTACCCAATAGCTGGTGGTGACGTTCAGGGCGGGAGTGGTGAAGGCCGCGCCGACCGCGCCTGGCACCGGATTGGCGGTGTCCCCCGCGGATCCCGCGTACCATTGAAATTCCGGAGAACTTCCGGAGATGCCCACCGTCAGCGTGACGGAGGATCCGGCATTGACTGTTCTTGACTGCGGCTGGCTGGAAATGATGGGCGGCTCAATGACCGTGACCACCGCCGTGCCGGAGTCCACGCTGCCAACGGAATTGGTGACCCTCACCCAGTAGCTCGCCGTCGCCGCCAGCGGGGGAGTGGTGAAGGTGGCAGCTACTGCGCCGGCCACGGGATTGGTGATATCGCCTGCCGCCCCGGTATACCATTGAAAAGCCGGAGAGCTTCCGGTGGCGGTCACTGAGAGCGTGGCGGACCCACCCGCATGGATGGACACGGACTCCGGCTGAGCGCTGATGACCGGGGGATTGATCACGGTCACCAGGGCGGCACTGGAATTGACCGCTCCTCCGGCATTGGAGGTTCTTACCCAAAAGCTCGTGCTGACGCTAAGCGCGGGAGTGGTGAAAGTGGCGCCGACCGCGCCGCCAATGGGATTGCTGGTGTCCCCCGAGGCCCCGGAATACCATTGAAAGGCGGTGGCTCCTGGCGAACTGACGCTGAGGGTTGCCGTGCCTCCCTCGGCGATGGAGATTGAACCCGGCTGGGCGGCAATGGTCGGTGGGCTGACACCCCCGGTAACATTGATCGTGAAGGAGGCGGCCTTGGAGCCTCCCGAAAAGCCCGATTTTTCGTAAGCGGTGATGGTGACCGGGAAACTGCCATTCTGTCTGGGAACGCCGGTCACGGAGTCGGTGTTGCTGTTGGTCGCGTTGGCATGGGTCAGGCCGGTCGGAAGGGTGCCGGTGAGTCTCCAGCTTTTGGCGGTGGAAGGGGCTCCAGTCACCTGCACGACAAAATTCAAAGCGTTTCCATTGGTCGCCGACACTGTCGAGGAACCGGCGGAGGGAGCGATCTGCTTAACCAGAGTGGCCCCGGAAACACAGTCAAAAGCACCGAGACCGGAGACCACGGCGACGCTCCATTTTGCGACTTGACCGAAGGCGGAAGCTCCCAGCTGCCGGGCCTCCTGGGCGATGACCTGCCCGATGGGAGCCCGTTGACAAATGAACATGAGGGGGCCGCAGCGGGAGAAAATCCGACGGGCTTTGACAGTGAGTGGGAGTCTGCGTTTCATTGAGGGGAGGGGGGATTTCGAGGGAGGATTCAATTGCAGCCACAGCCGCCGCCGCCCACGCCGCCGCCGCCGAAGCCAGCCTCGCGGGAGAAATAGGCGTGTTCCGTCATCGCCGTCTGCAATGGATCCATGCTTTCCAGCATAACGGGCTTGGCCAGATTGCCGCGCTCGTAGGGTTTTACCCGGACGAGAGCATGGGAGCAGCCGCCGAGAGGCAGCAGGAGAATAAGAGGCAGCAGAGGAAGAAGGAGCTTTTTCATCGGGGAAAGCAGGAGGGATTCAGGGCTTTTCGGCAAGCAGGGCCTCGATTTCGGCGATATATTCCTTTTCGGTTTTCGCGCCTTTGAATCCGTTGTGGATATGCCGGACCACCCCCTTGCGGTCGATGAGGTAACTGCTGGGCATGGTGCCGGGACTGAAGGCGGCCGCGCTTTTGTGCGCGCTGTCATGCACCAGAGGGAAGGCGGCGTCCATGGCGGTGGCGAATTTCGTGAAGTCAGCGGCCTCGTCATCCACCCCGATGCCGATGATCACCAAGCCCTTGGCGGCATATTTGGCCTGAAGCCGGTTGAGACAGGGAAAGGAGGCTTTGCAGGGAGCGCACCAGGAGGCCCAGAAGTCCACCAGCACCACTTTGCCCGCAGTGTCAGGAATCTTCGCTCCGGGCAGCAAAGGGGCCAGTTTGGGAATCGGCTGTCCAACAGCGACGCCCTCGGCGGCCACCAGACTTTGCGGGAGGCATGAGAAAAGCAGGAGGGCGGTCAGGATGAGTTTCATAGGTTTTGGGGGTGCGGGCCGGGTGTGAAAAATACTAACCGCTCTGGACCAGCCATTGGCCGAAGTTGAGGGTGCCGTCGATGCCGTCCTCGTTTTGGGTGCAGACCGCCACCCCCGGCGAGCGGGATGCCAGCTCCAGACCTTTTTGGGTCCCCAGGACAAACACGGCGGTGCTGTGGATGCCGGCTTCCAGACAGGTGGGGGCGACCACGGTCACAGCCCTCATGCCATTGCGGACCGGCCAGCCTGTGCGGGGATCCAGAATATGGCCGTAAGTGATTCCTTTGTGGGTGAAACCGCGCGCGTGGTCGCCGGACGCGCAAACCGCCCGGCCGCTGACGGCCAGCCCGCCCCAGCACTTGCCGGGTTCATTGCCATCCTCAATGCCGACATGCCAGAATGGATGCGTTCCGTTGCCACCCATGGCGAATACATCGCGGCCGAGGTCGATGAGCGCATCTTTGATCCCGGCATTCCGCGCGATTCTGGCCACGGCGTCCACCGCCAGTTCTTTGCCAAATCCGCCGAAGTCGAGACCCATGCCTTCCTTTGGCAAAAACACCCAACCGGAACGACGCTGGATTTTCCCCCATCCGCAGAGCGCCCGCGCCTGTTCCACAACGGCGGTTTCGGGCAGTTTTTCATGAACCGTTTTCCAGTCCCAGACCCGCAGCAGCGGCAAAACCGTGGGATCAAGAATGCCCTCCGTCAGACGGAAGAGGTCATCGGCGATATCAAGCATCTGCTCCGTTTCCGCATCCGTCTCCACCCAGTCGTGTCCCGCGGCGGCATTGATGCGGGACACCATGGATTCTGGACGGAAACGCGAGAATTTGGCCTCGAATTTTCCCAGCCAGTCCAAGGCATCGGCGGCAAACTGAAGCGCCCGGCGCTCGCGCGGTTCCCGGAATTTGATCTGGCAGTCTGTTCCCAGCGCGCGGAATTCCAGCCGCCGCAGCCCGAAGGCATCGGGGGGCAGAACCGCTTGGGGAGTCAGAGTGATCATAAGCCGGAGGCCGAAACGGACTAAAAATTCAGGTGCAGCCCCAGAGTGATCATGTTGGCGCTGGGATAGGAGTCGCTGGGCGCGGTATCACTGCCCGTGCCGTTCATGGCGTAGCGCTCATAGGCTGCGGTGAAAACGACGTTCTCCCCCAGCTCGCAGCGCAGACGGATGCCGACACTCCCGGCCTCAAAGGAGGAGAGGCGGTAATCGGCCGAGTAGTTCGGACTGCTGCCGTCGGGATCATCCTTAGTTTCAAATTCCAAGCCGAACGGGGATGCCGAAAGCTGGCA
>JAQGPJ010000006.1 GCA_028293125.1 Verrucomicrobiales bacterium | reverse complement strand
ACGCGCAGCATCGACGAGCCGTGGGGGCACCGGTTTGCAAACGGCTCGCCGTCCCCCGTCGAGTCGGGCCCCGCCGCCGACAAACCTCCGGCCATCGGCCCCTCGGCGACGCTCCACTGCAGCCTGCCCGACCTTGCGCGCTACGTGGCCTTCCATCTTGCGGGCCACCGCTCCGGCACTGCGCTTCTGGACCGCGGCGCGTTTCTGAAGCTGCACACCCCCTATCCGGACAACGCGGACTATGCCCATGGCTGGAGCGCCCTGGACCGGCCCTGGGGCGGCGGGGAGAAGGTCCTCACCCACAGCGGCTCCAACACGCTCTGGCTCACAACCGTCTGGCTTGCCCCGGGGCGTGACTTCGGGGTCGTCTCGCTCTGCAACATGGCGGGGTCCCCCAATCCCTCGGCCGCGGCGAACAATGAGGCGGTTTCAAGGATGATCAAAGATTTCCTTGAATAAGCAGGGGCCGGAGCCCGGCGGCGCCCCCCGGGACCGGACTCTGCTTTCACGCGCATGATCCTCCGCAGTCCCGGGGAGCTGCTGAAGTCCAAGGCTCAATGCGACAGGCATTGGAAAAGGAGCCGCAGGGCTCTTTTTCCTTCCTCGGCACTGTCTCCGCCTCTTCCCAAAGGGTGCGACCGCCAAATCATGTAACTACCAGGTTTTTATCCCGAACCTAGGCACTCCAGGTTTACCATAATACAAAGTTAGGAAAAATGCTTTACAGCCCGTCCGGGCACGGCCACAGGGCCCGCTCATGGATATTATCCGCAATCCCGATGGCAGCCTCAGTTTCCGCACCACGGTGGAGGTGACGGTGCCGGCGGGCACCTCAATGCTGGAAGCCGAGGAACTGCTGATGAAGGAAATCAACGGAGCCGGCGCCAGCCTGACCGGCAAAATCCTGGAGTCCCGGGACGGCGGTGAACCCTTTGTCAGGGAGGGCCGCCGGTTCACCGCCAAATCCAAAAAGGAGGTCCGCCATGTGGAAACGCCTTTCGGCTGTGTGGTGGTCAGACGCCATGCCTTTCAATCCAGCTTGGGCGGCGTCTGCCATTATCCCATGGATGAAGCCGGCTGCCTGACCGGCGCGGCCACCCCAAAATTTGCCCGGATGATCAGCCGCAAAATGGTGGAGCTCCCCGCGGCGGAGGTGGTGCGCGACCTGCGGGAAAACCACACCCGCGCCGTGACCGTGGACTTCGTGCAGCGGCTCACCGGTCTTGTCGGAGTCCTTGCCCAAAGCGTGATCCCGGCGGCCGGAGCGGGCACGCTGCCGGCGCCGGAGGAGGTGGCCTCCGTTTCCATCGGGGTCGACGGGGCCTGTGTGCACATGAGCATGCCCGCCCGGCCCCAAGCCGCGGACCGGACCGCCGCCGATGGCCGCAAAGGCCGCACCCGCGAATGGCGCGTGGGCATGGTCGGAGCCATCACCCTTTATGACAAAACCGGAGAGCGCCTCGGCACCATTTACGCGGCCACCGCTCCGCCGGAGGACAAAAGTCAGGGAAAAGCGGCCTTCTGGAGCATCATGGAGAAGGAGGCGGCCGCCGTCCAAGCCCGCTATCCGGCCGCCATTTACACCGGTCTGAGTGACGGAGCCAGCGACCTCCTGCCCTGGCTCAGGGAGCGCACCACGCGTCAGGTGCTGGATTTTTACCACGCCTGCGGGTATCTGCACGCCGCCGTCGGAGCCTTTACTCATGAGGCGCCGGCGGGGGAGGACCCAGGCTGGTGGTCCCACGAGGCCTGCCGCCATCTTAAGGAGGATGAGGGCACGGCGGCCGCGCTGCTGACCGAAATGGAGAGGCGGCTGGCCTCCACCCGGAGGCTGGGAGCCGCCGACCGCACGGCCCTGGAGAAAGCCGTCACCTATTTTGGCAACAACGTGGAGCGCATGGACTACGCGGCCTGCGCGGCGGCGGGACTGCCCATCGGCAGCGGCGTCACCGAGGCCGGCTGCAAGCTGCTGGTCAAAAAACGGCTCTGCGGTCCGGGCATGACCTGGGGCTTCACCATGGCCGGCCACATCCTGCGCCTGCGCGCCCTCGCCCACAGCGCCGGCGGGCGCTGGGCCAGCCCCTGGAAAGCCATACTGACTTAAATAGGGCGGGTTACATGATTTGGCGGTCGCACCCGGGGCTTCCATGGAAAACGAAAATTGCCCGCTGCCGGAGTCTCCGCATAGGATGACCATGTTTACTGCGCCTCCGCATACATACGGGAACTTCTCCCGCACGCCAGCTGCAGGGCACGCTTAAGATTGTCCGCCCGGAGCGGCTTGGACAGGTAATCATTCATGCCTGCCGTGAGGCACGCCTCCCGGTCGCTCTCGAAGGCGTTCGCTGTCATGGCAATGATCCAAGGACCCGCCTCCAGCGGCAGGATGCGGCGGATTTCCCGCACCGATTCAATGCCGTCCATCACCGGCATTTGAATATCCATGAGAATAACGTCGAATTTCCGCTCCCGGACCGCATGCAGGGCCTCAAGACCGTTGCCGGCCACAACGGGCTCGAAGCCCATGCGCTGCAGATGCAGGGTCACCACGCGCTGGTTCACGGGATTGTCCTCCGCCACCAGAATGCGCAGCGGGCGCGGAAACCCGGAATTCCCCTCCATGCCGGACGCGGCGGGCGCGCTTTCCGGGGTGGTGGCCGCGGCGGTCAGAATCCGGCTGACGGCGTTGAAGAGAAGGGAATTTTTGACCGGCTTGCTGAGGACAGCGGAAATGCCGAGCTGCCGGGCATCATCACGGTTCACCCCGTCCAAGGAGGTGAGCATGAGAATGGGAAGCTCCTTTTCGGACCGGTGCCGGCGGATTTCAGCCGCCAGTTTATAGCCGTCCATTTCCGGCATCATCACATCGATGATGGCCAGATCGAATTTTCCGCCGGAGGTGATCAGCCCCAGTGCCTCGCCGCCTCCCTCCACCGGGGTGGGCCGCATGGACCAGGAATTGATCTGCATTTCCAGAATCCAGCGGTTGGTGGCATTGTCATCCACGATCAGGATATTCAGACCCTTCAGGCTGCGGATTCCGGTTCCTGCCTCCAAAGTTCCCGAGAAGGCGGGTGCGTGAGCGGGCTGGAGCGGGATTTCAAACTGGAAGACCGACCCTTTTCCCTCCCCGGACTCCGCCCAGATGCGCCCGGCCATGTTTTCGATCAGCCTCCGGCAGATGGCCAGCCCCAGACCGGTGCCGCCAAAGCGCCGGGTGGTGGAGGCATCGACCTGACTGAAGGCGCTGAAAAGCCGGTCCATGCGTCCGGCGGGAATGCCAATGCCGGAATCGCGCACGGCGGCATGCAGCATGAGCCCGTTCTCCCCCGGGCGCACGGAAAGCTTCAGGAAGATTTCCCCTTTGTCCGTGAATTTGACAGCGTTCGAGACCAGGTTCACCAGCACCTGCCGCAGCCGGGTGGGATCACTGACAATAGCCTCCGGCACACTGGAATCGATCCAGTACATCAGATCGAGCTTCTTTCTGGCCGCCTGCCCGGCCAGCAGGTCGAGCACGGACTCCACGCAGTCCCGCAGACGCACGGGAATGCGCTCCATGTCCAGTTGTCCGGACTCGATTTTGGAGAAGTCGAGAATGTCGTTGATCAGGCTCAGCAGCACATCCCCGCTGGTATGGATGGTGTCCACAAATTCGCGCCCGCGGGCGTCCAGCTGGCCGTCCATGAGCAGTTCGGACATGCCGATGATGGCGTTGAGCGGGGTGCGGATCTCATGGCTCATATTGGCTAGAAACTCTGTCTTGGCCCGGGCGTGGGTTTCGGCCAGGGCTTTGGCGGCCTCCAGCTGCCGGTTCTGCTCCTTCAGAAGCTCCGACGCCCGTCGGCGCTCATCAATATCCTGCAGAATCCCCTGCATGGCGATCACGGTCCCGCTTTCATCCCTCACGGTCTCTTTGCGGCAATGCACCCAGATTTGCCGCCCGGTGGCGGTGATCAGACGCGCCTCGAATTCCTGGGGCGTGTCCTCCCCGGAAGCCGCCGCATATTCGGCAATCGCGGCCCGGTCCTCCGGATGATAAAACTCCAGTGCCTGGGCGGGGGAAACAGGGGTCCCCACGGGCAGCTCATGAATGCTGTACATCATGTCGGACCAGACCAGTCCACTGCCGTCCAGCGGCAGTTCCCAATACCCCAGCCGGGCAATGCGGCTGGCGGACTCCAGAAGAGCTTGGGATTTCCTCCGGGCGCGCAGGGTGGCCCTGAGCTCGCGCTCCATTTCCTTGCGCTCTGTGATGTCCACGGCGGTGCTTAGATATCCCGTGACGGTGCCGTCGGTATCCTGCAGCACCGTTACCGTGAGGTCTACAGTCAGCCGGTCGCCGTTCCGGCGCAGATAAGTCCATTCCCGCCGCTCGTTCCCGCTCAATTCCGGCACTTCGGTGAGGCTGCCTGCGCCCTCCACGGGGTGTCCGAGCTCCTTTGTGAGGGCATCCCCGCGCGCGGACAGCTCCGCCGGATCATGAAGAGCGGAAATTTCCAGCCCGGCCATTATTTCCTGTGGGGAATATCCCAGAAGGCGCTCAGCGCCTCTGCTGAAGTAGGTGATCGCCCCGGTCATGCCGAACGCGATGACGGAAACCCCGGTGGCCGAGTCCAGCACCTGCCCCAGACGCTGCTCGCTCTCCGCATTCTGCGCTCCACGAGATGGCGCTCGGCCATCTGAGCCCTGAGCTGCTCATTGGCGGCCCCGGCCATCCGGCCGCGCAGGGCAGTCTGCTGGAATCCTCCCACCGCCCCGCCCATCGCTGCTCCCAGAAGCCCTCCCATCCACAGAATCATCACCGGGGTTTCATTTCCGCCCGGCAGGGTTGATTCCGGTTCGGCCACAAACCGCCAGACCCGGCCCCCGAATTCCAATTTTGACTCCGCCTGAAGCCCCGGTCCCGCCGGTTCCGCGGGAGGCCCGCCCCAGACCAGCCTGTCCCCCTCAAAAATGGAAATCCGGCAGGCGCTGGAGGGTGGGTGCTCCAGCGGGACGTGCGGCAGGTCCTGAAGGCGTAAAACTCCAAAAAGTCCCCCCAGAAATTTATCGCCGCTGAACACGGGAAGAAAAATCATCAGGCCAGCATCATTCGTCCGGAGCGGATGAATGGGGGAGACCAGCATCCGCCGGTTTTTGATGGAATCCTCCAGCGCCGGGCCCGCGTCCCATTGAGGGCGGTCGCGCAGACTGCGGCCACGCCAGGAATCCGCCTCCCTGTCGGCCTCCGCCCAGTCCACCCGCAGGCCGGCATCCGCGTGGCCGATCACTTCAAAAAACGGCTCATCCTGAAGGCAGGCGCGGGCATCCCTGACCGGCCCCGGATGGCGAGGGGCGGCGCTTTCCTCCCAGCGCTCCCGGATGCGGTTCAGGCTCCTGACACAATAAGTGAAACGGCCGCGCGTGCCGGCGGCGGCATTCCGGGCGGTCACTTCCGCCTGGTTTCCCAGAGTGTGACTCCGGTCCGCCGCCAGTTCCTGCCACAGAGTCAGAGTGCCGACGATGGCGGCCATGCCGAAAGGTGCCGGAAGCCATCGGTGATCCACCAGGCGGCCCAGTCCCGGCCACTGGGCTGACAGGAGCCCGGCCCCCAAAACCATGAGCCCGCATGAGGAGTGGATGGCCATTCCGAGCGGACTTCCGGACATGAACACCATGGTGGCCCCTAGGCTGTAGGCCCAGAAAACCGTCAGTCCGACAGCGCCCGCCGATGCCCCCAGCATCCAGACCAGCAAACGCCTGGTCTTCATTCGGATTGGCAGTCCCAGAAGCAGAACTCCTGTCCCCATCAGGACCAGACCCGCAGCCGTGGGGGCGGCGGAGATGTTTGCCGTGACTCCGGCTATCTCCGGCAAATGCCGGAGAAGGGCCGTGAATCCCATGCTCCATCCGGTGAGATGCGTGGCGCACATCAGTATCCCCAGGCCTCCGGTCAGCGCCCCGGGGACTATTGGCAGAAAACGGGGCAGACGCAGGGCGTGGGAGACCACGCCGGCACCGCTCAGAAGAAAGCAGAGGGCTGTCAGATACTGCATGGGCATGAATCCTGACTGACCCGTCACCAGGAAGGCATTTCCCGTGTGCCAGCCGATCAAAACCACCATTCCCAAGGCGGCGCAGAACAGACCGCATAAGCCGCTCAGCAGCCTGGAATAAATGATTTTCATTTAAATTTGGGCATTGGATGTGAAATTTGACATCCCATGCCAAAGAGCGCGCCGCGCGTTATTGCCAGTCAGTCAGATTTTCCGAAAACTCCACACTGTGGGGCTCAATGGAGAATTGCCCTGGCCTACAGTTTGCTGCTTTGCTGCAAAACAATCATGAGGCAAACCGGACCCGGAGAAATGGTCAGAGCGGATCTGGGCCAGACGGAAATAACGACCGGTTCCGTCAGAATTTCTGTCCCGCCCATGATGATCCGCGCCTGATAAATTCCGGTTTCAGCCGGGGATGCCGGCCCTATGGCCAAGGTGG